>DATCBQ010000036.1:0-7705 GCA_036511745.1 Rhizomicrobium sp.
TCCGCGATCGCGTCCAGCAGCGGCGCGAGCCAATCTTCGTCCGCCTTCGAGAAATTTCCCAGCACATGATTGTAGACGCGTCCGCCTTCCGCGGGCGGCCTGCCGACGCCGATGCGAACGCGGCGATAATCGGGGCCGAGAACCGAGGTAATCGAGCGCAGGCCGTTGTTGCCGGCGTCGCCGCCGCCCGTCTTGGCGCGCAGCTTGCCGGCCGCCAGGTCGACTTCGTCATGCAGGATAACCACCGCTTCGAGCGGCAGCTTGAAGAATCGCACAGCGGCGCCGACGGCAATGCCGCTGTCGTTCATGTAGGTCATGGGTTTCAGCAGCAATGATTTTCGCCCGGCGATGGCGCCTTCCGCGAATTGGCCCTGAAAGCGCGACCGCCAGGGCGCAAAGCGAAAGCGGTCGTGGATAATTTCCGCCGCCATGAAACCGGCATTGTGACGGTTGCGCGCGTATTCGGCGCCGGGATTGCCCAGCCCCGCGATGAGAAAAGGCGTGTCCGACATGGGCCGCGCCCCCGGCGCGGATTGCGCAGATTATTTCTTCTCGGGAGTCTTGGCAGGCGCTTTTGCCCCCGCCGCGACCGCCCCAGCCGCCGCGGGTGCGGCCCCTTCCGCCGGCGCCGCTGTCGCCGCAGCTGCCTCGGCTTCTGCCGCCGGCGTTGTCCCGCCCGCCGCCGCTGCCGCCGCCGCGCGCTGCTCTTCGATGACGCTGGTCGGGGCCACGATGGAAGCAACGGTGAAGTTCCGCTCCCGCACGGTCGTCACGACGCCGTCCGGCAGTTTGAAGGCGGAGATGTGAATCGAATCGCGGATGTCGAGGCTGGAGAGGTCGCCTTCGAGATATTCGGGGATGTTGTCGGCGGGGCAAAGCAGCTCCACCTCGTGGCGCACGATGTTGAGCACGCCGCCGCGCTTCAGACCCGGCGAATTTTCCTGGCCCCTGAAGCGCACGGGAATCGCAATCTTCACTTTGGCGCCTTCCGGCAGGCGCATGAAATCGACATGCACGGGTCGATCGGTGACGGGATCGAGTTGCACGTCGCGCGGAATGACGCGGGTCTTGTTGCCGCCCACGTCCAGCATGAACAGGGTGGTGAGGAACGTGCCCGTGCCCGTGTGGCGCTCGAGCGCGAGACGCTCGACGCTCACAGGTTCCGGCGCATCCTTGCCGCCATAGACGATGGCGGGGATCATTCCCTTGACCCGCACGCGGTAGGAGGGGCCTTTTCCGGTGCCGGCTCGGGGCTCGGCGGTGAGCTGCTGCATCTCGCGCATGGGTAAGTCCTTGATATTCCGGCCTTGGGGGACGGGCCTGATGCTCCGTCCGGCGCGGAAAGCGCAGGCTTTTAGCGGAAAGGGTCGGGCAGGGCAACTGGCGCCGCGCGGGGATCGTCCCACACGAAAAGGCCGGCGAATGCCGCCGGCCTTTTTTTCCAAACGCGCAGAGGCGCGCGATTACATGCCTGTCGCCTTGGGCATCGCCTGCACTTCCGTTGACGTGAGGTCGGTCTTCAGCGTGTTGCTGGATTGATCGTAGTGAAGTTTGCTTGCCTTGATGGCGACGGTCTTGCTTTCGCCGCCGCTCGTCTGGAGCATGACGTCGATCATCGTGGGCGTGCCGTGCCTGGTCGTGTGAACGTCCTTCACCTGCCCGATGGGCTGTCCGGTGGAATCCTGGACGCTGGCGGACGCGAGCGTCGTCTTGGCGTGTTTCACTTTGCTCAGAGGTTCGCCGGCGCTCGCCTTCATCATCGCGGAGGACGAGGATTGCTGCGCGCCCATCGTTGAGGAAGACATCGGCGTTTGCGGCGAGCTCATGTCCGACGCGCCGGGCATGCTCTCATGCGTCTGGGCGTTGGGCTGCGGCGTCATGCCGGGTTCTGTGGCCGATGGCTGGGACATGCTACCCGCGGGCGCGCCGTCCGACGGACTTGCGGTTTGCGCAAACGCGGAGGCGGCGAGCAACATGCTGCCGGCGACAGCGGACAATACCGTGCCGCTCAATACCTTTGTTTTGAAATTCATGGCAATGCTTCCTTTGTGTTGGATGTGGCTGGTGAGGCCTGTAGAGAGAACGAAGCGGCGGAAGCAGAGGTTCCACCCGCCGGGTTCCCTTCCCATCACAAGTGAGCAAAGTGTCGTGGGTTATGTTTGCGTGACGCGCTTTTAATCGAACAGGCTCGAAACGCTTTCCTCGTTGTTGATGCGGCGCATCGCTTCGCCCAGCAGCGGCGCGATGGAGATGCGCCGGATATTGGCGCATTTGCGCACTTCCTCGGTGGCGGCGATGGAATCGGTGACCACCATGGATTTCAGCTTCGAGGCCTGGATGCGCGCCACCGCGCCGCCAGATAGCACACCATGCGTGGCATAGGCATAGACTTCCTCGGCGCCTTCGCGCAGCAGCGCCTCGGCCGCATTGCAGATCGTACCGCCCGAATCCACGATGTCGTCCACCAGCAGGCAAACGCGTCCGCGCACGTCGCCGATGATGTTCATCACTTCGGATTCGCCCACGCGCTCGCGCCGCTTGTCGACGATGGCGAGATCGGCGCCCAGCCGCTTGGCCAGTCCGCGCGCGCGCACCACGCCGCCCACATCGGGCGAGACCACCATCAGGCTGCGTCCGGCGATGTAATCCTGGATGTCTTTCACCATCACCGGCTGGGCGTAGAGATTGTCGGTCGGAATGTCGAAGAAGCCCTGGATCTGTCCCGCGTGGAGATCGACGGTGAGCACGCGGTTGGCGCCCGCGCCCATGATCAGATTGGCCACAAGCTTGGCGGAAATGGGCGTGCGCGGACCGACTTTTCGGTCCTGCCGCGCATAGCCGAAATAGGGGATCACGGCGGTGATGCGCCGCGCGCTGGCCCGGCGCAGCGCATCGGTGACGATCAGCAGCTCCATCAGATTGTCGTTGGCGGGATAGCTGGTGGACTGGATGACGAACATGTCCTCGCCGCGGACGTTTTCCTGAATCTCGACGAACACTTCCATGTCCGCGAAACGGCGCACCACGGCGCTGGTGAAAGGGATTTTCAGATATTGGCTGATGGCGTCGGCGAGCTGGCGATTGGAATTGCCCGCCAGCAGCTTCATGCCCCGCGTCCCGCTGTCGTCGCTCATCAACGCCCCCCGGCCTTCGACATCCGGTCCCGATGCGAAGAATTGGTGACGCCTTCTAGCAAGCGCCGCGCCGGGGGTAAACGGGCAATGCGGCGAAGCCGTTTCGTCACGTCAGCAGGATAGCGGAGAGCTGCCGGCCGTAATCGCGCTCGCCTTTGTGGGTGGCCCGGCGGAAGCTGAAAAACCTGTTCTCGTCGGCATAGGTGCAGGCGCCGAGGTTCGCGATTTCGCCAACGCGGGCCCGTTGCAGACGTTCCACAACAAAACTTTCGAGATCGAACTGCCAATGCGTGCGACGCACGCCCGTGGCGAAGAATCGCGTGCTGGCAGGTTCGCTGGCGAGAAACGCCGCGCGGAATTCGTCGCTCACTTCGTAGTTTTTTTGGCCGATGCAGGGGCCGACGCAGGCGGCGAGGCGCGCGCGCCCCGCGCCCAGGCTTTCCATCGCCGCCACCACGGCTTCGATGACGCCCGATTGGGCGCCGCGCCATCCCGCATGCGCCGCGCCGACGACACCGGCCTCGTCGTCGGCCAGCAACACCGGCGCGCAATCGGCGGTGAGAATGCCCAGCGCCAGCCCCGGCGTGCGCGTCGCCATTGCGTCGGCTTTCGGTGCTTCGCCGACGGCCCACGGCTCGCTAACACATATCGCTTCGGCGCTGTGAATCTGATGGAGGGTGACGAGCGTGGCCGCGCTCGCCGGCGCCAGGGTTGCAAGGGCTGTTCTGCGGTTCTCGATCACCGCTTCGCGCGCATCCTGAGATCCCGGTCCGCAATTGAGCGAAGTGTAGATGCCGGCGGAAACCCCGCCTTCGCGCGTGAAGAAGCCGTGCGCGATGCGGGTGCGTTTTTCGAGATGGGGCGCCGTCAGCATTTTTCACTTTCTAACAGATTCGCCGCAGAAAAATATCTCACGCGGAGACGCGGAGTCCGCGGAGAAATTGGAATGGCGAAACGGGACGGGACAAGAAAACCTGCTTTTCGCGCAATGGCGCGCAAACAGTTATCATTTCTGTGACGCTCGTTCACTGTTTGCTCCCGCGACTCCGCGTCTCCGCGTGAATGCTTTTTCGGGTGTGTCCTTAGAATCCCGGGGGCGGTGGCGAGGATTTTGGCAGGATGGCCAGCGCCTTGAACAGCGTGCCCATCTGTTCCGGCTGGGTCAGGCGATCGACGGCGGCCAGTTCTGCGCTCGCGGTTTGCGCCAGTGTCGCGGCGCGTTCGCGAATGCCCAGTGCTTCCAGAAATTTTCCCTGTGCGAGCGGCCCATAAACTTCCGCGCCGCCCGCGCGCGCTGCCCGTGCGATCGCGTCGAAATCGACATGCGCCGAGAGATCCGCTTCGCCGGGCGCGGCAAGAACATCCTTGAACCGATTGCCCCCCACCGCCTGCAAGGTATCGCCGAAGCCCGTACCCGTATGGCCATAGTCGATGAACAGCGCCGCTCCGCCTTCGGCCGCGATGCCGCGTGCGAGGTCCTCGACCAGCGCATTCGCGGCCGCGCATGTTTCATACACCGCGCCGGGCGCGGGCTCGCCGCGCTCGGGCGGAAGGGAAAGCCTCCACGGCGCGGGCGCGAAGACGAAGGCGAGCTCGTCGGTATCGTCCAGGCCCACCAACCGTTCGCACCAGAATTTTTCCCTCATCGCAAACTGGCGGATCGGCAGCGCATCGAGAAATTCGTTGGCGATGGTGAACTGGGGCCGGTCGCGAGCGATATCCGCGGCGCTTGTCACCCATCGCAATGTGGCAGCGCAGTCGCGCAATGTCTCCTTCTGAATCGCTGCAAGCACGGGACTGGTTTCCACCAGCACCACTTCGAGTGCCGCAAGGAATTGCGGAATCAGCCGCGCCGCGCGCAGCGCATCGGCCATCAGGGTTGCGCGCCCCGGTCCTAGCTCCACCAGCCGCGCAGGGTTGGGTTTTCCCTGCTCGTGCCAGACTTGCGCGCACCACAGGCCCAGCAATTCGCCGAAGGCCTGCGTCATTTCCGGCGCGGTGATGAAATCGGCGCCGAGCGGATCGCGTGTTGCGTAATAACCGCCGCGGGGATCGTGCAGCGCCAGGGTTATGAATTGCGCGATCGAAATCGGCCCCTGCGCTGCGATCAGCCGCGCGATGCGCCGGCCGAGTTCGTTCTGCTCCTTCACACAACCACGGGGCGCGGGCGCAGCGCCCGGGCAATCAAGAATGCGCCCGCGACCCACATCAGCGCCGACAGCGCCTGTCCCATGCTGACCGGACCCAGGAACGGCGCATCGGGTTCGCGGAAAAACTCCACGAAAGCGCGAAAGAGTCCGTAGCCGAGAAAAAACACACCCGCGGTGAGCCCGGGCCGGTCCTGCCAGCGGAACCGGTGAATACCGGTCTGCAGGATCGCGAACAGCACCACGCCTTCCAGCGCGGCCTCGTACAACTGGCTGGGATGCCGCGGCGCGAGCCCGGCCGGGCAACGCCCGCCATTCGTCGCGCGGATATAATGGGTGCAGAACACCATCGCCCAGGGCACGTGCGTAACCTTGCCCCACAATTCGCCGTTCACGAAATTGGCGACGCGGCCGAAGAACAATCCGATCGGCGCCACGCTCGCCACGATATCGCCCACCATCACGGTGTCGAGTTTGCGCCGGCGACAGAACAGCCAGATCGCAACCGCCGTTCCGATCATGCCGCCGTGAAACGACATGCCGCCTTCCCACGCCGCCACGATTCGCAGCGGATCGGTGAGAAATCCGAAAGGCAGCGGATCGCCGCCGGCGGGCGGCAGACACATCGCGCCGTGCGGCGAAACGCTGCACAGGATTGTGCCGTAGAACAGAACCCAGCCTATCCGTCCGCCGAGAATGACGCCGAAAGTCGCCCACACGACGAGATCGCCGATGTCGTCGGCCGTGGCGGGCGCGTTGCCGGCGAAAGGGGGATCGATCCACAGCGATTTGTTGCGGAGCAGCCGCACGGCAAACCACCACCCCAGCAGCAGCCCCGCGATATAGGCGAGCGCGTACCAGCGGATCGAAAATATCCAGAGATGGAGCAGAACCGGGTTCAGATCCGGATAGGGGAGCGTCGCTTGGAACATTTGTTATCTGTCAGGTGGCGGGATGGAGACTTACCTCAATCGGTGGACGCGCCAAAGAGGCGGAAAGAAGGCAAATCCGCCGATCCCTGGGGGTACCTTGTTCCCGCCGCTCCCGCCCGCCATATACGCCCCGGCAAGGAGAGACCTATGCAGACCGACAATCCGCTGCTGGACGGGATCGCCCGCATCTTCACCGATGCCGCGGGCGCGGCGCAAAGCGTACGCGCGGAAGTTGACACATTCATGCGCCAGCGGCTGGAAAAACTGGTGACCGACATGGATTTCGTCCCCCGCGAGGAATTCGATGCGGTCAAGGCCATGGCGGCATTGGCGCGCACCGAGAACGACCGTCTCGCGGCCCGCATCGCGGCGCTCGAAGCGCAGGTTTTGCAGACGCAACACAATCGCGGCGGCGGAACGGACCCCGCGCTGACAAAGTTGTGAATGAGCGTGCCGTCCCCGACAGGTTGCGGGTCGGACTCTTGTCTGGCTACAAAATCTTGTGTCAGGTTGAGGCAAGGTGCTTCGTTTTTCGCCCCTGCTTCGTTTTTCGCCCGTGCTTCGTTAATTGCCAGTCTCCGGTAGAGGAGTTCTCCCCATGACCGTCGTCCAGCAGCACGAAGGAGTTGCCGAGTTCCATGCTCTCGACATGCTGGAGCAGACGGTCGAGGAACATGGCTGGCCGTTCGAGCGCAACGGACGCGACGAGTTGAACCTCTCGGTGTCCGGGCGCTGGTGCGACCATCATTTCTGCTTCACCTGGCGCGACGATCTGCAATCGCTGCATCTGTCCTCGGCGTTCGACATGCGGGTCGACGAGCCGCGCCGCACGGAAATCGCCAAGCTGCTGGCGCATATCAATTCCAAATTGTGGATCGGCCATTTCGATCTGTTCTCCGAAGACGGCGCGCTGGTTTTCCGTCACGCCATGATCTTTCCCGAATCCCGCGTCAGCCCGGCGCAATGCGAGGCGCTGCTCAATCTCGCGGTGGAAGCATGCGAGCATTATTACCCGGCCTTCCAGTTCGTGCTGTGGGGCGGCAAGACGGCGGAAGAAGCCGTCGCCGCCGCCATCCTCGAATGCGCCGGCCAGGCGTAAGGACGGAAGAAGGGCTCCTCCTCTGCGAGCGATAGCGAAGCGGGGGAGGTGGATCGCACGGACGAAAAGTCCGTGCGAGACGGAGGGGGCCAACCACGAACATCGCGCCTGGGACCGCCCCCTCCACCATGCTGCGCATGGTCCCCCTCGCCCCACTGCGCTTCGCTTCGTGGGGGAGGAGCCTGTGTGGCGCTGCAATTCTGTGAATGCGCAGCCTCAACCGGAGCGTCGGTCGCGAGCCATGCACGCGCTTAAGCCCGCAATCTTGCTCATCGGCGCGGGGCGGATGGGGAGCGCGCTTTTGAAGGGCTGGGTGGCGCATGGTCTGGCGCCATTGCTCGCCGTCGAGCCGCATCCGTCGCCGGCGCTCGCGAAATTTGCCCGCGTCAACAA
>DATCBQ010000037.1:0-29815 GCA_036511745.1 Rhizomicrobium sp.
CCTGGGGACTGTTCGTGTTTGCGCCGTTTTTCCAGCAGACCATCGAACCCTGGGTGATCGACACGTTCGCCGGCGTACCCGGATTATCCATTCTTTTTGCCGGGCCGCCTTACGGAATCGGCATCTTCACCGCCTCCCTGATTCTGTCGATCATGATCCTGCCCTTCATTTCGGCGGTGACGCGCGATGTGTTCGAGACCGTGCCGCCGATGCTGAAGGAGGCCGCCTATGGTCTGGGCTGCACGACCTGGGAAGTGATGTGGAACGTGGTGCTTCCGTTTACGCGCGTCGGTGTGGTTGGCGGCGCGATGCTTGCGCTGGGCCGGGCGCTTGGCGAAACCATGGCGGTGACGTTTGTCATCGGCAACGCCCATCGCATCGCCACTTCGCTGTTCGCCCCCGGCACCACCATATCGGCCACCATCGCCAATGAATTCGCGGAAGCCCTCGGCGATCTCTACGTTTCCTCGTTGATCGCCATCGGACTGGTCCTCTTTTTCATCACCTTTGTGGTTCTCGCAGTGGCCCAATTGATGCTGCGCAGTCTCAATGCGCGTTCGGGAGGCTCGCAATGAATCGCAGACGTTATGCGCGCCGGCGATTCGGAAATCGCCTGTTTCTCGCGCTGTCGGTACTCGCGGCACTCATCGGAATCGGCTGGCTCGTGCTCATTCTGGGAACGCTCGTTTTCGAGGGCGCCCCCGCGACCACCGCCACGGTATTTATGGAACGAACACTTTCGCCCGGCTCGAATGGCGGCCTGGCCAACGCCATCGTCGGCAGCCTTATTCTGAGCGTGCTGGCTGTCGCCGTGGGAACGCCGATCGGAATATTCGCCGGCACCTATCTCGCGGAGTATGGCCGGCACAGCCGTTTCGCCGCCGTCGTCCGCTTCGTCAACGACATTCTGTTGAGCGCGCCCTCGATTCTTATTGGCCTGTTTATCTACGAACTCGTGGTTGTGAACATGGGCCATTTTTCCGCGCTTGCGGGCGCGGCGGCGCTGGCCGTTCTTGTCGTTCCGGTGGTGGTGCGCACGACGGAAAACATGCTGCTTCTTGTTCCCGACACCTTGCGAGAAGCGGCGGCGGCGCTTGGAACGCCGCGGTTCTTCGTCATCCGGACGGTCACCTGGCGCGCGGCACGGGCCGGCATGATCACCGGCATCCTGCTGGCGATCGCGCGGATCTCCGGCGAAACCGCGCCGCTCCTGTTCACTTCGTTCGGCAACCAGCTCTGGAGCACCGATCTGAACGCGCCGATGGCAACCCTGCCCAAGGTCATCTTCGACTACGCCATGTCCCCTTATGAGGACTGGCACCGGCTCGCCTGGTCTGGGGCACTGCTCATAACGCTCGCCGTTTTGTTCCTGAGCATCTTCGCCCGCCTCTTCGAATCCAAACGGATGTCGCAATGAGCGAAATGAAACCAAACGGGCTCAAGGCGCGGATCGACATTCGCGACTTGTCTTTTTTTTACGGCGACGCGGCAGCGCTGAAAAACGTCAGCGTCGCGCTCTACGACCGCAAGGTGACCGCGTTTATCGGGCCTTCGGGTTGCGGCAAGTCCACGCTGTTGCGGGTACTGAACCGCATTTACGAGCTCTACCCCAACCAGCGCGCGACCGGCGAAGTCCTGTTCAATGGCCGAAACCTCCTCAGCACGGATCAGGATGTCAATCTCCTGCGCGCGCAGATCGGCATGGTGTTTCAAAAACCGACGCCGTTTCCGATGACCATCTACGAAAACATCGCCTACGGCATCCGGCTTTTCGAGCATACCAGCAAATCCGAGTTGGACGGCCGCGTCGAAAATGCGCTGAAGCGCGCAGCCCTGTGGGGCGAAGTGAAGGACAAGCTTAAGGAATCGGGCTTGAGCTTGTCCGGCGGCCAGCAGCAGCGCCTGTGCATCGCGCGCTCCGTGGCGATCAAGCCGGAGGTCATTCTTCTCGACGAACCGTGTTCGGCTCTCGACCCCATCTCGACGGCAAAAATCGAAGAGCTGATCGACGAGCTTGTCACCGATTACACGATCGTGATCGTGACGCACAACATGCAGCAGGCCTCGCGCGTGTCCGAATTCACCGCCTTCATGTTTTTGGGCGAGTTGATCGAGTTCGGCACCACCGATCGGATGTTCACCAGCCCTTCAAACAAACGGACCGAAGAGTACATCACCGGCCGGTTCGGCTAGATCGAATGGATGGTGGTGGTGCGCGGAACGGGATTCAATCGCGCAGCTTTGCCCACGCCGCCACCGTGAACAGCGCGCGCGCGCAGGCGGCTTCGCCCGGTACGGCGGTCGTTTTGCAGAGGACTTCCGTTTCAAGCAGCAGATCGAGGGTCTCCTGCAATCGCGGGACACTCCAGCGCTGCATTTGGGCCTTGAACGATGAAACGCGCGAGAAATGGATCGCCGGTCGGCGTTTCATCAGAGCCTCAAGCTCATGACCGCGCGCAGCCTTGGCGAGCACCAGCCGCTGAAAATGGGCCATCGCCACGCGCAGAATGCCGACCGGGGTTGTACTGGCCGACCACAGGCGCTCCAGGGAGCGATCGAGCCGTATCCAGTCGCCTTCGCCGGCCGCGTCGCAGACTTCCTCCACCCGTGCCTCGGCCTCGTCACCCATGACAGCGCGAATGTCCGCAACCTGAAGCTGCCCGCCTCCCCGCCCGTACAGCGCCAGCTTTTCGATTTGCTGCCGGCTCATCGCGCGGTCGGCGCCAAGAAGGGAAACCGCTTCCTCCAGGGCATCGTCGGAAAGCGTCACCCCTTCGACCTTGAGTGCGCTTCGCACAAGCTGCGCCAAGCCCGCGGTCGAATCGGGGTAGCATGCGACGGAAGCGGCGTTTTTCGCCTCTTCGAAAATTTCGCGCAGAGGTGTCCCTTTGGGTAAATCGCCCGCCTCCACGATAACCAGCGCGCAGCAGGCGGAATCCTGCAGCAGCGCTTCGAAAACCTCGGCCAGCGCATTTCCCGCCGAACGAACGCGCACGACCCGGCGGCCTCCCGTCATGGAAAGAGCCGCCGCTTCGTCCGCCAGCCGCGCGGGATCGGCCAGCATGGTTGCCTCATCAAGCTCGCTGACGCGAAAAGCATCGCGAAGATCCGCGCAGACCGACTTTGCAAGCGTGTCGGCGCGTTCGCGAACCAATCCCTGATCGGGGCCGTGAAGCAGCGCAGCGGACAGATTCGCGGGTGGTCGCGCGACGAAGCCGTCGCCGCCGGCTGTCTTGATTATCATTTCGCTGCATTGTGGAAAAAAACTGCCAACTCCACCCGGATGCGGTTGGCCACGTCTTGGGTGGCGCGTTCCTGCGCCGCCTGTTGCGCAATCAACGTCGAATATGGCGAAGACACCACGTCGTATTCCGACAGCGTGGTTTCGGTACCGCTCGTCATGACGCGGCCCGTATGGATGTCCGCCAGCTCGTAATGCGCGATCATGTTGAAATTGTAGCGGGTGATCGAAGCATCGGGCTCCACGGCGATGCCCTCGGTGCCCTGCGTCGTCGTGACCCTCAACCTATAGACCGCGCCGTCCGGGCTCGCCGAGCCCTGAAGAGACTGGATCAGGTTGTTTCGGAGTTCATAGCCGATTCGCTCGCCCAGAATCGGGTCGACATAGATCGAATGGAACACCGATTGCCCACCCGGCTTGTTGCCGATCTCGCCATATAACGGATGGAAGCCGCACGCCCCCGTTGCAAGGGCCAACGCCAGTCCACACGCGAATCGGAACGGTTGCTGCGTCATGCGACGACATTCACGATGCGTCCCCGCACGACAATGATCCGGCGCGGAGGCTTTCCATCGAGGGCGCGAACCACGCTGTCCAGCGCCAGCGCACGGCTTCGAACGAATTCATCGTCCGCCTCCATCGGCACTTCCATTTCGCCGCGGCGCTTTCCGTTGACCTGCACCGCAATCGTGATGCTGTCCGACCGAAGCAGGTCTGGATCGGCCGCCGGCCACGGCTCCTCGGCAAGAAGCGTGTCGCGACCGAGAGCGGCCCAACAGGTTTCCGCGAGATGGGGCATCATCGGATTGATCAGTCTTGCCAAAGTTTCCAACGCTTCCCGCCGTGCCGAACCGCTCGCCGCGCCGGCAGCTTCCAGCGCATTGGTCAGCGTGTAAATCTGCGCCACGGCGCGGTTGAACCGCAAGGCCTCCAGGTCGTCCGTCACGGCCCGGATGGCGCGATGGGTGGCGCGGCGCAATTCGAGCGTCGCGTCCCGCGCACATCCGGCGGCGCTTGTTTCGGCCGGATCGATTCCTTTCGCTTCCGTAACGAGCCTGTAGACGCGCTGGACAAAGCGCCAGCACCCTTCGGCGCCTCGTTCCGTCCACTCGATATCGCGCTCCGGCGGCGTGTCGGACAGCATGAACCACCGGATCGTGTCGGCGCCGAAGACATCGATGATGGTCTCGGGCGCGATCACATTCTTCTTCGATTTCGACATCTTTTCCGAAGGCCCGATCGTCACGGGCACGTTGGTGCCTTTGCGCACCGCAACGCCGTCGCGTCGCTCCACGTCCTCGGGCGGCAGCCATTGGCCGTCCGGAGCGCGGTAGGTTTCGTGGCACAGCATTCCCTGTGTGAAGAGCCCCGCGAACGGCTCGTCGATGCCGACATAGCCCAGTTTTCTCAGGCCGCGCACAAAGAAACGCGAGTACAGAAGATGCAGGATCGCGTGTTCGATGCCCCCGATATACTGATCCACGGGAAGCCAGTAATCCGCAGCGTCCCGGTTGACGGGTTGGTCCGCCTGCGTGTCGCAGAAGCGTGCGAAATACCACGACGAATCGACGAAAGTGTCGAGCGTATCGGTGTCCCGGCGAGCCGGGTTGCCGCAGACAGGACAGACGACGTGCTTCCAGGCCGGGTGATGATCCAGCGGATTT
The DNA here is from genome assembly GCA_036511745.1 of Rhizomicrobium sp. Classification (GTDB taxonomy): domain Bacteria; phylum Pseudomonadota; class Alphaproteobacteria; order Micropepsales; family Micropepsaceae; genus Rhizomicrobium. The sequence goes on from DATCBQ010000037.1 coordinate 4,906, forward strand.
CCTGCAACGTCGAAGCGCGCATCTTCCGGCAGCAGAAGTGGCAGATCGCTTTCGCGCAACGGTACAATGCCGCAGACGCTGCAATGCACCATCGGAATCGGGCAGCCCCAATAGCGCTGCCGCGAAACGAGCCAGTCGCGCAGGCGGTAATTGACCGTGCGCACACCGCACCCGGACGCCTCCAGGCGATTTGCAACTTCGCGCTTCGCGCCTTCGACATCGAGGCCGTCGAGAAAGCGCGAATTCGCGAGCCTGCCGGGCCCCAGCCAGGCTTCCTCGCCGATGGCAAAGTCCGCTGCTTCCACTCCCTCGGGAACGACTACCGGCAGAACCGGCAGCCCATACTTGCGGGCAAATTCGAGATCGCGCTGATCGTGCGCCGGACAGCCGAAGATCGCGCCGGTGCCATAGGCCATCAGCACGAAGTTCGCGACAAAAACGGGCAGTTGCCAAGCGGGGGCGAAGGGATGCGCGGCCGTCAGGCCGGTATTGTAACCGCGCTTTTCCGCGGTCTCGATCGTCTCTTCGGCCGTGCCAAGCCGGCGGCACCGGGCGACAAAATCCGCCAGCGCCGGATTGTCTTTCGCCAGCTCCTCCGTCAACGGATGATCCGGCGACAGGGCAACGAAGCTGGCGCCAAAAAGCGTATCCGGACGCGTGGAAAACACTTCGACCGACTGGCCGTTGGAGAGCGCAAAGGAAAACCGCAGGCCCTCCGAGCGGCCGATCCAGTTCTTCTGCATCAGCCGCACTTTTTCCGGCCAGCGTTCCAGCCGGTCGAGGGCCTCCAGCAGATCGTCCGCGAACGCCGTAATCCTGAAAAACCATTGCGCGAGTTTTCGCCGCTCGACGGGTGCGCCGGAGCGCCAGCCGCGGCCTTCGATCACCTGTTCGTTGGCCAGAACCGTGCGATCGACCGGATCCCAGTTGACGTTGGCTTCGGCGCGATAGACGAGGCCTTCGCGGTAGAAATCCAGAAACAGCTTCTGCTGATGTTTGATGTATGACGCATCGCAGGTTGCAAACTCGCGGCTCCAGTCGAGCGCCAAACCCATGGATTTGAGCTGGCCGCGCATGGCCGCGATGTTGGCATAGGTCCATTCGCGGGGGTTGACGCCCTGATCGCGCGCCGCGTTTTCGGCAGGCAGACCGAACGCGTCCCAGCCCATGGGATGCAAGACGTTGAACCCTTGCGCGCGACGAAAGCGGGCGATGACGTCGCCCATCGTATAATTGCGCACATGGCCCATATGAATGCGGCCGGAAGGGTAGGGAAACATTTCGAGCACGTAACATTTGGGGCGTGCGCTCCCGTTCCTCGCGGCAAAGACATCGCGGCGCTCCCACTCCGCCTGCCAGCGCGCTTCGGAGTCCCTGGCGTTGTACCGCGCCATATGCCGCCTCTTTCTCCCCTGCCTCGCTTCCGTCGCCGAAGGCGGCGGGAGAATGGAAGGCCTGCAGCGACGTTCGAAATTATCCCTGGGGGGGCTCGCTCGCGAGTCGAAGCTCGCGGGCGCGGGTCAGGATCGCATCTTCCAGCTTGGTCGCAATGTCGGGATTGACCTGGGCATCCGCCCAACCTTCGGCCGAATGGGTCTGACGGAAGACCGCAAGCTTGAGGCCGTCGGCCCTCAGGCGGCGGTCGAGGATATAGATGGTCACCTTCATGCGCTCGCCGGGATCTTCTGGTGCGGAATACCAGTCCGTGATGATCACGCCGCCGAACGGATCGGCGGAAGCCAGCGGCATGAAGGCAAGCGTATCGAGCGTGGCATGCCAGAGATAGGAGTTCACGCCGAGCGTCACACGGCCACTGTCGCTGGAGATAGCGGTCGCGCCGGTGTTTGTGTCCGGCATGTCGTTGGAAGAGGAACTGCCGCACGCCGCCAGGAACAGCGCGCAAAAGACAACGGTCAAAGCCCGCATGGAATTCGATATCCTATAAATCCCGCGACACCGTGCGCCGCCCAAAGCCGATCAAGCCCGGCCGCGCTTATACGTTTCTTGCCGGGGGCGCGCAACGTCGGCACTTTCCTCCTGCCGCCGCCAGGGCCTCAAATAAATGCTGTGCTTCGTCTGTCGTGTATAGACGTCCCTGGGGACGGCAGGAGGCGGCCGTGCGACGGCTTCTACTTATTACGGCAACAATCGTGTTTGCGGCCCAGCCCGCATGGGCCGGGGATTCGACAGGCTGGAACCTTACGCCTTTATCGCTCTCGCTCGACGGCTGGACCGCCGCGCTGGGGGGCAGTGCATCGGGGGCAGCTTATGGGGCCAAACAGGGCGGCGATATCGAGGGCAGCGGCCTGACTGGCTCCGGCCTCGTTGCAGCGAATCTCGTCCATCTGTTTGGCAATGGCTGGGAGCTGGGACTAAACACCGACTTTCTCGTGTGGCATGACGCGCTTTCGGGCGACAATTACGGCAATCGAGTCTTCGAGAAGGGCTATCTGTCGCTGCAAACGGATTATGGCCGGGTGGAGCTGGGCCAGCAGGATGGCGCCGCTTACGCGCTTTCCACAACTGGCCCAAAGGTCGATGACCCGGTCGCCATTGATGATGCCAACGTGACTTTCTATCGCGACCCTTCGACCGGACAGGCCTTCACGAATATTTTTCAAATACGCACAGGCGTTTTCGCGACTGAAAATTATGCGAAAATTTCTTTCTATTCCGCGCGCCTGTCCGGTATCGAAATTGGCGGGTCCTTCACACCTTACGAAGCCCGGGACGGTCTGCCCTTTATAAGTCGGGGCAGCGACCCTCAGGACCATCGCACCGACCTGCTGGAGGCTGTGGCCAACTATCAGGGCGATATCGGTCCCGTTTCAACCGAAGCCTATGCCGGCATGGCAGTCGCTCACGGGGAAGAACGGATGACACAGCAGGACGATCTGCTGGATTGGGGAGTGGGGACTTCACTCGATTATGATCTCGAAGCGGTCAAGCTCTCGCTGGGCGGAGGTTTCCGCCAGTCGAACGGCTATTCATTCGACATCGACGAGGCATTTCGTGGAGGCCTCACGCGATCGTTCCGGTTGAGCGCCACCGCTGCGACAGGCCCCTGGATATTTGGCATCGAATATTCCGAAGCAGTGGCCGGCCGCGAGGCGAATCTGCCGGGACTGCGCCAGACTGGCTACGAACCATCGGCCGGCTACGTCGTCAATTCGAATCTTCAGCTCACGCTGGGTTGGCAATATCTGGACTTTACGCGGGACGCAGGCGTGTTTTATGACGGTAAAAGGGGCGTCGAACTGCGGGCCGCCTTCCTGCACATGCAATTTCACGTTTGATCGACAAAAGGGCTATTCGCAAAGTCCGCGCACCGCAGCGAGCCCTGCAAGCCGGGAACCCGCCAGCCGCACTGCGCTGCCGGCATCGATACCGCCAAGCGCATAGACCGGAACCGGCGATTGTCGGGCGATGAAGCGAAGCCGGATGGGGCCGAGAGACTTGCCGTCGCTGTGGCTTTGGGTCGCGAAAACCGGAGCCAGCAGAGCCGCGTCTGCGCCGAAACGGGCTATGCGCAGGCATGCGGTCAGCGAGTGCGCCGCGCAGGTAATCAGCCAGTGCGGGCGCAAAGCCCGCCAGTGATGCGCCTCCGCCATGCGGGCTTCCGGAAAATGCGCGCCATCCGCGCCCGTCCGGGAAGCAAGATCGGGGTCGCCGGCGACGATCCAGCGCAGATCATATTGTCTCGCAAGCGACGCGATCGCTGCGGCGAGCGCAACCCGGCGGGAATCGTCTCTCGCCCGCAGGATCACCAGGCTGCGACGCGGAAGTGCGCGCACCGCGGATAGCGGATCGACGGCGCGGTCGTCGTCCGTCAGGTATACGAGAGCCGGCAACGGACAGCCCAGATGCCGATTGAGCCGCGCGGCAGCTCTTGCTAGGTTCGCGCGCGCGAGCCCGTCCGCCATCTCATGCCCTTTTGCAACAATTCCACCGATGTAGCGTCCGTCCATGGTTTGCGCGATATCCTCGCGCGCATCGAGACGGCAAGAAAGGCCGCCGTTTCGCCGGCTGCGTTCACCACGCTGATTGCCGTTTCCAAGACCTTCGATAGCGATGCCATTCGCCCCGTTCTCGCCGCCGGCCAACGGGTCTTCGGAGAAAATCGCGTGCAGGAGACAAAAGCCAAGTGGCCGGCGCTGAAAACCGCCAACCCGGCCGTCGAATTGCATCTCATCGGCCCGCTGCAAACGAACAAGGTGCGCGAAGCCGTGGCGCTGTTCGACGCGATCCATTCTCTGGACCGCCCGAAACTCGCCCATGCTTTGCGTGCCGAACTCGACCGGTGCGGGCGTGCGCTGTCTTTGTTCATCCAGGTGAATACGGGGGAAGAGCCGCAGAAAGCGGGGGTAGGGCCGCGCGAGGCGCCCGCCTTTATCGCGCTTTGCCGGGATTCGCTTCATCTGCCGGTGCAGGGCCTGATGTGCATTCCGCCAGAGCTGGAAGCTCCGGCGCCCCACTTCGCCCTTCTGGCGAAGCTCGCGCGAGCCCATGCGCTTTCCTTCCTCAGCATGGGGATGAGCGCCGATTTCGAGACCGCGATTCGCTTCGGAGCGACGCATGTGCGCGTGGGCACGGCGATATTCGGCACGCGTCCGCCTGTAACCGCATGAGCCTCTGCCGCACCGCAGGCTCAGAACATATGTCCCGCCTTCTTTGCCTTGGTCTTCAGATAGGCGCGGTTGTGCGGATTGTCGGGAAAGGCGTGCGGCACACGCTCGACCACAGGGACGCCTTCGGCGTTCAGGGCTTTCACCTTGTCGGGATTATTCGTCAGGAGGCGGACGGATTTGTACCCGAGCAGCCGCAGCATGCGGGCCGCGATTGCATACAGCCGCTCATCCGGCTCGAAACCCAGCCGCTCGTTGGCCTCGATCGTATCGAACCCCTGATCCTGCAGCCGGTAAGCGCGCAGCTTGTTGATCAGACCGATTCCGCGACCCTCCTGGGCGAGGTACAGCAGCACCCCGTCGCCGGCTTTGGCGATGACGTCGATCGCGCCTCGCAACTGCGAGCCGCAGTCGCATTTGAGCGAGCCCAGAAGGTCGCCGGTGAAACATTCCGAGTGCAGGCGGGTGAGCACCGGTTGGTTGGTCGCGGGCGCCCCGATGACGATCGCATAGTGCTCGGGCCCGCCTTCGCCGGAGCGAAAAGCCACGAGCTCCGTGCGCTCGGCACCGTCGAGAGGGACCCGCGCCCGCGTGACGATCGACAGCGCTTCGGCGGCTTCGCGGTCGTAATCCATGATGGCGCGCGCCGAAATGATGACATCGCCGGCCGAGCGCGGCGAAGCGTTCCAGACCAGCGCCGCGGGCAGCAGACCGGCAAGCTTTGCCAGCTTGACGGCCGCGGCGAAGGAAGGATCGAGCGCTTCGCGGATCGTGTCGAAGGGTCCTTTCAGCGGTTCGGCGAGATCGGTGGTCGGATCGGCGATGGTCCGCAACCGGTCCGCGCGGAGCGGCATTGGCGGTCGCACGGCAACCACCCCAGGCGTATAGCGGCGAATTTTGAGGGTGCGGGCGCGCGCGTGCGTCAGAAGCAGAAGCGCGGAGCTGGAAGGGCGCCCGATGGTTTCCAGACCTTTGTCGGTGGCCGTCTCCACCGCCAGCGCAAAAATTTTGCGATCCGGGCTCTCGATACGAACCCGCGCCCCGCGACGCATCGCGTCGATGGCGCGGGCACAATCCTCGATGGCAGGTCCCGCCTTTTGCCCTTCGCCCCGGACAGAGCGCTGCCGTGTCGTCGAGCCAGGCTTCATATGCGCCATGAATTCCTCTGCTCGCGGACATACACCCGGCAAGGGAAACCGGATAGACTCGTCGCCAGCCGACCAATGCCAAGGAGCCCGAATGCCGAGTGTCAAGCGTGTCCTCCTGGTTGACGATGATCCGGTGTTACGCGTCTCGTTGGCCGAGCAGTTCGCAGCGGAAGGCGAATACGATCCTGTCGAGGCCGGCAGTTGCGCCGAGGCGCGCGTCTTTGCGGCAGAAGAACTCTTCGAGTTCATGGTGCTGGATGTAGGCCTGCCCGACGGGGACGGCCGCGCGCTGTGCCGCGAATTCCGGTCGGCAGGGGTGACCTGCCCCATCGTCCTGCTGACGGCGAAAGACGCCGATGACGACGTCATCGAAGGCCTGGACGCGGGAGCCAATGATTACATCGCCAAACCGTTTCGCTTCGCCGTGCTTATGGCGCGCATTCATGCCCATCTGCGAAGCCACGAACAGAATGAGGAGGCCGTCTATCGCGTCGGTCCCTACACGTTTCGCCCCAGCGCCAAAGTGCTGATCGATCAACAGGGCAAAAAAATCCGGCTCACCGAGAAGGAGACGAATATTCTGAAATTCCTCTATCGCTCCGGCGAGACCGTCGGCCGTGAAAAGTTGTTGCACGAAGTCTGGGGCTATAACCCGGCCGTCACGACGCACACCCTGGAAACCCACATCTACCGCCTCAGACAAAAAATCGAGCGCAATCCGACGGAGGCCCAGATCCTGGTTACGGAAAGCGGCGGATACCGCCTGGTGGCATGAACCTGTCCGACACGTCGCTAGTTTGTTCCCATTCCCGGTTCACAGGGCCGGCCAGCGTTCTTGCCGCTCTATGCGTACGAGATGCGCCGGCCTTATCTCCGTCTGGACCGATCCCGGTCAGCGGAGCCACTTTGCAATGACGTTGAAATTGAAATCGATCCTGGCCGGCGCCTTCTGCGCGGGCTTTCTGATTCTTCCTTCGCTGAGCGGATTGGGCGAGGTGCAGGCGGGCAATCGTCCCGTTGCTCCTCCGGCTCCTCCCGCCCCCCCGGCACCGCCGCGACCGTGGCAACATCCCGGAGCCGGCAACTGGACCGTTTGGCCGGCGCGCAATTACGACGCGCGCAGCGTCAAGACGGACGACATCGTGGGCACTCTGATCGTCAATGTCCGCGATGGCGGCCCCATGACTGTCGAGGCGTGGGGCGCCAAAGAGCGCATGAACGGACTGCACGTTGCCGTTCGCGACGGCCGGCTCGATATCGAAGGCGGAGAATACAACGAAAACGAGTCTGTCTGGGACTGGCATCATTGGTTCGATTTCTCGCACCTGACCGAGGCGGGTTCGCACAACCTGACGGTGCGGCTGACGGTCCCGCGCGGCACCGACGTCGATATCGAGAGCCTGGTCGGCGATGCCACCATCGGCGATACGCAAGGCGCGCTGCGCCTCGAAGCGGCGGCAACGAAGGCGCGCATCGGCAAGGTGGCAACCGCGAACATCGATATCGGCGGCGCGGGACGAGTGGATATCGCCGCCGTGACGGGCACGCTCAAGCTCGATGTCGGAGGATCGGGCAAGATTGTCACGGGCCCGGTCGGAAATCTCCGCGCCAACCTTGCTGGCTCGGCGGACGCACAGTTCGGACCAATCAATGGCGGCCTCGATCTCGATATCGCCGGCGCGGCGGATGTTTCGGCAGCGCGCGTTAATGGGCCAACGAAAGTCTCCATCGCCGGCTCGGGCTCGGTGAAAATTGCCGATGGCACCGCAGATCCGCTGAATGTCGAAATCATGGGTGCCGGCGATTTCAACTTTGGCGGCGTCGCGGTCGATCCGCGTGTGGAAGCGTTCGGATCGGGGAATGTGCGCATCAAGTCCTATCGCGGAAAGCTCGACACCGAAGGCATGGCCGATGTGAAGATCGGAAACTGACGGCAAATGCCGTTCTCCCGTTATGTTTAACGCTCGTTAATTCCCGGGGCGTAGAACTCCTCCCGCGGGGGCATGCGGCAGGACGGTATGACTTCCAGGCACAAGCTCGCGGTAAAATCACATCGACAGGCGACGGCCGATCCCGCGCATCGGCAAGCCCCATCCTTGAGCAGGCCAAAGCGAAGGCGCGGTTGGCCTTATGTCGTCGCGCTGCTTCTGGCATGGGGTCTCATTCTCGGCGCCGTTGTCGGGTTTCACTGGATTTCCAGCCTGCCCGACACCGGGGGATTGCTGGCAAAATCTCTGTCGCGAGACATCACGATCCTCGACGAAAAGGGTCGGCTGATTGCGCGCCGCGGCCTCAGCCAGGGCGCAATCGTCAATGTCTCCCGATTACCGGCGTATGTGCCCAACGCCTTCATCGCCATCGAGGACCGACGTTTTCGCAACCATATCGGACTGGACCCCATCGGTCTGATGCGGGCCGCGGACGAGAATCTCCTCGCCGGCCATGTCGTTCAGGGCGGTTCGACGATCACCCAGCAACTGGCGAAGAATCTGTTTCTGGAGCCCGACCGCACATTCGAGCGCAAGACGCAGGAAGCGTTGCTCGCGCTCTATCTCGAGTCGCGCTACAGCAAAGACCAGATTCTGACTCTCTATCTCAATCGCGTCTATTTCGGTGCAGGCGTTTATGGCATCGAGGCTGCCGCGGAGCGCTTCTTCGGCAAGACCGCAGCCGGGTTGTCTCTGACGGAAGCCGCCATGCTCGCGGGCAGCGTCAAAGCGCCTGCCCGCTTCAATCCGCTGGCCGATGCGGATGCCAGCGCCAACCGCGCAAAGCTGGTGTTGCGCGCCATGCGGGACGCCGGATTTATTTCGTCTCGCGCCTGCGCCAATGCGCAGGCAACGCGGGCGCGCATTGTGCGCCTTACCGGCACGCCCGGTTCCGGTTATTTCGCCGACTGGATCGTGGCCCGCATGGCCGGGTTCGCGGGCGACACGGGCGGCCCGATCGTCGTGGAGACCACATTCAACATCAATACGCAGAGACAGGCGGAACACGCGCTTGAAACCGGCATCGCACGCGATGGCAGCGCCCTCCATGCGAGCGAAGGTGCAATCGTCGCCATGACGCCGCAAGGCGCCATCCGCGCAATGGTCGGCGGACGATCCTATTCGCAAAGCCCGTTCAATCGCGTGACGGACGCCCTGCGGCAACCCGGCTCTGCATTCAAGCCCTTTGTCTATCTCGCCGCGTTCGAGCACGGCCATGCGCCGTCCGACATTGCCAACGACGAGCCGGTCGATATCCACGGCTGGGAGCCGGGCGATTATGAAGGCCGGTTCGAAGGCGAGATCACGCTGACGCGCGCCTTCGCGAAATCCTCGAATTCCGTTGCGGCACAATTGGCCGAGCAGGTCGGTCCGGCGACCGTGGCGGCAACCGCGCGCCGGCTCGGCATTGTCTCGACACTTGCGGCGGTTCCCTCCCTGGCGCTCGGGACATCGAGCGTCACGCCCCTGGAGTTGACGGGCGCCTACGCGGCGTTCGCCAATGGCGGTTCGGGCATCGTTCCCTACGGTATCATCCGTATACGTACAAAATCCGGGCGCCTGATTTACCAGCGCCAAAGCGCCGCCGCCCATTCCGTCATGTCGCCGACCAATGCCGCGGCGGTGACAACGCTGATGGTCGAGACGGTGACAACGGGAACCGGCAAGTCAGCCCGGCTCGCCAACGTCCTAAGTGCAGGAAAGACCGGAACAACACAGGATTTTCGCGATGCGTGGTTTGTGGGTTTCACCGCCGATCTCGTTTGCGGTGTCTGGATCGGAAACGACGACAACGCGCCGATGCTCCGTGCCGTCGGCGGCAATCTGCCGGCCCGCATGTTCCGGTCCTTCATGACGGAAGCCGAACTGGGCCTGAAACCTCGTCCCCTGACGGCGCTTGCCAATGTACCCGGCGAAGCTCAGGGCGTGCCGGCGGCGAGTGCAGCGGCGCCGCAGACAGATGCGCTCGACCGGTTGCTGAACAGTCTTTTCAATGGGGCTTAGGTTTTTCGGCACCGATGCGCGGCGCATAGCGATGCAGGATCGGCCCGTTTCTGCTGAGCCACGCCTGGGGCTTTTCGACGTCGCCGACCAGCTCGCGCACCAGATCCCAGAAACGCGCGCCGTGATTCATCTGGCGCAGATGCGCCACCTCGTGCGCCACGACGTAATCGAGCACGAATGAGGGCGCCAGGATCAGCCGCCAGGAAAAGGATAGCGCGCGCGTCGTCGAGCATGACCCCCAGCGGCTGGCGGTGTCGCGGACGGTTATGCGCTTCGGACTGACGCCCAATTGGTTTGCGAATGCCAGCGCGCGCGCCTCCAGGGCTTTGCGCGCTTCCCGCTTCAGAAAATCGAGAGTGCGCCGCGGCACATGCTCGCGATGGCCCGAAACCCGGATCATCTGCGCCGTGCGATCGATCCAGACCGGTGCAGAGCCGTTTTCGCCGCGCCCGATCAGATATTCATCGCCCCGGTAAGGCAGACGCGCGCCGAGATCGAGCGAGACCTGCCGGGGAACATGAGAAAGCCTGCGGGCAATCCATTCGGACTCGCCACGGGCAAATTCGAGCGCGTGGTCCAGCGCGCGCTTTGAAGGAGCGACAACGCTCACTTCTCCCGTCGAAGGATGCACCTTGACGATCAACCGCCGCGCACGGGGATTGAGCCGCATCGTGACTTCGACCGCGCGGCCTTCGATGCGCAGCAGCTCGCGTCGGGGAGGCTGCACTTTAGAAGAACGGGTCGCGGTTTTTGCCAAGTGCTTGCCTTATCATCTTCGGACGCGGTCGCGACCGTTCAGCACAACAACAATCTTTCCGCCGCTTCGCCGCACCGAAGCGCATTTTTTTTGGAGCGCGCGCTGGATCGGGCGAATGGGGTTGGCGGGACTATCGCTCGACGAGTCAGTGGCGATACCGACGCCGCCGGCCGCCAAGCGCCTTTCATTTAAGCCTGTTCGAGCCTGCCCACAAAGGTCATATTTCCTGCCGCGGAAAAAAACTCGGCCTTGTGATGTTCATTTCATTTTCCCCGCCAAGTTCGCCGGATAATTGCGCGATTCTACCGGAACTTTTCTCATCTACGGTCGTTTCCACGCGCCGTCGGGAGATCTTGGCCTGCCCTCCGTCTGGGCCTTTGTGGCATTGCACCAAATGATCCGCAGCGCGTCCCTCGCCATGGTATTGGGCAGCGTCTCTCTGGCGCTGCTTTTGGGCGCCTTGGGGTTCCAGTATCTGGGCGGCATCCCTCCTTGCGAAATGTGCCACTGGCAACGCTGGCCGCATATCGCGGCGGCGATTGCAGGTTTGGGGGGTGGCCTTCTCGTCCGCTTCGGATATCTGGATTCGGGGTTTGCGAGGCCACTGGCGTGGTGCGCGGTTTTTCTGATTGCGGTTGGCGGAGGCCTCGGCGTCTATCATGCCGGCGTGGAGTGGCATTGGTGGACCGGCCCCCAGGCCTGCACGGGCAACGCGTTTCGTTTCAACGGCGGCAGGCTCGACCTCAATGCGCCGGTCGTGATGTGCGACGTCGCGGCGTGGCGGCTCTTCGGCCTGTCGCTGGCGGGATACAATGCGATCGTTTCCCTGGCGACGGCCGCAATCGGCAGCTATTTTCTCATGGCAAGGAAGACCGACACATGAGAGCCAAACGCGGACGACGGCCCACTGCTCCCGGGACCCAGACGCCGAACGATGTTGCGGCGATGATCCGGGTCGATCACGCCGGCGAATATGGCGCGGTGCGAATCTATGAAGGCCAGCTTGCGGTGTTGGGCCGCCGCCCGCAGGCGGCCAGGACCGCCGCGGCCATACGCAAAATGGCGCAGCAGGAACAGGAACATCTCGAAACATTCGATCGGCTTGTCAACGAGCGTCGGGTTCGGCCGACAGCGCTGGAGCCTGTCTGGCGCGCCGCCGGCTATGCCTTGGGCGCCGCGACGGCGCTGATGGGTGAAAACGCCGCAATGGCCTGCACGGCCGCTGTCGAGGAGGTCATCGACGAGCACTATGCCCATCAGCTCACACGGCTGCAAAAAGACGCCGAGCTCAAGGACACCATTCGAAACTTCCGCGAAGACGAAATAGCGCACCGCGCCGAGGCGATTGCGCATGGTGCGGAAAACGCGCCCGGCTACCGCTTGCTCAGCGAAACCATCAAGGCAGGCTGCAGGCTCGCCATCCGGCTTTCCGAGCGGATATGATCGGGGGTAACAGGAAAAAGCGGCGAGCCTGACGCAAGCCCCTCCGTTCAGGGTTCGAGTTCGCTATCCCAATACAGATAGTCGGCCCAGGAGTGGTGCAGGTAATTCGGTGGGAAACGCCGGCCGTTGTTGCGAAGCTCGTTGATCGTCGGCCGGTGCGGACGCTGCCGGGGATGCATGCCGGCCCGGTTCGCCAGCCTGCCGCCTTTCAGCAGATTGCATGGCGCGCAAGCCGCCACGACATTGTCCCAGGTCGTACGGCCGCCCCGCGACCGCGGGACCACGTGATCGAAGGTGAGATCGTCGTCCGCGCCGCAATACTGGCACTGAAAGCGATCGCGCAGAAAAACGTTGAACCGTGTGAATGCCGGATTGCGGGCGGGCCTGACATAGGTCTTGAGGGAGACGACCGAGGGAAGCTTCATTTCGAAGCTCGGCGAACGCACCACCCGTTCGTATTCGGCAAGAATGTTCACGCGCTCAAGGAAGACGGCCTTGATCGCGTCCTGCCAGGACCACAGCGACAGCGGAAAATAGCTCAAGGGACGATAGTCCGCATTGAGCACCAATGCCGGGCAATTGGCGGGCACCCGCTCGGCGGTCAGCACCGGAATTCTCCTTTGAAGGCCACTCCTCCGCTTTGGTCGTCCTCACTGCGGGCCGAACTTTACGGGCTCGCCCGCGCAAAGCCAACAAGGCCATCGCGTCAACGCCCTGACCAATCTAGCCGATTCGGTGTGACCGATTGACGACAGTTCACCCGATTGCGCACGAGATGGATTGCGCCTCTCGTCCCAGCTGTCCGCGAAAGGCCATGGCAAGGAACTTCCCCGCGAGCGCCAGGCCCTGTTCGTCGATGGAATGTCCGATACCGGACGAAACATGCCACTGGACCCCGGCGCCCGCCCGGCCCAGCGCAGCAGCGGATGCGAAAACGGCCTCGACCGGGATCATGGTGTCCGCGTCGCCATGCACCAGCAAAATCGGCGGTGTGTCCGCGCCCAGCGCCGGCATCGTTTCGCCTCCTGCGAACATGCCCGAGAATCCGACAATGGCAGCGGCTTTGCCGGCGCGGCTTAAGCCCACATGCAGAGCCATCATTGTGCCCTGGCTGAACCCCACCAGCGCCAGGCGCTCGGCCGTGAGCTGGTATCGCGCCAGTTCCGCGACCAGAAAGGCTTCGAGTGCGGGAACGGCGCGGCTCACGCCTTTCTGCATTTCGCCGGGGTCGAGGCGGGCGATCGGAAACCACTGGTAGCCCGCAGAACCGGGGCAGCGCTCCGGCGCGTTCGGCGCCACAAAGGCGGCCGTGGGCAACAGCCGCTGCCAATAGGGGGCGAGACCGATCAAATCGTTGCCGTCGGCACCATAGCCGTGACAAAGAACGACCAGATGCGTGGCCGTCCCGCGTGCAGGCGGCAGACGGGGACCCGACAGCGCACGGTTGCCAAATGCCACAGGTGTTTCACTTTCGCGCGGACGACCGGACATGATTGTCACGCGCTTTGCTCCCAGTCCAACGGGATATTTGCATCTGGGCCACGCCTTCTGCGCCATCAATGCCCATGCGATCGCCCGCGAAGCGGGGGGCCGATTCCATCTGCGTATCGAAGACATCGATGCCGCGCGCGCCAGGCGCGAGTACGAAGCTGCCATTCTGGACGATCTGCGATGGCTCGGGATCGCGTGGGCCGGTCCTGTTCTGAGGCAGTCCCACCGCTTTGCCGCCTACCGCCATGCGATCGAACGCCTCGACGCGGACGACCTGCTCTATCCCTGCTTTTGCACCCGCAACGAAGTCGCCGCCGAAATCGCGCGCGCCGCCGAAGCGCCGCAAGGTCCCGAGGGACCGCTCTATCCCGGCACCTGCAGGACGCTGTCGAGCGAAGACCGCAGAGCCCGCATTGCGGATGGCAGCCCCTATGCCTTGAGGCTGGACAGCACCAAAGCGGCGGCGCGCGTCGGGCCATTGCGCTGGCGCGAACGCGGCCGCGGACCGAACGGCGAGGTCGGCGAAATCGACGTCGATCCTCTGCTCTTCGGCGATGTGGTGATCGCGCGCAAGGAAACACCGGCGTCGTACCATCTCGCGGTCGTGCTGGACGATGCGTGGCAGGGAGTGACGCTGGTGACGCGCGGCGACGATCTGTACGGAGCCGCGCATGTGCAGAGGGCGCTGCAGGCATTGCTGAAGCTGCCCGCGCCGGACTATGCCCACCACCGGTTGATCCTTGACGCAAACGGGCGAAAATTATCCAAGCGCGATCGCGCGATGACCCTGATGGCCCTGCGCGAAGCCGGAAAAGCGCCGGAGGATATCCGCGCGCTGCTCAACGCCGGTTAGTGCCGCCGGATTGCTACGCGTCGTCAGCCGGCGAAACGATGGCGATAATTTTGCGCATGATGGCGTTGAGATCGTAATCTTTCGGCCCGAACACGGCCGCAATGCCGGCAGCCTTCAGCCGCACGTCATCCCGGTCGGGTATGATCCCCCCCGCGACGACCTTGATGTCCGAAAGGCCCGCTTCCTTCAGCCTTGCAACGATGTCTGCCGCCAGCGCCACGTGCGAGCCGGACAGAATCGAAAGCCCGATCACATGCGGGTTTCGTTCGCGCGCGGCAGCGACAATCTCCTTGGCGGTAAAGCGAATTCCGTCGTAGAGAACATCCATCCCCACATCGCGCGCCCGGATGGCGATTTGCTCGGCGCCGTTCGAATGTCCGTCAAGGCCGGGCTTTGCGACCAGAAACGTCAGCGTGCGACCCAGCCGCCGCGAAACGGATTCAACGTCCCGGCGCAGCGCAACGATGCGCTCGTCATTGCGAGCCGGCGCGGTAAGGGCGACACCGGTCGGCGCCCGATATTCGCCGTGAACGCGGCGCAGCACATCGGCCCATTCTCCCGTCGTGACGCCGGCTTTGGCGCAGGCGATGGAAGGAGGAACGATGTTGCTGCCGTCCGTCGCGGCGCGTTCGAGCGCTGCGAGCGTCGTTTCGACGGCGTTCGCGTCGCGGATCGCGCGCCAGGCCCGAAGACGCGCAATCTGTTCGCGCTCGGCGGCTTCGTCGACCACGACGAAAGCCCCGCTGCCGGCGGTCAGCGGCGAAGCTTCGGTTTCCGTATAGGCGTTGACGCCCACGCGAATTTTTTCGCCGGTTTCGAGAGCTTCCAGGCGCGCAGCGTTCGCGCGCACGAGCCGTTCTTTCATATATTTCAGCCCCGGCTGGGAGGCCGCGCCGCCCAGGATTTCGATGCGCGCGATTTCTTTCCGGATTTGGCCGGCAAGACGCGAGGTTTTTTCCTCGATCACGCGAGAGCCGTCGAAGATGTCTTCATGGTCCAGCATGTCGGTTTCGAAAGCCCCGATCTGCTGCAGCCGCAGCGACCATTGCTGATCCCAGGGGCGCGGAAGCCCCAGGGCTTCGTTCCACGCGGGTAGCTGCACGGCGCGGGCCCGCGCGTTCTTCGATAACGTCACCCCCAGCATGCCGAACAGGATGCGATAGACGTTGTTTTCCGGCTGCTGCTCGGTCAGCCCCAGCGAATTCACCTGCACGCCGTAACGGAACTGACGAAGTTTCGGATCCTCGACTCCATAACGTCGGTGCGTTGTTTCGTCCCACAGCCGCGCCATCGCCCGCAGCTTGCAGATTTCGGTGATGAATTTGACGCCGGAGTTTACGAAAAAACTGATGCGCCCGACTGTTTTCGCAAATTCCTCCGGCGGTATCGCGCCGTCGTTCCTGCAGGCGTCGAGCACGGCGATAGCGGCCGCAAGCGCAAACGCTGCTTCCTCCACGGCATCGGCGCCGGCTTCCTGCAGATGGTAGGAGCACAGATTGACGGGGTTCCATTTCGGCATTTCCTGCGTCGTAAATGCAATCGTGTCGGTGGTGAGCTTCAGGGCGGCCCGCGGCGGGAAGATGTAGGTGCCGCGCGCCAGATATTCCTTGATGATGTCGTTCTGGGTGGTGCCTTGCAGGTTTGTGCGCGCAACACCCTGCTCGTCGGCGACGGCAATATATAGCGCCAGCAGCCATGCGGCCGGCGCGTTGATGGTCATCGAGGTGTTCATCCGCGCGAGCGGAATTCCGTCGAACAGGGCGCGCATATCGCCGAGATGGCCGATGGGAACGCCGACCTTGCCGACTTCGCTTTTGGCCAAGGGGTGATCGCTGTCGTAACCCGTCTGCGTCGGCAGATCGAAGGCAATGGAGAGGCCCGTCTGTCCCTTCGCAAGGTTGTTGCGATACAGCACGTTCGACGCCGTTGCGCTCGAATGCCCGGCATAGGTGCGGAAGATCCAGGGCTTGTCGCGGGCGCTCATGACGCCATTAAGACGTCAGGCGCGTTGCAGCGCAACATCGCCGGTCGGTACGTGTGCTTGCCTGGCGAAAAACAGCCGTTATGCTCTGCAAAGCGTCACTTCGTTTCAGAAAACCTCATGCGCTTTGTCACCGTCGCGTCGGCCGGCCTCGCGAGCTTTCTGTTGATGGCCGCCGCGCCTTCGCCGGAACAGGCGTGGAAGGCGAGCATCGCCGATCAGAACAAGGACTACGCCCAAGTTCCGCACGCGATGCTGAAGATTCAGGATTCGGCGTATTTGCACGATGGCGACTCGACCGTGCTAACGGGCCGCAAGGGCGATCCCGGCAGTTATCGCTGGTCGCATGACCCAAACGCCCAAGGGGTTCTTTGTGTGACTCTGAAAGGCGGAAAGCTCGCGGTTACCCGGAATGGCGCGACGTTTGGCGCGAACGTGATCGCGAAAGGAATTCCGGTCGATACGGATGTGGATATCGCAGGTCAACCGACACAGGTTGATGCTGGCGTAAACGGTTGGCGCATTTTCATTTACAACCAGCGAAATCCGGCCGCCAGGAATTTCAAGGGTGTGTCCTATTTTCCGTATGATCCCGCCTGGCGGGTGAGGGCGCATTTCAGGCCCGATCCGAAGCGGCCCGCACGTGTATTCCGCACCTCGCGCGGAACGGACAAACAGTTCTATCACGTCGGTGACGCACGCTTTTCCCTCGTCGGCAAGACGATCACACTTCCGATGTATGCCGCCGCCAACGATCCGAAACAGATTAAGAGTTTCACGGCGTTCTTCACCGACGGCCTGACGGGCACGGGCGCGTATGGCTCGGGGCGGTATGTCGATGTGAGCGATTTCGGGAAATTCCCGCCATCGACCGTAACCGTCGATTTCAATATGGCCTATAATCCCAATTGCGCGCGCTCGGCGCACTTCACCTGTCCCATCGCGATGGATGACATCGCGCTGCCGGTGAAGGCAGGCGAGCGCGATCCCCATTTGGCGCACTGATGGCTTTCGCGAGCGCGCCAAAGAATTCGCCGAAGCAGTTGCGCGAGGCGGCGCGCGCCAGGGCAAAACGCGCGGCGCTTAACGCGCTTCGCCGCGCGCGGCGGGCCGCGGAGCGCTCGCAGGTGCCGCTGTCGGATTGGGAAGGCGAGTTTCTGGGCTCGGTCGAGACGCGGGTGGAAACCTACGGCCGGGCTTTCGGCGATCCGGACAAAGGGCCGCCCGGCGCTTCGCTGTCGATCCTCCAGTCCCGCAAGCTCAAGGAAATCGCGGGCAAAGCCAGTGGCAAGAAGAAACCGGTGAGCCGCTTCGGCCGAACTTCCTGATTTATCACGCAATATTATTGCACGGGCGGTTGGCGGGTGTTTGCGGTTTTGCATTGCATTGCAGCAGAAGTAGGGTCCACCTTCGCGCTCGCGGAAAGGATTCCGCGTCCGGGCGTTTGTCAGAGAATAGCGAGAGTAGGGGGACCATGTCGCAAACCGCAGAAGCGAAGCCGAATTTCGAGGTTTACAAGGATCTCTACGAGATCGGCGAAATTCCGCCGCTCGGCCATGTGCCGCAGACCATGTATGCGTGGGCCATCCGCAAGGACCGGCATGGGCCGCCGGAAAGCTCCATGCAGATCGAGGTGGTGCCCACCTGGACGCTGGATTCGCACGACGTGCTGATTCTGGTGATGGCCGCGGGGGTGAATTACAACGGCGTCTGGGCGGCGCTCGGCACCCCGGTTTCTCCCATCGACGCTCACAAAAATCCCTGGCATGTGGCGGGTTCCGATGCCGCCGGCATCGTCTGGGCCGTCGGCTCGAAGGTGAAGCGCTGGAAAGTGGGCGACGAAGTGGTCGTTCACTGCAATCAGGACGACGGCGACGACGAGGAATGCAATGGCGGCGACCCCATGTTTTCGCCGTCGCAGCGCATCTGGGGTTACGAAACCCCCGACGGCTCGTTCGCGCAGTTTGCCCGGGTGCAGGATCGCCAGCTGATGGAGCGTCCGAGGCACCTCACCTGGGAAGAATCCGCCTGCTACACGCTGACGCTTGCCACCACCTACCGGATGTTTTTCGGCCACCGGCCCCATATCCTCAGGCCGGGCCACAACGTACTGATCTGGGGCGCGAGCGGCGGTCTGGGCTCGTTCGCCGTGCAGCTCTGCGCGGTGTCGGGCGCCAACGCGATCGGTGTGATCTCCGACGAATCCAAACGCGAATTCGTGCTGTCGCTGGGCGCCAAAGGCGTCATCAACCGCAAGGATTTCGCCTGCTGGGGCGCGATGCCCAAGGTGGGCACGCCCGAATACGACACCTGGACAAAGGAAGCCCGCAAATTCGGCAAGGCGATCTGGGAGATCACCGGCAAGGGCAACGATGTCGATATGGTGTTCGAGCATCCCGGCGAACAGACTTTCCCGGTGTCGTGTCTGGTGGTGAAACGCGGCGGCATGGTGGTCTTCTGCGCCGGAACCACCGGCTACAACATCACCTTCGACGCCCGCTATGTGTGGATGCGCCAGAAGCGCATCCAGGGCTCGCATTTCGCCAATCTGGCGCAGGCCAGCCGCGCCAACCGGCTGATGCTGGAACGCCGCCTCGATCCCTGCATGTCGGAAGTGTTCCCGTGGGCCGACATCCCGCGCGCCCACACCAAGATGTGGAAGAACGAGCACCTCCCCGGCAACATGGCCGTGCTCGTCAACGCCCAGCGCCCCGGCATGCGCACCTTCGAGGATGTGCTGGAAGCAACGCGAGGATGAGATGTCTTTTACCCCGCGCGCAAATGGCGCATGATGCGATATGCGCGCGCCAGAGCTTCTCATTGCGGATCGGCTAAAGGCATTTCCGGAGATCGAACGGATCGTCCTGTTCGGCTCGCGCGCCCGCGGTGATGCCGGCCCGCTGGCCGATATCGATCTTGCGATTGCGTGCCCCGACGCCGATGCAGGCCGCTGGTCGGATATTGTTGAGGCAGCGGAAGAGACCCCCACCCTTCTGCTGATAGATATCGTTCGAATCGAATCGGCGCCCGCGGCACTCAAAGCCCAGATCGTCCGAGAGGGGAAAACTCTCTATGAATGCCAGTACAGCGACCCGCAGGCTTGACGATCTGGATCAGGCGCTCATTCGCCTGGAAGAAGCGCTGGCCGTGCCCGAATCGGCGCCATTGGCAATCGACGGCACTATTCAGCGATTCGAGTTCGTCTTCGAGCTGTGCTGGAAGGCAATGAAGGCGCTGATCGAGTTCAACACGCCTTCCGCTTCGGCAAACACGGCGCGGGCCGCGATCAAGGCTGCGTTTGCTGCCGGCTGGATCGAGGACGAGACGGCGTGGCTCGACCTTCTCGACATGCGCAATGCCACCTCGCATACGTATCGCGAAGCGGTGGCGCGCGACGTTTATCGTCGGATCGGGTTGCGCGTCCCCATGATTCGCGCCGCAATGCCGGGTCTGCGCGCGCAATTGCCTTAGGGCCGCGCCGCAATCGGAATTTATCGCATGCAGATGCTTCTGCCTCACCTTCTGGCGCATTGCGACGAGGCCGCGCTGGCGGCGGAAGGCCTGCTGATCGACGCGAAGGCGCGCGTTCGAACAATCGTCTGCGAAGACGGGCGCGTCTGCCAAACCCTGCTCGATCGCGAACAGCGCGCCGCGCATGCGCTGGCCTGGTACGCAACCATTGTCGAAGCGTTGCGCCAGATGGCGCGCTGGGCACGGCGACTTGAGCGCGAAAAACGGCTGGGCGAACTGGAGCAGCTTATTCTGCAGGCGGCGTTCGGCGAATATCTGGCGCAGCTCGCCGGCGGCATCGCCATGAGCCAGAACGAAGTGGCGCGGCCTGCCGATCTCGGACTGGCGGACGACGAAGTCGCCGCCTTTCTCACGCCTGTCGTGCGCGAGCTGATCGCGGCCGGCACAAGACGCGAAATCCGCGAAGGCATCGCCGGGCATTTGACGGGGGATGCCGTCGCCTATGGCGATCCCGGTCTCGACGAAACGATGGTCCTGATCCGCGAGCAGTTCTACCGCTTCGCGCAGGACAGGATCGCGCCGTTCGCGCACAAGTGGCATTTGCACGACGAGCTGATTCCCCTCGAAACGATTTCCGCGATGGGCGCGCTCGGCGTCTTCGGCCTGACAATTCCGGAAGCGTTCGGCGGCTCGGGACTGTCGAAAACCGCCATGTGCGTCGTGTCCGAAGAGCTGAGTCGCGGCTATATCGGCGTAGGTTCGCTGGGCACGCGTTCGGAGATCGCCGCGGAGCTGATTCTGAGCGGCGGAACGAAGGAGCAGCGCGCGCATTGGCTGCCCCTGATCGCCAGCGGCGAAAAATTGCCGACGGCCGTGTTCACCGAACCCGACACCGGTTCCGATCTCGGCGCCTTGCGCACGCGTGCGGTGCGCGATGGCGATCTCTGGCGCGTTTACGGCAACAAGACCTGGATCACGCATGGCGCGCGGGCGGATGTGATGACCCTGCTGGTCCGCACCGATCCGGCGACAAAGGATTATCGCGGCTTGTCGATGTTCCTCGCGGAAAAGCGGCGCGGCACCGATCGTGAACCGTTTCCCGCGACCGGCATGAGCGGCGGCGAGATCCGCGTGCTCGGTTATCGCGGGATGAAGGAATTCGAGATCGCCTTCGATGGCTTCGAGATCCCGGCCGCGAATCTTCTGGGCCGCGAAGAGGGGCAGGGATTCAAGCAGCTGATGCAGACATTCGAATCCGCCCGCATTCAGACGGCGGCGCGCGCCGTGGGTGTGGCGCAGTGCGCGCTCGATCTCGGCCTTCGCTACGCGCGCGAGCGCCGGCAATTCGGCCGCGCGATTTTCGAATTTCCCCGCGTGCGCGACAAGCTCGCGATGATGGCGGTGGAAATCGCCATTGCCCGCCAGCTCGCCTATCATGCGGCGCGCGAAAAGGACGAAGGCCGGCGCTGCGATCTCGAAGCGGGCATGGCCAAGCTGCTCGCCGCCCGGGTCGCCTGGGCGAGTGCCGACAACGCGCTGCAGATTCACGGAGGCAATGGCTTTGCGCTGGAATTCGAAATCAGCCGCGTGCTGTGCGATGCCCGCATCCTGAACATCTTCGAAGGCGCCGCGGAAATCCAGGCCCAGGTGATCGCGCGCCGTCTGCTCGACGGCGAACGGAATTAGTGGTGAAACCACCTCAAGGCTGGCGGGGGTCGGCAAAGAATTCACCACAGAGACACGGAGAAACACCGAGAAGAATGACTGCGCGCAAGCGCGCAAGACATACTGCTGCGACGTTTACGGCGTGCCAGCGCCTTTTTCTGCGTGTTCTCTTACCTCCGTGTTCTCTGTGTCTCCTTGGTGAATTTCCTTTTTACCTGATGGCGCGCAAAGTCGCGTGACAGGGAGGACGCCATGCCTGACAATGCGCGCATGATCGACCCCCATCCTCTCGATCGACTGTTCGCCGTCATCCGCTCGCGGGTCGGCGCCGATCCCGCTTCGTCGTATACGGCGAGGCTATTGTCGCAGGGCAAATTGAAGATCGCCAAGAAGCTGGGCGAGGAAGCGGTGGAGACGGCGCTGGCGGCCGTGGCGCAGGGGAAAACCTGTGTCGCCGCGGAATCCGCGGACCTGCTTTATCATCTGCTCGTGCTGTGGGCGGCGTGCGACGTATCGCCGGAAGAGGTTTACCGCGCGCTGGAAGCGCGAGCGGGGCGCTCGGGACTGGAAGAGAAAGCGGCGCGGAAGCAGGAATAGGAAGTCCGGCTTTCGTTTGTTCCGCAAAATGATTCACGCGGAGACGCGGAACACGCGGAGAAAAGGATTGTCCCTGGACATCTGCCTTCTCCCCTCCTCCGAAGCTGCATAGCAGCGTAGGAGGAGGGGAGAAGGCAGGATTCTTTTTCAAAGTGCGTGGATTTCGCTCCGGGTTCCTAACCTATCCGTCATTGGCGGTGTGTGCGCGGATTGTGCTTAGGAACAGTTCGGCAAATTCCTTGAGCTTGGCTGCGCCGACGCCGTTGACCTGGCCGAAGGTCTCGACATCGTGCGGCCGGCGCGCTGCCATGTCGTGAAGGGTGCGGTCGGAGAAGATCAGATAGGCCGGCACGCGCCGCTCTTTGGAGAGGCGCAGTCGCACCGTCTTGAGCGCATCCAGCAGCGAATCGCCGTCGGCCGTCAGCGGGGAAGCCGTCGCCACGGGCGATTCCCGTCGCCGCTTTGCCCCCGCCGCAAGCGGGCGGCAAAGAAATTGTTGTGTGCCGCGCATGAGGTCTCGGCCGGCTGCGGCAATCGCGAGGCCACCATACCCGGCAGTGTCCATGGCGAGATAGCCGCCGACGACGAGCTGGCGAATCATGGAAAGCCATTCGTCCTTTTTCCGCGCCGCGCCGACGCCGAACGTCGACAACCTGTCATGACCGGCGTCCGACGCGCGTTCGCTCGCAACGCCGCGCAGGAGGTCTGCGATGTAAGTCGCGCCATAGCGCTCGCCCGTCTGCCTGACGGCTGAGAGGATTTCCCGCGCCTCGGACGTTCGGTCGATGAGCGCGACCGGGTTTCTGCAGGTGTCGCAATTGCCGCAAGGCGCTTTCGACTCGCCGAAATGACCCAACAGGATTTGGCGCCGGCAGCCTGACGCTTCGCAATAACCGACAAGTGCGTCGAGACGTTGGCTCTCGTGCCGTTTGCGCTCGGCGCCAGCATCCTCGCCGTTGATGAACATGCGCCGCAGGCGGACATCCCCCAGCCCGAACAACATGTGTGCCTGGGCTGGCTCGCCATCGCGACCGGCGCGGCCGATTTCCTGATAATAGGCCTCCAGGCTGGACGGCAGATCGACATGGATGACAAAGCGGACGTCCGCCTTGTCGATGCCCATGCCGAAGGCGATGGTGGCCACCATGACAAGCGCGGGTTCGCTCATGAACCGGCTCTGGTTCGCGTCGCGTTCCTCCTTGCCCATGCCGGCATGATAGGAAAGCGCGCGAAAGCCGTTGGCGACAAGAAGTGCCGCGAATTGTTCGGTTCGCTTTCGCGACAGGCAATAGACGATGCCGCTTTGCCCGCGATGCAGCTTCATCAGGTCGAGAAATTGCTGTTTGGTGTCCTGCTTGGCCTCCACGTCGAGGGCGATGTTGGGGCGGTCGAAGCCCAGGACAAGCGTTTCGACATTGCCCCCGAAGAGCTGGGCCGCGATGTCGGCGCGGGTCGCCGCATCGGCGGTTGCCGTCAGTGCCGCGATCGGTACGCCCGGAAAGATCGCGCGCAGACGCATCAGGGCGCGGTATTCGGGCCTGAACGACGGACCCCATTGCGAAATGCAATGTGCTTCGTCGATCGCGATCAGGCTGACGTTCAGTTTACCGAGGGCGGCAAGCATCCGTTCCGTCATCAGCCGTTCCGGCGTGAGGTAGAGCAGCCGCGTCTTGCCTTCCGCGGCGCGCCGCCACGCCGCGACATTGGTTTCGCGATCCTGCGCCGAGTTGATCGCATCGGCGGCGACGCCGGCAAGCCTGAGTGCTGCTACCTGGTCCTGCATCAGCGCCAGCAGCGGCGAGACCACGATCGCAAGTCCGCCCATCGCCAGCGCCGGCACCTGGAAGCACAGCGACTTGCCGGACCCTGTAGGCATGACCGCAAGCAGATTGCGCCCGGCGAGAAGCGCATCCATCGCCTGTTCCTGGCCGGGCCGGAAGTCGTCGAAGCCGAATACGTCCTTCAGAATCCGTCGCTTCGGATCGTGGGAAGGGTCTGCAAGCGCCATAGGAGCAGACTCAACCGCCCTTGAGGTCGGGATCGAGCGTCTGTCCTTCGTCGAGCTGGACGCCGAAGCTGTTCAGCATCATCGACACCTGGGTGTATTGGCCGGCGGTGAACATCAAATCCATGCGCTGCTTGTCGCTGAAATGCCGCCCCAGCGCCGCCCATGTAGCATCGGTGACGAACTGGTCGGCATGCAGCTCGTCGCTCGCCTTCAGCAGCGTTGCGTCGGCTTCGTTCCACCCCCGGGCTTCGGCGCCCATTTTGATGCGCGCGATTTCCTCGTCCGACAGCCCCGCATGTCGGCCGATGGGGACATGCTGCGTCCATTCATAGCCGGCCTTGCACAGAAACCCGGTCCGCAGAATCACGATTTCGCGTTCGCGCGGCGGCAGCCCGTTGCGCCGGGAAAGAATATAGCCGCCCCAGGCGAGAAATCCCTTCATCGCCGCCGGCTCGCGCGCCAGCGTGCGAAAGATATTCAAGACCCGTCCGCCCCCAGCCATCGGCGCCAGAAGCTCTTTCTGTTCCGCGTCGAGTTCATCGTCCCGGAGCGGCGCAATGCGGGCGTTGCGCAGTCTCATAACATTCGTCTCCCCTTGGGTTCTGCATTCTAGTTGAGGAAGTCAGACGCACGATACCCAATAATGCTCGCCGGCAGTCGGTCGCCATTCTGCGATTATCGGTACGAGTCAGAGACACCAGCGCGACATCTTCATCCCACGCTGTTATGGCCCGCGAAGGCGAGGGCTTTGCATAAGTCTGGCGTTTGTGATTCTTTTTGGGGGGAGTGAATCGCGGAGTTTTGTCATGGCCGAACGCAAGATGGGACAGCTGAGCTTCGCCGATGAACTGGTCGCCGAAGCGGCAGGGGGCAACGCGA
>DATCBQ010000038.1:0-42266 GCA_036511745.1 Rhizomicrobium sp.
AGTGTCCAAAAATGCTATCGCTGTAGCGCATGCCCGGCCTTTCTACTTCCTGAGTCTCGACAACCAGAAAGTAGCTGCTTCGCGCAGATTTGGCCGGGCATGTACCCGCGTCACAGTGAATCGTTCCCCGGACAGCCGTGCAGAGCACGGGGAGTTTTTGTGCAGGCATCGGAATTTTTGTGGGCGTATATTGTACGGGCTCCAAGGTAGGAAAGCACACCCAACAAGGAGAATCACGATGAACAAGTATCTGTCGATGAGCGCCGCTGCCGCTCTGGCGACGACGGCTGCTGGCTCCGCCGAGGCCGGCACATACAGCGTCCATTTCGGGGGTGGCGCCTCGTATTGCGACGGCATCATCGGTACGTCGAATGGCGCCGTATTCGCCGGCAGGCACATCTACACGCATTGCGGCAGCGGTACCAATCTCCGCATCGAAGGCCTCATGGAAAAGCTGAAGGGCGATCCGGTCGGCAAGCACAACGTCAATTTCTCCGACGACTCGCTTGCCTTTAACTATCACGAGAATTACGCGATCTCGTTCGATATCCAGACGCCGATCGTGGCCGGCAACAAGTGGGATGCGTGGATCAACAATATGGGCTCGACCGCCTATATCGCCAATTCGGGCGTTCTGCTGGCTGGCCAATATGCGAAAATGGTTCCGCATGGACAGAAGGGCATAAGCACGCTTTCGAAAGTGATTGCGGCGCTTCACTTGGAAAGGCCTGCGACGGACAGCGAAAAATAGCTTGTTCCTGTTCAGAAATGGAAACACGGTGACGGTTGGTGCATTACCGCATTCAGCGCTGTTATCTCGCTGATGGCATCCGGGCATGTAGTTCATGTCACCGCAATTAGACCGTTTCGGAATGCGTTCGCACGCATCTCCCTTCTCACCATGGCCGGCCTCCGAGCCGGCCACCCAGCCAGCGAGTGCCCGCGAGCTGAATTGACTCTTTTCACTCCATTCAACTGGCGCGATTCACTGCCGCGCAGACGCGCGGCGCTGGGTGGCCGGCTCGAAGGCCGGCCATGGTGAAGTTTGGTGGTTCAACCCAATCCGAAACTCGTCTAGCTGCGCAAATGAGATCAACGTGACGCAGGGCGCCGTCACGTGGGCCTATGCGGCCCTGCTCCTGGAGGCTTCCACATGAGCGGCGGACATGAACTTCGGAATACCTCACGAAGCTTGGATGATCCAGTCGGGGGAACTCGGGCGTGGCCGATATGACGGCAGCGGGAAAGGCTGCTTCACGGCGCGCGTAGGAAGCCGTGAGAGCCGCTGCTGCGGAGTTCCTGTGCAGGATTCTTGGTTTTGTGCAAAAACGGGCGAAAGTTAAAGTCGAGGTTATTGTGCAAAGCCCCCGCTGACGCGCGGGCTTTCCCGCGTCGGGGATTGCCCTTATAGCGGGCGCCCAGACGCGAAAGGAACGCCATGCGCACCGAAGAACCCCGCGCCGTCCGCCTTAAGGATTACCGCCCGCCGGATTATCGCGTCGAGTCCATCGCGCTGGATTTCCGGCTCGCCCCCCAGGCGACGCGGGTCTCGGCAAAAATGGAGGTCGTGCGCGCCACCGATCGCGCCGCGCCGCTGGTGCTCGACGGCGAGCACCTGAAACTGATCTCGGTGGCGATCGACGGGCGCCCGCTTTCCGCAGACGCCTATGCCGTCAAGGAAGAGACGCTGACGATCGCGCAGGTACCGGAGCGATTCACCCTGGAGATCGAGACGGAAATCGCGCCCGCGAACAACACGGCGCTGGAAGGCCTCTATCTCTCGAAAGGCATTTTCTGCACCCAATGCGAGGCGGAAGGCTTTCGCCGCATGATGTATTTCCCGGACCGCCCCGACGTCCTGGCGCGCTACACGACGCGGATCGAAGCCGATGCACGCCACTATCCCGTGCTGCTGTCCAACGGCAATCCGGTGGAGAGCGGCGCGCTCGCGGACGGGCGGCACTTCGCGGTGTGGCAGGATCCGTTCCCCAAGCCCTGCTATCTGTTCGCGCTGGTGGCGGGCGATCTGGGGGTTCTGGAAGACGGTTTCGTCACCATGTCGGGCCGGCGCGTGGCGCTGAAAATCTTCGTCGAGCACGGCAACGAGGGGAAAGCGGCCTACGCGATGGATTCGCTCAAGCGCGCCATGCGCTGGGACGAAGAGAAATACGGCCGCGAATACGACCTCGACATTTTCATGATCGTGGCCGTCTCCGCCTTCAATTTCGGCGCCATGGAGAACAAGGGCCTCAACATCTTCAACGACAAGGTTCTGCTGGCGAGCCCCGAAACCGCGACCGACGACGACTACGCGCGCATCGAAGGCGTGGTCGCTCATGAATTCTTCCACAACTGGACGGGCAATCGCATCACCTGCCGCGACTGGTTTCAGCTTTCGCTCAAGGAAGGGCTGACAGTCTTTCGCGACCAGAGCTTTTCCGCCGACATGCGCTCGGCCGCCGTCAAGCGCATCGAGGAAGTCCGGGAATTGCGGATGCGGCAGTTTCAGGAGGATGCGGGCCCCCTCGCCCACCCGGTCCAGCCGGATGCCTACATCACCATCGACAATTTCTACACCGCGACCGTCTACGACAAGGGCGCCGAAGTGATCGGCATGCTGAAGACGCTGGTAGGCGACGAAGGCTATCGCCAAGCGACGGATCTGTATTTCGCGCGCCACGACGGCCAGGCGGCAACCGTGGAGCAATGGGTGACGTGCTTCGAAGACGCCTGCGGCTGCGATCTGAAACAGTTTCGCCGCTGGTATGCGCAGGCCGGAACGCCAACTGTCGAGGCCGCGGGCGAATACGATGCCGCCAACAGAACCTTTGCGCTGACCCTGAAGCAGAGCCTGGCGCCCACGCCCGGACAGCCCGACAAGAAGCCGCTGCACATTCCCGTGCGTCTCGGGTTTGTCGGCGCGTCCGGCCGCGCCATGCCGCTGACCCTGGAAGGCGAGAACGCGACCGGGCCGAACGAGCGCGTGCTCCAATTGAGCGAAGCCGCGCAGCGTTTCGTCTTTGTCGATGTGGCCGAGCCGCCGCTTCTCTCCATGGGCCGCGGCTTTTCGGCGCCGGCCAATTTCCGCACCCCCATCGACCGCAAAGGCCGCGCCGCGTTGATGGCGCACGACCCGGATCGATTCAACCGCTGGGAAGCCGGACAGGCCCTGGCGAGCGAAGTGCTGCTGGAGATGGCGCGCGCGATCCGGTCTGGCGACGACCTGACGCCCGACTCGACCTATCTCGCCGCCATCGGCGAAGCGATTGCCGCCGCCGAAGAGGATGCCGCCTTTGCCGCGCTGATGCTGTCGCCGCCGCTCGAAAGCGAGCTGGCGCTGGCGATGGCGCCGCCCGTCGATCCCGAAGCGATCCATGTCGCCCGCACGGCGCTGGTGCGCGCCATCGCGCAAGCGCATGGCGCGAGACTGGGGACGCTGTATGCGAAGCTGGCGAGCGAGGCGCCCTTCTCACCCGATGCCGCGCCGGCCGGGGCGCGGGCTCTGCGCAACATCTGCCTGCGCTATCTGACGGCCGCGGACGATGCGGCGGCGGCACGAATCGCGGATGCGCATTACCGCGCCGCCGCCAACATGACCGACATGATCGCGGGGCTCGCCGCGCTGGCGCGCGCGAGTTCCCCGTTGCGCGAGGCGGCGTTCGCGCATTTCCACGACCGCTTTCGCGCCGACCCGCTGGTGCTCGACAAATGGATGAGCCTGCAAGCCGGTTCGCCCGCGCCCGACACGGCGGCGCGGGTGCGCGCACTGACGAAGCACTCCGCGTTCGACATCGCAAATCCCAACCGCGCGCGGGCGCTGGTGGGCGCCTTCGCGGCCAATCATTTGCGCTTTCACGCCGCAAACGGCGAAGGCTATGCGCTGGTGGGCGAAACCATCCGCGCGCTCGACACCGTCAATCCGCAGACCGCCGCGCGCATGACCGCGCCGTTCGAGAACTGGCGGCGCTACGATGCGGGGCGCCAGGCGCTGATGCGCGCCGAACTGGAGGCGGCGCTGAAAATGCCGGCGCGCTCGTCAAACCTGTTCGAAGTGGCAACCAAGATATTGGGCTGAGACGAGGCGGAAGAAGCGTCTGAAAAGTCTGGAATTTCCGCGAAATCGTCCCCGAAACGTTCCGCGTACGAACGAAATTGTTGCAGTCTTTGATCGCAGCTCGTCTACTTCTTCAAACTGAAAACGACGCCATATCCTGCGCCGCCATCCTGGGTCGTTCCGTAGAGAAGCCCATCCTTGGCCTTGAGCAACGCGGCTGAAGGGTAACGGCCGTACCCGTGACTACGCTTGAACATGCAAAGCACCGTCTCCGTTCCGTCGGGCGCGAGCTTGAAGATCGTTCCGCAGCCAATGTGCCCCGTCTTTCCGCAGCCGGTACCGCCGCCGTAAACTGTCGGGCCGTAAAGGTTGCCGGCATTATCTGCGATCAATCCGGAAGTGGGTAATTGGCCATCACTCCCACCCTGAAAGGCATAGAGCACGGTTTCCGTACCGTCCGGTGCGAGCTTGAACACGGTACCGCAGCCCTGAGAACCGTTCGGGCAATTGGTGCTGCTGCCGCCATAAGCCGTCGTTCCGTAGAGAATGCCCGCCTTGTCCATCTTGAGAACGGAATCGGGCTCGCTGCCGTCGCTGCCGCCCTGAAAGGCGTACAGCACCGTCTCAGTGCCGCCAGGCGTGATTTTGAAGACAACGCCGCACCCAGAGGAATTGGAATCGCAGTTACCACCCATCGAAGTCGTTCCGTAGATATCTCCAGAGGCATCCGCGACCAGGCCGGTGATTGGTGCTGCTCCGTCGTTGCCACCCTGAAAGGCGTAGAGCGTGATCTTGTTCCCATTCGGCTGCAACTCGAACACCGTGCCGCAGCCAGTATTGTTGCATTGGTTGGTATTGCCGCCCCAAAGAGTCACTCCATACAAATTGCCGTTGCCGTCCTTGACAGGGTTGCCTATGGGCAGCCCGCCGTCACCGGCACCGTGGAAAGCATAAAGCACCGTCTCCTCTCCATTTGGAGCGAGTTTGAACACTGTCCCGAAATCGTAAGTACCGCCAGCTTGCGTAGTACCAAAAAAATTGCCGCTTTTGTCAGCGATAATGCCGTTTGGTCCCGCGCCGTCGCTGTTTGCTTGAAAAGCATAGAGCACCGTCTCCGCGCCAACCGGCGTGATTTTGAACACCGTGCCGCAGCCCGATTTAAATGGGCAACCAGCGCCTCCGTTCGAGGTCGTTCCATACAAATCGCCTGCGTCGTCGGCGATCAATCCGCCGCCGGGAAATGCTCCGTCTCTCCCTCCCTGAAAGGAATAGAGCACCTTTTCCGAAGCGTTCGCCGCAACGGCGCCAGACAGGAGCGGCAAGACAATCGCCACAACGCAACCTGCGAGGCAATTGCCCAAAAGAGTCAGAACTGGCGGCATTATTCTTCCTCGTTTGGCAAAACTCCGAGCACGGAATTTCCCGGTTGAGACAGTAAAACACGAAAACCGACAAATAGAAATATTGAGCCACTTTGCGTCTGCGACGGGGAAATGGATCGACCGCCCGCAATGCTTACCAACACCCGCATCGCCAACAAATATCATGGCCCGCGAGGTCACGCGGACATCACGGATAATAGTCCGCGCGTGGCGCTGAAAATGCCGGCGCGCTCGTCGAACCTGTTTGAAGTGGCGACAAGGATCCGGGCTGAAGTCGAAGCGCAGGAAGTGTCTGAGAAGTTTGGATTTTCCCCGAAATCGTCCGCGAAACGTTCCGCGTACGAACGATATTGTTGCATTGTTTGATCAAATGTCGTATCCATTCCGGCATGACGGCGTGCCGCGCGTGGCCCCGTCGCCTCACCCGCTTTTGGTTCTCATCGGCAAACATCGGAGAGGCCGTTCCCAAGGAATTGCTCACGCGGAGATGAGGAGAGCGCGGAGCATTGCCGGGCCAGACAAACCGCCAGACGGGATTATCGGTGAGATCGTGGATGCGGCCGATTTCTCGTCACCAAGTGCGCCATTCGACGCGCCGACGCGCGGCGGCTGGCTCCTCGGTCTGCGCGTCGCAAGCGACGCTTGCCGAGGATGACAGCAAAATTTATTGCGCTTAGATCTCGCCGCTAACCCCAAAATGTCATTCTCGCGAAAGCGAGAACCCAGCCAGCGCGCGTCCGCTCGCTGAATACAGAGAAGGACTCCAACAGATCGTTCTTAGGTAGCCTACTGCCCTGCGCGCGATTCGCGTTATTTATTCGCTTCCAGGGGATGGGCGGTCATGAACAGCGACAGCGCGTAGCCGGTGCGGGCGAACGAAATTCCGGAGGCGAGTCCTTCGCCGGCCTGCACCACCATGCCGACAATCTTGCCGCGCGAATCGTAAACCGGGCCGCCGCTGTTGCCGGGCCACGCCGCGCGGTCGAGCACCATCTGAACCGGGCCCTGCGAGCTGTCCTGATAGCCCCCGATGTAACCGCGAGACGAAATCGGAGCGGAGCTCAGCAGCGGAAAGCCCATCACCGCGATGGCGGTTCCGTCGTCCTGCCGGGAGGAATCGACGACCGCGGGCAGCGGCTCGAATTTTCCCTGGTCCGCCTTCGTCAGGTCCTCCGTCGTGCGGCATCTGGCAATGTCGAGCGATGTGTCGATCACGCAGTCGGACGGCGCGACCGAAAAAAAGCGGGCCGCCCAATTGCCTTTCGCGTCGGAGTCGCCGCGGAACCAGATCGCCATCGGACAGGCATTCGCTGCCTTATCCGCAGGGAGGAACGCTGCAACAACATGCGTGGCGGTGATGAAATCGCCCCGCTCCGAGATGAAGAAGCCGCTGCCGACGATGAGGGGCTGAACACTGGTCGGTCCCGCGGCCCGAAGGCAGATGACGGGGGTGACGGAGCGCTTCATGGTCCTGATCGCCTCGATGAAGCGGTCGGACTGAAAGACTTGCCCGAAAGCTGGCTGCAAGCCGCCGAATACCAATCCCGTCGCGGCAAGGGCAAGCGACAGAGACCGCGCGGTACCGGAACGACTCTTCATGGCGACATCGCTCCTCTCCGCCTCCGCGGCGGCACTGGGAAGGCCCGCCGCCAGAATGGTATCTCCGGGTCCGGGATCCGCCTAATCCGGAGCGCCGCTTCCGGTGCGTCCTTTGCATTGGCGACGGCTCTGCATTCGCTGCACCGATCGCTGGTCGGCGCGGGCCCGTTTGCGCCAAGGTCTTGTCGTTACAGAGAAAAACGCTCGCGCGCCGTGTCGTCCGCCGCGCAATCGCTGATAAAAGTCGCTGTTACCAGGGAATCAACGCGCAACACCGCCCTCAACGGATGGGCGCGGGCGGCGGAGGCAGGGCGACAGGATTCAGCGGGTCGCGGGCGCCGAAGCAATAGGAGAGCGTGCGCAACTGCCACAGGAGCGTCCGGCGCAGCGTTTGTGCCATGGCGCCCTCGACCCCTTCCAGCGCCTCCAGCGCATCGACCAACACGAGCTGGTTCGCGTGGCGGATATATTCGAAGCTCTCTTCCGCGCGAGGATAGCCGGCGTCCTTCATCGCGCGGCAGAAGATGCCTTTCGGCAGCCGGGGAAATTTCCGGTTGCCAAGCAAAAGGAATGAAAAGGCGATTTCGCGTCCCTCGACCTTCACTTTCGGCACCAGGGGGTGGGGACCGGACATCGGCTCATCGTATTTCGTCGATACGACGAAGCTCCCCAATTCCGTTTTCACCCTGAGATTGACGCTGAACGCTTCGGATTCCTCGCTGGCGAATCCCCAGCCCCGAAATATCCCGCAGGAATCGGAGTTCGAATACCGGACCAGAACTTCGCCGGGAAACTGTCCGCTCACTTCGATGCCGTTGTCGGTGTCGAAATCCGCCAGATGGCCGTAATTCGTCAGATCCATGATCGACATCACCACCGAGCGGCCGTTGCAGTTGATCCGCCGCGCCCCGAGAAACCGGCGCTGGATCAGATCGGGCGTGATCTCCGCGAAGAGAAACCCCAGACCCATCCGGCCAGACAAGATTTTCCGTGCCGGCTCGGGCAGCGCTTTCGCCGATTCGAAAAATTCTTCGGTTTCGACGCGCCCGCCAGCGCCCCAGGAGAATTCCGCTTCGTATTTTTCGACAAACGCCCGCTCGCGGCTGTCGAGTTTCGACTCCGGCCCGACGCGAAAGACGCCGTCCTCGAAAACCACATGGGCGACCTCCACCAAAACATTGGGAGGGATTCGCAGTCTCACCGGCTTGGCGGGATCTTCGGCAAACAATCCGCGCCCGAACGGACCCGCCCTCAGGCACAGATTGTCGGCCGTACCCCCAAGAGCGCGAAGCTCGTCCAGCAATTCGTTCCAGCCACGATCCGTCATTTCGTCAAGACGCTCCAAGCAGAACGGCAAACAACCGAAAAGAACGCCGCCATTCTGGCCGCTTCAGTGATTGGGGGGCGGAGCGGGGGCGACGGGATTCATCGGGTCGCGGACGCCGAAGCAATAGGAGAGCGTGCGCAACTGCCACAGGATCATCTTGCGCAGCGTGTGCGCCATGGTGCCCTCCACGCCTTCCAGCGTCTCCAGCGCATCGACCAACATGAGCTGGTTCGCGTGGCGGATATATTCGAAGGATTCTTCCGCGCCCCGATAACCGGCGTCTCTCATCACGCGGCAGAAGATGCCTTTCGGCACCCGGGGAAATTTCCGGCTGCCAAGCAGAAGAAAGGGAAAGTCGAATACCTTTCCCTCGACCTTCAATTTCGGCATCCACGGTTTCGGGCCGATTTTCTGCTCCTCGTAGTCGGCCGAGACGACGAAGGTTCCCAATTCCGTTTTCACCCTGAGATTGACGCTCATGGCTTCGGATTCCTCGCTGGCGAAGCCCCAGCCGCGGAAGATCCCGAGCGAATCGGAATTGGTATACCGGACCAGAACTTCGCCCGGGAACTGTCCGCTCACTTCGATGCCATTGTCGGTGTCGTAATTCGCCAGATAGCCGTAATTCGCCAGATCCATGATCGGCATCACCACCGTGCAGCCCTTGCAGTTGATCCGCCGCGCCCCGAGAAACCGGCGCTGGATCAGATCGGGCGTGATCTCCGCAAAGAGAAACCCCAGACCCATCCGGCCAGACAAGATTTTCCGTGCGGGCTCGGGCAGCGCTTTCGCCGATTCGAAAAATTCTTCGGTTTCGACGCGCCCGCCAGCGCCCCAGGAGAATTCCGCTTCGTATTTTTCGACAAACGCCCGCTCGCGGCTGTCCAGTTTCGACTCCGGCCCGACGCGAAAGACGCCGTCCTCGAAAACCACATGGGCGACCTCCACCAAAACATTGGGAGGGATTCGCAGTCTCACCGGTTTGGCGGGATCTTCGGCAAACAATCCGCGCCCGAACGGACCCGCCCTCAGGCACAGATTGTCGGCCGTACCCCCAAGAGCGCGAAGCTCGTCCAGCAATTCGTTCCAGCCACGATCCGTCATTTCGTCAATTCGCTTCCTGCCGAACGGCGTTTCCCATCCGGCGACCCTACCGGACGAATCGGAAGGCAGCCAGCGAGCCGCAGGACTTCGGATGCTCCCCTGCGACGCGGGCGCACGTTTCATACCCAACACGAATAGGGGAGCGTAAATCCCTAAAGCGGCGGCACTCGGCCAGCAGATTTACGCCGTTGCGCTCGGCGTGTTTTATGCCTGGTGGCTTGAGAAATCGAAAAACATCGTCGCGCCCGTCATCGGGCACAATATGAGGCAGAAACTCACGGCGAACTGTGCCCTCGCAGGGCCGGTGTTCACGCAAATCTGAAATCTGGTCGCGGGCCGCCCTGTGGCCGAAGCCAGATTCAGGCGCTAGACTGCCCCACGATTCTGCCCGCCTTCGCGCGGCTGTCCCCGCGCCATCTCAAAAGGGAATGTCCATGCTTCGTCTTCGTACGCTTTGCCTTGGCGCCGCCGCGTCCATGGCCCTTGGTGTCTGGGCCGCGCCCGTCTCCTTTGCCGAGGCGCCGGCGGCGAGCCCGTTCGCCGAGCCGAGTGCGCTGCCTTTGCAGGCGCCGCCTTTCGACCGCATCAAGGACAGCGACTACGAGCCGGGCTTCGAACAGGCCATGAAGCGGCAGATCGCGGAAATCGATGCGATCGCCGATAACCCTGCCGCGCCCACCTTTGAAAACACGGTGGTGGCAATGGAGAAATCGGGCCGCATGCTCGACCGGGTTTCGCTGGACTTCGCCGGCGTCGTGCAGGCCAACACCAATGACGTGCTGGACAAAGTGCAAAGCGACGAGGCGCCGAAGCTGGCGGCGCACCAGGACGCCATCTATCTCAATCCCAAGCTGTTCGCCCGCGTGAAAGCGGTTTACGACCGGCGCAACAGCCTGCACCTCGATCCGGAATCGCTGCAGCTACTCAACATCTACTATATGCAGTTCGTGCATTCCGGCGCCAACCTGTCGGACGGCGACAAGGCGAAGCTGCGCGAAATCGACAGGCAGGATTCCATTCTTGAGACCGCCTTCGAGCAGAAGCTGATCGCGGCGACCAAGGCCGGCGCGCTGGTCGTGGACAACAAGGCCGCGCTGGCGGGGCTGAGCGAGGCGGACATCGCCAACGCGGCCCATGCCGCGGAGGCGCGCGGCATGAAGGGCAAGTTTCTCATTCCGCTTCAGAACACCACCCAGCAGCCGTCGCTCATGTCGCTGAGCGACCGCGCCACGCGCGAAAAGCTGTTCGACAATTCCTGGAGCCGCACCGAGAAAGGCGGCGCCAGCGATACCCGCGACACCATCTCCGTCATCGCGCAACTGCGCGCCCAGAAAGCGCAGCTTCTGGGCTATCCGAACTACGCGGCCTATGTGCTCTACGACCAGATGGCGAACACGCCCGACAAAGTGCTGACGTTCATGGCGCAGATGGTGCCGGCGACGGCGGCGCACGCCGCACAGGAAGCGAAGGACATCCAGGCCGTCATCGACCGCTCCGGCCAGCACTTTGAACTCAAGCCGTGGGATTGGGAGCATTATTCCGAACAGGTGCGCAAAGCCCGCTTCGATCTCGACGAAAACCAGATCAAGCCCTATCTCGAACTCAACAACGTGTTGCAGAACGGCGTGTTCTACGCCGCCAACCGGCTCTACGGCCTCACCTTCAAGGAGAGGAAGGACCTTCCCGTCTATCAGCCGGACGTGCGCGTGTTCGACGTCTTCGACAAGGACGGCTCGCAGCTCGGGCTGATCTATTTCGACTACTTCAAGCGCGACAACAAGGCCGGCGGCGCCTGGATGAGCAACTTCATGGAGCAGTCCAGGCTCAACGGCACCAAACCCGTCGTCTACAATGTAGCGAATTTTCCGAAGCCGGCGCCGGGACAGCCCGCGCTTCTCACCTTCGACGACGTCACTACCATGTTCCACGAATTCGGCCATGCGCTGCACGGGCTGTTCGCCAACGAGACCTACCCTACACTGTCCGGCACCAGCGTGGCGCGCGACTTCGTGGAATTCCCCTCGCAATTCAATGAGCACTGGGCGATGTATCCCGAAGTGCTGAAGCATTACGCGGTCGATTACCGCACCGGCAAGCCGATGCCGCAGGCGCTCATTGACAAGATCAAGAAAGCACGCACCTTCAACCAGGGCTATGCGCTGGGCGAAATTATCGCTGCGGCCGAACTCGACATGCAATGGCACGCATTGCCGGCCAGTGCGCCGAAGCAGAATGTCGATACTTTCGAGACGCAGGCGCTGAAGGCCGCGCATGTGGATTTCCCCGACGTCCCGCCGCGCTATCGCTCAAGTTACTTCCTGCACATTTGGGCCAATGGCTATGCGGCCGGCTACTACGCCTATCTGTGGACGGAGATGCTCGATGACGATGCGTTCTCATGGTTCACGCATCATGGCGGCCTGACGCGCGAGAACGGCCAGCGCTTCCGCGACATGATTCTGTCGCGCGGCCACACCGAGGATTATGGCCCGATGTTCCACGCCTTCTACGGACGGGATCCCGACATCGAACCGATGCTGGAGCACCGCGGTCTCGCACCCTCGAGCGACTGAGAAGGTGACGGTGGGACTGGTGGCCATCCTCTACGCGATTCTTGTCCCGCACGCCGGGATGTGATTGTCGCCGTGCCCGGCGCTGATATTTCACTGCAAGGTGCGATCGAGCGGCTCTCGGACATCTACGCGCCGCCCGAACCCATTGCCGAGCCGCTGTCGCAGATCGTCTGGGAAAATATCGGTTATCTGATCGACGACGCGCGGCGCAGGGCGCTGTTCGACGAATTCGAGCAACGCGTAGGGCTCGAAGCTGCCCAAATTGCAAACGCTCCCGTGCCGATCCTTATCGACCTCGCGCGCCGCGGAGGGATGAACCCGCAGACACGGGTCGAACGGCTGCAACGGATCGCAGAGCTTACAATCTCCGAATGCGACGGCGACCTCGCCTCGCGGCTGAGATCGCTGCCGGTCCCCAAAGCGCGCGCGCTGCTGAAGAGGTTTCCGGCCATCGGCGAGCCAGGGGCCGACAAGATACTGTTGTTCTCGGGAATTGCCGTCCGGGCGGCCGTCGATTCCAACGGATTGCGGGCGCTGGTGCGTCTGGGCTTCTGTCACGAGGAAAAAACCTACGCCCGTTCGTACCGGGCAGCGGTCGCGCTGCTCGCGAAAGATGGGTACCCCGACGCGCGATGGTTGAAGCACGCCTGGCTGGTGCTGCGCGAGCATGGCAAGGCGTTGTGCAAACGTGCGGCTCCCGTCTGCGAGCCCTGCCCGCTCGACCGGCAATGCGCGCACCGTGCGGTTGCAAAGCTGTAAGGGGGTATTCGCCAGCGCTTCCTCGAATTTTCTTAATCGCGAGGGGTGTTGCGGGGTTGCGCGCGGGTCTTCAAATCTGGCTTTGCAAAGAGGACATCAGGGCTGCCGGCGGCGCTCAGGAGCAGGGCCGGCTCGGGCTAGAACTGGCGACCCCGGCGGGTGACCAGCGTGAACAGCTGGGCATCTCGGTCGGCGCGGTGGTCGCCAGCGTCAACCCCTGCAGTCCCGTCGTCATGCGTGACGGGCAAACCTCAATCTCGCGCTCGAGCTGGAGTCCCCAGAGCGTCGGGTGACCTTTGCTTAATATTTATCTAGTCTCAGGGAACTTCGCGGGGCTTTGAGTCGTTCGGGAGGTTGCCTCGGGGCAGCAATTTAATCGCAACGGAGAAAAACGCATGAAAGCATCGTTAAAACTCGCAGCAGCAGCGCTGCTGGGAGCAGGCACTCTGGCGCTAACCGCCACCAGCGCCTCCGCCGAAATCGCCTGCAACGGCGACGGCCAGTGCTGGCACGTTCATCGTCATTACAATTATCAGCCGGACTTCGGGGTGGTCGTTCACCCGGATAACTGGAAGTGGGGAGCGAACGACCATTATGTCTGGCACGAGCACCCCGGCCGCGGCTATTGGCGTAACGGCGCTTGGGTCAGGTTCTGATTATCCTTCCAGCATGAATCGGTACCGGCGGCGGAGGCAGCAATGCTTCCGCCGTTTCCATTCGCTCGACGCGCAGCTCTGGAGCGCTTAAGGGAGCGTCGCTCCCCGCGCCCGACTCGGCTATGGGGTGGACCTCGGGCACAGCACCAGAGTTTGGCAGCATCGCATGTACGACTCCCCCACTACTATCGCCGCCCTGCGGGAGCGACAGCAATGAGGACCGGCAGAAAAACGCTCGGCGCCTGCGCGGCAACCATGGCGGCTGCGCTGATACTGGCGCCCGCGGCGCAGGCCGCGGTGGACCCCGCCCTGTTTCAGGATTTGCACTGGCGCTCCATAGGACCTTATCGCGGCGGGCGGGTGCTGACCGTGGATGGCGTACCGGCGGAGCCCGACCACTTCTATTTCGGCGCAGTAAACGGAGGAGTTTGGGAGACGCGCGATGCCGGGCGTACCTGGCAGCCGATCTTCGACGACGCGGGCGCCGGTTCGATCGGGGCGCTCGCGGTTGCGCCATCAAACCCCAGAACGATTTACGTCGGCACCGGAGAAGCCGACATGCGCTCTGACATCGCGCAGGGAATCGGGATGTTCAAGTCGACCGACGCCGGGAAGCGCTGGTTGGCGATCGGGCTCGGCGACACGCAGCAGATCGGAAAAATCGTCGTCGATCCGCGCGATGCCAATGTTTTGCTCGTGGCCGCACTCGGCCACCCCTATGGGCCCAACGCGGAGCGCGGCGTTTTTCGTTCAGCGGACGGCGGCAGGACCTGGACGAAAACCCTCTTCAAAAATGTCGATACCGGGGCGATCGATCTCGCATTGCGGCCGGGCGACCCGGCAACGGTCTATGCCGCGCTTTGGCAGACCCGCAGACCGCCCTGGAATGTCTATCCGCCGTCGAACGGACCGGGAGGAGGTCTCTTCAAGTCCATCGACGGCGGCCAGCACTGGATGCAGATTGTCGGTCACGGATTTCCCGCACAAACCGGACGCATCGGCATCGCCGTTGCACCGAATCGCCCCGACCGCGTTTTCGCGCTCCTCGATGCGAAAGACGGTGGGCTCTATCGCTCCGACGATGCCGGTGCAAACTGGAAGAAAATCACCGGCGACAAGCGCATCTGGCAGCGCGGTTGGTATTTCTCGGGCATCACCGTCAATCCGAAAAACGCCGACGAAGTTTATGTCTGCGACACGATCGTGTTGCGATCGATGGATGGCGGCGCGCATTTCATCGCCCTGAAGGGCGATCCCACCGGCGACGATTTTCATACGCTGTGGATCAATCCCGGCGATACCGACCGGCGCATCCTGGGTTCCGACCAGGGCACATTGGTCACGCTGAACGGCGGCAACACCTGGAGTTCGTGGTATAACCAGCCTACGGGTCAATTCTATCACGTTGCGACGGACAACCGCGTTCCCTATCGCGTTTACGGCGCGCAACAGGATTCCGGCGCGGCGGGCGTGACGTCGCGCACCGGCAGCGTCGACGGCATCGCCATGCCGCAGTTTCACGAGATCACCGCCGGCGGCGAGAGCGACAACATCGCACCCGACCCCACCAACCCCGATCTGGTCTATGGCGGTCGCGTCGACAGGCTCGATCTCAAAACCGCCCAGACACGCGACATCGATCCCACGCTGGCTTTCCCCGACAGCTACCGCCGCACCTGGACGCTTCCGCTGGTGTGGAGCAAGCGCGAACACGCGCTCTATTTCGCCAATCAACGCATATTCAAAACCGGCGATGGCGGCCAGCACTGGACGCCTGTCAGTGCCGATCTGACGCGACCCAATCCGGCAACTCCCGCCACGCTCGATCCACCTTCTGTTGCGGACGACGGGCATATGGGCCCGCGCCGCGGCGTCGTCTATACGATCGGCCCGTCGCCGCGCGATGCGCGGCTGTTATGGGCCGGTACGGACGACGGTCTTGTCTGGCACACGAGCGACGGCGGCGCGCACTGGCAGAATGTGACGCCAAAAGGTCTCGCCGCATGGTCGAAGATCGGCACCGTCGAACCTTCGCATTTCGACCCGAACGTCGCATACATCGCAGTGGACCGACACCGGCTCGATGATTTCGCCCCGTATGTCTACGCGACGCATGACGGGGGTAAGACCTGGGCGCTTATCGCCAACGGCATCGCGACCGGCGGCATTCTGAATTCCGTCAATGTCGTACGGGAAGATTTCGTCCGCCGCGGATTGCTGTTCGCGGGGACGGAACGTGGCGCGTTTGTTTCGTTCAACGATGGCGGAGACTGGCAGGTTTTGCAAAGCGGATTGCCGCCCACCTCTGTGCGCGACATCGAAATCCACGGCAACGATCTCGTCATCGCCACGCATGGCCGGGGCTTTTATATTCTCGACGACATGGAGCCGCTGCGCGAACTGGCGCTGCATTCGCAAGGAGGCCCGCGGCTTTTCGCGCCCGCCCCCGCCATCCGTTTCCGCCCATCGGCTTTCACGGGAACGCCGATGCCAAAGGACGAGCCCATGGCCTCCAATCCTCCTGACGGCGCCTACATCGATTACGTGTTGCCTGCCGGTGTGAAAGGCCCGGTGAAACTGACGATCGTCGATTCCAAAGGGTTGGCGGTGCGTGCTTTCGCGAGCGACAAACATTCCTCTGCGCCAGATCCTGCCAAGCTTCACGTGGCGCCAGAATGGATCGCGCCGCAGATCCCGTTGGCAAATACGCCTGGCGAGCACCGCTTCGTCTGGGATCTCCATTACGGCAAGCCCGCTGGATTTGACGATGACGAATACAAAGGCGTCTGGGCGCCGCCGGGACGCTATGCCGTCACGCTGATTGTGAACGGGCAGACATACAGGCAATCGTTCGATCTGAAGCCCGATCCGCGGGTCCACGCCCGCCCCCCCGACTATCAACATGAATTCGCGCTGGCGCAGCAGATCGAAAACGCGCGCGTTCGTGCCGCCGCGGCCCTCAAGGAAGCACAGAGCCTGCATGCCGCACTGACGCAGCGTGCCGCCAAAGCGGACGCGAAGAACAAGCAACGCCTTCTCGCTTTCGACGACGCGCTGATGCGGCTTTCGGAACTGCCGCCCGACGACGGCGCTGATACAGTTCCGGCGCCATTGCTGCCGAACGGCCTGGGGGGGCTCGTGGAAGATTTCGCGAAGCTCGCGGATGCAGTCGATGGCGCCGATGGCGCGCCCACGCCCGATGCCGAATCGGGATTTCGTCAGCGAACCCAGACGCTCGTGGGGGTTCTTGTGCAATGGAATGCGCTCAAGACGCGGATTGCTGCGGCGTTGAAGACGTGAAATCCGGAAGGGAACCTATCCGTGCATTCGCGGCATGCTGCGGTTACGTGAACTTCAGCTCTTGATCCGGTAACCTGTCCGGAACATCCAGCTCACAATGGCAAGACAGACAACAAAGAACACGATCATGGCGGCAAGGCTCGCCGTGACATTCACGTCCGCATTGCCGTAGAAGCTCCAGCGAAAGCCGCTGATGAGATAGACGACAGGGTTAAAGAGGGCGACCGTGCGCCAGCCGGGCGGCAGCATGTCAATGGAATAAAACGCACCGCCCAGAAAAGTGAGCGGTGTGACGACCAGCATCGGGATGATCTGCAGCTGTTCGAAGCTCATCGCCCAGATGCCCAGAATGAATCCGAAGAGACTGAACGCGGCCGAAATAAGCACGAGAAAAGCGATCATCCACGCCGGATGCACGATATGGATGGGCACGAACAGCGAAGCCGTGGCCAGGATCAAAAGCCCCAGCACGATGGATTTCGTCGCCGCGGCGCCGACATAGGCGAGCACGATCTCGGCATAGGAAATCGGCGCAGACAGCAGCTCGTAGATCGTGCCGACGAATTTCGGCATGTAGATCCCGAAGGAGCCGTTGAAGATACTCTGCGTGAACAGCGACAGCATGATGAGTCCGGGCACGATGAAAGCGCCGTAGGAGACGCCGCCCACATGGGTGAGCCGCGAACCGATAGCGCCGCCGAACACGACGAAATACAGCGAAGTCGTGATGACTGGCGTCACCAGGCTCTGCCAGACGGTACGAATGGCGCGCGCCATCTCGAATTTGTAAATCGCCCACACACCGTGACGGTTGAAGGCAATCGCGTTCATGTGTTCCTCCCGCCGCGATCGCTGACGAGGTTCACGAATATCTCCTCAAGCGAACTTTGCGAGGTGTTCAGATCCTTGAAGGCGATGC
This sequence comes from Rhizomicrobium sp., assembly GCA_036511745.1. Classification (GTDB taxonomy): domain Bacteria; phylum Pseudomonadota; class Alphaproteobacteria; order Micropepsales; family Micropepsaceae; genus Rhizomicrobium. The sequence goes on from DATCBQ010000038.1 coordinate 17,674, forward strand.
CGAGTTCGCTTAAGCGCCGCAGCAATGTCGGCACGCCCGTATGCTCGACATTGATGTCGAAGCTGTATTCCAGCTCATGGCCGCCATCCTTCAGCGTGACGGGCCAATCGGCCAGCGCCGGCGGAATGCCGGTCATCGGCTCCTGCAGCACCAGGGTCAGCCGCTTCTTCCCCAGCTTCTTCATCAACACCGTTTTTTCTTCGACGACGATCAACTCGCCCTTGCTGATGACGCCGATGCGGTCTGCCATCTCTTCGGCTTCGTCGATATAATGGGTCGTCAGGATGACCGTGACGCCACCCTCGCGCAGACGCCTTACGAGCGCCCACATGTCGCGGCGAAGCTCCACATCGACCCCTGCGGTCGGCTCGTCAAGAAACAGAATCCTGGGTTCGTGTGAAAGCGCTTTGGCGATCATCACCCGCCGCTTCATCCCGCCGGAAAGCGTCTGGATGGAATCCTTGCGCTTTTCCCACAGCGACAGATCGCGCAGAACCTTTTCGATGTGATTCGCGTTCGGCGGATGTCCGAACAGGCCGCGGCTGAAGGCGACCGTCGCCCGGACCGATTCGAAGCGGTCGGTGGTCAGTTCCTGCGGCACAAGACCGATGCGGGCCCGCGCGGCGCGAAAGTCGCGACGAATGTCGAACCCGTCCGCCGCAATCATTCCCGTGGTTGGCGTGACGATGCCGCAAACGATATTGATCAGCGTCGTCTTGCCGGCACCATTCGGTCCCAGAAGCGCAAATATTTCGCCTCTTCGAATTTCGAGATCGATGGGCTTCAGTGCCTGCAACCCCGAAGCATAGGTCTTGCTCACGCCGCGAATGGAGACGATGGCGGATTCGTTTCGACCGCGCGATAGGCTTTCAGACGCGATGCCAGGACATCTGCCCGTCGCCGGTGCGGCCTCTCCCGGCGATTCTGCCTCGGCAAAATTCGTGGTTTTCATGGGTTGCTCATGCAAAATTTCTCCGGCGTCAGCGTTGCAGCATAACTTTTGGTGAGACGCAAACAGAGACGGCGACGACCGAAACGGGCCTCTGCACTGTAAGCAGGCGTTGCCAAATTGGGACCGGAACAGATGGTCACAGGAAAACGGTAAAAGTTTACACAGGTTATGACGGTTCAAAAGGATGACACCTCTCCGTTCTCGTCGTGGAAGATGAAGTTCATTCGCTTTCTGCTTTGCGACCATCTGACGGAATGCGATTTCCATGTTCTGGAGGCAGCGACCGCCGACGATGCGATCGAGCTTGGAAAAAGCCATACGACGTCCGGAGCGTCGCTCACAAAATCCTGAGCGTCGCTCACAAAATTCAGAGTTTGGCCCATGCGCGGCACGCAGCGGCGAACTGCCAAACCGGGCGTACTGCGTATTCCGAAATACGTCGATTTGTCATTCCTGCCCATGGCGAATATGCTCGCAGCGAAAGGCGTCGGCCGATCCCATGATTTCACTCCGCGGATTCTGCTTTGTCTGGTTGGCGCTATGCCTGGTCGTGGCGTCGCTGCCGGTGGCGGCCGCAGATGGGCCTGACGGACCTGACAGACTGTCGAACCCGGTGCTGGAAGGCCGTGCTGTCGCGCTGCAAAAAGACCTGCGCTGCGTCGTTTGCCAGGGACAATCTCTGGATCAATCCAACGCTCCACTCGCGGCGGATTTGCGCAGACTCATTCGCACTCACATCGAGCGGGGAGATACCGATCGCCAGATTGAGAACTATCTTGTTGCGCGCTATGGGGATTTCATATTAATGAAGCCGCCACTTGAGCTGGCTACCTTTGCGCTCTGGTTTGGCCCACTGATTGTACTGTTGATTGGCGGAGCGGGCACGGCTGTTGTCGTTGTCCGGGCTCGGGCTCGCATGCGCGGAATGGCTTGAATTCGGCGAGCCAGCGATCACAACTGCGCGAAACAGCCGGTTATGCCATGAGGTGTAGAACCTTTAATGTTCCGTACAGGTACCCGTAACTCGAATGGCGTAGGGCTGTATCCCGAGGCCCGCTTCTCGGAAATCGGGGCGCGACACCGCGTTCCGGTCCCCACTGGATGGAGAACTGACCGCATGACGATATTGAAATACTCTGGCCGTGGGTCCTTTAACGGCCGCCTGCTGGGAGCGGCATCGGCTGCCGCGATCATGATCGTGGGCCTCAGCGGCTTTTCGCTGGCGCCCCCGGCAAGCGCATCCGGGCCGGCGCACCCCGTGCTCCACACGCAGCAGTCGGCTTCCCGGGCGAACCCCCGCATGTTGGAGAACGGCGCGCCGTTCAGCTTCGCCGATCTCGTGGAACGCGTCAGCCCCGCGGTCGTCACTGTCACGGTGGAAGAACGGGCCGAACCGGCGCGTCAAATCAATCCCGAGGATATTCCCGAACCATTCCGCGATTTTTTCAATCAGTTCGGCCAGGGCCACCAGTTCCAGACGCCGCACAGGGCGATCGCGATGGGGTCTGGCTTCATCATCGACAAACAAGGCTTCATCGTCACCAACCATCACGTGGTCGATGGCGCGCGAAAGATTACCGTCAAGCTGCCCGACGGGCGCGAATTCGATGCCAAGCTGGTGGGCGCCGACCAGCCTACAGATATCGCGGTTCTCAAGATCAAGGCGGACAAGCCGCTACCATCGGTGGATTTCGGCGACGATCATCAGGTTCGCGTCGGCGACTGGGTAATAGCGGTGGGTAATCCCTTTGGTCTCTCCAACACGGTGACGGCCGGAATCATCTCGTCCATTGGCCGCGATGTCGGTAACGGTCCGTATACGGATTACTTGCAGATCGACGCGCCCATCAATCGCGGCAATTCCGGCGGCCCCACGTTCGATCTCCAGGGCAAGGTCATCGGCATGAACTCGATGATCTATTCGCCGTCCGGCGGCAGCGTCGGCATCGGCTTTGCCATCCCGTCTTCGACCATCCACGAAGTGGTCTCCCAGCTCGAAACCAAGGGCAAGGTCGCGCGCGGCTATCTCGGCGTGCAGATCCAGAGCCTGACGCCGGAAATCGCGGCGTCGGTCGGCGCCAGGGAAAGCAAGGGCGCAATCGTCGCCTCGGTTGTCCCCGGCGGTCCCGCCGCGAAGGCCGGATTCAAGCCGGGCGACCTCGTGCTCGCGGTCGACGGCAAGGCAGTCGAGGATTCTCGCGAGCTGACGCGCCGCGTGGCGACTTTGCTGGCCGGTTCCAAGGCCACTTTCACGCTGGTGCGCGATGGCAAGAACCAGACGGTTACCGCCATGATCGGCAACCGCAAGGAAGACCAGGTTGCATCCAACGAGGCGCCGGCAATGAATTCGAGCGTGGGAGCAACCGGCGAGGCCATGGGACTGGGTCTGGCGGCGGTCACACCCGAGGTTCGCCGCGCCTACAATCTCGACGATCATGTCAACGGCGTTCTGGTGACCCGGGTCGATCCCGAGAGCGACGCGGCCGACAAGGGAATCGAGCCTGGCGATGTGCTGGTATCGGTGGCCAACAGGCCGGTGCATACGCCCCAGGAAATCAAGGCTTCGGTTGCCGGTGCTCACTCTCAGGGACACAAGAGCGTGCTGGTTCTGGTGGAGGGGTCCAATAGTGGACAGCGCTTCGTCGCGCTGAAGATCGGCTAGACCAAACAGACTGGCACAAGTTTGCCGAGTACCGGACGGCGCGGGGCATCGCCTCATGTCGTCCGGCCCCCGCGCCGGCGGTGGTGGCCCCATCCCCCCCGTTGCTGCCGTCGGCGCGGACCCGCTTCGATCCTGCGGGGCGATGGCACTCGACGAATGAGGTAAGAGATGATGCGCATTCTCGTAGTCGAGGACGATCTCGAGGCCCAGAAATATCTCGTGAACGGCCTGAAAGAGGCCGGCCACGTTGTTGACGACGCGGCAGAAGGCGAAACGGGATTGGCACTGGCCCTTTCGCGGCCCTACGACGTAGCGATCATCGATCGCATGCTGCCCAAGATGGACGGGCTCAAGTTGGTGGAGGAAATTCGCGAGCACGGCAATGCGACGCCGGTGCTTTTCCTCAGCGCGCTTTCGGAGGTGGACGACCGCGTGAAAGGCCTCAAGGCCGGCGGCGACGATTATCTCACCAAGCCCTACGCCTTCGTGGAGTTGCTTGCGCGGCTTGATGCGCTCATGCGCAGGCGGCAACCCTCGGTCTTGAGGACGCGGCTGCAGGTGGGCGATCTCGAGCTCGATCTTCTTTCGCGCGGCGCCCAAAGAAACGGCACGGCCATCGATCTTCAGCCGCGCGAGTTCCGCCTGCTCGAATATCTCATGCGTCACGCAAACCAGGTGGTGACGCGCACCATGCTGCTCGAGAGCGTCTGGGAATATCATTTCGATCCCCAGACCAACGTGATCGACGTGCATATCTCGCGACTGCGCGCCAAGATCGACAAGGGATTCGGGCACCCGCTGCTGCACACCGTGCGCGGTGCCGGCTACATGATCCGTGCGCAAGCTTAAGCTTTTCCGCACGCTCGCTTTCCGCATCATCCTTATTTATTTCGCCACCTTTGCGCTTTCCGCCGCCGCCATCGTCGCCTTCACCTACTGGAACACGGTCAAGGCGCTCAATGCCCAGACCGATCTCGGCGCTTCGGAAGAAGCAGACAGCCTGTCCGATGCCTATTACCGGCTTGGGCTTGTGGGGCTCATCGACCAGATCATCGCGCGATATCCACTTGGGTCCCAAGGGCACCTCTATCTGCTGGCCCATTCGGATCTGCGCCGCGTCGTCGGCAATCTCGACGACTGGCCGCAGACCGAACATCTGCGAGGCGGCATTGTCGAATTCAATTACGAGCCCCGGGTGCACGAGATTCACCGCGCCCGCGGTCTTATCATTCCGCTCATGGGCGATTACGAGCTTCTCGTCGCGCGCGACGTGTTCGAGCGCGACGAAACGGAACGTCAGGTCGCTGCCAATCTGCCCTGGAGCGTGCTGCTCATGATCGTGCTGGGCTTTGCCGGCGGGGCGCTGATCAGCCGCCAGCTCACCGCCCGCCTGGACGCAATCAATCGCACCAGCCGGGAGATCATGGCCGGCGATCTTTCCCGCCGCGTTCGCGTCGGGCGCACGGGCGACGAATTCGATTCGCTGTCCCAGAACCTGAACCGCATGCTCGATCGCACCGAGCGGCTGATGCGCGGCATGCGCGAGGTGACGGACTCTGTGGCGCACGATCTGCGCACGCCCCTTAACCGGCTGCGCAACCGGCTCGAAAGCATCTCGACGGCGCTGGATCCCGACTCGGCCCAGGCCACCGCCATCGACGCGGCGATCGCGGAGACCGACCGCCTCATCGCGACGTTCAACGCGCTGCTGCTGATTGCGGAAGCCGAGGCAGGCGTGGCACGCGAAGCGATGGCGCCGCTCGATCTTCGCGGCGTCGTGGAAGGAGTGGCCGAGCTTTATGCGCCGCTGGCGGAGGAGAACAATCTTTTGCTGGACGTCGTGCCCAGCGGCGAGGCCGTCATCTTCGGCAACAAGAGCCTGGTCTCCCAAGCGCTCGCAAACCTGATCGACAACGCGCTCAAATACACGCCGGCCGGCGGACAGATTCGTGTCGCCGCGGAAGAAACACGCGGAGGCGTGGCGCTTTGTGTCGCCGACACGGGACCTGGCATCCCCCCCCAGGATCGCTCGCGCGTGATGGAACGCTTCGTGCGGCTGGAGGCGAGCCGCAACTCGCCCGGCACCGGGCTCGGCCTGAGCCTTGTCGCTGCCGTTGCCCGTCTGCACGACGCCACATTCTCGCTCGCCGACAACAAACCCGGTCTGAAGGTCGTGTTGCTGTTTCCGCCGCTGCGCTCCGGCGGATAGGATCGCCCATCTTTGCCGCGTGCGGATTGCGGCTGTAAAGTCGCCTTCGAAGCCGGGAGCAAAGGACAAGTGATATGAGCAAAGCCGATTTCATCGAAGCGGTCGCTACGAAGGCCAACATCACCAAGGCGGACGCCAAGCGTGCCATCGAGATGGTGTTCGATACCATCGAGACCGGCCTCAAGGCGACGAAGAACGGCGGCAAGCTCCAGATCGGCACCTTCGGTACCTTTGTTGTCTCGAAGCGCGGGCCACGTATCGGGCGCAATCCGCGTACCGGCGAAGCGATCAAGATCAAGGCCTCGCGAAGCCTGCGCTTCAAGCCGGCCACGCAGCTCAAGGAAGCCGCCGGCTGCTAGCGAAGGCGCGACGATTTCGTTTCGCATGCTATGCTTGCCGGCGATGAACGATTTCGCCACGCAACCGGAGGCCCTTCCCAAACCCTTCGATCGGGCCCGCGCGGAGCGAACGCTCACGACGTTGCAGGAAATGGGCTTCGAGCCGCCGCCGCCTGAGCGGGACATTCTCGGCTCGTTGTTCGGCAACAGTCCGTTTCTCGCGCGGCTGGCCCTGCGCGAACATGATTTTCTGCGCGAGCTGGCCGCCGCAGGACCGGCCGCCGCAATGGGCCGCATCGAAGCCGGCGCCGCGAACGCCCATGGCTGCGAGGATGCAAAGACCGCCATGGTGGTGCTGCGCCGCGCCAGGCGTCAGGCGGCACTTGCCATCGCCATGGCCGACATCGCAGGGCGTTGGCAACTCGAAGACGTGACGCTCGCGCTGACGCGATTTGCCGATGCCTGCGTGGGGGGCGCCTTGCGCTTTCTGCTGCGCGAACGCGCAACTGCCGACGGGCTCGACAAAGGCGATCCGTTCCGGCTCGAAAGACAAAGCGGCTTCGCGGTGCTCGCGATGGGCAAATACGGCGCCTTCGAACTCAATTATTCGAGCGACATCGATCTCATCGTGCTCTACGACCCGCAGCGTTTTCCATTCCGAAGAAAAGGCGATGCGCGAGGCGCGGCGGTCGATCTGACGAAAGGACTGATCAGACTCATCGGCGAAATCACGCCGGACGGTTACGTCTTTCGCGTGGATTTGCGGCTGCGGCCGGACGCGGGCGCGACACAGGTTGCGATTTCCACCGAAGCCGCCGAACTCTACTATGAAAGCATGGGGCAGAACTGGGAACGCGCGGCCATGATCAAGGCGCGCGTCTGCGCCGGCGACACCGCAACCGGCCGTTCGTTTCTGAAAGCCATCGAACCCTTCGTCTGGCGCCGCAATCTCGACTTCGCGGCCATCGAGGACATTCATTCCATCAAGCGGCAGATGCACGCGCATGGCCGCCATGGCGCCATTGGCGTGGCCGGTCACAACGTTAAGCTCGGACGCGGCGGCATCCGCGAGATCGAGTTTTTTGCCCAGACCCAGCAACTGATTCTGGGCGGCCGCTACCCGGAACTTAGATGCCCGGGCACGCTCGATGCCATCGCGGCGTTGCGCGCGAAAGGTTTTATTTCCGACCATGCGGCGACAGATTTGCCGGGCGCCTACCGCTTTCTGCGCACCATCGAGCACCGGTTGCAGATGATCGAGGACGAACAGACGCACACGCTGCCGAAAACGCGCGAGGCGCTCGATCATATCGCCTGTTTCGCCGGCTACTCCGGCACGGAGGCGTTCGGCGAAGCGCTGGTGGCGCGGCTCGTCACCGTTCAGGCCCATTATGCACGCCTGTTCGAGCGGGCGCCGCCCTTGGGAAGCGCGACCGGAAGCCTCGTATTCACCGGCGTGGAAGACGACCCCGCCACCATCGGAACTCTCGAGAGAATGGGTTTCCGCAATCCGCATCATGCGACGGCCGCGATCCGCGGCTGGCATCATGGCCGCATCCGCGCCACCCGCAGCGATCGCGCTCGCGAGTTGCTTACCAAACTGATGCCCGCGCTGCTGGATGCGTTGGCCGCGAGTGCCGACCCCGATGCGGCGTTCGCACAGTTCGACCGCTTCGTGTCGCGGTTGCCGGCAGGCGTGCAGCTCTTTTCGCTGCTGTTCGCCAATCCCGAGCTGTTGAAGCTGATCGCCACCATCGCAGGCTCGGCGCCGAAGCTCGCCGATACCATGGCGCGCTCGCCGCAGGTGATCGATGCCCTGCTCGATCCCGGATTCCTGCACACGCTTCCTTCGCGCGACAGGCTCGACGATTTGCTCGCCGCGCAACTCGCGTCGGCGCGCGATTACGAAGCCGTTCTCAACGATTTGCGGCGCTTCGCCCGGGAACAGAATTTCCGCATCGGCGTGCAGATGGTGGCGGGCGAAGCAAAAGCCGAAGCCGCCGGCGCCGCCTTCGCGGCCATCGCCGAATGCGCGATCGCGGAATTGCTGAAAAGAGTGGAAAGCGATTTGGCGGCCAGCGCCGGATGCGTCGAAAGCGGCAGCTTTGCGGTGATCGCGATGGGCAAGCTCGGCGGACGCGAAATGACGTCCGCTTCCGATCTCGACCTCATTTTCGTTTACGACGCGCCGAAACACGCCGAAATCTCGAACGGCGCCAGGCCGCTTGCGGTGGCTGCCTACTACGCCCGCCTCGCGCAGAGGCTGATCTCTGCCTTGACCGTGCAGACAAGCGAGGGTGGTCTTTACGAAGTGGACATGCGCCTGCGGCCGACGGGCAATCAGGGACCGGTCGCCGTCAGCCTCGAATCGTTTTCGCGCTACCATGGCATGCGCGAAGCATGGACCTGGGAGAGGCTGGCGCTGACCCGCGGCCGGATTATCGCCGCACCCATTGCGTTGCGCGCTGCTATCGAAGAAGCCATCCGATCCGCGTTGAGCGCTCCATGCGATGAGTCGGTCGCCAAAGACGCCGTGGAAATGCGCGGGAAGCTTGCGGTGCAATTCCCCGCTCGGAACATGTGGGATCTGAAATTTGCGCCTGGCGGGTTGGTGGACATCGAATTCATCGCCCAGTTTCTTCAGCTCAAACATGCGGCGGCGAATCTTGATGTGCTCGATCCGAACATTATCGGCGCCCTGGAAAAACTCGGGCGGGCGGATTTTCTTGGCGCGGACGATGCCGGTGCCCTGATCGATGCCTGCAAATTGCAGCATGCGTTGATGCAGGTGCTGCGCATTGCGGTTGATGGCGTGCTCGATCCGGCGCACGCCACATCGGGCCTGAAGTCGCTGCTGGCGCGCGCGGGCGGCGCGGACGATTTCACCGCACTCGAACAACGGCTGGCGAGCGTCCAATCGCACGTCCACGCGCTCTTCGGGCGTCTGCTGGCGGCCTAGCGTCGCGGGGTGACGGCGGGGGAATCGCTGGCGGGAAACGACTCTTCCAGCGCCTCGTCCAGCCGCTTGTCCAGTTGCTCGTGTTCGGGATCGCGAAGCGGCGCCGCTAGCAGATCGTCGTATTCGGGATGTTTGCGGACAAAGGCGGCGATGAACGCACAGACCACGACTGCCTTTCGCCCCTGCGTCCGCAGCAGATCGAGCACGCCTTTGGCGAGCGCAGAGCCGATCCCGCGCCCTTCGAGCGCCTTCGGCACCTCGGTATGCACCAGAACCACCGCCGATTTTGTCAACCGGTAGCTGACGAATGCTGTCGCGCCATCGACGGCCATCTCGAAACGGCCACTTGCGGAATTGTCCTTCACTGCATTGAATTTGTTTTTCACCATCAGACAAAACTCCGTCGACCTTGAGGACTGTCGCGATAGCCGTTAGCCGGCCGCAGCCATCGCTCTTGCCCGGTCGCGCAGCTTGAATTTCTGAATCTTGCCGGTAGATGTTCTGGGCAACTCGCAGAATACAACGTGCCGCGGGCATTTGTAATGAGCGAGACGTTCGCGGCACCAGGCGATCAGATCCTGGGCGCCGACCTGCTGGTGACCGGATTTGCACTCCACGAAGGCGCAAGGCGTTTCGCCCCATTTTTCGTCCGGCCGCGCAACCACTGCGGCGAGCAGAACGGCAGGATGGCTGAGCAGCGTGTCCTCCACCTCGATCGAGGAAATGTTTTCGCCGCCAGAGATGATGATGTCCTTCGAGCGGTCCCTGATCTGCACATAGCCGTCCGCATGCATCACGCCGAGATCGCCCGAATGGAACCAGCCGTTCGCGAAAGCTTCGCGCGTCGCCTTCGGATTCTTGAGGTAACCCTTCATGACGATGTTGCCGCGGAACATCACCTCGCCCATGGTCGCGCCGTCGGCCGGGACCGGTTCCATCGTTTCGGGATCCATCACCGCGAGCGCATCCAGCGCATGATAGCGTACGCCCTGCCGTGCCTTCCTGGCAGCCCGCGCGCCCTTCGCCAGGTTATCCCAATCGTTCTTCCATTCGTTGACGACGGCCGGGCCGTACGTCTCGGTCAGGCCGTAGACATGCGTGACATTGAAGCCGGCCTCCGCCATCGCCGCCAGCACGGTTTCCGGAGGCGGCGCCGCGGCCGTGATGAACTCGACCTTTCGCGGCAAAGCGCGCCTCTCTTCCGGCGTTGCATTGATCAGCGTGGACATCACGATCGGCGCTCCGCAAAGATGGGTGACATTCTCCTCCACCAGCAAATCGTAAATCGGCCTGGCGCGCACCCAGCGCAGGCAGACATGCGTGCCGGCGACGACGGACAGAGTCCACGGGAAGCACCAGCCGTTGCAGTGAAACATCGGCACGGTCCACAGATAAACAGGATGGCGCGACAGTCCGGCGGACAGCACATTGCCATAGCCCATCAACGCCGCGCCGCGATGGTGGAATACAACGCCTTTCGGGTTGCCTGTCGTGCCCGACGTGTAGTTCAGGGTGATGGCGTCCCATTCGTCGTCCGGCATTCGCCAGGAAAATTCCGGATCGCCGCCGGCGAGGAATTCCTCATAGTCGAGGTCTCCGAGCCGCGCACCGCTCTGCGGAAATTCGCGATCGTCGTAGTCGATCACCAGCGGCTTCACCTTGGCCAGCGAAAGCGTTTCCCGGACGATGCCGGAAAATTCGCGATCGGTGATGAGCACTTTGGCTTCGCCGTGATCGAGCATGAAGGCCAGCGCCGCAGGGTCCAGCCGGGTGTTGAGCGTGTTCAGCACCGCGCCTGTCATGGGCACCCCATAATGCGCCTCCAGCATCGGCGGCGTATTGGGTAGCATCGCGGCAACCGTGTCGCCCTTGCGGATGCCGCGGCGCGAAAGAGCCGACGCTAGCCGGCGCGCCCGCGCGTAGAAGGTTGCATAATCGTAGCTCGACTTTCCATGCACGACGGCCTTGCGATCCGGGAATACGCTTGCCGCGCGGTCAAGAAACGTCAGCGGGGTCAAAGGCTGGTAGTTGGCGGGATTGCGGTCCAGGTCCGTCTGGTATGGGCTGCGCCCGAGGGTTGGCCTGGGTCTCTCGGCGCGGCGCAGAGCGATTGCCGCGTTCCTGTGCACATGCGCCTTGCGCGACGGCAACGCCGCGACGCGTTTCGCCCGCGCTTTCGCAACCGGTTTCACGGTCGGTATCGCGGTAGTCTTCGCTCCCTTCGCTCGCGTTTTTCGCCGCACGGGCTTTTTCGCCTTTGCGCGCGAGCGTTTCGCAGGGGACTTGCGTACTGCCATCGAAAGTCGTGTCCTTCGCCAAGGGAAAGTTAATGCAAGATGAGACGCTTTTGTACTGCCGACCGGCTGCTCCGGCACGATTTACCGACTTCACGGATCGCCAATTATTCCCGCGGAGTCCTGGAATAAACCGGCAAAGACGGACGTCTTATCCAGGAAAGCCGTCCGCTCGCCGTCGCGCTCGAAAACGTCTCCGGGAGATACCAATGAACCCCGCAACTTTTCGCCGCAACCGGAAATTCGGATTCGCCGCAGCCCTTCTTACGGTGTTCTGGCTGCCTGCATTCCCGGCAGTCGCGGCTCAAATGGTGGGGCTGGGCAAGGTATTGACGGCGCCAGGCGGCGGTCAAATTTTCGGCTTCGATGTCGACCAGAACGGCGATGACGGTGTCCTGGCCAGCGCCGCATCGGGCGGCATCGCCGTCTCCACCTTCGATCAGGACACGGCGAAGATCACCAGGACGTTGTCCAAAAACGTGGGACCCGACAGCGAGTACATCGTCGATGGGATTTTCGCCGGTGACGTTGCTCTGCTTACCCACGAGGTCACGCCGAACGGCAAGCTCTATGCCAAACGATTTTACAAGGTGATGAATCCGGTGACGGGCGAAAAATTCACCGGCGCGTGGACGCCGCCGCTCAAAGATGTCGACGTCCAGCTCGTAGCGGAAAACCAGCAGTCGCAGCCCAGTGTCGTCTTCGTCATCGAACTGAAGAACCAGGACAAACCCGATTTGATCGTTTCGGACATTGCGACCAATACGTTCGACAACGTCATCCCTCTGGACCCAAATCTTTTCGGGCTGGGCAACGGCCCCCAACTTGGACAATACGCGGCGGCGAACGAAGCCGCGCTCGCGCTGTCTCCGGATGGAGGCGAAGTTGGCGGCGCGGCGCCGATCAACGTGCTTGTCGATTTGAGCAGCGGCAAGACCACGCAGTTTAACGGGTATAACAACGGGCCCTATGGCTCCGGCTACGTCAACGGCATGGCGGTGGACCCGAACACGGGCATTTCGGCGACAACCACCGAACTGAACGCCCAGGTCGAATTCTACAATCTGGCAAATAAGACGGGCGTCAACGCCGTCCAGCTCCCCTGCACCGGGTCAGCCGACCAATATTACAGCGGCGCGGGCATTGCGGTCGATCCCGTCAACAAGCTCTTTCTCGTCACGGAAACCTATGACGCCTGCAGCGGCGGGCAGGACGGCGTTGTCGCGGTCTATGACGAGACCGGCAATTTCATCGAAAGCATCACCGGCTTTCAATTTGCCATCGGCGAGCCGGCCCCGGCGATCAATCCGGGCAAACGCACGGGTTGGGCATTTGGCGGCAAGGGCTTCAGTCAGCTTCAGCAGTTCTTTTATTAAAGCATCCCGTGTTTGAGTGGACCGCGGCTCAAGTGGACGAGCCATGGCGTGGCTGCTAACAACAGCGAAATTCGGGACACTCGCGTATGAGCAACAGAGCAGCGGCAGTCGGCCGGCTGGGGATTTTGCGCCGGCTATACGCATGGAGCATGACCCAGGCTACCGGCCGGCATGCCTGGTGGGCGCTGGCGGCCCTTTCTTTTGCCGAGGCCTCTTTCTTTCCCATCCCGCCCGACGTGGTTCTCGCACCGATGGTGCTGGCCGACAGACGGCGGGCGTTTCAACTCGCCGGCTGGTGCGCGCTTTTCTCCGTGCTGGGCGGACTCTTCGGCTATGCGATCGGGTCGCTGCTCTACGATTCGGTCGGCCATTGGCTGATTCAATTTTACGGCTATGGCGACAGGCTCGAAGCCTTCCGCTCGGCCTATGCGAAAATGGGATGGATGATCCTTTTCCAGGGGTTCACGCCCATCCCGTTCAAACTGGTGACGATCTCTGCCGGTTTTGCGCGCTACAATCTGCCGTCTTTCATTCTTCTCTGCGCCATCACGCGCGGCACCCGATTCACGGTGGAGGCCGCACTTCTCTACTGGCTGGGCGAACCGGTGCGCGAATTTATCGAAAAGCGGCTGGAATGGGTGATGGTCGTATTCCTGCTTTTGGTGGTGGCGGGATTTCTCATTGCGCGGTATGCGTTTTAGACTAAACCTTCCGCCGCTTCATTGCCTTGCCGCTTTTTCACAGGATCGCGCCGCGCCGTTCAGATTGCGTTCATTTCGACCTGGCGCGCATTGTAGCGTCACAGTTAATGGACCTGCGAGCACAAAAACAATTGCGGCAACGCCGCTTGCGAATTCCCTATTTCCCGCAATCGAGATGGCGGCGGGCGAAGGCGCAGGTGCGCTCGGGCGCGCCGGCGGCGGAGAGGACGTCGATCGACCAGGCATCGTTCGCGGCGCGCCTGAAGGAAAGAAACCCATAGCCGGGAAGCGAAAGACCACTGGCGATTTTCAACGTGCCCACCGACTGGCCGGCAAGATTGCTGGGCGCCGAGTCGAGCAGATCGCCGCCTTCCCCGGCGAGGATTTGCGGCGGTGCACCCTTTTCATAGTTGATCGCTTCAAAGGTGTGGATATGACCCGCGAGCATCAGCGTCACGTTAGGCGGAATGCCGCCTTGGTCCTGCGCCGCCATCAGCGTCCGGTTGCCGCCCAGCACCATGCCGAAAGCGAATTTCACCACCCCCCAAACCGGACGATGCATGACGAGGAACACGGGCGCCGGTGCGAGTTTGGCTATGCTTGCGAAATCGGCGCGGTACAGCGCAACCAGATCGCCCGGCGCATCGAGGTCGGACGCATGGGCGTCATCCATCACCGCCAGCGTCACGGTGCCCAGCGGCACCGCATATGGTGCGACGTGATCGGTACAGGGCACATGTGGGCTGAAGGGCAGCGGACCGAGCAGTCGCAGCCAGCCCGCGCCCGAGCGCGCGCATTCCTCGTGATTGCCGCGCACGACCACGATGGGCGCCGCCGCCAGCAGGGGGGCGGCTGGCGCAAAGAAGTCCGCATCCCACGTCGCCCAGTTGTCGCCCCATGGCGTTCCCCCGCAGGCCTGCGCCTGCGCCGGCGGACAGGGACCTTCGCGATACAGATAGTCGCCGACATGAATGACGAGGTCCGGCTTTTCGCGGGCCGCGGAGGTGGCGACCTGATGAAACGGCCATTGCGCGGGATCGTCGCAAGCCTGCACCGTCAAGTTCTTGATCCGGCAGCCTGTATCACCCAGCACGACGATGTGAGCCGGCGCGGGTCTTGGCAGCGGCAACGCTTCGCCCAGCAGCGTGGCCCGTCGGGCCGCCTTCGGCAGCGTCAGCGCGCAGATCCGAACGGGAAATTTGCTATCGGGTGCGGCGCGCTCCCGCATGGGAGCGGGCACGCCGTCGATTTCCAGTGCCGGGCAGACGGCGCCGCTGACGACCGCGCGCGCCTCCGCCGCGCCGCCCGGAGCCATCTGCACCCAGCGTGCCAGCAACCGTGGATTGACGGTTGGCGATGCGCCACTACATGGCGCGGCAAAGGCGGCGCCAAGCGCAAATGCTGCCGCGAGAATGCGTATGGTCGGCGTTTTCATGACGAGCCCAGCCAGCCCTTGACCCGGTCCATCACCCGGAACTGGCGCACCGCCCAAACGCTGCCGGCCAGCGCGAAGGCCAGCGCCAGGCTTCCGAGCAGGACCCATTCGTGCCGGGCGCCGAGGATCCACGTCAGATTGCGCAGGATCGTGCCCACCAGCATCAGCGCCGGCGCCCAGATCAGCGCCGACCCGATATTGGCGAACCAGAACGGCCGCCAGCCCATCTCCATAATGCCCGCCACCAGCGGAATGACGGCCCTCACAGGCCCGAAGAACCGCCCGACAAAGACACTGGCCACGCCGAAGCGGTCGAAAAAGGCATAGCCGCGCCGCAACAGCTCGGGATGGCGAAGGAAATACCAGTGTTTTTCAAGCAGATGCCCGAAACGCAGGCCCATCCAGAAGGAGATGGCGTCGCCCAGCACGGCGCCCAGAAAACCACCGATCATCGGCGGCCAGATGTTCAGCACCCCATGGGGATTGAGCGGCCAAAAAACCAGCGTTCCCGCAATCACCATGATGGTGGTGCCGGGAAACAGCAGGCTCAGGCCGACGAAGGATTCGCCGAACGAAACCAGGAACATGACCGGCAGCGACCATTCCTGGTGCAGCTTGATGAATTCGACGGTGGTGTGGACGATATCGTGCATCGAGGCGTTGCGAGCGGTTCCCGGTTTGGCGCTAAGGCACCCCAGCTTGGCGGATAACCAGTCCCGGATAGCATGCGGCGGGCGCCAATGTGCAATCAACCTCGAAGCGAGAGGACGCAGAAATCCGCAAATTTGTGCCTGAAACGAATGAGGCGGCCGGCATTGTCGCGCCGTAGCCGCCTCACGCTGCCCCCGTCAATCGGACCCACTTTGCCGCGGGAGCTCTGCCCCCTGCCCGTGCTCCGCAGCGCCGCAAGTGTGCCGGGAACGGTGCGACAAGCAATGGGATTGCGCATCGACCATGCGTATTCGTGCAACGCTGTGGATTTGTCGCCACAGTTCGCGGCAGTGTGCGGCAATCGAGGGGAAAACGGTGCCGGATCCGCGCCGGTATTTGCCGGTATTTGCCGGTATTTGCCGGTATTTGCGGGTATTTGCCGGATTGTGCGGAAAGCCGCGCGAGACCGGAGCCTCCCCTCGCTGCGCGGAGCGAATCCGCGCCCCGGCGCCCAGGCCGCGTGTTGCACTCTTGTTGCTCTTTTGCTGCTGTCTTCTCGTCACCAATTTGTCGCCGCGATGATGCTTTGTTTCCACCGCCATTGCGGCTTCATATCCTTCTGTTGTCACTCTCGCGCACCGAAGCGACAGCCGGCGGAAGCCGGAGCCGGCTGCGTTAATCATCCGTCTACGGATGACACGTTCGGGCGCCTTTGCGGCAAAGATTTTTCTGGAAGCCGGCGAACAAGCGTGCGACGGCGGCTCTCCCCCTGGCAACGCCATCCAGGTTCTGAAGGGGCAGTTGCCTCGGCATACCGGGCGAGTTCAATTCGAAGGTTTGGATCCGTTGCTATTAGCGGTACTTGATCTTTGATTCGCTGGAGGACGGCGTCGCCTTTAAAATACGCACTTTCAAGAGCAGCACTTATCGCCTGGGTGGCAGAGGTTACGTCCGGAGGTAAGCGCCACAACGACCGAAGTGCCGCGACGATGGGCGCATTGGACTTCAACATTTCGCCAAACAGGCCTGAGTCGTGAAATTCCTCCGGGTCGATCAGGCGCAAAAGTTGGTAGAGATTGTCGCTCGCAATCTGAATTGGAGTTGCCGTCAGCAGCACCAAGTGACGTGCTGCTTCGCGAAGCAGTCGGCCAAGCCGATTGTTCCCGGTCGAAGGATTACGGAGATAATGGGCTTCATCCAAAATCACTAGATCGAACAGCACAAAGTCATCTGAAGCGACATTTTGGTCTAGCAACCGTGCGAACCGGGCACGCGTGCTGGTCTTTGATTCTTCCTCGAAGTCCGGCGGAGGGCGCAAGCTTTCGAGGCTGGCGATGTAAACGAAGGAGCTGCTGGAGCCGCCGCGTTCAACATCGGTTATCTTTTGAAGCAGGTCCTTCGCTGATATGATTTCGCCAACGATGTTGAACCGCTTTTGCAGGTCGCTACGCCACTTCTCGCGCAAAAATGAAGGGCAGACCACAAGCAGACGGCGGGCATCTTGACGTGCCTGGAGTTCCTTCCAGATGTAGGTGGCCTCTATGGTTTTTCCCAAGCCCACTTCGTCAGCGATCAGCAATCGCCAACTGGCGATTCGATAAATTTCAGGACTGGTTTGAACTGGTGCGCATAAAAGTCGGTATTGCTGGCCTCCATTGAGTAAAAGACGTTGGTAAGATCGCCCTTGATTTTCTCAAAGGTCAGCACGCGCCGGAGATCGATTGGCCCTCCAAAGCGGCCAGCAGCCAGCAAGTCGATCATGTCCTCATCTGGGTCGACTAGCTCTAGGAGATCGTACCGTTTGAACTGCTTCGCGCTTGGACCAAAATCGACTTGGACCAACAGGTAACTACCGACCTGTCGGGTTCTTCCGGTTGTCCTGCCTAGGCGACCGGGGTTGTCCCTCAAGCGAACGGTTTGTCCTGGGAGGGCAGCATCCCAGTCGCACTTTGTGTGTGTCTCCGCTGGCTCGGTCATGGCTGACTTGTCCCCTTGCCCTAAAGGATTCAAGGCTTAATTCTGGAAATGGAGTACTAGGGTCTGTACCCACATAGAACATTGAAAAGCAAGTCGAAGGGTGATTCACCGTGATCGGAGGTGGACCATGCGATTTAATTTGAGCGACGAAGAGTGGACGCTGCTTGAACCGCTGATGCCGGCAAGCCGCAAGAGTGCCCGGGCAGACGACCGCAGGATCATGAATTCAATCTTTTACGTTCTGCGCACGGGGGATGCCATGGCGCGATTTGCCGGGGCGCTATGGCCTCTACACGACGGCCTCGCGGTTCATCGCGATGCCGGCATGGCAGCGCGCACACCGATCCAACTTCGCCAAAGCGGGATCGCGTGATCCGCAACGACGACTGCAAATCCGGAGTAAATCCGGTATCCGTGCACGACCGCGACCAACAAAAACGGAAGTGCGGCAAGAATCGTAAATGGTTTCGCCATGATGTCCTCCAGCTGTTGGTCATTGACGCCAATCGCACAAGCGGGGAGGAAAGCCGGGAATTTGCCGCGGGGCTGCTACGGTTGACCCACCCAACCCGAGCCCGGGTTGGCGGGAGGTGTCGTCATCGTCAAAAAATGCGCCGCGCAGACCGGGCGTCACCGTCGCCGACTTTTTCTGTCGCGTACTCCGGCAACACGCTATAATTCACGTGCAGCCGAAGAATGAGGGGCATGATGCTGGTCAGAGGAATTGCGCTGGCAATTGCTACAATCGGCATCTGCGTGATCATACTGGGGTTCGCGAGCGATTTCCTCGTTGACTGGGCCTGGTTTTCCTCCGTCGGTTTTCTCGGAGTCTTCTGGACGATAATCGGCGCGAAGAGTGCTCTCTTCGGCGCCGTCTTCATGGCGACCGCGGCTGTCGTGTGGGTAAACGGAGCGCTGGCAACCCGGTTTGCGGGCTCGCGCGCCAATCTGTTTGCGGTGAACACGCCGTGGGAATCGCTCGTCAGCGGACAATTGCCGGCGGTGATCGAGCGTTTTCTTCGACGCCTGCCCTGGCGCCCGGTCGTTGCCGTCCTGGCCGTCGTCGCAGCGACTCTGGTCGCTATCAGCTGGACCGGCAACTGGAATTTGGCGCTCAACTACATCTTCCAGGCACCGTATGGACGAACCGATCCGCTCTTCGGTTACGATTTTGGGTTCTATCTGTTCGTGCTTCCCGTGTTCGTCGCGCTAAGGGACTGGCTATTGCTCGTGCTCGTGTTGAGCGCGCTCCTTGCTGCTCTCGTTTATACCGCATGCGGCGAGATCGCGTTTGACGCGCGCCGCCGTTTCGTCTCGGTCGCGGCCGCCGCGCACGGCTCTGTCCTGCTCGGATTCTTCTTCGCGGTCGAGGCATGGTCCTTCGCACTCGACCGCTACCTGCTTCTCTATGGCGACAACGGCGTCGTCGTGGGAGCGAGCTACACCGACATACACGTCGAGTTACCGATCCTCATGACGCTCATCGCGCTCAGCTGTGCCGCCGCCATCGCCTCGTTTGCGAATGTGTGGTTACGCTCGGTCGGGATTCCGCTCGCGTCGGCTGCGCTGGTCTTCGGAACATCGTTGGTGGTCTCGCCGGTCGCCACGGCGTTGTTTCAGCGTGTCTATGTGAAGCCCAACGAGCTGCAGCTGGAACAACCCTATATCGGGCGCAATATCGCGCTGACGCGGGAGGCCTACAATCTCAGGAACATCGTTGTCAAACCCTTTACCGCGGACCAGTCGCTCACCTACCAATCCCTCCAGGACAATCGTGCCACGATCGACAACATAAGGCTGTGGGACCAGCAGCCGCTGCTCGACACCTACGCGCAGCTTCAGGAAATCCGCACCTACTACAAATTCAACAATGCGGACATCGATCGCTATGTGCTCGGCGGCCAGTATCAGCAGGTGATGCTGTCGGCGCGCGAGCTGGAATCCACGCTGCTTCCGCCTGACGCGCAGACCTGGGTCAACCTCCACGTACTGTTCACGCATGGCAACGGTCTCGTGATGTCGCCGGTGACACGCACATCGCCGGAAGGCCTGCCGATCTTCTATCTGCAGGACATTCCTCCGGTCGCCTCCGGCGGCCCGGCGGTCAGCGAGCCGCGCATCTATTTTGGCGAGGGCGACGCGCCTTACGTGATCGTCAAAGGCAGCACGCCGGAATTCGACTATCCAAGGGGAAACGACAATGTGTACCGCGCATACGACGGCGCGGACGGCGTTCCCATCGGCGGCATCGCGAGGCGCGCTCTGTTCGCTTGGTACTTCGGTGACCCGAACATTCTGCTCAGCCAATACGTCAAAGCCGAAAGCCGGGTCGTGTTCCGCCGCAACATCCAGGAACGCGTACGCGCGATCGCGCCCTTTTTAAGTCTCGATAACGATCCCTACATCGTCATCAGCGGCGGCCGGCTCTACTGGATCCAGGATGCCTACACCACCAGCAGCTGGTTTCCTTATGCGCAGCGGATCGAGGGCGACACGACCAACTACATCAGAAACTCCGTCAAGATTGTCATCGACGCATACAATGGCAGCGTAAATTTCTATGTGACCGATCCAGCCGATCCGATCGTGGAGACCTACCGGCGCATATTCCCCGCGCTGTTCAAGCCGTTTGCGGCAATGCCCGCCGATCTGCAAAAGCATACCCGCTACCCGGAGGATCTCTTCCTTATTCAGGCGCAACTCTATCGCTTGTATCACATGGACGCGCCGGAAGTTTTTTACAACCGCGAAGACCTCTGGCAGTTTCCGCGTCAGCCAAACGGCATCGACGATGCGAGCGACAGCAAGATGTCGCCATACTACATCAATATGCGCCTGCCCGGCGAGAAGCGCACCGAATTCGTTCTCATGCTTCCCATGGTGCCAAGCCAGCGCGAGAACATGATCGCCTGGCTCGCAGCGCGCTGCGATCAGCCCGACTATGGCAAGCTGATCGTCTACGAGTTTCCAAAGGACAAGCTTGTCTACGGGCCATTTCAGATCGAGGCGCTGATCAATCAGAACACCGAGGTGTCCCAGCAGATCACGCTGTGGAATCAAAGCGGCTCGCGGGTCATTCGGGGAAATCTTCTCGTCGTTCCGATCGGGAATTCGATTCTGTATGTCACGCCGCTATATTTGCGCGCGCAGTCCGGCCAGCTGCCCGAACTCAAGCGCGTGATCGCCATCTATGGCGACCGTGTGGTGATGGAAGAAACCCTGGCCGGCGCGCTGGCCGCGCTCTTCAGGAGGCCGGCGGCCGTTGCCGCGACAGCGCCGGCTACGGCCTCTGCTGCGAATTTGGCAATCGGCCCGCTCGCCGATCGCGCGCGCGAAGCGCTCGTCCATTATGACCGCGCCATCGCAAAATTGAAGGCGGGGGACTGGAGCGGCTTCGGCACCGAACTGGATGCGCTGCGCCCGCTGCTCGAACAGTTGAACCAACGTCAACGCGGTCAATAGCGGTTAAAGCGGCAAAGCCCGCCGGGGTTCGATGGAGGAATGCTGTCATCCGATGCTGGCGTATTGTTGCTGCGCGGCATTGAAAGGCGGCTCGGTGTTGCAACCCGGCTGGCTGGGTGCATCCAGGACCGGCGCGATTCGAGTCGGGATACCCTCGACCTCGGGCTAGACAGTAACTCGTCGAAACCGATTTCTATATGCTGCGAGATCGTCGTCCGATATTGCCGCAGCGGGCACAAGCTGAAAATGCTCCTCCTTGAGTTTTGAAACATTGTAATCCTTATCGACTGCCGCTTCGATCAAGGCGATCGTAAAGATTTGGCCGAAACCTTCTTCGCTCCGAACCTCGATCGTTTTTGCTGCCAGCGTTCTTGCTACCATCGTCGGAAATTTTTCTGCGCATACGAAGTGATCCGTCACGACCTGAATCGCTCCGATGCGTTCGTCCCTGCTCTTGGCCTGAACCGGCACTACAAACTGCGTACCATTCCCATCTACTCCCACGTAGATCTCGTCCAGCTCGGTCTGTGCGCCGTTGAAGTGCGCAATAGTCGTACGCATGTGGCTTTGGAGCTGAAAACTGGCCAGCCCTAGGAATATGTCTACCAAGCGGCAATACCTAATCCGCGCAAGGACTGCTTGTTCGTCGCTTTTCGCGTACCGTGCCACCAATTGGGGCGTAGAGTCCGGAATCTTTATCGGCAACTTGGCGGTATCGGGATCCAAGAAGGCGCGAGCTGCAAGTACAAATCTATAGGTGCTCTTCCCGTTAGGCAAAAGCAGCCACGACTTACCGGCCGGAGCGTTATTTCGAATTGAGTCTGGCAAGTCCTCCCGCCCGTGCCGGATTGAATAGATATTGTCCCCAAGATTGCTCGGTACCTCGATCCCGAGCTCATTGGCGATCCGTGTTAGTTCATTGCGATGCCAGGAAAACTCCGCGGAATGTCCGTCCCAGTGATCCGAAAAAAGTTTGCTTATGATCTGAACATATCGCGTTTCATTGGGATTGAGCGCCAGCTTCAACTCGTCGAGAGTCTTTAGCGTTTCATATTTTGTCTTCCAGTTCGCAACGGTAGTTTTCCCTCGTTTGTGGGCTTTCGCAACTTCCTCTAACGAACTCCCAGTTCGGAGACTTTGAAGTGCGCTCCAGATTTCTTCAGGCGGCGCGACGCTCATCGGCGACCTCCTTCTCGGCGGGCCGAATGCGCCTGGCAATGACGGTGCTCGGAACGCCGTAATAGGCAGCGGCTTCGGCGAGAGTCATTTGAAGGAGTTTTACGTCGCCAAGCTCGACAATTCTGCGAGGCGGCGACGGTCGCAAACGCATGGCCCTGACAATTTCACTGGCGACGGCGCGCCCGAGCAGGGGCGGCACCGAATTTCCGATCTGTCGAAAGCCGTGCCACTTGGTGACGTGGAAGCGGAACCAGTCCGGATAGGAATGCAGCCGGGCCGCTTCGCGCACGGTGATGCAGCGCGGGTAGAGATAGTGAATGGGGCGCGGCGAGGTGAAGGCGCCCCGGTCTGTGTTCGTGCCCGAGCGCAGAGTATTGCAAACGCCGTCCGGATCGAGCTTGTGGAAGCGGCTCACCGGTTCGGTTTCTCCCCACGCCGTCGCTGCGAAACGCTGCCGCGAAAGAAGCGTATGATCGGCGCGCATGCTGGACGTGAGGATGTTCGGATCGTATCGCCGCCGGTAGCCGAAATGCGTCGGCCTGTTGGCCGTTTCCCGCAAAGCGCGGGCATAGGCAGACGGCGCACGCAACTCGCAGCATACGCTGTCGCCATCGACGAGTTCCGGGAACTGCTCGGCGTCGGGGATATCGGCGATCGCATCGCGCGTTGCGACACGCGGCGAAGGTTGCGGATAGGCGGGTAACCGAAGTCCTTTGCGGGTGCCGACGAGAAAAAGGCGTTGGCGATCCTGCGGCACTCCGTAGTCGGCCGCGTTCAAGACCCTGTAGGGCAACAGGACATCGTAGTCTCGCGACAACTCCAGCACCAACTCGTCGAGAAATTGCCGATGCTTCCCGAGCGTAAGACCCTTGACGTTCTCGAAAACGAAATACTTGGGCGAAATCTCGCGCACGATGCGCACGTAGTGATGCACGAGCCCATTGCGCGGGTCGTCGAGCACGCGCTGACCGATCATCGAAAATCCCTGGCACGGCGCGCCGCCGAATACGACATCGACATCGCGGTCCTCGATCTCGGCCTTCTCGCGGATTTGGCGGCCCGAAACGCTTGTAACGTCGCGGCAGAGCGTGGCGCATTCGGGAAAATTGAATTCGTGCGCAGCACAATGGACCGGGTCGATCTCCACGGCGGCTACGACATCGAAGCCTGCCTGCTCGAAGCCCAGGCTAAGCCCCCCGGCTCCCGCAAAAAGATCGATCCCTATCGGACGCATTGCTAAACCCCTGTCTAGAACAAAAGAGGAACTTGGAAGAATTGATCGCCTAGCCCAGAAAGTCAACGATTCGCCTGCGAACCGCCAGCGGGTCTTTCAATTCGCATTGCCAAACCACAAGAACTTTCCACCCCATGCCGTTTAGCGCCCGGATATGCCGGCGATCGCGGCTCCGGTTGCCGACAATCTTCGACTGCCAGAACGCTCCGTTGGATTTAGGCAAGCGGCCTTTGCCGCAGCGGTGACCGTGCCAGAAGCAACCGTGAACGAAAACAATCTTCATTCGGGGCCCGAAGACGATATCGGGTTTTCCAGGCAAGTCTTTCCGGTGCAGACGGAAGCGATAACCCATCCTGTGGATCATGCTGCGCAACGCTACTTCCGGCGTCGTGTCGCGGCTCTTGACGCGCGACATCAGCCAGGAACGCCGTTCGCCGGTCAGCCGGTCCATGACGTATCATCGCACTCTTGGCCGACGCTGACGCAACATTTCATCTGCGAGATTGTGTGGCCATCTCTGTTGCGCGATCGGTCCCGGTCTTTTCAGCCAGTGCTACCTTCGGGCAGACTCGGGCTTTGCCGGTGATTCGCGGGAGCAGGTTCCTTGAGCGCAGCACAGCCGAGTCTTTTCGGGGTCGAGGACTGTGGTCCCAGGCCCTGGGTTCCCAATCCGCAGCATGTGCGCAACCGGCTGCAGGACATGCTCGACACGATGCGCGTGGCGGAAAGCTGGCCGTGGAAGCCTTCGAGAGTGCGCCATTATCGCAATTCGACCTGGCCCTACCTTTACGAAAGACTGCACGACACCGAAGAAGCCGCCGGCTGGCGCAGCGAGCTCGAGGCCGAAGCCGCGCGTCTCGACGCCGCGGCGCTACTCAGCGCATGACAACACGCAGCCGGACTTAACGTTTCGCGCTCGCTGCGGTCATCGTCTATTGCGCGAACAGATTTCGCCGTTCGGATTCGACGCGGGCGCGAAACCAGGGATTGACGATCGACGGCTCCGTCACCAGGTCGATCCTGCGTCCGAACAGCCGCCCCAGTTCGGCGCGGAATCCGAAATAGCTGTCGGCATATCGCGCGGGAGGCAATGGCGCGAACGACACGAGAAAATCGAGATCGCTTTTCACGGAATCGAATTCTCCCCGCGCCGCGGAGCCGAAC
>DATCBQ010000039.1:0-12843 GCA_036511745.1 Rhizomicrobium sp.
CGGAGCCTGTGCTCCGGCCCGGCAACGCCGGGACCGGGGCGACGCCTGGGGCAAGATGCGCGATCCCTCCAGCTGGGCTTACGATTCCCCCTGCGCGCTGCCGCCGGCCTCCGCCACCACGCGGCATTTCACGGGCCACGAGAGCCTGGCGAATGCCTGCCTGATCAATGCCAATGCGCGCCTCTACGATCCCCAGATCGGCAGATTCCTCTCCGCCGATCCAACGGTGGACGCGCTCTATAATCCGCAAGATCTCAACCGCTATTCCTACGTCCTCGACAACCCCCTCTCGCTGACGGACCCCACCGGCTATGGCGGGCTGTTCAAGAATCCGCTGGTCGGCGCGGTCGCGGG
Organism: Rhizomicrobium sp.; assembly: GCA_036511745.1. Taxonomy (GTDB): domain Bacteria; phylum Pseudomonadota; class Alphaproteobacteria; order Micropepsales; family Micropepsaceae; genus Rhizomicrobium. Next base: position 355 of record DATCBQ010000039.1, read on the forward strand.
TCTCGCCGCCGCGGCGCTGTTTCAATACGAGCTGCTGCCCTTCATCGAAGGCACGACGTTCGCAGCGCTGCTCGCGGCCACCACACCGGCCGCGATCGCTGCCTCGCCCGCGGCCGCCTCAGGCGCGGCGGCCTTGCTGGCGGTCAATGCCGGCGTCGCCGGGGGGATTTCCGGGGCGATCACCACCGGCAGCCTGAAAGGCGCCGTCCTGGGCGGCCTGGAAGCGGAGGCCTTCTACCAGGTCGGCAGCGCGCTGCAGAGTGCAACCGGCTCGATGAGCTACGGCGCGCAGACCGCAACCACCATGGTGGCGCACGGCATGGTGGGCGGCCTCTTCAGCATCGGGCAGAAAGGCGGCTTCGGCTCGGGGTTCCTGGCGGCCGGGATCGGCGCCGCCGCCGATACGCCGGAACTGGAGACCGGCCCCGTCGGCGACATCGTCATCCAGGCCACGGCCGGCGGCGTCGGCTCCATCCTCGGCGGCGGCAAGTTCGCAAACGGCGCCGTGACAGGCGCGTTCGGGTATCTGTTTAATCGCGCCGCACACGAAATGCAGATTGCCGAGGCTGACGAAGACGAGGAGCGAGAGGACCTTCAAGACCCGTTCGCTCAGGCGCACACCGCTGCTTGGAATAATGCGTACAACCAACTCAAAGCGGTTGCACCCAACGATCCGAATGTAGTGTTTGCGGCTCCAAGCGGCTGGGTTCCAAGTGAAACCGATGTCGAGGCACTTCAAGCTCGAGTTTCAATATATACTTCGTCGCTTGAGCGAATTCACTCTGAGGACACTCTCACTACTGGCTCGGCGCGAGCAAGCTATCAGTATTGGCTGGGCCACACAAATCAGGAAATTATAAATTCCCTGCGTCCGGGAGAAGAAGAACCTCTTACTGTCGCTCCCGGTGGAAGGGTTGAACAGGGCAACACCCGAATCTTCATACTTCAAACGCGAAGTTTCGACGTAAATACGCTGCCGCGCACGCCCAACACGCCATATTAAGTCCAAGGAGCGTCACAATGTTGGTAGAAATTGAATCTTGGTCCGCAAGTAAGAAGGCGAGGTTCTTGGCGCGACTTGCACACGAACTGACTGTTTGCTCTCGTGGAACCTACGAAGCGGGAACCAACGGGGTCTTGGAGCCAGAAGTGTTGCGTGACTTCAACGAAATTCAACACCGTGTGACCGGATCCTTACGTGATCATCTGCTGGAAACAAGAGGCATGTCCTTGGCTTCGGTATTGGAGATGGTGAGAAGTTTTGGCATCAGGCATCACAGAGAAAAGGTTATTGAGGGGGCGATCTCGCGCGTAGAACAGCGTGCGAGCCGTGACGATCCGCAGCCAGAAAGTGATGCTTGACGAATCGTAAAATTGGGGAAAGCGAGAGTACGCAATGTTTGGATTTCACCATTTTTTCGATGGTTGGACGAATGTCCTTCCTCCAGATGCTTATCCCGTTGACTCAGGTTGCACGATATTTGGTGATCTGACGCATTGAGCACTGCGGCTTGGCCGGTGCGGTTCGCGTTGTCGCGCGAGGATTTTCCCGGCCAGTGAGCGTGCGCGCCCCATGCGCTGATGCTATAGGTTGATCTACCTGGGTCAACGGGATAAGCATCTTCCTCCACGCGGAGGCGCTGTTGTTGCGACGACGCTGGGCGTATTCGTACTTCTGACTTTTTCTTCGTTCAGTGTGTTCGGCGATGAAGTTGCTTATGAGTATGCTGGCGATCTCTCAAACGCATGCAACTCCACTGATGCTCACGCCGCTGTCTGTGCAGGAATTATTGGTGCAACTCTCGAAATTCTTGCAAACAAAAATCGCGTGTACGGACTTGTTGCTTGTGTTCCGCGGAAAACAACTTTGAACAAGGCCATATATCTGACGAAAAAATGGATGCACGACCACCCGCAAGAGCAAGTTCGCCCTGCTTCGTTCGTCGTGGCCAGGGCATTAGCGACCTCGTTTGCATGCAATTGACACTCCCACGAATTTCAAAGCTGAATCTTGCCTGGTACCTGGCATCCGCGAAAGGCGATTCATGACCAGCGAAAATTCGACACCACAGATTACGCCGACATGAAGCGCACTTTGCAATCGTTCGGGTGGTGTAGGTGCCAATAGCAAGATTTAATCCTGCCTCGCCGATTTCTGACGACATGCATCGTCTTGTGCCGGCTGCCAACGACAATCGCTTCGGCGTGGTCAATCCCACCTTTACCTACGACGCCGACGGCAATCTTCTGTGCGAGCAGGCCAACAGGGCCACCGGCGCCTGCACCGGGGCCGATGCGCGCGACCTCGCCTGGACCTCGTTCAACATGGCCTCGCAGATCGCCCAGTCGGGACATTCCGCCTACACACTCAGCTATGGCCCCGAACACCAGCGTCTGCAGCAATGCGCGCCCGGCTGTCCGAGCCTGTCGGGACCGCCGACCATTACGCGCTATCTCGACGATCCCGCCGGCGGCACGACGAGCGAGCAGGTGACGGTTGGCAGCACCGTCACCTGGCGCACCGGCTGACGGCTCCCGCATCTTGCGACAAGCGCCGGCGGCAAAGTTTGCCCTTCACCGGCTTGTTCCTTATGAAGGCCGCTGCCGCCGCATCATCCCGTCACGAGCTTTGCCCGCATGCGCCTGTCCCGCTTTTTCCTGCCGCTGCTCAGAGAGACGCCCGCCGAGGCGCAGATCGTTTCGCACCGACTGATGCTGCGCGCCGGCATGATTCGCCAGGAAGCGGCGGGCATTTATGCGTGGCTGCCGCTCGGCCATCGGGTGCTGAAGAAAGTCGAACAGATCGTGCGCGAGGAGCAGAACCGCGCCGGCGCCATCGAGATTTTGATGCCGACATTGCAGCCGGCGGAGTTCTGGCGCGAGACGGGGCGCTACGACGCTTACGGCAAGGAAATGCTGCGCATCAAGGATCGCCACGAGCGCGAGCTGCTCTACGGCCCCACCAACGAAGACATGGTGACGGAAATCTTCCGCGCCTATGTGCGCTCGTACAAGAGCCTGCCGCTGATTCTCTATCACATCCAGTGGAAATTCCGCGACGAGATCCGGCCCCGTTTCGGCGTCATGCGCGGCCGCGAGTTTCTGATGAAGGATGCCTATTCCTTCGACATCGACGCGGCGGGCGCGCGCCAATCCTATAACCGGATGTATGTCGCCTATCTGCGCAGCTTCGCGCGCATGGGACTCAAATCCGTTCCGATGCGCGCGGAGACGGGGCCGATCGGCGGCGATCTGTCCCACGAATTCATCATCCTTGCCGAAACCGGCGAGAGCCGGGTGTTCTGCCACAGCGACCTTGTCGATATGGCGGTGCCCGGAGAAGATGTCGATTTCGACGGCGACCTCGATGCGATCATCCGCCAGCGGACGACTCTCTATGCCGCCACCGAAGACAAGCACGACCAAAGCGAATTCGAAGCCCGGGTGGCGCCCGAAAAGCGGCTGTCCGCGCGCGGCATCGAAGTGGGCCACATTTTCTATTTCGGCACCAAATATTCGCTCCCCATGCGCGCCAATGTGACCGGCGCGGACGGCCGGGAGCACGCCGTCGAAGGTGGCTCCTACGGCATCGGGGTTTCGCGGCTGGTCGGCGCCATCATCGAAGCGAGCCACGACGAGGCGGGCATTATATGGCCGCAAGCGGTGGCGCCGTTCGATGTCGCGCTGATCAATCTGAAAGCAGGCGATGCGAAAACCGATGCGGCAAGCGAGGATGTTTACGCGAAGCTGACAAGAGCGGGCAGGGACGTGCTTTACGACGACACCCCCGAGCGCCCCGGCGCCAAATTCGCCGGCATGGATCTCATCGGCATTCCGTATCAGATCATCATCGGCCCGCGCGGTCTGGAGAAGGGCATGGTCGAGGTGAAGACCCGCGCCACCGGCGCGCGCGAAGAGTTGAGCCTGGACGAGGTGGCGAACAGATTCGGCGCGTGAGCGCAAAGCGCCGCCTGCCAGGGATGACAACGATATTTGTAGCGCCGCGCGACGATGTTCACCCCCGCTGTCATCCTCGCGCAAGCGAGGACCCAGCGCGCGCGCGTCTGCGCGCCAAATAACGCCGTACCAGCTACAGGCGATCGAATAAGTCTTCCCATTGCGGGTTCGACTTTTCGATCAGCTCGATTTTCCACGCCCGTCGCCAGTGCTTGATCCGCTTTTCGAGGTCGATGGCGGCGGCGATGTCTTGTGAGGTTTCAAACCAGACGAGATGATGCACGCGGTAACGCCTGGTGAATCCTTCGACAAGATCGTTCCGGTGTTCGTGTACGCGCCTCGCAAGATTGTTCGTGACGCCGATGTAGAGTGTGCCGTTGCGCCGGCTCGCAAGGATGTAGACGGAATAGTATCGGGGATCGCGCATCGGCGAAGGTTCGCAAAAGCAGTTCGCGAGTGTTTGCCCCGAATTGTCGCAATCCGTCCCGATCCGTGTTTCTCGTTTACCGAATGCGCTATTCGCCGCGCCGAGGCGCGGCGTGCTGGGTCCCCGGTCTACGCGTCGCAAGCGACGCTTGCCGGGGATGACAACGATATTTATGGCGCCGCGTTATCGCGTTCCCCCCCGCGCTGTCATTCTTGCGCAAGCGAGAACCCAGCGCGCGCGTCCGCGCACGCAATTGAACGCTTTTTTTGATCTCGCCGCGCTCCCGCGCGGCGTGCTGGGTCCCCGATCTGCGCCGCGCGAAGCGCGGCTTGTCGGGGATGACAACCATATTTATGGCGCCGCGCCATCGCGTTCACCCCCCGTTTGTCATCCTCGCGCCGCCGGTCCGGCGAACGCCGGTCGGAGCATAAACTCCAGCGAGGACCCGGCTCGCGTGCGCCGGCCACTCAAACCCTCGCGGGCGAAGTGCCGGCCAGCCCGTCGGCATGGGTGCATTGACCAAAGTCGGCAAAAGACGGAGATTGTGGACCACAGGGCCTGACTTCATGGCCGGCGAAAGAGGGGAAACCTATGAGCATTATTGCATGGATCATTTTGGGGCTGATTTCCGGCTTCATCGCCAGCAAAATCATCAACAAGAGCGGCGAGGGCCTGATCGTCGATATTCTGCTTGGGGTCGTAGGCGCGTTCGTCGGGGGCTGGCTGTTCACGCGGTTCGGTTACGCGGGTGTGACGGGCTTCAACATCTACAGCATGGTGGTCGCCGTCATCGGCGCCATTGTGGTGCTGCTGATCTACCACCTGATCGTTCGACGCCGCGCCTGACCGGGCTCGCACGCGCGCTGAAAGTCGCCGCCTGACATGGCGGCGGCCACGCGCCCGTTCGCGCCGTTCGGATGGATGGTTGCGCTTCGCTGTCTGCGCTCCAAACGCAGGAAACCGTTCGTCTCCGGCGGCCGCAATTGACTATTTGTATCCCATAGGATACCATTCGCCTGGTTGAAGTTGGGCAGACGGAAATCTACCGGCGCTGGTTTGACAATCTTCGCGACAGCCACGCTCAAAAGCGGATTCTTGCCCGAATTCGACGCCTGTCGCTCGGCAATCCGGGCGATGTAAGAGCTGTGGGTCGGGGCGTATCCGAACTTCGCATCGACTATGGACCAGGGTACAGGCTTTATTTCCTCCGGCGAGGATCGGCCCTTGTGATTTTGCTGATGGGTGGCGACAAGCGCACACAGGATCGAGACATCAAGACCGCCATTGCTTTGGCCGACGAGATCGGGAGCGTGCCATGAAAAAGACGCGAGAAAAAATCAGGATTCTTGCCTGGGATTCCGTCGAATATTTGAAGACAGAAAAAGACATGGCACATTATCTCGAGGCGGCGCTGGAGGATGGCGATCCAGCGCTTGTCGCCGCGGTGCTGGGCGACATCGCGCGGGCGCAAGGGATGACAAAAATAGCCAAAAAAGCAGGGCTGGGACGCGAGAGTCTTTACAAGGCGCTATCGCGCGACGGCAATCCGGAACTCGTCACCGTCCTGAAGGTGGTGAAAGCGCTCGGCCTCAAGCTGAAAGTCGCCGCCTGACATGGCGGCAGCCACGCGCCCGTTCGCGCCGTTCGAATGGATGGTTGCGCTTCGCTATCTGCGCCCCAAGCGCAGGGAAGCGTTTGTTTCCGTCATCTCCATCATTTCGCTGGTCGGCATTGCGCTGGGGGTAGCGGCGCTCATCATCGTCATGGCCGTGATGAACGGCTTCCGCCACGAATTGCTGTCGCGCATTCTGGGGCTGAACGGCCACATGGCCGTGGAAGCGCCGGCGGGCAATCTGGTGGATTTCGACGCGGTGGCGGCGCGCGTGCGCGGCGTGCCGGGCGTGATGCGCGTAGCGCCCATCATCACAGGACAGGTGATGGGAACCGCGGGCGGCGTCTCGCTCGGCGTGCTGGTGCGCGGCATGCGGGCACAGGATCTGAAATCGCTGAGCGAAGTTTCGCGCACGCTCTCCGACGGCGCGCTGGAGCGTTATCATGGCGGCGACGCGGTGATCGTCGGCGGCAGGCTCGCCAATCAGCTTCGCATCCATCCCGGCGACAAGATCACCCTGATCGCGCCGCGCGGCGACGTCACCCCGTTCGGCGTCACTCCGCGCGTAAAGTCCTATACCGTCGCCGGCACCTTCAATGTCGGCATCGCCGAATACGACCAGACCTTCGTCTTCATGCCGCTCCAGGAAGCGCAGCTTTATTTCAATCTCGACGACAAGGTGAGCGGGCTCGAGATCATGGTGAAGGATCCCGACAGTGTCGGATCGCTGATCGAGCCGGTGTCAAAAGCGGCCGGGCCGTATTCGCGCATCGTCACCTGGCAGGACATGAACATGAGCCTGTTCGAGGCGGTGGAAGTCGAGCGCAATGTGATGTTCCTGATCCTGTCGCTCATCATCCTGGTGGCGGCGCTGAACATTATTTCCGGCCTCTACATGCTGGTGAAGGACAAGGGCGCCGACATCGCCGTCCTGCGCACCATGGGCGCCACCCGCGGGGCCGTCATGCGGATCTTCCTCATCGCGGGCATGAGCATCGGGATCGCCGGCACCCTGACGGGCTGGCTGCTCGGCGTCGTCATCAGCATCAACATCGAACCGATCAGGCAGTTTCTCTCCGCGGTGTTCGGCATCGTGCTGTTTCCGCCCGACATTTATCACCTGACGCGGCTGCCGGAGATCATCGACACCCACGAAGTGACGTCCGTGATTCTCATGGCATTGACGCTTTCGTTTCTCGCAACGCTCTATCCCTCGTGGCGCGCGGCGCGGCTCGATCCGGTCGAGGCGCTGCGCTATGAGTGAGGCGGCTGCGGCGCTGCGATTGTGGGGCGTGACGCGCCTCTATGCCGAAGGCGAAGGCACCACGCTCGAAGTGTTCCGCGATGTGAGCCTGACGGTGATGCCCGGCGAGCTGGTGGCGCTGGTCGGGCCATCGGGCGCCGGCAAGTCGTCGCTGCTGCACATGGCGGGATTGCTGGAAGCGCCGTCGGCCGGCGCGGTCAGCGTCTGCGGCCGCGACGTTGCCGCCATGCCCGACCGCGAGCGAACGCGGCTGCGGCGCGACGCCATCGGCTTCGTTTATCAGGCGCATCATCTGCTGCCCGAATTCGACGCGCTGGAAAATGTGATGCTGCCGCAGCTCATCGCGGGCAGGTCGCGGAAAGAGGCCGCAGCGGAAGCCAGGCGGCTGCTCGAATGCCTCGGGCTTGGCGCCCGTCTCGAACACCGCCCCTCGCAGCTTTCCGGCGGCGAGCAGCAGCGCGTCGCCGTCGCGCGCGCGCTGGCCAATCATCCAAGGCTGCTTCTCGCCGACGAGCCGACGGGCAATCTCGATCCGCGCACCGCCGCCGGCGTGTTCGATGCGCTGGTGCAGCTCGTGCGTGCGGAGGGGCTGGCGGCGCTCATCGCCACCCACAATTACGAACTCGCCCATAAGATGGATCGCGCGCTCGTCCTGCACGAAGGCCGGGTGGTCGAAGGCGGCACGCTGAGGCCGTGAGAGGCTTCGCATTGAACTCGCCCGGTATCGGGAGTATCAAGCGCAGTCCGGTTCAGGGGAAAATCCACATGAAGAGAATTCCGTTTTTCATTTCCGTCTGCGCGCTGGCGGCGCTGGCTGCGCCGACTCTGCCATACGCAAGAGAAAGCAACGAAGCGCAGATCAGGGCGCTCGAGATGAAGTTCGCGGCGGCAGCGTCCGCCAAGGACGTCGATGCGATCATGCGCGCCTACGTGCCCGACGAATCGCTGTTTGTCTTCGACGTGATCATGCCGCGCCAATATGTCGGCGCTGCGGCGTACCGCAAGGATTGGAGCGATTTTCTCGCGACATTCAGCGGGCCGGTCAAATTCGAGATCAGCGATCTGGCGGTGTCGGGCGATGGCGAGATCGCTTATGGCCACAGCGTTCAACACGTGGTCGGCACGGACACCAAGGGCCACGCCGTGGAGTTTGTCGTTCGCGTCACCGACGTCTATCGCAAGATCAAGGGCCAGTGGCTGATCGTGCAGGAACATGTCTCCGTCCCGGTCGACATGAACGCGAACAAGCCGGACATGATGTCGAAGCCGTAGCGCCTGTTTGGAGCGGCCGGTGTGACATGACGATCGCATACGCCGACTGCTCCGCAATGGATGCAAGCGATCCGCTCGCTCCTGCCCGCGAGCGCTTCGTCATTCCCCACGGCGTCATCTATCTCGACGGAAATTCGCTGGGCGCGTTGCCCAGAAGCACGCCCGCGCGCCTTTTGCGGGTGATGGAGAAGGAGTGGGGCGAAGACCTCGTCCGAAGCTGGAACACGAATGACTGGATCGGGATGCCGGCGCGGCTGGGCGCGCGCATCGCGCCGCTGATCGGCGCCGCGGCGGACGAGGTGATCGTTGCGGATTCCACCTCCGTCAATCTCTTCAAGCTGGCGGCGGCGGCGCTCGGCCTCAACGCGCCGCGCCGGGTCATCCTCACCGAGCGCGATAATTTTCCCACCGATCTTTATGTGTTGCAGGGGCTTGAGGAGCTTCTCGGTGGTGCGGTCACCATGCGCATGGTCGCGCGCGGGGAACTCGAAAGCGCGCTTGACGAGGACGTCGCGTTGCTCGCGCTGACGCATGTCGATTTTCGCACGGGCGAAATTCACGCCATGAAGAGGCTGACCGCTGCCGCGCACGCGTCCGGCGCGCTTGGGCTATGGGACCTGAGCCACAGCGCCGGCGCGATGGCGTTGCACCTCGACGCCGACGACGTCGATCTTGCCACCGGCTGCGGCTACAAATATCTGAACGGCGGACCGGGCGCGCCCGCGTTCCTGTTCGTGGCGCGCCGGCTTCAGGGGCAGCTGCGTCAGCCCCTGAGCGGCTGGATGGGGCATGCGGCGCCGTTCGAGTTTGCCGCGCAGTATCGTCCGGCCGAGGGAATGCGGCGCACGCTTTGCGGCACCCCGCCGGTGCTGAGCATGGCGGCGCTGGAGGAAGGCTTGCGCAGCTTCGACGGCATCGACATGGGCGCGCTGCGCGCCAAATCGCGAGCACTGGGCGATCTGTTCCTCGATCTGGTCGAGGCGCGATGCGCAGACGCCGGTTTCGAAATGGCCTGCCCGAGGGATTCGGCGCGGCGCGGCAGCCAGGTGTCGCTGCGTCACCCGCAAGGCTACGCCATCATGCAGGCGCTGATCGCGCAGGGCGTCATCGGCGATTTCCGCGCGCCGGATATCCTGCGTTTCGGTTTCGCGCCGCTTTACACGCGCTATGTCGATGTGTGGAACGCGGTCGACAGGCTGGCGGTCATCATGAGCGAAGAAAGCTGGCGCGATGCCCGTTTTCAGGCCCGCGCGGTGGTGACCTAGAACCGCACTTACGGGATGTCACTCCTGCGATTCCGGTTCGCCTTTGGAAGGAAGCTCTACACCCGCATAGATTTCGCTCAACGCAATGGCGATGCCGATCTCCGGCATGGCGAGCGTGTCGCCTTCGGCGAGCGCGACAGCCGGCCAGACATCGCCCTGGCGGGTGAAGACGGTCGCGCCGACGCTTTTCTGCTCGAGAATGACATAGCGCCGGATTGACGGCGTCGCCTGGTATTCGCGCAGTTTCTCGATACGGTCGGTGCGCGCGCCGTCTTCGCTCAACACTTCGAAAACGACGACGGGATTTTCGATCACGCTCGAACCGAACACGACCGGGCTGCACGTCACAAGCGCGTTGGGATAGCGGACCTTGCCTGCGACAACGACTTTGACGTTCGGCCCAAATGGCCTGCAGGGCTTCCCGGCAAGCGCGGCGTCCAGGAGTTTCTGAAGATTAAAAGTAATTCGGTCATGCGCTATCGTTCCACCGGTCATCGCATGCGGTCCATATCCGTCGAATTCGAAGGGGCGATCCTGGCGTTCTTCCCACGCCAGGAATTGCTGGACGCTCATCGGCCGCTGCTGGGCAATGTTCATGGCGGGCAAGATAGCACGCGGTTTCGCAGGAAGCACGATTGTTCCAGGCGGAACCCACGGGACTTACTCTTCGGCATTGCCCGACCGCGTCGCATGCGATGTTGCAACGACATTGAAACAGGAATCCTCTGGTCAATCCCGTCCCAAGGGAATCCCGGAATGCGGATAACGGTTTCTCTTGACGACGAACTCCTGGCCACGGCCGAGGCGCTCACCGGCGTGAAGGTAAAATCGCGCCTGGTTCGCGAAGCGCTGCTGGCTCTGATCGAGCGCGAAAGCGCGCGGCGGCTGGCACAGCTGGGCGGCAGTGAGCGCAATCTGAACGTACCGCCGCGGCGGCGGCCGAAGCGCGCATGACATTGATCGACACCGCGGTATGCGTTCAATCATTTCCACCACTGGTCACTTTTTGTTCTTGACAGAACGAAATAAGAACATATGCTCCCTCGTCCTTGAACTTTGGAGGCGGAACATGGCGGCGTGGCTCGGGGACATCGTTGGCGGTGCGGGACTTCTGCTCATCCTGGGTGGAGCATTCGCCTGGGCCGATATCGCGCATGTTGTCGTCGCGGGCCTTTGAGCGAAGTTCTGTGGATGAACGGCGATTGGACGGGCGCGGACGCACCCGGCCGTCCGATACTGCATCCTTGCGAATCCAGGTTCCTCACCCGCGCAGAGAAGCGTAGCGGGGGAGGGGGACCGCCGAAGGCGGTGGAGGGGGCGGGTGCGACCACCGATGTTCGAGCGAGCGGTAAACGACTCCCGACACGTCCCGGGATCTGGCCGGAGAAAACGCGTGCGCGTCGCGAATTTCTGCAACAGATATTTTGAGCGACGAGAGAGCGAAGGGTGTCCCTGTGCGCATCGCGCAGACGACGGCCCCCTCCACCGCTTCGCGGTCCCCCTCCCCCGTAAACGCACGGCTGTCCGGGGAATTTCCTCGATCATTTGCGAAAGCCACTTCGCCAACAGGGAGTTTTGTACGCGGGATGGTTTCCCGACTCAGGCTTTCATTTGTTCCGGCAAATGTTTCACGCGGAGAGAGGGAGACGCGGAGGGCCGAAGACGATCGACGATCCGCAGGAGTCCCTTGCTCTATTTCGGCGCTTGGCCGAAGCACCTGCGCGCAGCGGAGTGGCGCCCGGTAAGACAGAAAACAGGCCGTATCCACGATCTCGCCAATAATCTCGTCTGGCGCTCTGTGCGGTCTGGCACCTGCTCCGCGTTCTCCTTGTCTCCGCGTGAGCAATTTCTGAGGAACGGCAACCGCAATGCCTGCCGGATTGATCGCGACACCCGGGCCGGACACAAAATGCGACATCTTCCGTTTCCCCGGACAGCCGTGCCGTAAACGGGGGAGGAACATGTAGCCATGGCGGACGCGCGCAAAGCATCGGGCTTCGTTCATCTGCGGGTGAAGAGCGCCTACTCATTGCTCGAAGGCGCGGTGCGGCCCGACGAGTTGGCGAAGCTCGCCCGCGCCAATGCGATGCCGGCCGTGGCGGTCACCGACGCCGATAATCTGTTCGGTGTCTACGAGATCAGCGAAACTCTGGCGAAGAACGGCGTGCAGCCCATCGTCGGCTGCCAGCTCAGCGTCGTGTTGAACGAAACTCCGGCGGCGCCTGGCGCCATCATGCGCGAAAAGCCCGCGTCGCTGGCGTTGCTGGTGCAAAACGAAACCGGTTACCGCAATCTGACAAAGCTTCTGAGCGCCGCCTATCTGGGCGCCGAGCCGGGGGATTATCCGCATGTGAAATGGCCCCTGCTCGCGGCCCATGCCGCCGGGCTGATTGCGCTGACGGGCGGCCCCGGCGGGCCGCTCAACCGGCTGATCGTGGACGGCCAGCCGGCGGCCGCGGCCGCGCTGCTCGACCGGCTGAAGGCCCTTTTTGGCGACCGGCTCTATGTCGAGCTGCAGCGTCACGGACTGGCAGAGGAGCGGGCCGCCGAAGCCCCGCTGATCGATCTCGCCTATGCGAGGGATTTGCCGCTCGTCGCCACCAACGATGTGCATTTCGGCGCGGCCGACATGTACGAGGCGCATGATGCGCTGCTTTGCATCGCGGACGCGAGTTTCGTGTCGCAGGACGAC
>DATCBQ010000040.1:0-8294 GCA_036511745.1 Rhizomicrobium sp.
AGATTCGGCGGAACATGGTTCGACCTCCTGACGATGGGCGTTCAAGATTACTCTGGGAAATCTCGAATAAGCGTGCATGCATAGCATTGGGCCGAATTCGGTCAATGACCGGCCAAAAACCTGCGAATAGAAAGTCTTTGCCCCCGCCACGTTTTTAGCAGGTAGTACAACGCAATTAATGCGTGCCGTAATCGTTCTCCCCATGTCTTCGCCACCATAGCCGCCTACATCGTTCCAAGCGCCACCACCCTATCACCAATCTCCCAAAGGCGGGCCAGTCGTTGTTTCAGTTTGAGTGTCCGCTCGTTACCGAAAGCGGACATTGAAGGACCTGTCGGTGTTGCCGCTCCCGAGTCGGTTTTGAGACTGATCGCGGAGAGGAGAACAGCGGGAGCGCCTACGTGCGAACTGCACGGATTTTGCACGGATTTGTTCTCCGTTCGGTTCCGATTTACGCCCTTCGGCTCCGTATGGGTTCGCAGGCCGTTCTGTCAGATGCTTTGATTTTGCTGGAAATTCTGGTGCCGGAGGTGAGAATCGAACTCACGACCTACCCCTTACCAAGGGGTTGCGCTACCACTACGCTACTCCGGCGACCTGTGGCGATCCGCAGGGATATTCCCCCGGGGCGCGGGTCTATAACCCATGCGGGACGCGAGGGAAAGAGTGACGAAATCCGGTTCCGCCGACCGCAACGCGCGCCTCGCCCGCGCCCTGCGCGAGAACCTGAAACGCCGCAAGGCGCGCCATCGCGCCGCGCTCGCATCGAGAGGCAGCACGGGCATCGACGCGGCATTCGGCGAGTCCGAAAAGCCCATAGCGCCGGATGCAAACCATGGCTCCGATCCCGTGGCCCCGCGCGATTAGCTATTTCTCTTTCGGCAGCTGTTCGCCCGCCTGTCTGGCGCGTTACAACAAGCGCTCGCCGTTTTTCGCTTCAGAGGGGACATGGATCGTATCCGCATCAAGGGCGGCGCCAGATTGCATGGCGAAATCGCCATCAGCGGCGCCAAGAACGCAGCGCTTCCCCTCATGGCGGCCTGTCTCCTGACGGAGCAGCCGCTCGTGCTCTCCAACGTGCCCTGGCTCGCCGATGTCGCGTTCATGGCCGAACTGCTGCGCGGCCTCGGCGCGCAAACGACGTATGAGCCGACCGGCAGGCTGGGCGAAGGCGGCCGGCTGACCCTGCAGGCCGCGCATCTGCCGGGCACGACGGCCGAATACGACATCGTGCGCAAGATGCGCGCCAGTTTTCTGGCTCTGGGTCCGCTGCTGGCCCGGTGCGGCCGCGCGAAGATCTCGTTGCCCGGCGGCTGCGCCATCGGTGCGCGTCCCGTCGATCTGCATTTGAAGGCGATGGAAGCGCTGGGGGCGCGGATCGAACTCGCCGACGGTTATGTCATCGCCAGCGCGCCCGGAGGTCTCAAGGGCGCCGTGTTCGAATTTCCTTTCGTCTCGGTAGGAGGCACGGAAAACGCCCTGATGGCGGCGGCGCTGGCGCAGGGCGAGACCGTTCTCGTCAACGCGGCGCGGGAGCCCGAGATCGACGATCTTGCCGCCTGCCTGATCGCGATGGGCGCGAAGATAACGGGCGTGGGAACATCCAGGCTGACAATTCGGGGCGTGGGCGCACTGACGGGCGCCGCGCATAGCGTGGTGTGCGATCGCATCGAAACGGGCACCTACGCATTCGCGGTCGCAATTGCTGGCGGCGAGATCGAACTCGTCGGCGGCCGGAGCGAGTTGATCGGCGCCGTGATCCCCCTGCTCGAATCCATCGGAACCGAAATTGCGCAGACCAACCGCGGCCTTAAAGTGCATCGCAACGGCGTGCGCCCCACGGCGGTAGATGTTTCAACCGCCCCGTTTCCGGGCTTCCCGACCGACCTTCAGGCCCAGTTCATGGCGGTGATGGCGACGGCGAACGGCACCTGCCATATTCGCGAGACCATTTTCGAGAACCGGTTCATGCATGTTCCCGAGCTGCTGCGCATGGGCGCCGACATTCGCGTCGAGGGCGACACCGCCATCGTGCGCGGAATCGAGCAGCTCAAGGGCGCGCGCGTGATGGCGACCGATCTGCGTGCCAGCGTCAGCCTCGTGCTGGCGGGCCTTGGCGCGCAAGGCGAGACCATCGTCAATCGCGTCTATCATCTGGATCGCGGTTTCGAACGGCTGGAGGAAAAGCTTTCGCGGGTGGGCGCACGCGTCGAGCGGTTTTCGGAATGACCCGCGTCACGCTCGCAGCCCAGGACGCGGAAGATCTCGAGATCATTTCGGCGCGGCTGCAGGACGCCGTGGCCCAGGTGAAAGATTTTGTCTGGCTGCCCAAATCCCGTCGCTTCGCGGCACTCGTCAACCGCTTCAAATGGGAAACGGCGCAGAAGAAGAACACGGACAATCTGCGCGTGCGCGCCCGCCTCGTGTTCGACCGTGTTTTGTCCGTGAAATCGCACCGCATCCGGCGCGATCCCGAAGCGGTGGCGTCGCTATTGGCGATCCGGTTTACCGGCGGAAGCGAAGGCGATCCTTCCGGTACGGTCGAACTCGTTTTTTCGGGAGGCGGCTTCATCCGGCTCGAGGTCGAATGCATCGATGCGTCGCTTTCCGACGTGAGCGGCGAATGGGCGGCGCTGGGACGCCCCAGCCACGAGACCGAAGAGCGCTAGATGGCGCGCCGGCTGGACGCGCGCGCAGCCGGGTTCGAGGCGCAGTTCGAAGCGCTCCTCTCGGCCAGACGCGGGACCCGGGACGAGGTTGCGGCGCGGGTTCGCGCCATCCTTGCCGATGTCCGCGCCCGCGGCGACGAAGCGCTCCTCGAATATACGCAGCGTTTCGATCGGGTGATCCTGACGCCCGATTCGCTTCGCGTCGGCGCGGATGAAATCGCCGCGGCCGAAGCGCAATGCGGCAAAGCCGCGCTCGGCGCGCTCAAGGTGGCTGCGACACGAATCGAGGCGTATCACCGGCGGCAATTGCCGCGCGACGAATCCTTCACCGACGAAACCGGCACGACTCTGGGGTGGCGCTGGACGCCGCTCGATAGCGTCGGCCTCTATGTGCCGGGCGGAACGGCGAGTTATCCGAGTTCCGTCCTGATGAATGCGGTGCCGGCGCGTGTCGCGGGCGTGGGGCGCGTGGCGATGGTGACGCCGGCATCGGACGGCGCGGTCAATCCCCTGACTCTTGCCGCCGCCAGGCTGGCCGGAGTGCGCGAAATTTATCGCGTGGGCGGCGCGCAGGCGATTGCGGCGCTCGCCTGCGGCACGGCAACGATTCGTGCCGTGGACAAGATCGTCGGGCCCGGAAATGCCTATGTCGCCGCCGCGAAACGCGAAGTGTTCGGCACCGTCGGCATCGATTCGCTTGCGGGGCCATCGGAGATCCTGGTCATCGCCGACGCGGCGAACAATGCGGACTGGATTGCGGCGGATCTGTTGAGTCAGGCGGAGCATGATGCCTCTTCCCAATGCATTCTGATTGCCGACGATCGGCAATTCGCGGATGCGGTTTCGGCTGCTGTCGAGCGCGCGCTTGCCCTGCTTGCGCGCCGCGAAATCGCGGGCGCCAGCTGGCGCGATTTCGGCGCCGTCATTGTGGTGGAGACGCTCGACCATGCCGCGCGGCTTTCCGACCGCCTCGCGCCGGAGCATCTGGAGCTAGCGGTCGCCGATCCGGAGCGGCTTCTCGGACAGGTGAAACACGCCGGCGCGATTTTTCTGGGCAATCATACGCCAGAGGCGATAGGCGACTATATCGCCGGCCCCAACCATGTCCTGCCCACCTCGCGCGCGGCGCGCTTTTCGTCGGGGCTGTCGGTGCTGGATTTTCTCAAACGCACGTCGGTGCTGTCCTGTTCGCCGCTCTCGCTTGCCTTGCTCGGGCCCGACGCCATCGTGCTCGCCGAAGCCGAAGGGCTCGATGCCCATGCCCTGTCCATCGCCTGCCGGCTCAATCGGAAGCGATGATTTTATCACCGAGACACAGAGAGCACGGAGAAAGATGCGTGCGCTTCGCGCAGCGCCGTGACCTCGGTGTCGCCATGGTGCATCTTCTAATCGCATGACCGAACCGTCGCTCTTCCGTCTGGTCGCCATCGAGCTCGATGAGCGCACGGTGGTGCGCCGCACGCGCGAGATCGAGCAGGAACGCGAGATCGCGATCTACGATCTCCTGGAAGGAAATTATTTCCGCCCCGAAGGCTCGCCCGGCGGACCGTACCGGCTTGTGCTCGGCGTCGCGGAGAACCGGCTTGTCTTCGAGGTATGCCCCGAAAGCGGCGAGGCGCATGGCCGCGTGCTGCTGGCGCTCACTTCGTTCCGCCGTATCATCAAGGATTACTTCCTCGTCTGCGGCAGCTATTTCAAGGCCATCCGCAACGCGCCGGCGGCACAGATCGAAGCGCTCGACATGGGACGCAGAAGTCTGCACGACGAAGGCTCGCAAATGCTGCGCCAGCGGCTGAAGGGCAAGATTGAACTGGATTTCGACACCGCACGCCGGCTGTTCACGCTCATCTGTGTCCTGCACCTGAAGGGGTGAGCGCGCCATGCGGGGTCCCAATGGCGAGGAGCTTCCCGGTGCCGTGCTTTTTGCCTGTACGCTGAATGCCGCGCGCAGCCCGATGGCGGCCGCCATGATGCGTCACTTCTACGGACGGTTCGTCTTTATCGACTCCGTGGGCGTACAGGCAGGCGAGCTGGATCCGTTTGCGGTGGAAGCGATGGACGAGATCGGCATCGAGATCGGCAAACACAGGCCAAGGCGGTTCGAGGATTTGGAAGACACCTCCTTCGATCTGGTGATAACACTTTCGCCGGAGGCGCATCACAAGGCGATGGAACTGACGCGGACCTCGGCGGTGGAGGTGGAATACTGGCCCACCATGGACGTCGCTGCGATCGAAGGTAGCCGCGCGCAGCGCCTCGACGCGGCCCGTGCCGTGCGCGACGAACTGATGCGAAAAATCGAGCGGCGATTCGCGCTGCAGAGGGCAGCGGATGTGTAGGAACGATCGTGCCGTTACTCTTGTCATCCTCGCGAATGCGAGGACCCAGCTGCCGCATGAGCCTGCCCTCGCGAAGGCGAGGGTCGGCGCGGCGAAAGATGCCACGATGCAAAACCCAGGGCCCGCGTCGCGATGAGCGCGCGGATCACCGGACCGGCCGGCCATGTTGTTCGCCATCGCTGGTTTTATATCGCCCTTGCGCTTGGCGGCTGCGCTCTCGGGGCGGCCCGTATTTTCGATCCGGCGGCGATGATTCCGGTCGGCGGCGATGTCTTCTACGGCTCGTATCTGCTGTTCGTCACGACGCATGCGATCCGCATGACGCCGGCGGACCTGCGAAGGCGGGCGGCGGCCGACGACGAAGGCATCGTCTTCATTGCCGCAATCACCTTTGTCGCGGCCTGCTTCACGGTGTTCTCGATTTTTCGGCTGCTGAACGGCTCGGTCAGGGCCGATGCGTTGCATCTGGCGCTGGCGATCGGCAGCGCGCCGTTGGCCTGGTTCGTGCTGCATGCCAATGCCGGATTTCACTACGCCCATGTCTATTACGGCGATCCCGACGGTGCTGGCGTGGGCCAGCAGCAAACGGGCGGCCTGCGATTTCCCGGGACTGCCGAGCCGGGCCCGTGGGAATTCGTCTACTATGCCTTCGTCATCGGCATGACCGCCCAGGTCTCCGACGTGCAGGTGGAATCCACGCCGATGCGCAAGCTGACGATCATCCACGGCGTGGTTTCGTTCTTCTTCAACACTGTGCTGATCGCGATGGCGGTGAATGTGGTGGTTGCGCTCTTTCAGGCGCATTGAGGCAGCGTTCCTGGTGCCCGATGGACCATGGTCGCCATCGGCACGGTTGCGCCGGGCTTGCATCGCTGCGACCATGGGGTCGCGTTTGGAAAGCAGCGGGAGCAGCGGACATGAAATATGGCATTGATTTTCGTATTCTGAAGAAAGGGGCAACTTCGTCCGTCGACAACACCACCATGGCCCGTCCGGTGGATGTCGAGGTGGATGAAACCTGTTTCGCCCTGGTCCCCAATGTCGGCGACTTTGTCGACATGGAAGGCGAGACCGATTTCCGTAACGTCGCCGTCCACGGGAAGGTCAGGTGCCGGCTGTTCCGCTACATGCTGGGCTATTGCTACGTGACCATCGTGGTGGAGGAATCCGAGGAGGAATGGACCAGGGCCGGGATCTGACGCGATTCCAGGATACCCCGCGAACCGACGCCGGGTGCATGATCAATACAAAACAGCGAACGATCCGAACCGCGGCTGCATCCGCAACCGCGCCGGGCAGCATCGGCGCCGGCGTCGTTGGGCTGCTCGCGCTGGCGGTGTTCGTCAATTATGTCGACCGCGGCAACCTCGCCACCGCCGCGCCGCTGATGCGCGACGAATTGAAGCTCAACAACACGCAGATCGGCCTGCTCCTCAGCGCCTTTTTCTGGACTTACACGCCCAGTCAGATTCTCGCGGGCTGGCTGGCGGAAAAGATCAATGCCTATCGCACGCTGGCCTTGGGCCTCGCGATCTGGTCGCTGGCAACGGCGGCGACGAGTTTCGCGACGTCTTTTGCCGCACTGATTGCGTTGCGTCTGCTGTTGGGTCTGGGCGAAAGCGCCGCCTTTCCCTGCAGTTCGAAGCTTTTGGCCGAACATCTTCCCAGCCATCGGCTGGGCGCCGCCAACGGACTGATCGGCGTCGGGCTGGCGCTGGGGCCCGCCTTCGGCACCTTTGTGGGTGGACTTGCGATGGCCCGCGTCGGATGGCGCCCCGTATTCCTTCTGTTCGGAATTGCCTCGCTCCTGTGGCTCGTGCCTTGGCTGATCGCCACGCGCGAAGCATCGCGCCGTGCCGACACGGCCGGGAAATCGCCAGCCCCGTCCTTCTTCGCCATTCTCAGGCAGCGCGGCGCGTGGGGCGCGAGCCTGGGCCATTTCTCCGCCAATTATGCCTTCTACTTCTTCATCTCCTGGCTGCCGCTCTATCTGGTGAAGGCGCGCGGCTTTTCGGTGGGCCAGATGGCCGAGCTGGGCGGCGTCATCTATCTCGTTTATGCCGCAAGCGCGCAGGTCACGGGCTGGCTTTCCGACCGCTGGATGCGCGCCGGCGCCACCGACTCGCTGGTGCGAAAAACCTTTTGCGTCACCGCCCATGTCGGCACCGCCGCCTGCATGCTGGCCTGCGCCGTCGGCGGAACGGCGGTCGCGGTTGCGGGTCTGTTGCTCGCCGCGGTCTTTTTCGGCTTTGCCACGCCGACCATCTACGCCATCGGCCAGACCCTGGCAGGTCCGCGGGCCGGCGGGAAATGGATCGCGCTGCAGAACTGCATCGGCAACAGCGCCGGCATCGTCGCGCCGATCGTCACCGGCTTTGCCGTCGATCGCACGGGCTCGTTTGTTTCCGCCTTCCTCATTGCCGGCGCCGTCGGCCTCGCGGGAGCCTTCAGCTGGGGCCTGATTTGCCCCCGCATCGAACCGGTGCGCTGGGCCGCGGCGGCCGCGGCGTAGCCTCCGCCCATGCGATGTGGTCATCGTTGGCGGGGGGCATAACGGATCAACACCGCTGCGTGTAGCTCGCCTCGGACGATTCCGACGATGTCGTCGGCTGCATGACGCTGTTTCCCCGGTTCGTGACGAACGGCTGAGGCGACCCGTTGCCGGGATTATGCCCGGAACCCCTAGTCCGGAGCAATCAATGGCAGTTTGGGGAAATATGTACGGTAGCGTACCGCATCCCGTGTCATGAGCAGATATTCGGCAACGGCGGCATGGGCGCCGATAAAAAAATCCGGAAGCGGCGATTGCCTGGTCCCGCCCCGCTGACGATAGGTCAAGAATGCCTTTCCTGCGAGAAAGGCGGCTTCGTATGGAATTGCTTCACGGTCCAGCATGGTTTTTGGAAGCGCGGCTTCGAGATCTTCAATACGCGAATACCGAATCGAGACTTCGGCGTAAATGACCGGATTGATGACGAGGCGATGGCGATCGGCGGCACGCTCAATGGCCGCCGCCGACCACGCGAGCCAAAGCGCGTCTTCCGTCATGACGTCGAGAAGAACGTTGGCGTCGACCAGCACCGCCATCATTCAGTCATCGCGGGTCAGCGCCATGATCGCGTCCGTGCTCATCGCAACGTCGCCGCGTCGTCTTAAATGCGCGACAAGCCGGGCGCCGCGCCCTTCGCGCTTGCGGCCTTTGGCGCGAACGATGCGCACAACTTTGCCGTCGAACTCGAATTCCACTTCCGTCTGCGGCAGCAGACCCGCGCGCTCGCGGATTTCA
>DATCBQ010000041.1:0-4475 GCA_036511745.1 Rhizomicrobium sp.
CTGAAAAACACTCTTGGACGTGTCAATGCCAATGCGGATAAGCTTGTCCATGGACGGCTCCCTGGTTTGAGATCTTCAACGACCTCACTCTGGCACATCGATGCCGTCGGGGGCCGTCCACCCCAACAGCGCGCGAGCGTCCGCGAGCGCAATGGACGTTCTTCAATTCCGGTTCTGCTGGAAACATCATTCGTGCCGTAGTGCTTCGATCGGGTCGAGACGCGCTGCGCGCCGCGCCGGAAAATAGCCGAACCCGACTCCCACCATCGCGGCAAAACCGACGGCAATGAGGACAATCGCGGGCTGAAAGACAAAAGGTAATTTCAGCGCGGCACAGATGGCCGCCGAACCTCCCAATCCGATGAGCACGCCAAGCACCCCTCCCAGCGCGCTCATCACGATGGCTTCGATGAGAAACTGCAGGAGTACGTCGCGTTCGCGTGCGCCGATGGCGAGCCGGATTCCGATCTCGCGCGTTCGCTCGGTCACCGACACCAGCATGATGTTCATGATGCCGATCCCTCCGACCAGCAGGCTCACCGCCGCGACGGCAGAGAGAAAGGCGGTGAGGACCAGTGTGACCGTCGTGACGATCTGCGATATCTGTTGCAAATCCTCGACGTCGAAATCGTCCACCTGCCCTGGAATGATGTGGCGGGCCTCGCGCATCAGACGCTGGATCAAATCCTTGACGTGCGGGATATTCTCCGAGCGGTCGACCAGGACACGGATGACGTTGACTTCGGTGTTGCCTGCGATCTTGCGCTGAACGGCTTTCAGCGGCATCAATACAAGCTCGTCCATATCCTGACCAAATGTGCTCACGCCTTTCGGTTCGAGAACGCCGATGACTTCGCAGGTGATCTTGTTGATGCGGATGCGCTGGCCGATGGGCATCTGGTCGCCGAACAGTTCGCGCCGGTCGGTCTCGCCAAGGATGCACACCGACTTGCCGGCAAGGATTTCGGCGGCAGAGAACTCGCGCCCCGCGACCAGCTTCCAGTTGCGGCTCTCCATATAAGAATTTGTCGTGCCGTTGACCTCGCTGTTGTGGTTGTGGTTGCCGTTGACGAGCACGGCCTGCTCGGCAAGCTCGGGCACGACCTGCGAAAGATCGGGGATTTCGCGCTGAATCTTGTCGACGATGGACATGTCGAACGGCGTTACGGCCGTTGGCGGCCCGTTTTGCTGGCCTGGAATGATCGCAAGAAGATTGTTCCCAAGCGAGGCGAATTCGCCGGTAACCTTCCGATTTGCGCCGGAACCGAGCGTCACCATCAGGATCACCGCGCTCACGCCGATCACGATGCCGAGCGTCGTCAGGCCTGCGCGCAACAAATTGTTGCGGATTTCGCGCAAGGCCAGCAGCAATGCGTTCCAGATCATCGGCGCGCTTCCGTGTCGGACACGATCAACCCGTCATGGAAACGCACCCGGCGGCCGGCATAGGACGCGACATCTTCTTCATGCGTCACCAGGACGATCGTAAGCCCGCGCTCCATATTGAGGGATTTCAGCAATTGCATGATTTCGTGGCTCTTCGACGAGTCGAGGTTGCCCGTCGGCTCGTCGGCGAAGACAACGGAGGGCGAACTCACCAGCGCGCGGGCGATGGCGACGCGTTGCTGCTGGCCACCCGAAAGTTCGGCCGCGGTGTGATGCCAGCGATCGGCCAGACCCACCTGTGCAAGCGTCTCCATGCCGAGGCGTCGCCGTTCGGCGCTCGGGATGCCGCGATAAATGAGCGGCAACTCGAGATTCTCGAGCGCTGTTGTTCGCTTCAGGAGATTGAAGCCCTGGAAGACGAAGCCGAGATAGTGGCGGCGGAGCAGCGCGCGCTGCTCGCGCGTCATGCCGCCGACGTCCGCGCCGCGGAAATAGTAATGGCCTGTTGTCGGAACATCGAGACAGCCAAGTATGTTCATGCAGGTCGATTTGCCGGAGCCCGATGGCCCCATCACCGCGACGAATTCGCCGTCGCGGACCGCCAGATTTATTCCCGCCAGCGCGGCGACCTCGGCTTCGCCGGACCCGTAGATCTTGGTGACGTCGCGGAGCTCGATAAGAGGTTGCTCAGCGGTCACGCGATCGCAATCTCATGTGGACGGGTGCGTGCAGGAAAAAGTAAACGCGACGATGGGGATGACCGCGCCGGCATGATTCTTCGTTGATCCCGCCGCCTCGAAAGCATCGTCCCGCGTTTCCGGGTCTCCGCGCCAGAGTCTTTCCCGGTGCCGTCCCGCCGGCGAGCCTGTTGACGTCGGCACGGCGCGCGACGGCGCATTACGGGCCCGGCGGCGTTGGCGATTTGTCGGCGAAATCGGTGACGACCTCGTCGCCCGATTTCAGATCGCCGGTGAGCACCTGCGTCGAGCGGCCATCGGTCGCGCCGAGTCTCAGATCATGCGGCTTGAGCGCCTTGCCGCTCTCGGTCCAGACGCGCGCCCCGTTGACACCATTGAGAGCGGGAGGCGCAGCCGGCGCATTTTTCTTGACATCGTCGGGAGGGACGAAGCGCAGCGCTGCGTTCGGGACCAAAATCGCGTTCTTGATCGTCGCCGCTTCGATTTCCGCGGTTGCCGTCATGCCGGGTCTCAGTAATCCGCCTTCATTCTTCTCACGCAGCACGCCCTGATACGTGACGACGCCCTGTACGGTTTTGGGGGCATTGTGAATCGAAATCAGTTGCGCCGAAAAAATGCGCGTCGGATAGGCATCGACGGTGAACGTTGCCTTTGCGCCGGCCCGAATCAGTCCAACATCTGCTTCGTCGATGTCGACGTCGAGTTCCATCAGGCTGAGATCGCTGGCAAGAGTGTAAAGCACCGGCGTTGAAAAGCTGGCCGCCACGGTTTGGCCTGCCGAGACCTTGCGGTCGAGCACGACGCCGTCGATCGGCGAATAGATCGTGCAATAGGAGAGCAGCGTCTGATCCTGCTGCACCTGCGCGCGCGCAAGACTTACGCCCCCGACCGCACGCGCGAGATCGCCGGTCGATGTGTTTAGCAGTTCGCGCGAAATGGCATTGTGCGTTTCAAGCGTAACATAGCGATCGTGAGTCAGAGTCGACTGCACCAGGGTCGCCTGCGCCTGCGCCAAACTTGCCTTCGCCTGCTGCAGCTGCGCCACATATTGATCGGTGTTGATGAGCGCGAGCACCTCACCCTTTTTCACATGGTCGTTGAAATCGACCATGAGCCTGTCGATGCGGCCCGAAACTTCCGCTCCGACGTCGACCTGGGTGCGCGGCGCGAGCGTACCCGTGGCGCTGACGGTGACGGCGAGCGTCCCGCGAGTGACAGGTTTCGTGACGTAGGTATGGGACGGGCCGCCGCGCAGGTAGAACCACGTGCCAATCCCCACTGCGAGCAGCGCAAGGCCGATCCACAGCCAGCGGCGGCGTCGTTTCCGCTTCCGGCCGAGGCCGAGCCGCGATTCGAGCACGCGGTCGGGCGTGGGAGTAGTGTGAATATCGTTCACGGTTGAACCGGAATTCCCAGCAGTCAGCCCCATGGACGCAGTATTACGAAAGCGAAACTGCGATGGAACTCAGGCTATAGGTCGCGATGGATGCATGCAAGGCAGGTGCATTTTGTTATTGATCAACATTCCCGGATGAGGATGACGCATCCTGGCGTGAGCAACCGCGCAGGCGTGACAATTTTTATTTGACGAGCAGCGCCACGCCGCTCACACAACATCGACCAGCGCGAAGCCCTCCTTCCGTGCGGCTACGGCAACGCGCTCGTCAAGCGTGACGAGCTGGAGCGATGCGGGGCGCCGTTCCGCGGCGATGAAGGCCGCTGCCAATTGCAGTGCGTCGGCTGCCGGCAGCGGGTGAACGCGAAGAAATCGCATCGCACTCTCGCGGACCATCTCGGTGGGTTCAGGCCCGACCGGCTCCTCACCTGCGAAGCGGGGGAGGGGGACCGCCGAAGGCGGTGGAGAGGGCGGCCGCCCGCGCGATGGCGACAAGCACATCCTCCATTCTCTCGTCGTTGAGAATATCCGTCGCCGGAATACGCAGCACGCGAATACCGGTGTCGCTGCGCCAGCGATCCCGGCGCGCATCGTGTTCCGTTTGCTGCGCGGATTCGTGCACCGTGCCGTCAACCTCGACGGCCAATCTGGCTGCCGGACAATAGAAATCCAGAATATACGGCCCCGTTGGGTGCTGGCGGCGAAAGCGCAATCCGCCGAGACGTCCGCCGCGAAGCTTTTCCCACAGCAGCACTTCGGGCAATGTCATTTTTCGGCGCAGGGTGCGCGCGCCTGAAGGTCAGAACCGGTGCTCGCACGAGTGCCCCCTCCACCGCCTTCGGCGGTCCCCCTCCCCCGCTCGCTGCGCTCGCATGGGAGGAGCAAAGTTCAAAACCTGTACGTCAGGGTGATGCCGGCGGTGCGGGGGCGGAAGGTGCTGGCTTCGAAGAGCAGGGTGCTGGCGTCCTGGTGATTCAAATCCAGCTGGGGATGGG
>DATCBQ010000042.1:0-17878 GCA_036511745.1 Rhizomicrobium sp.
GGTATCTTTGCGGCGACTGCGCGCGCGATCATCGCCCGCGCGATTTGGGGCTTCGTTGCAAAACCCACATCGTCGGGCACATGGGCCGCCGCCATGCGTTCGGGATCGTCCGTCCACGCTTTCGGCAGATAAAGCGTCCGGTCGATGAAGGCATGACCGTGGCGCGATACATAGGAGGCGAACACGCCGATCTGGCAATTGGTGATCTTGCCCGCCGAGCCCGTGTACTGGCGCGCAACACCGCACGACGCCTTGCCCTGTTTCAAAAAACCGGTCTCGTCGATGACAAGAACCGCGTCTTTGTCGGCGAGCGTTTCCAGCGCGTAATCACGAACGATGTCGCGCAATGCATCCGCGTCCCATCGGCCTCGGCCCAGGACCGCCTGTTGACGCCATGGGCCGGGATCGCCCGCCGCCTCAGCGCGCATCCAGCCCGTCTTGCGCGGTTCGCTTCCCAGAAGCCCATCCAGAAACTGTCCCGCCGACGCTGCTACTCGCTCCTGACGAAACAACGGGCGTATCCGCCCCTTCACATCCCGCAATGACGATGCCCAAAGCTCAAGCGTCGTCTCGATCGATGCTCCTGCCATCCATGATCTCCCGAATCATGGTAGTCCATGGATTCAGAAGTCAGTTCAAAAAGCAACTGTAATGCTAGGCCGGTCTGCAGTTGTCTTGATTGTGCCGCAGTGATTTTCCCGAGTGCAACCTCGCGCAGAATGGCGCGATCGCACTCGACGAATGTCAGTTCGGAGGTGGCAACGAGGGAAGCATCTTCGAGAATTTGACGAACGACGTCCCCGCGCTTTTCTCCAAACAGCCATGACAGAACGGCGCTCGATTCTACGTAGAGTTGCGCCTCGCGTTTGACGGAAGTCACCGCTCGCCGCGAAGCCAGTCAAGGATTTCGAGCGCAGACTCGTCGCCCCCTATGGGCGGCATCTTTTTGTAGAGCCGCGTGCGCGCTGCGCGGGTCAGCCGTTTTCCGAGCCTCACCTCGCCGCGCGTTGCCATTTCTTCCAACCCCGAAGGAATCCCCTCCTGCCGGCGCGGCGGCACGAGCTCGGCCACCACCTCGCCGCGGTCCGTCACGGATACGGTTTCGCCGTCGCGAACGTAACGCACATATTCGCTGAGGTGGTTCTTGAGCTCGCGCAGGCCGACGGTTTTCATGTGGCGCAATGTAGCTTCATGTAGCTACATTGGCAAGGATTATCGCGCGAGCAGTGCCCAGGCGCTCGTCAGGCCCTCACCAGGTAGACTTGACACTGCAGCCGAAGTTTTTTCAATCGTGTCGGCAGAGCGTGATGGCGTGTTAAGGTCAGCAGTCCGTCATCCTTTTCGAACCGAAAATGAACTCCGAATCTCCATTCCTTCTTGCCATCGATCAGGGAACGACGTCGACGCGGGCGATTTTGTTCGACGGCGAAGCGCGACCGGTAGCGAGTCATTCCATTGCGCTGAAGCAGATCTATCCCGCGAATGGCTGGGTCGAACACGATCCGGAGGAAATCTGGCAAGCCGTTCTCGCGTGCTGCCGGGCGGTTATGAAGGGCGTCGCAGCGCAAGAAATCGCTGCCATTGGCATCGCCAATCAGCGCGAGACCACCGTGCTGTGGGAACGCGCAACCGGCTCGGCTCTGCACAATGCCATCGTCTGGCAGGACCGGCGCACGGCGGATCGCTGTCGCGAACTGAAAAAGCTCGGACACGAGGCTGACGTTTCGGCTCGCACGGGGCTTGTGATCGATCCTTATTTCTCCGCGACCAAAGTGGAATGGCTGCTCGATCGAATTCCCGGGGCGAGGGCGCGTGCCGGGCGCGGCGAGCTCGCATTCGGGACCATCGACTCATGGCTGATCTACAAACTGACCGGCGGCGAGGTCCACGCCACCGACGTCACCAATGCTTCGCGCACGTCACTGCTCGATCTCGGATCGCTGGCGTGGGACGAGGCGATGTTGCGGCTTTTCCGCGTGCCGCGCGAAATCCTGCCCGATGTGCGGCCGAGCTCCGGCGAATTCGGCGCGACGACGATGGACCTGTTCGGTGCATCCATTCCGATCTGCGGCGTTGCCGGCGATCAGCAGGCGGCCATGTTCGGGCAGGCTTGCTTTGCGCCGGGCGACGTGAAGTCGACTTACGGAACGGGCTGCTTTGCGCTCGTGAATACGGGGCCGGTTGCGCCGCGATCGGAAAACCGTCTGCTGGCGACGGCGGCGTATCGCGCAGGGGGCAAAACCGCCTTTGCCATCGAAGGCAGCATTTTTATCGCCGGCGCCGTGGTGCAGTGGCTGCGCGATGCACTTCGCGCGATCCGGGATTCGAATGAGATCGAGACCCTGGCGCGCACGGCTTCGAGCGCCGAAGGGCTTTATTTCGTGCCGGCGTTTGCGGGCTTGGGCGCGCCATACTGGGACCCCGACGCGCGGGGCGCGATTCTGGGCCTCGCGCACGACATGGGCGTCGCCGAAATCGCGCGCGCCGCACTGGACGCAGTGTGTTTTCAAACCCGCGATCTGCTTGAGGCTATGGCGAGAGATATGCGTGTTGCGGGACTTGGCGTGCCGGGCCTGCTGAAAGTCGATGGGGGCATGGTCCGCAACGACTGGTTCTGCCAGCGATTGGCCGACCTGACGGGGCTATCGGTCGCGCGACCGACAATAACGGAAACCTCCGCGCTGGGCGCGGCGTATTTGGCCGGCCTTGCCGCCGGCGTCTTTCGGGGGTTCCAGGATATTGTCGCCGGCTGGGCGCTGGAGCGCCGTTTCGAACCCGAGCTTTCCACGACATCGCGCGACGGGCTTTACGATGGCTGGTCGAAAGCCGTCGCGCGCGTTCGGCAGTCGCCGGTTTGACAGCCACGGCTGGCGCGGATCACTCTTGGCTGCCCGATATTCCATTAAGGAGACGCCCGATGAACACGGTCGAAAAGATGCGCGTAACGGCGCCGACGGCGCATGAAATCCCATCGCTCGAAGGTGAAGTGGGCCCGGAAGAATGGAACCTTCGCGTCGATCTTGCGGCAACTTATCGACTGGTGGCGCTGCATGGCTGGGACGACATGATCTTCACCCACATCTCTGCGCGCATTCCCGGGCCGGAGCATCATTTCCTGATCAATCCCTACGGTCTGCTGTTCGACGAGATCACGGCCTCGAGCCTTGTGAAGATCGACGTGGAAGGCCGTAAGGTGCAGGACTCTCCGTATTCCGTGAATCCGGCCGGCTTCACCATTCACAGTGCGCTGCACATGAACAGAGACGACGCGCATTGCATCATTCACCTTCATACAACGGATGGTGTTGCGGTTTCCGCGCAGGCCGACGGCCTTTTGCCGATCGACCAGCACGCAATGGTGGTTTCCGGCGACATCGCGTACCACGACTATGAAGGCGTGGCGCTCGATCTGGACGAGCGCGAACGCCTCGTCCACGATATCGCCGACAAGCATCTGATGATCCTGCGCAATCACGGCACGTTGGCGATCGGCAAGAGCTGCGCGGACGCGTTCATGCGCATGTTCTATCTCGAGCGGGCCTGTTCGATGCAGGTTCGCGCTCTGTCCGGGGGCGTGAAGCTCAACTTGCCCAACCAGGGCGTGCCGGAAAAAACCGCGGAGCAGGGCGCTTACGGACTCGACGGGCCGCTGGGCGCGCTCGCGTGGCCGGCGCTTTTGAGGAAGCTCGACCGCGTCGATCCCGGCTATAAGCACTGACAACAATCCTCAAGGGACGCTCATGAAATTCGGAATCGGACAATCGGTCCGTCGAACCGAGGATCTCCGCCTAGTGACGGGGCAGGGACAATACACCGACGATCTGCGCTTCGAAGGCCAGACTTTCGCTGCGTTCCTGCGTAGTCCGCATGCCCATGCGCTCCTGAAGAGGGTGGATGTTTCCGCGGCGAAAGCGGCGCCGGGCGTGGTCGTCGTACTGAGCTACGACGAAATTGCGCTGGCCGGCACGATGCCTTGCCATGCTCCCGTGCCGAGCCGCGACGGTTCGCCTCCCAAAGCTTCGCCCAAGCCGTTGCTGGCTAAAGACAAAGTGACCTTCATCGGCGAAGCGATCGCGATGGTTATCGCGGAGACCTACGCTCAGGCGAAGGATGCGGCCGAGCTCGTGGAGGTAGATTACGAGCCGCTCGATGCAGCGGGCACTCTCGAGGCAGCGCCCGCTGGCCCGCAACTTTGGGACGGCGCACCGGGCAATCTGGTGTTCGACTGGGCGGCGGGCAACGAAGAGGTCTGCAACGCGGCGTTCGCGAATGCCGCGCACACGGTGGCGCTCGATACCGTCCAGAACCGCGTATTGGCCAATCCGATGGAGACCCGCAACGCCATCGGGCTTTATGACGGGTCAAGCGATTCCTACACGCTCTATTCCGGTTCGCAGGGAACGGCCGGGCTGCGCGACCGCGTGGCCAAGGACATCCTGAAAATTCCGCGCGAGAAGCTTCGCGTCGTCACGCTGGACGTTGGCGGCGGCTTCGGCATGAAGGGCTTTGTATATCCGGAGCAGGCGCTCGTACTGATCGCATCCAAGATCGCGGGTCGACCGGTTCGCTGGTCCGCCGAGCGCATGGAATCCTTCCTTGCCGACGACCATGGCCGCGACATGCGAATGACGGGCGAGCTGGCATTCGATTCCGAAGGCCGGATATTGGCAATGCGCATAACGGGCACGGCCAACATGGGCGGCTATCTGTCAACCTTCGCACCGTTCATTCCGACGCTGGCGGGCGGGCGCATCTTCGGAGGCGTCTATCGTGTGCCGACGCTGTTCGCCAACGTGAAGGGCTATTTCTCCAACAGCGCGCCGGTGGATGCCTATCGCGGCGCGGGCCGGCCGGAGGCAGCCTATCTGATGGAGCGGCTGATGGATGCGGCGGCCGCGAAACTCGGCATGGATCGGGTGGAGCTGCGCCGGCGCAACCTGCCGGGTCCGGACGAATTGCCCTACAGGAACTGGACGGGAATGGAGTTCGATTCAGGCGATTTTCCTCATATGTTGAAGGAAGGTTTGAAGCGTGCCGGCGTCGATGGCTTTGCCGCCCGGCGCCAGGGGTCGGAAGCGCGGGGGCTTAGACGCGGGCTTGGCATCGCCTATTACGTGGAGATTACCGCCGCCGCCGGCAGCGAACAGGCCCAGGTGAAATTTACCGACAATGGCGGCGTCGAGCTTTATGTCGGCACGCAATCGAACGGCCAGGGCCACGAGACGGCGTTCGCGCAGGTGGTGGCCGAGCGGCTGGGCGTGCCGTTCGAAAGCATTGCGGTGAAGCAGGGCGATTCCACTTTCGCCACCGGCGGCGGTACCGGCGGTTCGCGCTCGCTGAATATGGCAGGCGGCGCGCTTGAAGTGGCATCGGACGAAGTGATCCGCAAAGGCATGACAGCGGCAGGGCAGGTGCTGCAGGCGGGCGGCAACGAAGTGGCGTTCGATGTGGTGGAGGGCGTGGGACGCTTCCGTGTGGCGCAAAGCGGCCAATCCATGACCGTGGGCGAGTTGGCGGTGACCTTGAAGCGCGAGCGCATTCCCGGGCTTGCGGACGGGCTCGACAGCGACGGTACCTATCAGGGCATAGCGTCGACCTTCCCCAATGGCTGTCACATCTGCGAGGTGGAAGTGGATCCCGACACCGGCAAAGTGGACGTAATAAGCTATCATGTGCTCGACGATTTCGGGCGCGTGATCAATCCGATGCTGGTGGCGGGCCAGGTCCATGGCGGCGTCGCCCAGGGGCTTGGTCAGGCATTGCTGGAAAACTGCGTGTACGATTCCGACACCGGCCAGCTCCTCACCGCGAGTTTCAGCGATTACGCCATGCCGCGCGCCGACGACATCCCCGATATCGCGTTCGCTTATGAGGAATTTCCGTGCAAGACCCATCCGATGGGCGCCAAAGGCTGCGGCGAGGCCGGCACCGTGGGCGCGTTGCCGGCGGTGATGAGCGCTGTCGCCGACGCCATCGGCGTGGTGCATATCGACATGCCGGCGACGCCGGAACGCGTGTGGCGCGCCCTGCAGGGGGCAGCGGCGGCCTAAGCCCAGTCTCCCGCGCCGCGGACTGGAGAACGCTTATTTCGGGTTCGCGGCCGGCTGGGCGGCGGAAGCGGTCGCCGCGGGCGTGGCGGATGGTTGCGCCGCCTGATAGCTCGCAATCGACTTGATCAGCGTATCGCGCTCGTCGCAGGAATCCGGACACAGCCGCGTCAGCTCGGCGAGCTGACCCTGGGCTGAAGCAATGTCGCGCATGGTCAGATAGAGTTCGCCCAGGGATTCGTGTGCGCCCTTGTGGTCGGGATCCTGCGCCAACGCCTTGCGATACCAGGCGAGCGACACGGGATAATTTCCCGTCATCCGGTTCGCATAGCCAAGATAATTCATGATGTCGGTGCTTTGAGGCCGCAATTGCAGCGCGCTTTCGAGATGGGGAATGGCGTCGGCGTATTTTTCGTGATGGATGTCGCGCAGCGCGAGCGAATAGTCGTCGAGCTTCATGGGCGTGCTCACGCGCATGGCGGGCGCACCGCCATAAGACATCATGGCAGAGCAGGGTGCCGTGGCCACGCCAAGCAGAAGTACGGCAATTGCCAACCGGTCCATCATCGTCCCCTCCCGGAAAAGAACGTCACCGCTCGCAGACTAGCCCGCTTCAGGCGGATTCCTATACGCCCGCCATGCGATCGAGAACACGTTTGAGTGACTCCTGCTGGAACGGTTTCTGCAGCAGTAGCGCGCCGCGGTGGGCTTCGGGTATGTCCGAACCGCCGTTACCGGTGGCGAACGCATAGGGCGTTCCGCGTGCCGTCAGCGTTTGTGCGAAGGGATAGACCTGCTCGCCATTGAGCTGCACGTCGAGGATGGCCATGTCGAAGCTGGCCGGTTCCGTCGCCATCGCTTTGCTGAGCGAGTTGGCGACGGCAGCCACTTCGTAGCCCAGATCGTGAATCATCTCCTCAAGAAGAAACGCGATCAGCGCCTCGTCTTCCACGATGAGGACACGGCGGTCTTTGCTCATGTGTTTTGCTGTTCCCTGTGCAGCTTGAGGCGAAACGCCTCCGATACCCAACGGTTCCCGTGTTGACTTCGCAGGTTCGGCAAGCGGAATGTTGCCCGATGTCGCACCCCTCCGCACCAAAATTCGTCGACGAGCCAAGGGCAACGCGACGTAAGCCCGAGAGC
The DNA here is from genome assembly GCA_036511745.1 of Rhizomicrobium sp. Taxonomy (GTDB): domain Bacteria; phylum Pseudomonadota; class Alphaproteobacteria; order Micropepsales; family Micropepsaceae; genus Rhizomicrobium. The sequence goes on from DATCBQ010000042.1 coordinate 7,191, forward strand.
CTCGCCAAGATCGCGAGGGCTGCTCGGCGGCTGTTCGTGGAACGCGGATACCACGCCACCCGTCCCCAGGATATCGCGCGCGAAGCCGGCCTCGGCCACGGCACCTTCTACCTCTACTTTCCGGACAAGAAAGCCTGTTTCCTTGCTTTCGTTGAAGAGGCGCGCGAGGAGCTCGACGGCTTTGTGCGCGCTCGCGTGGCGGCGCATACTTCGCTGGAGGAGCTGATCGCGGGGACATTGCATGCGATCTACGATTACACCGAGAGCCATCCGGGCGTGCTCAATGCCGCGATGACCGACGAAGCAGTGATCGACACTGAAGGCGTTCAGGCCGTGCCGTTGCTGCAGCGTTGGGGCGCGGATTGGGCCGGGATCGTGCGCGCGACGGTCGCCCCCGGCCGCGACAGCGACGCCTTTGATGCGGACATCGTCGGCCAGGCGATTGTGGGCGCGATCCATCAGGCGGCGGCGGAAGGCCATCGTACGGGGCGGGAATCGCAGCGCGTGGTGGCGAACCTGACGCGCTTTCTGGTCCGTGCGCTGAAGCCGTGAGAGGGCAACCGGCACCATTTGGAACGCGCAGCCCGTCGGATGAAGCAGAGTGCCGATCCGGATAGGCGATGCGCGAGGAGGCGCCCATGAAGGACCAAGTTTACATTCGCAACGCCGAAGCTGCGCATCTGGCGCGCACTCTGGCGAAGCAGACCGGCACGACGATCAACGCTGTCGTTCCGGACGCCTTGCGGCAATACCGGCCACGCGGCGGCGCGCCTGTGCGGGGTCGCCGGCTGTCGCATTGGAGACGTCTCCTGCGCAAGGACCGCGAAGGACGTTTGGCGCCCGAAGCACCGATCGAATCGCTTTATGACGAGACGGCGGGTTTGCCCCTGTGATCGTGCTCGACGGCTCGGTGTTGGTCGGCATCGTCAAGGGCGAGGAAGACGTCGAGCGTCTTCTGGAGCTGTTATCGCGCGAGGAGTGCGCGGTTGGGGCGCCCACGCTGGTGGAGACGAGGGCGTGGTGCGCGATGAATCTTGGCTCGCGCACGTCGAGCTGGCTCGAGAATTTCGTGGACAGCGAAAATACCTCTGTGGTCCCGTTCGGCCGCGAGATGGCGGATATAGCGTCGCACGCGTTTGTTACTTTCGGCCGGGGCAGCGGACATTTGGCCAAGCTGAATTTTGGGGACTGCATGGCTTATGCCGTGTCGGCAGTGATGCGCGCGCCGCTCTTGTTCAAGGGCGCCGATTTCGGCGAAACGGATGTGATGGCACATCCTGCTTCTATCCGGATGTAAAACTGTACCCCGCCTTTTCCGAATTGACTCCTCCCGGTAACTGACAAATTATCAGCGGCGGAGCGGGCGGCGGAAAAGCGCGACAACTGCCCGGAGAGGACATTGGTCAAACTCGCCTATAGCACCGAAGAGATTCTTGCGGAGCATCCTTACGCGAGGCCGCATGTCGAAGCGGGATATCGGCTGCATGGCGGTTTCGATGGCGAAGGCCGCTATGTTTCGCCGCGCACGCTTCATCGCGAACCCGCCATTCGTGCCTGGGAGCAGGCACTGACGGACCGCGGGCAAGAATTGGTGGATTCCTCCCAAGCGCTGATGGCGCAAGGCAATTTCCCGAGCACTGCGCAGCAAAGCTTCCTGCTCGATCTGGGCCTCGGCCAAACGCTGTGGGATTCGCTGACGGTGACGGGCGTTATCGAAGCCCGCGGCAAGAAGCTTACGCAAGCCGCGGCGCCGGATTTTCAGCGCATTATCGTCGAGGATATTCGCGAGACCGCCACTGGCCATCTGAACAAGGGGCTGCTTGCGGCGCACGGCCTGGACGAAGGCGGCAACGAAGCGCGCGGCGAAGGCGGCCATGATGCGATGTGGTTCGCGGTGCGCGATCTCTTATTCGGAACCGGCGCGTATCCCGCGCCCGAAATTCCCGAAAGCCTTTCGCGCCCCGAGCCGGGCCGATTAATGCCGCAGATCCCGAAAGAAAACGAAGACTGGATTCTGCTGCTGATGAACATCCTCATGATCGAGGTGCGGGCGGAGAATTTTTTTGCCTTCTGCACCACGGTGATGCGCGACTCCGCCAATTTCCGCGACCGGCGCGAAGCGGCGCTGCATGCGGCCGACATCGTGGATCGCATCCGCCAGGACGAAGCGCCGCATGTGGGCTATCTCACCGATGTGGTTTCGGAGCTGCGCGGTTTCACGTTCAAATGCGCGGATGGCGCAACGCTCTCCGGGCTGCGGCTGATCGACCCCGTCTGGCGCGGCATGGTGCAGTGGCACGCAGTGTCGGATTTCGAGCATGGGCGCCGGCATCGCCGTGCCGAAATCGTGCAGCTGCTGGAAGCGCGACCGAATGGCGCGGAGCTGGTGCGCCGCTTCGACGCCCTGGAACGGCGGCTGGCGGCATGAAAGCAGCGAGCAGCGAGTAGCGAAAATTTCCACTTCCCATCAACCGGCAGCGGAGTGATGCCATGAAATTCGGAATCTTTTACGAACATCAGTTGCCTCGACCGTGGCACGAGGGCGACGAGCTCAAGCTGTTCCAGGACGCGCTCGATCAGGTCGAACTGGCCGATCGTCTGGACATCGATCACGCCTGGGAGGTGGAGCATCATTTTCTCGAAGAATATGCCCATTCCTCGGCGCCGGAAGTGTTCCTCGCGGCATGCTCGCAGCGAACGAAAAACATCCGTCTGGGTCACGGCATCGTGCTGATGCCGCCGGGTTACAATCATCCCGCCCGCGTTGCCGAACGCATCGCCACGCTCGATCTGGTTTCGAAAGGCCGGGTGGAATTCGGCACCGGCGAATCGTCCGCGCTGGCCGAGTTGGGCGGCTATCGCGTGCCGGTCGAGAAGAAACGCGAGATGTGGCGCGAGGCCACCGAGCAATGCCTCAACATGATGGCGATGGATCCCTATCCCGGATTCAAGGGCGAGTTCTTCGAAATGCCGTGCCGCAATCTCGTGCCCAAGCCGGTGCAGAAACCACATCCGCCGGTGTGGGTGGCCTGCTCGAACCGCGAGACGATCAAGCTGGCCGCGCGCCTCGGCATCGGCGCTCTCACATTTGCGTTCGTCGATCCCGCGGAAGCGAAACAGTGGGTCGACGATTACTACCGCATCTTCCGGGAGGAGTGCGTCCCTATCGGCCATGCGGTCAATCCCAACATCTGCATGGTGACGGGATTCTCCGTGCATCCCGACGGTGAGGAAGCGCGCCGGCGCGGCATCGACGGTTTCAAGTTCTTCGGCTATGCGCTCGGGCATCACTATATTTTCGGCGAGCACAAACCGGGCCGCACCGACATCTGGAAGAATTTCGAGGCGGTGAAGGACGTTCTGCCGGCCAATGCGGGGGCGGCAGGTATCGGCACGCCCGACGAGATGCGCAGGCATCTGCGCAAATTCGCCGAAGCCGGAGTCGATCAGGTTTCCTTCATTCAACAGGGCGGCCGCAACAAACACGAGCACATCTGCGAAGCGCTCGACCTGTTCGCGCGCGAGGTGATGCCGGAATTCAGGGAAAAGGAAGCCGCTCGCCAGAAACGCAAGACGGAAGAGCTGGCGCCATTCGTCGAAAAGGCGTTTGCCCGAAAACAATGGATGAAACCGCTGTCCGACGAGCAGATACCGACCATCCTGGCGCTGGGGCGTCAGATTACACAGGCGCCGGATCCGCAGGCGGAGGCCTCGGCCCGCGCCTTTTCGCAGGCCGCCGCGGTGCCTCTAGAAGACCCGGCAAAGAAGCCCGTTGCGGCAGCGCACTGAAGCGCAGCCCCGAAAGAGGAAAACCCGGAATGCTCCGGGCCTATTTTTTCGTTCGAACCTACATCATGTCGTGCATGGCCATTTTCATGTGCCGCATGCAGGTTTTTTCCTGATTTTTGGCCATCGCGCTTTTCGCCATGTCCATCTGTTTCATCGCCATCGCCTTCTTGTTCGGATCCGACGGCTCGCCCATCGTGTTGGCTTTGTCCATCATGCCCTGACAGGTAGCGGGCGTCGCGCTGTCGGTGGACATGGCGTTGCCGCTGGACATCGACGATGTATTGGGGGAATTCGGCGAACCCGTTTGCGCCATCGCAGGGGCGGATAAAGCCAAGACCAGTGTCGCGGCCATCGAGGCTGTCGTCACGAATTTCATGCAAACTCCTGTTATTTGGTGAACGGCTGAAGGTGCCACTGCTAATACGCGTGGCCCGGGCAAAAGTTACGGAACCCCGGTCGCGCACGCCATTTGTTCTCCGTGGGAACGATAGTTCCGCGGCGCGACGTGGAAGCTCTGCGCTCGCCGAGGTCGTCTTCTGGCCGGCACTTTACGCGAAACTTTGATATGGGAGCATGATGGTCCGCCGGGAGACCGGGCACGCACGCGTCCAAAGCGTGGTGGCTGAAATGGGATGCGATCGTCGCCTCCGCGCGTTTATATCCATGGCGCGCATTTCCGGCGGATCGAAATTAGCTGCAATTTGATTCAATCGCTGCCTGCGGTTGCAGCACAGTGTCTTAACGAAGCTGTGGTCTGATTTCCCACAGAAAAATGCCTCCAAACGGTGGCAGTCGGGTAATGACGAAAACAGCGTCTCACGACAAAAAGGATAAGACCCGCCAGTGGCAGCGCGCCGCGACGCGCGCGGCCATCGTCGCGGCTGCCCGCAGGCTTATCCAGCGCGCCGGCATCGACGATCTTTCGCTCACGGCTGTCGCGCGCGAAGCCGATTTCGCGCCGACCACGGTGTTTGCGTATTTCGCCAACAAGAACGATCTGTTCCTGTGCGTTCTGGCCGACGATCTGGCGACGTTTGCGCGCGCCACGCGCGCTCCTGGACCCGACAGCCAGCCCCCCGCGAATGAGGCAGGAGTGCCCGACGCACCGGCCGTTGCGCCCGCGCCCGAAGCCGCAACGCCGCGCGAAATCGAAAAACCGTCCAAGCGGTTGCGCCTGGTCGAGAAGCCGCTGTGCGCCGCGGATTTCAACGCCTTCACCGCCGATCCCGCGGAACTGGCGGCGCAGGACGATATCGCGGCTTCGCTGCGCTTCGAGCTGGCCGCGGATGAAGAACCATCGTTTGCGGTGAGTGATGAACCGCCTGTGGCGGATTCCGTGCCGCCCTGGCACAACACCGTCGCGCGGGATCTGGCGCAATTGCACGAAGACGTCGCCAGGCTGGAATCCCGGCCTGTCGATCAATGGCTCGAGCGTCGCCTGCGCGAGTTCGAGCGCGGGTTGAGTGCGCTCGAAGCGCGGCCGGAGAAGGCGGAAGCCGCCACCGCGCTGGCAAGCATCGACGAGACAATGCGCAGGCTGGACGCGCGCGTCGAGCTGATGGACACGCGCCAGTTGCTGGCTGCCGACGAACTCGGCCGCTCGGTGCGCGAGCGCAGCGAGCAGACCGAACGGCGATTTCTGGAATTGCTGTCGGATGTCGAAACCGCCGGCGCGCGCGTCGGCCGCCGTCTCGACGCGTTGGAAAATGCGGCCTTTGCGGCGGCGCCGGAGTTTTTCCAGGCGAATGCGCACAGCTTACCAGTCGCGCTCCCGACCGGTGCCGTGGCGCAGCCCCTCGGCCACGAAGCACCTCCCGGCAAAGCCGTTGCGGAAGTGACGCTTGCGAAGGTGGCCGACCCGTCACCAGACACAATTGCAGAAAATATTACCGACGATTCAGCCGACAAATCCCCGGACAATGCGCCCGCTTCCGGGGCTGACGGCTCCTATCTGTCGGCTGCGCGCCGTTCGGCGCTGGTGGCCATGGAGCAGGCAGCGAAAGCGCGGGCCGACTCGCCGGCGCGACGCATGAGCAGGCGCGCCCTCGCAATGATTGCGTCCGGCCTCGGGGTGGTCGTGGCGCTGATCTGGGCAGGAGTTTTCGTCAAGGCGCTCGCGGTGCCGGCGTCGCAGAACGCGGCTGCAAAAATGGTGTCGAATGCGAGCGTGCAAAATGCCGTCGCGAAGCCCGACGTGCCGTCGCGGCTGATGACCCAGGCACGCGCCGGCGACACGAAAGCGGAACTGGTGCTGGCGCTGGATCTCCTGGATGGGCCAAAGAAGAACGCAGCGTTGGCGGCGCGCTGGCTCACTCTTGCCGCACAGCAGGGCGATCCTCTTGCGGCATTCAAGCTCGCCACGCTTTATCGGTCCGGTCGCGGTGTGGCCGCCGATTCCGCGCAGGCGTTCCGCTGGTTCGATTCCGCCGCGCGCAAAGGCAATTGCCGGGCAATGCAAAATCTCGCCGTTGCTTTTGCCGAAGGCTGGGGCACGGAAAAAGATCCGGCGCAGGCCGCGCGCTGGTTCGCGCGCGCCGCCGCACTCGGCCTGATCGATGCGCAATTCAATCTGGGCGTTCTCTACGAAAGCGGGCAGGGGGTGCCCCAAAGTCTGCCCGACGCCTATAAATGGTATCTGGTGGCGGGGGGCGCGGGCGACCATGACGCGGCGGCCCGCGTCGATTCCCTCAAGCCGCAACTGACGTCCAGCGATCTCGCCGCGGCGGAAGAAGCCGCCGCTTCCTTCAAGCCCGCACAAATGGATCGCGCCGCCAATCTTGCTCCCCCCACCGTGCCGCTGCCGGCAGGCTGAACCGCACAAGCACGAGATTGATGCTGTATCCGCTGGCGTCGGTGCAAATTGAGCGCCGATCGTGAGCTGCACCACGAGGATACGTCGGTCCGCTGTGGCGGCCTTGCGATGAAATACGGAACGTGCCCGACGTTTGGTTCCTCCTCAAACGTTCGCGGACCTGACGATTCCATCAAGCCAAGTTGATTGTCCTTCCTGCCCGCAAAAAAAAACCTCGCGTTGCCGAGGCAGCGCGAGGTTTTTCCCAATCCAGGTCCGGTTTAGTAGCCGGGAGGCGGCGGCGGCGGTCCGTATCCCGGAGGTGGTGGAGGACCATACCCGGGAGGCGGTGACGAATAGCGCCGTGGATGCGGGTGCCGCATGCCGGGCACCTCGTCGCCTTTGGTCTGCATGCACTGTGCGTATGAATAGTCGTAACGCTGCTGCAGCGACATCTGCGCCCATTCGCTGGAATTGGCGCCGACCGCCGTGCCGACTACGGCGCCGGAAGCGGCACCGATTGCCGCGCCGCGCCCGCCGCCGACAGCGGCACCGAGACCGGCGCCAAGCACCGTTCCCAAGACGCCTTCCGTCAACGCCTGATTGTTGGCGGCTTCGGCGCCGCCGGCGGTGCGCTGGTTTGCGTAACCTTCGCAGGCCGATTCGTCCTGCTGGAAATCTGCCAGAGATTTGTTCTGCCCCGGCATGACGGGAATGGTCGGTCCCATCGGCGGCGAGACGCAGCCGGCGAGAAGACCGGCCGTCGCCGTCAAAAGAATGGCCGTTCTGATTTTGCTCATGTGTTCCTGCTGGTTGACTGTTGTTCTTCAGCCGTGCGGCGGACCCTGCTGATAGCCCGGCGGCGGTCCCTGGTCATAGCCGGGAGGTAGTCCCTGCTCGCCCTGATAACTCGGCGGTGGGCCCTGGTCATACCCCTGATATCCCGGAGGCGGTCCCTGGTTATAGCCGGGAGGAGGTCCCTGGTCATCCTGGTATCCAGGAGGAGGACCCTGATCGTAACCCGGATTGCCCTGATAACCGGGGGGCGGTCCCTGTTCGTCCGCTGGTCCCGGCCCACCCTGATAGCCGGAAGGCCCACCCTGCTCGTCCGGGCCACCGGCGGGCGGCGCTGCCGGCACGGGCTGCCAGGCTCCGCCGCAGGACTTCACGTAGGGATAATAGCCCGCCGGCTTCGAGCAGTAGTACCAGTATTCGGCACTGCCTTCATCGTAAGTCGGTTCGGCGTAATAGGTATCGGATACGTAAGTGGGATAAGGGTAGACAGGTTGGTCGTACCACCACCAATTACCGCCCGCGAACCACCACCAGCCTTGACGGCCGTGCCACCAGCCGTGATGCCACCAACCGTTTTGCCATATGCGGCGTTCGCCCAGCGTGAAGTGCGCGAAGTCGTGATGCTGGAACGCAAACGGATGCACGGCCATTCCGGCATGAAAGCCGAAACCACGGCGCGGCATCACGTGTCCCGGCGCCGCACCGTGAATGGGTCCGTGAAAGGCCGGTCCGTGAAATGCCGAGCCGTGAAACGCCGATCCATGAGACGCTGGTCCTGCAAGTGGGCTGGCGCCATGCGGGCCGCCGCTGGTATGCGACTCTTGCGCCAGCGCCGAAGCCGCAAAGCAGGCACTTCCCGCCAACAGGGAAGCAACGAGCATGAGGGAATGTTTCTTGCGCATATCTTTTCTATCCTGGGGGATGAATTTTCTAGCGACCTCAAGCTGAACCGCAGATGAACGGCATATCGTTGATGTGCCTCGACATTTATACCTGCGATGCGCCTGCTGCCGCACAAGGCTTTAACGGCGGCGAGGGAGAGAAGTTGCGCCCATGAGGACGGATCGATGACCGGGATCGTGACAATGAAAACGGTCTTCGCAGGATGGCTGAAACTCTCCATCGCTGTCTTGTGCGGCGATGACGGGACCATGTTTGAACGGATCGTAGAGCAGCACGGTAATGGCGCCTGTGTGCTGCCTTACGATCCACAGCGCAAAACAGCCATTCTCGTACGCCAGTTTCGCGCCCCCGTTCGCGCGGTATCGCCGCACACCGAGCTGCTCGAAGCCATAGCGGGACTGGTCGATGAAAACGAAGACCCGCAAGCGACCGCTGTGCGCGAAGCCTTCGAAGAAGCAGGATTGAAACTTGGCTCGCTGGATTGCATCGGTACGGCGTGGACGATGCCGGGAATTTCAACCGAGCGCATGAGCCTTTATCTGGCGCGCTATACTTTGACGGATCGGGTGGGCCGGGCGGCGGACGCGCGGCGGAAAACGAGCACATCGCTGTCGCCGAACTTGCGCTGGCGCAACTGGCGGCGATGGCCGATACGGGGGCAATCGACGATCTCAAGACACTGACACTTGTGCAAACCCTCAGACTGCGGGAGCCGTCGCTGTTCGTCCCGGATTGACGCGCCCGACGCCCGCGAACCTCGCCACGAAATTTCTCACACGCGCGGCGACGCCGGGATGCGTTGCCATAAAGCGCGCGCGCGTCGCGACGGTGCGAGTGTCCACCGGGCCGAAGTAACAGCCGCTGCACACCAGCGCACGAGATTGCGAAGCCGTCAGTCCGAAGAACGCACTTGCCTCGCCCATTGTGTCGCCGCTCAGTCCTTCGGCGCGAAAGACCGGATCGGCGAAAGCAATGGAGAAAGGCGAGCAGTCCCGCCGCATTGGCTGACGCTTGCCGCCGGACACGGAACCGAGCCCTGAAAACAGGCGGATGGGACCTGCATGATCCTCCAGGATGTCGGCCAGTTTTTCCAGTCTGCGCCGGCGGACGCGGACAGAGGGGAATGCGACCATTTCGAATCTGCCGATACAACTCCAACGGGTAACACTCCCATTCCTGGAGAGTTCCCCGTCCCTCGCAGTTGCACGGCTGTCCGGGGAACGGGCGTATGCGGCATGCGTGCGCGCGGCACTGTCGCGAACGATCCGGCGGCCCTCGTGGGTTGCCGTTCCTCAGAAATTGCTCACGCGGAGACAGGAGAACGTGGAGCATTTGGCGTGGTCGGACAAGCGCCGGACGAGATTTCCGGGGAGAGCGTGGATACGGCCTGTTTCCTGTCTTGCCGGGTGCGCCACTCGCTGCGCGCAGGTGCTGCGGCTGAGCGCCGAAACAGAGAAAGGGACTCCTGCGGATCGTCGATCGTCTTCGGCCCTCCGCGTCTCCTGTCTCCGCGTGAATCATTCGCCGGGAACAAACGAAGCCCTGGGTCGGGAAACCATCCCGCGTACAAACCCCTTCTTGGCGAAGAGGCTTTCGCGATGATTTGAGAAATTCCCCGGACAGCCCCGCGCAGCGCGGGGAAACAGCCCGGGCCGCATCGTGTGTGTCGGAAACCACGGGCAAGGATGGCGCGGCGTGCGGACCCGATGCCATGATGGGTTTCGCAATTACGACCATCGGGGCTCATCCATGTCCGGTACAGCGAACCAGCCGGCCGATCCTTACGATCGCGCCTTCCCGGGCCGGCTGAGCGCAAAGACATCCTTCGTCGCGCTCGAAGTTTCTCATGACGGTCGCGTCTGGCACACGGCGGGCGCCCTGGCCGAACCGCACGGTCCGGCAACGCGCGCCGCCGTCGTCATCGTCCATGGCTCGGGCGGCATCGACAGCCGTGGCGAATGTGCCGCCCGAGCCCTGAACGCGGCCGGCTTCGTCACCCTCGAACTCGATTTATGGGCAGCGCGCGGAGTCCATTCGCCGCAGGAGCGGCCGAAGCATCCGGCCGAGACGCTCCCCGACGCGTTCGCGGCGCTGGCGTATCTGACGCAGCGTCGCGGCATCGATTCCGCGCGCATCGCCATCACGGGATTTTCGTGGGGCGGCATCGTCTCGATGCTGAGCGCCACGCAGCACGTACGCGACACCTTCGCGAAGGGCGCGCAGAAATTTGCCGCGCACGCGCCGTTCTATCCGGCGTGCTGGCTCTACAACTGCGTGCCCGGTTTCGAATTTCAGGCACTGACCGGCGCGCCCGTATTCATTCAGGCCGGCGCCGACGATCTCTACGACGATCCCGACACCTGCGAACGGCTTGTTGAGTCACTGCCGGCCGCCGAAAGAGCGTTCGTCA
>DATCBQ010000043.1:0-5191 GCA_036511745.1 Rhizomicrobium sp.
CAATAGCTTCCGTAGGTTAATTCCAAGTTGGACCGAAGCATGGTCGCGGATCATGCAGCGGGGTCCATCCCGGAAACCTTGAGTCGGCCTGTCGGCTGAAATTTATTTCAGACCGGCTGCTAACTCAAGTACACATACACCAATCGAAAACGATTATGCTAGCGCTGTGCATGTCCTGCGCGAAGGCGCTCAACGTACGCGATACCGTATCGCGCGAAAGATAGGGGGTTACCCCAAGCCACGCACAAAATACCGGCTGGCCGAAGTCGAACCCGGACTGCCCAAGTCCGTTGGCCAGCGTATCGCGCTCGAAATCGACCGCCACGTAGGCGACGGTGTCCGGCACGGCGATCCGCGTCTGCGAAAGCCGGGCGCGCTTCCAGCCCTGCGTCGCGGGGTGGTCGACCTCGAAAACCTTCAGCGCCGGAAATTTTGTGCCGGCCCGATAGGCGAACGTGTCCAGCCCGGCTCCCAGAACCACATATTGGGCAACGCCCTGAACGACGGCTTCCCCGAGCAAGTCCTCCGCCAACCGGCTTCGCGCGGCGACGAAAGCTCGCAAACCATTGGAAGGCTGTGCGTGCCAGTCCTCCCCGGCGCGCAATTGCGCTTCGGCTTCACTGCCGATGATGGACAGCGCAAGTGGATCCTGAAAAACAGGCGGCCGGTCCACCAATTGATGCGCCGCGCGGTGCATGGCGGCGCCCTGTGCGGTATGGCTGGGTTGCGAGGCGTCCATGGACGTCTTCGGCTCAGGGCATCGACCTCCAAAGTACCGGGTTCAAGTTGGAAGCCGCAAGATTTCATCGGTCGAAGTCTGGATAGGTCCCTGATACCATCGAATCAGTGCTCGCGCGCGACAAGGTCTATGGCTAAGATGCTTGGCACAATCCTTGGGGCAATGTCGATGGTCGGTTCGGAGCGCGCACAGCCGCTACTGCTTCACCCGCAACCCGCTGAGAAGATTGGCGAAGCGGCCGAGCTCGGCCCTGTCGAAACCACGCACATTGAGACCTGGCCGATCATTGCCGCGGTCATTCTGGGTGCTTTCTGGGCAGGCGCGGCGGCTGCATACGCTTGGGGATATTTCGGTCCTGGCGCCATGTTTCGTCTTAATCCCCAGGAATTTGCCATGGTCGGATTTGGGATGTTCATGCCGCCGGTCCTGATGGTGATTGCGGCGTGGGCGTTTACCCGCGGACATGCCATGGCAGCCGCTGCCGTGACGCTTGCGGCGGCCACAGATCGTTTTTTTGCGGTGGACGAAACCGCCTCGCGCCGTGTCGCGCGTCTCGGTCGCACCGTGCGTCACGAGCTCGACGCGCTGAACGTGGGAATGGATGGTGCCTTCGCCCGGCTGCGGGCGCTGGAAACTGTCCTCGAAAATCAGATCGCTGCGCTCGACGAGGCTGGTGCCCGCGCCGATGTGCGTGCCGAAAATGCCTCAAGCCGTCTCGGCGAAGAACGCGAGCGGATGGAACAGGCAGCCAACATGCTCGTCGAAAGCACCACTCGCGCCAGCGAAACGATTGCGGGGCGCGCGGCGCAACTCAAAGCCATGGTGGAATCGGCAGAAGGCTCTCTCAAGGCGGTCGGGCAATCTCTCGAGACCCAGGCGGTCGGCTTCAAAGCGGCAGCGAACATCGCTGCGGAAGCGCCGCATTCCGTCGCCGTCGAACTCGACAGACAGGCCAAGCGCATCGAATCCGTAGCCGACGCAGCGATGGCGCGAGCGGAATTTGTGCTCGGTCGCCACGAACGTCACCGCTTCGCCATGTCCGAATTGCTGGAAAAGCTGAAGGAAGACAGTGCGCGGCTCGAAGGATCTCTTAACTCGCAACAGAAATCCATGGAGCGAGCCATGGAGGAACTTACTTCTCAGGCCCAAAAGTTCGAAGGACTTGCCAGCAATGCGGACCGCGACCTGGAACTCGTCATGGTCAATGCGTCCACGCGCGCCTCACAGCTCTCCCAAGGCTTCGCACGGGAAGTGCAGGGCTTGCGTGAAACCAGCGAACAGGCGACGGGAACTCTCGCCAATATCGTGGAGACGTTGCGCGAAACGGGCTTAAGCGCCCAGGCACTGATTGTCGAATCCACAGCCGAGTCGAATGCAAGCGCGAAAACTCTCGTCGGCGAGGCCATGGCGGAATGCGAGCGGCTCCTGCGCGCCGCCGGACAACTCGCAAGCGAAGCCAGCGGCGTCAAGGATGCTCTCGGCGCAACGGCAAACGAAATTCAGCAGCATGTGTTATCGCTACCCGGAGTCGCCAGGCAGGAAGCGCAGCGCGTGCGGGAGATGGTCCGAGCGGAAACGGAAGAAATCCTCGATCTGTCGGCCCGCACCCTGGCCACGATCCACGCGCGGGCAAACACGCGTTCGGCGAGCGCGAGCGCGAGCGCGATTGAGGCCTCCGTGGTGGATGGCAGCGTAAATCCAAGCCTCCTCAGTCTGGCGCGGCGCCTCACGCAGCGGCAGAAACGCAAGGATGTCGCGGGGGAAAAAGAAAATTCCTGGGACATGCGTGCGTTGCTCACTGCCGTTGACGGCAACGAAGCCAGAGCAAGGGAACTCAGGCCCGATGCGGCGGCCGCGCTTGGCGCGTTGCAGGCGGTGCTCGCAGACCTGGCCATCGATCTCGACGGGCTCGCGGTCGATGCTTCGCCGGGAGAAGACGAGTGGCGTCGCTATCTTGCCGGCGACCGAACGGTTTTCGCGCGCAAGATTGCGAGCACGATCGATGCCGGCTCGGTGGACCGCATTGCGGCATCGTATCGGGAAAACCAGCGCTTTCGGGATGCGGCCGATGCCTACCTTACCGAATTCGAACTCCTGCTCGAGCGGGCGAGGGAGAGCGATTCCGGCGGCCTGCTGGCGTCCACCGTGCTGAGCGCCGACACCGGCAAGATCTATCTCGCAATCGCCTATTCGCTGGGACGTCTGTCAGCCTAGCCGTCGCAGCCGTGCCGCGTAGAACCCGTCCATTCCGCCCTGTTCGGCCAAATGGCATGGCAACGTGCGCAAATCGCCTTGAGCGTCGATCAAATCGGTCATTCCGAAAATGTGCGCGGCGGTCACGGGCGCGCGGGCAAAATTGTCGTGTCGGCGCAGAAAATCGTCGATCTGGCTGCTGCATTCTTCGGTTTCCAGCGAGCAGACCGCAAACACGAGCATCCCGCCCGGCACGACCAGGCGACCGGCGGAATCGAGAAGTTCGCCGGCGTTCTGGCTACAGACATTGATGTCGCCCGCGCTTTTGATCCAGGGAAGCTCCGGGTGTCTCCGGATCGTGCCGGTAGCACTGCACGGCGCATCGAGCAAAACGAATTCCGCCGAATCGCACTCCGCGCAATCGCGCACATCTGCTTCGATCAGTTTTGCGGACAACCGAAGACGATCAAGATTGTCCTTGAGCCTCGCAAGTCTTTTCCCGTCCCGTTCCACGGCCGTCACCTTCGCGCCCGCCGCGGCAAGCTGAGCCGTTTTTCCACCCGGCGCTGCGCACAGATCGATGACGCGTCTGCCGCCGACGTCTCCGAGCAGCCGCACCGGCAAGGATGCGGCAAAATCCTGCACCCACCATGTCCCGTCCGAAAATTCCGGCAATGCATCGACCGCCCCCGCATCGGCGAAACGCAGCGATCCTCCCGGCAGCGCATGCGCGCGGTCACCGAAGTCCGTCACCGCATCGGCAGTCTTCATCGTCAGATCGAGCGGAGCAGGGTGGGCATGCACCCGCGCAATCGCGCGCGCAGCATCTTCGCCGTAAAACTCGCACCATCGCAGCCACAGCCAGTCCGGTGTGTTGAGCCGCTCCGCGTCCTGACCGGAAATGACGCTAGCGCCTTCCCGCGCGATTTTTCGCAGCGTTGCGTTGATCAGCGGCTTGAAATGCACGGCTTTGGCATCGGCGACCGCCAGCCGGTTTGCTCCATCGACGGCGGCGTGCGCCGGCACGTTGAGGAAAAGCAGTTCACAGGCGCCCGCCAGAATGATTTCCAAGGTCGGTCCGGCGCGATGCGGCGGCGGGGATTTTGCTACGTAGCCGCGAATCAATGCATCAAGCTGTCCGAAGCGGCGCAAGGTTTCGCTGGCGATTGCGCGGGCAAAACCGGCGTCGCGCGGCGAAAGTTGCGGGGAAATAGTTTCATCCAGCACGGCATCGAGCGGTCGCCTTCGGCGCAGCACTTCGCTTAATGCGGATTGGGCGGCGGTTCGCGCCGCCATTCCTGGGCGCACCTCCAGCCCTTGCGTTTTCATGGCCAGAGACCGGATTTGGGCGTCCGCTCCATCGCGACTGCCATCGCCTTTAGTCGCGCGATGCGTTCCTCCGTCGACGGATGACTGGCGAAGCGACCGCAAAATTCACCGTGAAGCGGCTTGACGGTGAACATGTGTGCCGCTGCGGGATTGGTATCGGCAATGAGGTTTTCGGTGACAGGTCCGGATTCGATGCGTTGCAATGCGGATGCAAGCCAGAGCGGGCGTCCCAAAAGCTCGGCACCAGAGCGGTCGGCCTCGAACTCGCGCGTGCGGCTCACGGTCACCTGCAGCAGCACTACTGCCACCGGCGCGACGAGCGTTACGACGAGCATGTCGATCAGCTCCAGCGGATTGCGGCTGCGTCCGTAGTGGCCAAAGAAAAATGCAAAGTTGGCAAGCACAGCGACGGCACCCGCAATTATGGCCGCCAAAGTCATGGTGAGCGTGTCGCGGCTTCTAATATGGCTTAATTCATGGGCCAGCACGCCAGCCAACTCCTGGGAGTCGACGCGGCGCAAGAGCCCGGATGTCACGCAAACTGCGGCGTGTCGCGGATTGCGGCCCGTTGCGAAGGCGTTCGCATCCTCGTTTTCGACGATATAGATGCGCGGCGTTGGCAAACCGGCGACCCCTGAGAGCCGACTCAAGAGATGAACGAGTTCCGGGTCCGTCCGGGCATCGACTTCGCGCGCGCCATAGATCGATAGAACCATCTTGTCCGATTTCCAGTAGGCAAAGAGATTGCCTGCTGTCGCAAACAGCAATGCGATAGCGATTCCCGCTTCTCCGCCGACAAAATATCCCACGACGACGAACATGCCCGTCAAGGCCGCCATCAGGAGCGCGGTGCGCATGATGTTCATCATGAGGAATTGCTTCCCGCAGCCCGAGCCTTGACTCACTATAGGGCACGATTTTCGATTTGGG
>DATCBQ010000044.1:0-17373 GCA_036511745.1 Rhizomicrobium sp.
GCCGGACGGAGCCGATGACCGCGAAAACGCCGCGATACGATAACGCCCACGCCGTCGCCCGGCTCAAGCGCGCGGGCCTGCGTCCGACCAGGCAACGCATCGCGCTGACCGGGCTGCTGTTTCGTCACGGCGATCGGCACATCGGCGCCGAGGCGCTGCACAGCGAGGCCATCGCCGCCGGCATCAGGGTTTCGCTGGCGACCGTGTATAATACGCTGCATCAGTTTACCGCGGCCGGCATCCTGCGTCAGGTGGTGGTGGAACCGGCGCGCAGCTATTTCGACACCAACACCGGCAACCACCAGCATTTCTACAATGACGAAGACCGCACCCTGATCGACATTCCGGACCAGGCGATCGCCGTGTCGGGCGTGCCGCAGCCGCCGAAAGGCACCGCGATCGAGCGGGTGGATGTCGTCATTCGAGTCCGGCGCGCCTGACGGCGGCCGCCAATCCTCATATTAGAACCATTCTAATCTATTGACTCGGCCATTGCCCCACGCCATTCTCCTTTTCGACATTGCGCGGCGCCCGCGCTCGCGCGACGGCTTCATCCAGGGAGGACCTCATGGCACTGAAAGGCTCGAAGACAGCCCAGAATTTGAAAGACGCTTTTGCCGGCGAGAGTCAGGCGAATCGGCGTTATCTGTATTTTGCGCAGAAGGCCGACGTCGAAGGCTATAACGATGTGTCCGCCGTGTTCCGCTCCACCGCCGAAGGCGAGACCGGCCATGCGCACGGCCATCTGGAGTTTCTGGAGGAAGTGGGCGACCCGGCGACGGGCGAGCCCATCGGGGGCACGGACAAGAACCTCAAAGCCGCCATCGCGGGCGAGACCCACGAATATACTGACATGTACCCGGGCATGGCGCGCACGGCGCGCGGCGAAGGCTTCGAGGAAATCGCCGACTGGTTCGAGACGCTGGCCAAGGCGGAGAAAAGCCACGCGGGCCGCTTCCAGAAGGCGCTCGATACGCTGGGCAAATAGGCACGCGCCTGCATCGGGGACCGCAAGGTTCCCGGTGCCATTCTCCCCGCAACGACGATTGCCGAATCGAAAGCGACATGCGCGAAGGCAGCCTCGACGCTCCGAAACGCGAAGCGCTCGCGTGGCAGGACGAAGCGTTTTACGACGCCGCAAAGGTCGATGCGGAGATGCGGCGCGTCTTCGACATCTGTCATGGCTGCCGGCGCTGTTTCAATCTGTGCGATTCGTTTCCGCGGCTGTTCACGCTGATCGACGAGGGCCCCACCGGCGAGCTTGACGGGGTCAAATCGGAAGATTTTTCCGCCGTCGTGGATGCCTGCACGCTGTGCGACATGTGCTTCATGACGAAGTGCCCCTATGTGCCGCCGCATCCGTTCAATCTGGACTTTCCCCATCTGATGCTAAGGTATCGCGCGGCGGAATCGCGCCAGGGAAAGAAGAATTTCACTGCCGGGCAACTGGCGGAGATGGACCGCAACGGACGCGTGGCCGCTGCCGTATCTCCGCTGGTCAATTGGGCGTCCGCCAGCACGAACACGGTCGCCCGGCGGCTCATGGAAGATGTGGCGGGCATCGACGCACATGCGGCGTTGCCGCAATTCCATACCAGAACCTTCGTGCTCGCCGATCGCGGCGATCCCGTTGCGCCCAACGAAGCCGCGCCGGCATTCGCGGCGCACCGCAAAGCGGCGTTCTTTGCCACCTGTTTCGTCAACTACAACAAGCCGGCCACGGGGATGGCGGCGCGCGCCGTTCTCAATCATATCGGCGTGGCGACGAAAGTGTCGTATCCGGGCTGTTGCGGCATGCCGTTTCTCGAACAGGCGGAAATCGCGCGCGTTGCGAAACAGGCCGTCAAGGTCGCGGCGGCGCTGCGGGCGTTGATCGACGACGGCTACGATATCGTTACCTTGACCGCGTCCTGCGGCCTGATGCTGAAATTCGAGTGGCCGCTCATCCTGCCCGACAACGCAGATGTGAAGCTTCTCGCGGACTCGACGTACGACATCGACGAATATGTGGTGGAGATCGCCAGGACGCACGGCCTGCCGCCAGGGCTCCGCGCGTTGCCGGAAGGCGTTACCGTGCACATGGCCTGTCATGCGCGTGCCCAGAACATGGGCCCCAAGGCGGCCGAGATGCTCCGGCTCATTCCCGATACGCCGGTCGATGTCATCGAGCGTTGCTCCGGCCATGGCGGCACGTTCGGTGTGCTCAAGGAGACCCGCGGTATCGCGCAGAAAGTCGGCAGGCCGGCGATGCGCGCGGCGCTGTCGCAGGCTCGCGGGCACATCGTGTCGGACTGTCCGCTGGCCGCGGCGCACATCGTGCAGGGCGCCCGCGAACTGGCTTCGCGCGACGGAAATGATTTGCCGACGCGCGAGCCGCAACATCCCATCGAAATTTTTGCCCGCGCCTATAGCCTGCTGGAGAATGCCTGATGTCCCGCCTGCAGCATCGCATCGCCGCCTCCGACATTCTTTCGGCCGCGGACTACGCCGGGCGTCGGGCGGAGCTGCGCCGGACCCTGGTCCAGGTGAAGAAGAACCGCCGCCTCGAAGTGGGGCCCTTCGCCACCTTTCATTTCGAAAATTACGAAACCATGTGGCTGCAGGTGCAGGAAATGCTGCACATCGAAAAGGGCGGCGACGCGCAGATCGCCGGCGAACTCGAAACCTACAATCCCCTCATTCCGCAGGGTCGCGAGCTGATCGCTACATTGATGCTGGAGATCGAAGATGCAGTCCGGCGCGAGACGATGCTGAAACAGCTCGGCGGCATCGAGGAAACCGTGTCGATGGATGTGGCCGGATCGCGCATCGCGGCCTCGCCCACGGATTATGAAGATCGCACGACGCCGGATGGCAAGACCTCGTCCGTGCATTGGGTGCGCTTTGTCTTCACACTCGAACAGGTCGCGAAATTCGCCGGCGGCGAAGGCCGCGCCACCATTGAAATCGCCCATCCGAACTACGGCCACATGACCGTCATCCGGCCCGAGACGCGCATGGAACTGGCGAAGGATTTCGCGTAGGGCGGAGCGGGGCGCGGGCGAACTTTCGGCCGCCTGAAGCTGCCGCGACGTCCGGACTACTGAAGCGCGCTGACTTGTCCGGAAGCTCCATCGCCGTGCGCGGTTTGCCAGCTCATGCAATCCTTGTAGACGCCGTCATGCACGACCTGCTGCATATCGCCTTCATACCCGTTCGCCGCCGCGTCGTCGGCACGCGATCCGGCAACAGAAGAACAGTAGGCGCCAATGTCTTTTGACGCGGGAGAAGCGGCTGCGACCTGCGTTACCTGGACCTCCTGGGCAGCCACCCGGACGTCCTGCGGCTGTTCGTCGAAATCGGAGTCGGACGCGGAATGACTGGCTTCGGCCGCAAGGTGTCTTTGGTAAAGAAGGCGGGTCGTGGCGTAGGGGTCACTGGAGATTTTCTCGATCTCATCGGTTGTGGCGGCGCCGCGGGAACGCCTGTCGACGTAGGTCGCGCCGTTGCGGCCAATGCTGACAAAGATGCTGGCGCCATAGGTGACATAGGTCAGCGGATCGAAGGCCGAATCGATGATCTTGCCGGCAAGCTCGCGCGGGACGCTGGGGCCGAGCACGGGCACGTAGAGATACGGGCCTTCGCCGACGCCATAGTCGGCCATCGTGTCGGCGAAGTCGGTTTCGTGCTCGGGAATGCCGATTTTCCCGGCCACATCGATCAGGCCGCCGATGCCGGCGGTGGAATTGACCGTGAAGCGCGCAAGGGTCTGACCGCTTTTCGCGACCTCGCCCTGCAGCAAATCATTGGCGAATGTCACGGGCAGATCGACATTGACGAGAAAATTGTGGACGCCGTCGCGCGCCGGTTCCGGAACGGCACGGTTATAGAAGACTACAACCGGCCTGATGACGTTTCTGTAGAGCACCTGGTGCGAGGCAAAGAACGAGCGATTGGTGGATTCATAGGGGTCGTTCGTCGCGCCGGAGCGGGAGGGATCATCGCTGCAGCCGGCAACGGTCCACAACATCGCGGCAACTGCGATTGAAGACAGCATTCGCATTGGATTGGCGCTCCCCTTGTCTGCCGCGACAGAGCCCGAAGGAATGGCCACGGTCAAGACAAGAAGGCAGCGCGACGGGTATCGGCCGCGCGATTCTCAGGGCCGTTCTATCGCCAGAATTTGAATCTCTTCCGGCGGCTGGCGGTCTTCCCACACGACCGTTTCTCCGACTTTGGCACCGAGAATTGCGGCGGCGAGCGGCGAGCGCCAGTTGATGCGGGCATGGGCCGGATCGGCTTCGTCCTCGCCGACAAGTTCGAGCGTCTGACGGCGGCCATTCCGCGCGATGACGACGCGGCAACCGAACGCAACGCAATCGCACGAGGGCCGCGCCACGATTTCGGCCGTTGATTTCCGCGCCGACCAATAGCGCAGGTCGCGCGCCAGCCGGTTACGCGTGGCTTCGTCCGCGGCGCCCGCAAGCTGCGTTTCGAGCTCCGCCACCTTTTCGACAATGCGTTCGAAGCCGTACTGCGTCACGAGATTGGGACCGTCGCCCAGCGACAGCTCTGGCGGCGCCTCCAGCGCCACATTGTCCTGCTCCTTGACGAAAGCCCGACTCACGAACGGCTCCTTTATGGGGTGAACGCACCCAGCAGATTAAGGGATCTGGAGCGAAATCGAATTCCGCCGGATTATGTCTAGGCGAATTCCACGCGCAGATTCCGCCCGAGGGGGGTTGCGGCGCGTCTGAGCGTCAGCAAAGTGACGGAGTTGCCGTCCGGGTCGAGCAGGCGATCGAGCTGGCGGCGGCTTGTCCGCATGCGCGCCGCCATGCGCGATTTCGTAATGCCTTCCGTCTTCATGGCTGCCGCGATCTGATCGGCAATGATTTCCTTCAGAGCCGCGTCTTCCACTTCCTCGCGAATGCCTTCCGCGTCGAGATAGGCGTCGAACGACGAACCGATGCGGCCTTTCGCATTGCGCTTAACCATTCCCGATCTCCTTTATGCGTTTTCGCGCCAGCTCCAGTTCCGACGCGGGCGTCTTTTGCGTTTTCTTGACGAAGCCATGCAGCGGAATCATCACTCCGTCCGCGATGCAGATCAGCACGCGCGCGATGCGGCCATCGCCGAGGTCGCAGCGAACCTCCCATAAACCACTACCCATGGCGCGGCAGTCTTGAGAAGAAACGCAAAGCCGCGTAACACAATCGATGGCAGCGACCGCTCCTCCTTTTTCAACATCCCCGGGACATCGCCAACGCCAGCTTGCGAAGGCCTTAAGTGGATTACTTGCGTTCATGAAATCGCGATTTGGCGGTTTTCATCCCGGTAGAAGGAGGGGGTTAACGTGAGTCCGAACGGAACACATTCGTGATTCGTCCGCCGCTCGTATAATCGCCTCCCACCATTCCTGAAGGACACGCCCCGAGCCATTTCGCGTCTATCGAAAGTTTGTGCGTTGCATTTTGTTTGGGATCGGTTGCTCCTGATGTCCTACCAACTACCTCAACCCGATAGGATGTCTGAAAGTCGCCACGCGCGATGCCCGACGTGGTTACCTTGACCGCGCCATTGAGTTTGCAAATGGAATCGAACGACCAATCACCATTCTCTCGTTTATCCAAGCGATAAGTCTGGCACTCTGCCCGATCCATCTGCGCACCGGCAAGCGCCAACCGCGGCTCAGTGGCGCCGTCAATACACATCTTGCTGACAGGTATCGCGTAACTTCCATCGTCCAACGTGAGACGCTGCTCCCACAGGCCAGACCGGCGATGCGGCGCTTGATCGGCGGTTCCACTGACCGGCGCCTGCTGCATCGTCGGCACAACGCTCGCCATCGAAGAAGAACCTGAAGCGCTCCCCAGGAGGATAAGCACGGCAACAACGCCTTTCACGCTTAACAATGGTCGCATTCCAATTCTCCGTTCCGATGCGAATCTTCGTTCTTTGGGGTTCCACAACCTCCATGCCAATCAGCTAGAACTGAGTACAAATGGTTTCCCTCGGTATCTTTGAGAGAACAATGCGAGTCCCGCCGTCAGCGACCTCTAGTTCGATACAGCGCTGGCGGCCAAGTGGTCGGTCAGTTACCAGCCGAAATCATCCTTTCTGTCCCGAACGCCAAAGCGCGTATCTGGTCCCGAGTCGGGATGCCCGCGAACGCCAATTTCTTGATCATAGAACCTCTCCTGGCCTTGTAGGTGCGCGTTAAACATTTCGGCATCTTATAAGCACTCATCCACATGGCCAGTTCGGAGACCGCCCATGGTGAGGGGGCTAGCTATCGCTCTGAAAAAACTGCAGGCACACGCCTGACGGAACGATCATGTGGAATTCGCGCCGTCCCCACGGCTTGGCTTCCAGCGGCCCGACCTTGGCTGGAGCACCGCGATACTCTTCGTAGAGCGCACCGAGATCGGAGACGCCGATACTAAAGCTGGAATTGTCGGCCCACACTTTATTGTCGTTCCTCACTAGGTTGAACGAGACGGCGTCCCGGGTGATGCCGGCGCCGCCTTCGTCCTGCCAGACGACCGAATATCCTAACTGATCCCGATAGAACGCTACCTCGTCCGCCACGCTGCCGCCTGCGGGAATCATGGGAATAACAGAATCGAATTGCGCCCGCGTTTTGTTCATGGGGAATCTCCAAAGAGACGGATCGCTGCGGAAGAGGAGGGCAGCAAGTTTTTGATGCTGCCATAATCGTGCCAATGTTTGCGGACAACAACAAACCTAATAATTGAACGACACTAGTTCCGTCAGCCCATATAAAAATCCGATTCGCTTGCTCGGCTGGAGTGCAATGAGTGAATCGCTTGCGGGGAGACTAAGGTCGTTGATAGACTCAACATAATTGCCTTGAGTATCGTAAACTTGGATACTGCTTCCCGATGCTCCTGTGCTCGTAATATACTGCTGGACAAGGAACAGCTTGTTTATCGGGTCAAATTCGATGTCCTCCCCGGACTGGGCCGGGCTGGTGGCGTTTTCAAGTGTCACTTCGAAGCCGCTCTGGGTCGCTAGATTGTAGAACTCAAGGCTGAAGTCGTCACTGGCGGTACAGACGATACCATCGGCGGAGTCGACGGCAATGCCATCGACAAAGCCGAATCCAACTCCAGTGAATTCCGTGGTGGTTCCTTTCACGACATCGACAAGCGCAAGAGTTGGAAGACAATCATAACAGCCCAACGATGCCGCCACGATGGCCTGATTGGTCGCGCTGTCGAATGCCATGACCGGCCCGGCGTTCAGATTAAAAACCGAATCGGTCAGTTTTACCCCGGGTCCAAAAGTGTTGTTGGCGATATCGGAGCCAAACACGAGCGCGGTGTCGTTGCTATTGTCACTGTTCTTGAACGCCAGCACCGCCGTAGTGGGCTGCCCCTGGTTCTCGCTCACGCTCCACAGGACATCGTGCTTGGTGAGCGGTGGCGTCCAATTGCCGTTGATTTCGTTTCCATCCAATGGATTGAGCAAGTCATATGACACCTTTCCCTGGTAGATGCTGTGCGTCCGGTCAAATTGATCGAGGCCGACATTGGTCCCGACGACGCCATAGGTGGCGAAGGTGTCGTAGGTGTTATTTATCTCCTTGAGGATCTTGATGATCTTCCCGGTCTTCTGATCAAAGGTTTCCGTGGCTATGTTGTTTTCCCCGTTACCCAGCGCCACATATTCGCTGAGGAGCCCCTCGGTACCGTTTTGATCGATGTCGAACCCGAGTATCTGTCCCCCGAGGGCGTCCTTCACGACAAGCCCATTAAGACCAATTTTGTGCGGGGGAGCCGCGACGCCCGGGGTGGCGGCGGTCAGGATCAGCCCCGCCACGAGGATCAAACAAATGGCGAAGCTCCGCCGATACTGTGCCTCATCTGCACATCTCGGATATTGCAATGTCGCCATGATTCAAATCCCTTTCGTGACCGTGCAAGCTTTTAGACGAGCGAGCTTGTCGGTTTATTCCATTCAAATTGAAGGGACTCCGTGTATTGCGCCCAGACGCGCGCAATACACGCGCAGAGTGAATAAATTCAGCCTCCGCGAAATAGCTTGGCCATCGGTTCCCGGTAATGGGAATGCCAGCCACTTGCGAGATGCTCGGCTGCCTCGTCGGGAAAGCCGGTGTGATCGAAAGTGAGCGTCGCATTTGTGCTGTTTCCGGAGAGCGCCAACTTCGCCACGGAGTAAACGCCGGGCGACCAGTTGCCGGCACGCCAAGCCTGGACAACCCGCGTATTCGGGACGGGTTCAAGATTGTAGCCCGTAATATAGCCGCCGAAGAGCGCAAAATGGCCCCCTGGCCGCGCGTCAATATGAACGGGGACCGTTAGCGGCATTGATTTCATCATGGAACTCATGACCCCGCTCAGCTGCACGACGCGGTCAAACCGGTCGGCCACCGTAAGCGCCTGATAGACACGCGCCGCGAGAAACTGCGTGCGCGAATCGTCGAAAGTGCGCCCCGCCTTTTCAATCGATACGGTTTCAACGAGATGTATCCAGTGGCAGTTACTCATGCCCCGTCCGTCTCGCTCGCCGGAAAACAGCAAAGCGCGCTTCGGCTATTCGGTGTTCGCGGCTTGCCGTGGGTGCGCGCGGCAGCGGTAGATCGCGTTTCGCGAGGTCCAGCACGTCGCCGAACGTGAGACCGCCGAGCGCCCGGCGCAGTTCGATCGCCGAAACTTGGCCGCGCGAATAGCGTTCCAGCAGGGCGGTTTTGCCGTCTCGGTCATGCCGCCAACATAGACGGGCGGCAATCCAAACACCATTACGTTGTCCGCGTCGCTACTGCGAACCGAGCGCCGCATCGTAGGTGAACGTCTCTCCATCGACGGTATCGACGTAATTGATTGGCGCGTTCGCCCCGGGCGCATACTCGGCAACAAACGAGTCGGCCACGGCATACAGCGTGCCGTCAGACCTGGCCGTCAGCCCATAAACGCTGAAACCGGTTGGAATGGTTCGCGTCGGCGAAGTGGCTCCTGGCGGGTATACCGCGATGAAGCCGTTGCCGCCGCCGGAGTACAGATTGCCGGCGCCGTCGACGGCAATCGCCGAACCGCCATAGCCCTGGAAGCCGAGGTCGGTCGCCTGCGACGAACCCGGTGCGATGTTGAAGACATGGACTTCGGTCGCGTTTCCGGAGTTTGCCGCAAGCAGGTTGCCCTGCGCGTCGAACGCCATGCCTCCGGCATTCATGCCGTATTCGGGAGTCGGGTTGAGGGGGATCGTTCGTTCGGGCGTCGTCCCGTCGGGCGGATAGACGATGACCACGCCAATCACACCACCGCCCCCTTGCCCCAACTGATTGACATAGACGGTACCGTCGCTGCCGACGGCCACCGCACCCGGAGAATTGAGGCCCTCGGTGATCGTGCGGAATGGCGAGGTGGCGCCGCGCCTGTATTCTTCGATGTTGGCCTGCGTCGGATACTGATCTCCATTCTCCACGTACAGCGTACCCTTGCGGTCGATCCAGACTCCCTCCGGGCGCGATTCGCCGTTCGTAATCGTGCCCATGAGCTGCACATTGGATTTATGGATGTCCGCCGAATAAAGGCGAATGCTGCCAATGATATTCGAGACGAACAGCAGTTGCTTGTGCTGCCCTGTGCCCTGCTCGCCGGCACTGGCGCCGAGCGAGAAGGCGGAGCCCAGGACAATCGCGACCGAGGCCCGGAGCAAATGACGCAGGCTGGCATTCATCATCGGGTTTCTCCTCTGCGGGCGCCCGGCGGCATCGCCCGGCAGCCGCTCCAGACCACTTTCAGCAGACCTACGACGCAGCACGACCAGTTTTTATTCCGGGAGCCCGGCGCCGCGAGCTTCATCGCCAGCACCCGCTCCAGTTCGGCGATGGCCTGCGCACCGGTCTCCACCTTGATGGTCGCCATGCCCATGGCGCGGGCGGGTTTGAGGTTGCCGCCCAGGTCGTCGAGATACACGCAATCGGCCGGCGCCACGTCCAGTGCCTCGCACATCATCGCATAGATGCGCGGATCGGGCTTGCGGATGCCGGCCTTCGAGGATTCGATCGCATGGTCGAACAGCGCCATGATTTCGCCGGCGTAAAAGGCGCCCGGGTCCGCGGTGTTCGTCTGCAGGGTGGGGACATTGTTGGTGATGCAGCCGGTCCTGTAATGGGCCGCCTTGATGCGTTTCAGCGCCTCCACCATCTCGGGCCGCAGGGCGCCGCGCAGAAGGGGGATGACATCCTTTCCCGGAACGTCATGGCCGAGCGCGCGTGTTTCTGCTGCGAACGCCGCATCGAAACCATCGAGATCGATTTCGGCCCGTTCGAAACGCGCCCAGGCATTTTCGAGAGGGTTGATGCTGTTGACCTTGCGGATGAGACCTTGCGGCAATCCTTTCTCGCGTTCGTAGCGCGCGAAGGCCTCGAATGGCGAGGAGGTGAAAACGCCGCCGAAATCCCAGATCACCGCCTCGATCACAAGTCTGCTCCGTCACGCAGCTCGCGCAGAACAAGCAGCCGGGGTCTCATCGGTCAAGATGCGAAATGGATTCCGTTCCTGAAAATTGTTCACGCGGAGACGAGGCACTGCTTCGGGCGCTTCGATTTCGCGAACACCGCGCACAAGCTTCCCGACACGACTTTCAGTGGGCGCCTGACCCGGCGCGTCGGCAACAAAACAGTCGAGCTGATCGAAGTCGGACCCGCCCATACCGGCGGCGACGCCATTGTCTGGGTGCCGCCCGACCGCACCGTCTTCACGGGCGACATCCTGTTCATCGACGGCCATCCGATCGTCTGGGCCGGACCGGTCGGCAACTGGATCGCCGCCTGCGAAACGATTCTGGCGCTCGACGCGCAAGCTATCGTGCCGGGTCACGGGCCGCTGACCGACGCGCGCGGCGTCGAGCGCGTTCGCGACTATCAAGGGATGAGCGCGGATCTCAGGCCGGCGACGCCGTATCGGCAGCCGGACAACGCGCGAGTTCTGCAGCCAGCATCCGGGATCGTTTTTCGCTGGAACTGAAATGTGAAGACGCGAGAATCAGGTTGGCGTTGCCGTCGTCGTCCAGCAGCGGCGCCTGGAAATACTCCGCCAGCAGGAAGTGCTTGTTAACGGTGTCACTTCGGGCCACGAACCGAAGCGGCGCACCGGCTTCGAACGCGGCATCCAGCGCCGCGCACCAATGCGGCAGGAACGCTTTCGGAATTGCTTCATCCAGAAACTTTCCCGTCAGGTCGCCCATCGTCTCCGCGAAGCTGGTCCCCATCAGCCGCACGCGGTAACGCCAGCGCGCTTCGCCGGCGAAGACGCGTTCATAGATGGCGATGTCGCGCAGAAAAGCCTTGAGGCTGCGCAGCGAGAAATCCTTGCGCGCCGGCAGAGGTCCGGCAGCCGCTTTCTGCCGCCACAGCGCGAGCAGGGCCGAAAGCGCGGGGCAACGAAATTCGAGCTGGGGATCGCACCGCGATCCCCAGTCTTCGCGTATGGCGATTGCGTTAAAGGCGTCTGAAATCGTTTGCGTCCGCTCAACCATGTATGACCAATAAGCGCCTCATCGTCGAGATTTCGTTAATGCGCGTTCACCTTGAGGGCAGCGCCGATTGCTGTTCTCTCACCACGCAAGCTTTGGAATTGGCAATTCATGGAGCGCCGCGCCGACCAGACCGAAGCCGCTATTGTCGAGACGGCGTGCGGAAAACTCGCGGGCTCGCGCCGCGGCGGGATTTTCAGCTTCAAGGGCGTGGCATTCGCCAAGCCGCCGGTAGGAATTTCGCGCTGGCGGATGGCCGAGCCGAGCCTGCCCTGGAGCGGCATTCGCGATGCAACCCGATACGGACCGGTGTGTCCGCAGGCCGCGACGCGCATCGAAGCGCTGACCGGCGGCGTGATGGGTCCGCAATCGGAGGACTGTCTCCATCTCAACATCTGGACGCCCGGCTGCGACGCGGCAAAACGACCCGTGATGGTGTGGATTCATGGCGGCGCCTTTGTCCTTGGCGCGGGCAGCCAAAGCACCTATTGCGGCGCGCGTCTTGCGGCGCATGATGTCGTCATCGTCACCATCAATTACCGGCTGGGCGCCTTCGGCTTTCTCGACCTTGCGGACGCCACCGACGGCCGGGCGGCGGGCACCGGCGCGGAGGGACTTGGCGACCAGATTGTCGCGCTGGACTGGGTGAAGCGGAACATTGCGGCGTTCGGCGGCAATCCCGACAACGTCACCCTCTTCGGCGAGTCTGCCGGCGCCATGAGCGTCGCCGCGCTGCTTGCCAGTCCACCCGCCCGGGGACTGTTTCACAAAGCCATTGCCCAATCCGGTGCCGCGCATATCGGATATGATCGCGAGCGCGCCGCGCGGATCGCGCGCGCCTTCCTCGATGCGCTGGGATTGGCTGCGAACGAGGCCGCGCGCCTGCCCGAAATTCCCGCCGACGTCATTCTGAAAGCGCAGATTGCACTGTTGACGGCAGCGCGCAGCGGGCGCGACAAGCGCAAGCTTGGTGCGCTGCCTTTTCAGCCGACGATTGATGGGACAGTCCTCGACCGGCGACTGATCGAGGCCGTGCGCGCCGGCACCGCCCGGGACATCGCGCTTTTGACGGGCACCACGCGCGAAGAGTGGAAGCTCTTCACGGCGGTCGATCCCCGCCTGCGGCTGCTGTCCGCACGAGGCTTGGTCGAGCGCGTGACCAGGCTGTCGCCCGAAACAGCACCCGCGATGCTTGCGGCTTACGACCGGGGTTCGCCCTTCGAACGCTTCAACGTCATCATGACGGACAAGGGCTTCACGGTCCCCATGACTCGCCTGCTCGAGGCCCAGGCGCCGCATGCGGCTGCCTATGCCTATCGCTTCGACCGGCGTTCGCCGCTGCTGGGCGGGATCATGGGCTCCTGCCACGCCCTCGAATTGGGATTTGTCTTCGGAACGCACGGCCAGGGATTGGCAAAGGCGTTCTTTGGCGCAGGTCCCGCCGCCGAAGCGCTCGCGAGCGCCATGATGGATTGCTGGACGGCGTTCGCGCGCAGCGGCAATCCTGCCACGGAAACAACCGGGGCGTGGCCGTGCTACGACGCGGCAAAGGACGTCATGATCTTCGGCGATGGTGCGCCGCATGGCTTGCGTGCGCCCAATGCGGAGCGCCTGCGGCTCTGGGACGAATTCCCCGAGCTCAGGCTGGGTCCATGACGAAAAGCGACAGCGCGCCGGCGATGCGCTCCGCTTTGACGGTCGGGCGCGTCGCTGACAAGCTTGCCAACCGCTTCTTTGGAGCAACGCCCGGCCATGAATCTCAGGAACGGAATCTTCCTCGCCCCTTTCCATCCGCTCAACGAAGATCCCACGCTCTGCATCGAGCGCGATCTGGAACTGATCGAGCATCTCGACCGGCTCGGCTACGACGAGGCATGGGTCGGCGAACACCACTCCGCCGGCTTCGAGATCATCGCGAGTCCGGAAGTCTTCATCGCTGCTGCCGCCGAACGCACGAAGCGCATCCGGCTCGGCACCGGCGTCGTTTCGCTGCCCTATCACCACCCGCTGACCGTCGCCAACCGGATGATCCAGCTCGATCATCAGACGCGAGGCCGCGTGATGTTCGGCGTCGGGCCCGGGCTTCTGCCCTCCGACGCCTTCCAGCTCGGCATCGATCCATCGACGCAGCGCGAGCGCATGGTGGAATCGATCGAGGTGATCCTGAAATTGTTCGCCGGCGAACGCGTGACGAAAACATCCGACTGGTTCACGCTTCTCGACGCGACGTGTCAGCTGCGTCCCTACACAAGGCCGCATCCGGAAATCTGCGTCGCCTCGAGCGTAACGCCTTCGGGCGGCAAGCTCGCGGGCCGTCACGGCTTCGGCATGCTGTGCGTCGCCGCCACGCAGAGGGGCGGTTACGACGCGTTGGCCGTCAACTGGAAAGTCGCGAACGACACGGCGGCGAAACATGGCCTCGCAATGGATCCTGAGCGACTGCGCCTCGTCGGACCCGTCCACATCGCCGAGACCCGCGAGCAGGCGTTCTCGAACATCAAGTTCGGCTTTCGCGAGTGGCAGGATTATTTTTCCGGAATCACCGGCAACATCGCCGGGCGCGACGCCGCCAACACGCTGTCGCCCGAGGAGCTGACGGAGCAGGGCGTCGTCGTCGTCGGCACGCCGGACGACGCCATCGCCCAGATTCGCCGCCTGCAGGCCAAACAGGGCGCGTTCGGCTGTTTCCTCCAGCTGGCGCACAACTGGGCGAATTTCGAAGCGACGAAGAAATCCTATGAGCTGTGGCAGCGGCATGTGACGCCGGTCATCAATCAGGCCAATCACGGGCGGCAAACCGCGTTCGACTGGGCGCGCGACCACCGCGAGAAATTCATCGGCGCGGCGATGCAGGCAGCGATGCAGACGATTCAGAAACATCAGGAAGAATCGGCCGCCGCCAAACCGGCCGAAGCGGCTGAGTGAGACAATGGCCATGCGCGGTTTCACCGGCGGTTGTTATTGCGGCAATCACCCTGCGAAACAGAAGTGGGACGACCGATTGAATCGCAAGACTCCTCCCCACGAAGCGAAGCGCAGTGGGGCGAGGGGGACCATGCGCAGCATGGTGAAGGGGGGCGATCGCCCGCGCAATGTTCGGGATTGGCCCCTTCCGTCTCGCACGGACTTTCGTCCGTGCGATCCACCTCCCCCGCTTCGCTATCGCTCGCAGGGGAGGAGCCCGCTTGGAAACGATGTTTGTCGCATTGGTCGCGCGGGAGTGCCATCATCACAGCGACATAATTTTGTTTTCCGCGGAAAACTCGCGCCGCTGCAATGGACGTCAGCCCGACAGCAGCCGGCCCAGCGTGCGTGCAATGGCGAGAGACGATGCGCGGCCCATATACCCGCGCCCGGAGTTGAAGGTCACGACAAGCGTATGGCCATTGAGCGAGGTTGTGGGGCGGGCGGATGGCGAAACCGCGACCGTGTCGATGCGGCGCGCGACCGCGTCGCGGGCAGCTGGCGAGGCGACGAAGCGGTCGATGCCGCGTGCCGCATTCGCCATCGAATCCAGCGCAAAAGCGCGCGTCGCCGGATTGGCGGACAGCATGCTCCAGTCGGCCATGAAATGCAGATTGAGATGTCTCGTCTCGGAAAGATGCCGCGCCGCGTCGATGGCCGCGCTCTGGACTTCGACCAGCGATACCGGCACGGGTGCAGGCGGCGTCGAATCGCCGGTACGTTCCGCCGGCAGGCCGTCCGGCACCGAAGAGACGTAAAGCGTCAGGGCGCCCCAGCCCGCAACCTTCAGCGCCGTTTCTCCGGAATCGTATTTCAGCACCCGTCCGCCCATGGCCGCGGGATCCTGATTAAGCACGAAGACTTCAGGCGAGCCCGCAAGACGCAACAGATAACTGGCGCCGGCAGCGTCGAGGGTGAAGGCAATTTTGTCGCCCGCCAGATAGGATCCCGGCGCGATATAGCCGACGCGATCGGAAGTGAGCCGTTGCTGCAGCAATTCCTGCGCCAGGACAGACGGCGGAAATGCGGCGGCGAATACCAGCGGAAGCCAGAACAGACGGCGCATGCGTGGTCTTTGTCAGAATTTCACACCCGCAACTGCCCCTCCAGGCGGCTTCGAGCCCTGATGGTATCGCGCGCGAATGGGGCGATAATAGGACGCTCGCGAATCGTCTGCGCTCAAGTGCATCTCCCTGAGAGCGCGGGCATCCTGCCGGCATGATGGCGCGGCATCACGGATGCGCCCGCGGGCCGAAGACGGCAAAGGCGTGCGAGAGGCGCGCGATCCCGGGAAAGTCACAAATGGGATGACAGCGGGTTCAATTCCGACTAGACCACGGCCCGCGCGTTTCCACCCCTTTACGCGAGATTTCCCGTGACCCATCCCGACAGTTTCAAATCCCGCAGGACGCTCGGCCTCGGCGGCAGACGCTACGCCTATTTCAGCCTTACGGCGGCGGAAAAGAACGGCCTCCCCGGCATTTCGCGGTTGCCTTATTCGCTGAAAGTGCTGCTCGAAAATCTCCTGCGCCACGAAGACGGCAGGACCGTCGGGGCGGACGACATTCGGGCGATGGCGCAATGGCTGAAGACGAAAAAGTCCGACCGCGAAATCGCCTTCAGGCCCGCGCGCGTGCTGATGCAGGATTTGACCGGCGTTCCCGCCGTGGTCGATCTGGCCGCCATGCGCGACGCCATGAAAGCACTTCACGGCGACCCGCAGAAGATCAATCCTCTGGCCGAAGTCGATCTCGTCATCGATCACTCGGTGATGGTGGACAATTTCGGCCGCCGGGATTCGTTCCAAAAAAACGTCGCCATCGAATATCAACGCAACATGGAGCGTTACGGCTTTTTGCGCTGGGGACAGGATGCCTTTGCGAATTTTCGCGTGGTGCCGCCGGGCACCGGCATCTGCCACCAGGTCAACCTGGAATATCTGGGCCAGACCGTGTGGACGCGCAAAGCCAAAGACCCGAAGACAAAGCGCTCCGTCGATTTTGCTTTTCCCGATACGCTGGTAGGAACCGATAGTCACACCACGATGATCAACGCGCTTTCCGTGTTGGGGTGGGGCGTGGGCGGCATCGAGGCGGAAGCCGCGATGCTGGGTCAGCCGATCTCCATGCTGATCCCCGAAGTGATCGGATTCCGCGTGACGGGAAAATTGCGCGCCGGCGTCACCGCAACCGATCTTGTGCTGACCGTCACCGAGATGCTGCGCAAGAAAGGCGTGGTGGGAAAATTCGTCGAATTCTACGGTCCCGGACTCGACGAGATGGCGCTGGAAGACCGCGCCACCATCGCCAACATGTCGCCGGAATACGGCGCCACCTGCGGCTTCTTTCCCATCGACACGGAGACTTTGCGTTATCTGAAAGCGACGGGACGCAAGGCCGCGCGCACCGCGCTGGTGGAGAAATACGCGAAGGTGCAGGGCCTCTTCCGCACCCCGAAAAGCGCGGAGCCAGAATTTACCGACACCCTCGCACTCGATCTCGCAACCGTCGTACCGAGCCTTGCCGGTCCGAAGCGCCCGCAGGACCGCGTGGCGCTTTCCAACGCCGCGCCGGAATTCGCCAAGGCGCTGCGCGACGTGTTCAGGGTGGAAAGCGGCGCCGCTACGCGCGTCGATGTGGAAGGCGCGGATTATTCGCTGGGGCACGGCGATGTCGTGATCGCGGCGATCACGTCATGCACCAACACCTCCAATCCCGGCGTGATGATCGGCGCGGGCCTGATCGCGAAGAAAGCGGTGGAGCTCGGCCTCAAGACCAAACCCTGGGTGAAGACCTCGCTGGCGCCGGGAAGCCAGGTGGTGACCGACTATCTCGCCAAGGCCGGTCTCGACACCGCCCTCGACAAGCTCGGGTTCTCGCTGGTGGGTTACGGCTGCACTACCTGCAT
>DATCBQ010000045.1:0-5956 GCA_036511745.1 Rhizomicrobium sp.
CACCATGCTGCGCATGGTCCCCCTCGCCCCACTACGCTTCGCTTCGTGGGGGAGGAGCCTGCGGCGTTCGTTGGACTTCGACAATGTGCATATGTGTGCGGGCGCTCAATACACCACCACGCTTCTGATGCTCTTGCCTTCGTGCATCAGCTCGAACGCTTCGTTGATGCGCTCGAGCGGCATTGTGTGGGTGATCAGCTCGTCGATGGCGATTTTCTTGTCCATGTACCAGTCGACGACGCGCGGTACGTCGGTGCGGCCCCGGGCGCCGCCGAAGGCGCTGCCGCGCCACACCCGCCCGGTGACGAGCTGGAACGGGCGGGTCGAGATCTCCTCGCCGGCGCCGGCGACGCCGATGACGATGCTTTCGCCCCAGCCCTTGTGACAGCATTCGAGCGCCTGGCGCATCGTCTTCACCTGGCCGATGCATTCGAAGCTGTAATCCGCGCCGCCCTTCGTCAGCGCCACCAGATGGCCGACCAGATCGCCGGCAACGTTGTTCGGATTGACGAAATGCGTCATCCCGAAGCGGCGCGCCAACGCCTCGCGCGACGGGTTGATGTCGACGCCGACGATCATGGCCGCGCCGGCGAGCCTGGCGCCCTGGATCACATTGAGACCGATGCCGCCCAGACCGAAAACAACGACTATGGCGCCGGGTTCGACTTGCGCGGTGAAGATCACCGCGCCGATGCCCGTCGTCACGCCGCAGCCGATGTAACAGGCCTTGTCGAACGGCGCGTCGTTGCGAATTTTGGCGACCGCGATCTCCGGCAGCACGGTGAAATTGGCGAAGGTCGAGCAGCCCATATAATGCAGCAGGGGCTTGCCGCGGATGGAAAAGCGGCTGGTGCCGTCGGGCATCAGGCCCCGGCCCTGCGTGGCGCGGATCGCCTGGCACAGATTGGTTTTGCGGCTGGTGCAGTAATCGCACTGGCGGCATTCCGGCGTGTAGAGCGGGATCACATGATCCCCCGCCGCCACCGACGTCACGCCCGCACCCACCTCGCGCACGATGCCGGCCCCCTCGTGACCGAGGATGGCGGGAAACAGCCCTTCCGGATCCGCGCCCGACAAGGTGAACGCATCGGTGTGGCAGATGCCGGTGGCCATGATTTCCACCAGCACTTCGCCCGCCTTGGGCCCGTCGAGATCGACGGTTTCGATTTCCAGAGGCTTGCCCGGCGACCAGGCCACGGCGGCGCGCGTTTTCATGAAAGGGCTTTTCCGCAAAGGATGGAACGAGAGCGCCATTCTGCGTCGGGAGCGGCGGTTTCGTACAGTGCGTCCGTTTTTCAGCCGGTGCGGTTGACGGCGAGGTCGGCGTATTGCGGCTGATCGATGGCGAGTTTGTCGCGCGCGGTCTGTTCGAGGTGCTCGGCCAGACCGGGAGTCGATGGCGTGAAACGGCCGGCGCGGATGCTGCGGCAGAGATCGCGATTCAACGCCTCCAGCGTATCGGCGCGGCCCAGCAAGACTTGCAGGCGTTGAAGCTCGCTGGCTTGCGCCTCTTCACCGAGATCGAGTTCGCGCGCGACGATTCCAAGCGCGTTCGCCGCCACCCGGGCATGAAAGGCGGTGTGGCCTTTCAGCTCCGGCATGGCGCGGGTTTCCAGAAAGTGCCGCACGGCGTCCACCAGTTCGCGCATCGAAGGCTGGTCCATCATCGCGTCACCACTTTCCATGAAGGAGGAGATTGACGAGATCGATTTCCGTTTCGGATGCGCGCCGGCCGATGGCGGCGCGCTCGATCGAGCCGTCGGCGAGAAAGCCGCGATACATCGCCATGCACATGATGCCCCATTTGAGCGAGCCGAAAACGATCCAGTTGCGCACGGCTTCGGGCGCGATTGTTCCGCCGCCGGCCGCGGCGTAGCCGGCCAGAAGATCGGGCAGCTCGCCGAAGCCGCCGACAAGCTTTTCGGGAATGCCGAAACGCCACGAGCGGGTGCAGAGCCAGCCGATGTCTTCCAGCGGATCGCCGATATGGGTCAGTTCCCAGTCCAGCGCGCCGACAAGGCCTTGCGGCGCGACCACCAGATTGCCGTTGCGAAAATCGCCGTGGACCAAAGTGCAGCGGCCGGTTTGCGTCAGCCGCGGCTCCAGCCACTGGAACGCCAGCTCGAAGATCGCATGCGGCGCCTCGAACCAATCGTACAGATCGCGATAGCGGCGCAGCTGCGCCGGTCCGTCGACGACCTCGAGGACATGCGTCAACGCCGCGGTATCGACGCCATGGATGCGGGCGAGAACCTCGCCGCATTGGGTGGCGAGTTTCGGCCGCGCCTGCGCGAAGATTTCATCGCGCAAAATCTTGCGGGCAACGGTCTCGCCTTCGATCCGGTCCATCACATAGCCGCTGCCCAGGCCGTCTTGCGGCGCCAGAACACAGCGCACGCGCGGCGCGGGCGCGCCGGCATTGCGCGCGGCGTCGATGACGATCGCTTCGGTTTCCAGCGGCACGGAATTGGCGCTTTGGGTTGTTGGGCGCGGTGCGCCGCCGGGAGAGCGCCTGAGCACAAGCGGGATCGCTTCGTCATGGACGATGGCGAAAAACGACCAGCTCTCCTGACTGGCGCCGCCGGAAAGCCGCGACAGGCCTTCGAGGCGCGCGACACCCGGCATCGCCTTCGCGATCGCGCGTTCGAGCGCGGGAAGAAAATCAGCGGTCATGCTCATCCGGTGCGCAGATATCGCACGGCTTCGTCGCGTTCGAAAAGATAGAGCAGCACCCGCAACGCTTCGCCGCGCGCCGATTTGAGGTCGGGATCTTTCAGCAGCACCAGGCGGGCATCGTCGCGCGCCGCGGCCAGCAGCTCGCCATGGACGCTCAGATCCGCCAGCCGGAATTGCGGCATGCCGCTTTGCCGCGTGCCGAGAAATTCGCCCGCTCCGCGCAGGCGCAAATCCTCCTCCGCAATGACGAAGCCGTCGTCTGTTTCCCGCAACGTTTTGAGGCGTGCCTTGGCGGTTTCTCCCAGCGGTGCGTGCCAGACCAGCAGACAGGTCGATTCGCCGGCGCCGCGGCCCACCCGGCCGCGCAACTGATGGAGCTGCGCCAGGCCGAAGCGTTCGGCATGTTCCACCACCATGATCGTGGCCTCGGGCACATCGACGCCCACTTCGATCACCGTGGTGGCCACCAGAACATTGGTCTCGCCGGCCTTGAACTTCGCCATTGCCGCGTCGCGTTCCGCGCCTTTCATCCGTCCGTGCACGAGGCCAATTTTGTGCCCCAGCGCGTCTGTCAGCATCTGTGCGCGCTCGGCCGCCGCCGCGAGATCGCTGTTCTCGGACTCCTCCACCAGCGGACAAACCCAATAGGCGCGCGCGCCCTTCGCCAGCGCCCCGCGCAAATGGGCGATCACGTCGCCCAGCCGTTCGGCCGACAACACGCGCGTCTGCACGGGCTTGCGCCCCGGCGGCTTTCCCTCCAGCCGCGAGACCTCCATGTCGCCATAGGCGGTGAGCGCCAGCGTGCGCGGAATCGGCGTTGCGGTCATCACCAGCACATCGACGGGCGTGTTGGCTTTGCCCTGAAGCTGCATGCGCTGATGCACGCCGAAACGGTGCTGTTCGTCGACCACGGCGAGCGCGAGATCGCGAAAGCCGACATCGTCGGAAAACAGCGCGTGGGTGCCGACGAGAAGGTCGATTTCGCCGTCGGCGAGCTTTGCCAGCAGCCGGGCGCGCGGCGTCCCTTTCTCGCGCCCCGTCAGCAATGCCAGGCGCACGCCGGCGGCGGTCGCCAACGGCGCCAGCGCGTCCAGATGCTGGCGGGCGAGAATTTCCGTCGGCGCCATCAGCGCGGCCTGCGCGCCTGCTTCCACGGCGGTGAGCATCGCCAGCAGCGCGACGATGGTTTTCCCCGCGCCGACATCGCCCTGCAGCAGCCGCAACATGCGCGCGGGCGACGCCATGTCCGCTTCGATTTCCGCCAGACTGCGAAGTTGCGCCGGCGTCAGGGCAAAGGGTAGCGCCGCGATTGCCCTGCGCCGCAAATGCCCGTCGCCTTTCAGCGCGCGCCCCTTTTGTCCGCGCATCTGCGCGCGGATCAGCGCCAGCGCCAGCTGGTTCGCCAGCAATTCGTCATAGGCGAGCCGCATCCGTGCCGGCGCCACCGGCAAGAGATCGTCGTCGCGCGCGGGGGCATGCGCGGTTTGCAGCGCCTCTCCCCAGGACGGCCAGGCGCGGGCGGCGCGAAACGCCGCGTCCTGCCATTCCGCCAGCGCCGGCGCCTTGTCGAGCGCGCCGCGCACCAGCTTCGCCAGCGCTTTTCCCGACAGCCCCTCCGTCAGCCGATAGACCGGTTCGTGGGCCGGCAGGCCCGCGGTCTCTTCCGGAGGCAGAATGTAATCGGGATGCACCATTTGCAGTTTGGTGTCGAAGCGTTCGAGCCGGCCGCTGACCAGCCTTTGAGAGCCGACCGGCAAAGTGCGCGCCAGCCAATCGGTGCGGGGATGAAAGAACACCAGCTCGATCGTCGCGGAGTCGTCGGAACAGCGCACGCGATACGGATGGCGCGGATTATGCGCGGGCAGATGGTCCAGGACATTGAGCATGAAGGTGGCGATGCGGCCCGCCTGCGCTTCGATCAGCCTGGGGCGGTAGCTGCGATCGATCACGCCCACCGGCAGATCGAACACCAGATCGACCAGCCGCGTCCCCGCCGCCCGCGCGATCGCCTTCTCAAGCTTCGGCCCGACACCGGGAAGCGTGCGCGTTTCGGCAAACAGGGGAAACAGAATCGACGGCCGCATGGGGAATGAGAATAGAGGAGCCGCCCACGACCCCCAACATGGGTTCCGCACTTTCCAGGCAGGGCGGTCCGGGCACCGGAAATATCTGTCGCATTCTGTGTCGGCCAGTGGTCTCGCGACAAAACCGGCAAGCCTTGTTCACATCCAACCGCAAGTCTTTGCACGCGGAGACGCGGAGGCGCGCAGCGGATGCCGAATAGCGAAAGAACCCTGGACGATATCACGGGTGAGATTGTCGATGCGGCCTGGCGGCTGCACAAGGGCTGGGGCCGGGATTGCTGGAATCCGTTTACGAAATAGTGCTGGCCCGAGACCTTGAGCGGCGTGGTTTGCGCGCCGCTCGACAGCAATCCATCACGTTCGAATATGACGGGCTGGAGTTCCGGGACTGTCTGCGCATCGACCTGCTCGTACAGTTCTGCGTGGTGGTGGAAATCAAGTCCGTCGAACGCGTGCTGCCGGTACACGCCGTGCAGCTTCTGACCTGTCTGCGGCTGATGAAGCTGTCCGTGGGGTTGCTCATCAATTTCGGGGCGCCGACCATGAAAGACGGATTGCAACGCATCGTCAATCAGCTTCCGCCCTCCGCGTCTCCGCGTCTCCGCGTGAACAAACTTCCCGAACAATCGCAAACCTCGCATGGCGGCGCCTGAAGTTGTCACTGCGCGTAACAGGTGTTGGTAGAAGAATGCCGATGCAATCGCCGATACTGCCCTCCGGGGGTTCGCGCGCTTGCGCGCGATGATAAAGAGCGACGACGCACGCATTCGCACGGCAGCTTCGCCACCAGCAAACCCATGCCGAGCGCAGACTATGGCGCGTTCTTGCGAGATCGTCGCCTCCCATGACGTACACGGCGTTGCCATGACAGCGGCAGGGCGTTTCTGGCCTTGGGGCATGGGGGTATAGTGCATGGGTCCTGAATGTCGGGAAAGCGCACCCAACAAGGGGAGATTGCCGTGAATAAATATCTCATGATGAGCGTGGCTGCCGCTTTGGCGGCAACGGCCGCCGGTACCGCCGAGGCCGGCACATACAGCGTCCATTTGCAACGTCGGGTGGTGCCTCGTATTGCGACGGCCTACTCGGCACGTCGAATGGCCCCGTTTTCGCCGGC
The DNA here is from genome assembly GCA_036511745.1 of Rhizomicrobium sp. Taxonomy (GTDB): domain Bacteria; phylum Pseudomonadota; class Alphaproteobacteria; order Micropepsales; family Micropepsaceae; genus Rhizomicrobium. The sequence goes on from DATCBQ010000045.1 coordinate 5,878, forward strand.
AGGCACATGTACCAGAATTGCAACAGCCCCGTAACCACCAACCTCTTCATCCTGGGCCTCAGGGAAAAACTGAAGGGCG
>DATCBQ010000046.1:0-13810 GCA_036511745.1 Rhizomicrobium sp.
CGCATCGCGCGGGTCGAGGCCGAGGTCGGGCCGGCGCAGGGCGACGAGCGTCACGCCATCGCCATTCCCGGGCTCGCCAATGTCCACAGCCACGGATTTCAGCGCGGCATGGCCGGGCTGGCCGAAACGCGCGGACCGGCCGGAGACAATTTCTGGACCTGGCGCGAAGTCATGTATCGCTTTCTCGATCGTCTGGGGCCGCACGATGTCGAGGCGATTACCGCATTCGCCTATGTCGAAATGCTGGAAAAGGGCTTTACCCGGGTCGGCGAGTTTCACTATCTGCATCACGATCCGTCCGGTTCGCCCTATGCCAATTGCGGCGAGTTGGCATGGCGCGTTGCCGCGGCCGCCCGTCAAACGGGAATCGGGCTGACTTTGCTGCCGGTATTTTACGCGCACAGCAATTTCGCGGGCTTGCCGCCGCTCCCGGGCCAACGCCGTTTCATCAACCGCGTCGAAGGTTTTGCAGCTATCGTTGAACAATGCCGGCGGGCTGTTACCGACCTGGCGGATGCCAATGTCGGCATTGCGCCGCACAGCCTGCGGGCCGTGACGCCGGACGAACTCCAGGAAATTCTTCCGCTCGCACCGGCCGGCCCTATCCACCTGCACGCGGCCGAGCAAACGAAGGAAGTGGACGATTGCGTCGCGTGGAGCGGCGCCCGTCCGGTTGAATGGTTGCTGGACAAAGCAAACGTCGACGCTCGTTGGTGCCTTGTCCATGCAACGCATCTGAATGGCCGGGAAATCGATGGTCTGGCGCGCAGCCACGCCGTTGCCGGTCTTTGTCCGGTGACGGAGGCCAATCTGGGCGACGGGGTTTTCCCTGCGGAAAATTACCTCGTGGCACAGGGCCGTTTCGGCATCGGAACGGATTCGAATGTGCTGATCGATGCGGCGGGCGAATTCCGCGCGCTGGAATATGCCCAGCGGCTGACGCGTCGCGCCCGCAACGTGCTGGCGGCGGCAGAAGGCCAGTCTACCGGCCGCACGCTGTTCGATGCGGCAGTCTCGGGCGGTGCGCAGGCGCTCGGCGTTTCGCGCGCGGGGTTGTGCGAAGGCGCCAGCGCCGACATTGTCAGCTTCGACGCCGGCGATGCATCGCTGGCAGGACGGCGCGGAGATGCCGTCCTCGATAGCTGGATCTTTGCGGGCGTCCGGATCGACTGCGTCTGGCGGGGCGGCCAAAAGCTCGTTACGGGAGGCTGCCATCATGAAGGGGAACGGATACGCGAGCGCTATCGCCGCGTTGTCGTTGGGTTATTGGGATGATTTGCGGTCCGCGCCCGGTCTATGATCGAACCATGATTCTTCCCCCGGCTCGATGAGAAATCTCACCCCTAGCGTTGTCGTGGCCTCGCCGGCGACTTTGCAAGTGCAGGATCGCGGCCGGGTGCTGCGCCTTGTCGCCGGAGGCGACTGGATTGTCGCCGAAGCGCCGCGCCTGGATCAGATCCTGCTCGGCCTGCATTTCGACGGCGCCCGCGACGCGGAGATCGATGGCGGTGCGCTCGAGCAGCTCGACGGCGCGGGCACGTGGCTGTTGCTGCGGCTGAAACGGGGGCTCGAAGCCGCCGGCTCCCGCGTTACGCAATTCATCGTTCCGGACCGCTATCGCCCGCTTCTGGAGGCCATAGAACGCGGAGAAGTCGCCGCCGCAATCGACATGCATCCGCGACGGCCGAGTATCGAGAATTTTCTCGAGCGAATCGGCCGCGCTACCTATGATGCGCTGCGGCAGGGCTATGACATGCTCGGGTTTCTCGGCCGCGTTTCGGTCGAAACATCGGAGGCGATCGTTGCGCCGCGCCGCGAATTGTCGTTTGCCGCGCTGATCCACCAGATCGAGGAAACCGGACTTACGGCTCTGCCCATCGTCGGCATGCTGGCATTTCTTCTCGGGGTTGTGCTCGCGTATCAGGGAGCAGACCAGCTCAAGCGTTTCAATGCCCAGATTTATACGATCGATTTCCTTGGCGTCGGCTTCATGCGCGAGCTCGGCGGCCTTGTCACCGCCATCATCGTGGCTGGGCGTTCCGGTTCGGCGTTCACCGCGCAAATCGGCACCATGCGCGTCAACGAAGAGACCGACGCCATGCAGACCATCGGCCTCAACATTGCGGAAATGCTCGTGGTTCCCCGTGTCCTCGGCCTGATGATCGCTCTTCCCCTGTTGACGTTTTTTGCCGATGTCGTAGGCATTATCGGCGGCATGGTGATGACCTATTTCGATCTGGGGATCACCATTCCCGCCTTCATGCGCGAGCTTGAAAGCGCGATTACCGTCAGGACGCTTCTGGTCGGGCTCGTCAAGGCGCCGGTGTTCGCTTTCGTGATTGCGCTTGTCGGCTGTTTCGAAGGCATGCGGGTGGAGCGCAACGCCGCGAGCGTCGGCAAACTGACGACACGCTCGGTGGTCGAATCGATTTTTCTCATCATCGCGCTCGATGCCGGGTTTTCCATCCTCTTTTCGGTGATGGGGATCTGATGGGCGGCAACGGCGGCGAGGATGAAGTCGTCATCCGCATTCGGGGCCTGGTTAATGCCTTCGGCGATTCGGTGATCCACGACCATATCGATCTCGACGTGATGAAAGGCGAGGTTTTGGGCGTGGTCGGCGGATCGGGCAGCGGCAAGTCCGTTCTGTTGCGTTCGATTATCGGGCTCAATCGTCCCGTGTCGGGGAGCATCAAGGTCCTGGGGCAGGAAACGGCCGAAATCGACAATGAAAACTTCAGAGGCCTCCAGCTGCGTTGGGGCGTTCTGTTCCAGGAGGGGGCGCTTTTCAGCTCCCAGACCGTGGCGCAAAACATCCAGGTGCCCATGCGGCGCTGGACGCGGATGAACCAGCCTCTGATGGACGAGCTTACGGCAATGAAGCTTTCTCTGGTAGGATTGCCTCTGGATACCGCCTGGAAATTCCCGTCCGAACTGTCCGGCGGGATGAAGAAGCGTGCCGGATTGGCGCGGGCTTTGGCTCTGGATCCCGAGCTCCTGTTTCTCGACGAGCCGACGGCCGGGCTCGACCCGATCGCGGGCAGCCAGTTCGACGCGCTGCTGCGGGATTTGCAACAAGGCCTGGGCCTTACGGTGTTCATGGTGACACACGATCTCGACACGCTGCGGGCCACGGCCGACAGAATTGCGGTGCTGGTCGAGAAGAAGCTCACTGTGGGAACGCTGAAGACGCTGCCGAACGACCCCGACCCGTGGATTCACGAATATTTCTCCGGGGTCCGCGGCCGGGCCGCGCTGAACGCCTGATACGGACGGAAGAAACATGGAAACCAAAGCGAATTACGTAGCGGTCGGTATCTTCGTGCTGGCCTGCGTCCTGGGTCTGTTCGTGGCGCTGCTGTGGCTCGCCGGTACGCAATATACGGAGGAATTTGCCTATTACCGCACCGATTTTACCGGCCCGGTTACGGGGCTGGGGACAGGTACCACCGTGCGCTTCAACGGCATCGATGTCGGCCATGTCAGCAAACTGAATTTCGACCCCGACGACCCCAAGAAAGTGATCGCCGTCCTACAGCTCGATCCGTCATTGCGACTGCACACCGATTCGGTGGCGTCGATCGCAAGCGAGGGGCTCACGGGATCGAGCTATGTCGAAATCGACGGCGGATCGAAGACCGCGCCTTTCCTGCAGCCGTCCTGGGACGAGTACCCGACCATCCGGTCCAAGCCGTCGACCCTGCAGCAGCTCGAGCAGAGCGCGCCACAGCTTCTTGCCAAAGTCGACCGCATCGCGGATCGGCTCAACGACGTGTTAAGCCCGCAGAACCGGGCCGCGATTGCGCAGACCCTCGTCAATTTGAAAGATGTGACGGGAATGCTCGCAGGCCATTCGGCGGACTTCGACAAGATTCTGGCGAGCATCTCGGCGGCGTCGGTTAGTTTGAACACAGACCTTACAGGCCTTCGCGCGGTCATCGCCGATGCCGACATGACAACGCGAAGGTTGGGCCTGTTAAGCTCCGATCTTGACACCACGGTCAACAGCTCGCGCCTCGACGAACTCACGGGACAAACCCGCAATCTCGTGAGAAGCCTCACCGGGCTTTCGGACGAGCTCAAACGCGATCCGACGCAACTGATTTTTGGCGATCGGCGGAAAGGATACACGCCGCAATGACACACTCTCCCATCGTTGCAGCAGCGTTCAGCCGTCGTGCGGTGCTTGCCGCGGGCGCGGCGTCGGGGTTGCTGGCGGGTTGCGGAGGAAACCTGATCGGGCCTTCGCAGGAACCGCCGCAAATCTATGTGCTCAAGCCGCAGTTAACGCCGCTCGACACCCTTCCTTCCGTCGCCTGGCAGTTGTCCGTGGCGCAGCCGGAGGCGCCGCAAGCGCTCGAAACCGTGCGGATCGCGCTGCAGCGCGGCCAGACGATGGATTATTACGCCAATGCGCAATGGACGGACCCGACGCCGCGCCTCTTGCAATCGCTGTTGATCGAAGCTTTCGAGAGCAGCGGGTGCATTCGCGGCGTTGCCCCGGAAGCGGCAGGGGTGCGCGCGGATTATGTGCTTGAAACGGAGATCCGCAGTTTCGAAGCCCAATATCAGGCTGAAAACGGCGCGCCCGACATCAACGTCCATATCGTCGCCCGACTGGTAACGGCGGGCCGCGGTGAGGTCGTCGGCACATTCGAAGCCGGCAATCATGCACCGGCGGCGCAAAATACGGTGCCGGCCGTTGTCCAGGCCTTCGGCGAAGCTACGGGCCAGACTCTGGAAGATATTGTGCGCTGGTCGCTCAAGGCCGGGGCTGAAAAAGGGCGCAATTCCGCGCCTGGCGGCAAGAGTCCCTGAAACGCGGGGGCTTCTTTCGCGCATTCCTGCACATCTCCGGAGACAATCGCTGAAACGAACGCCCGCCTCGTTCGTTTTTGCCTGAGGCACCCGGCGCTCTCGGCGGCGCGAGGGACGCAAATCGCGGCAGGAAGGTCGGGACATTGGCGATCGCAGGAACCGAACGCAGGCGAAGAACAGTTATGGACCGCTGGCGCGGATCCGGAGTCGATCCGGCCTCGCAGAGCGATTTGCTTGTCCATCGTCTGGCACGTTTTGCCAATATCGCACCCCACGAATTGGCGCTTCTGGCTTCGCTCACCCTCAAGACGGAAGAGTTTCTCGCAGGCACGGAGCTGATGGCGGAAGGCCAGTCGCTCGATACGCCGCGCTTGCTCACGTCGGGCTGGGCCTGTCGCTTTCGCATGCTTCCGGATGGGCGCCGGCAAATCTTCGAATTCATCCTCCCCGGCGATTTGTTCGGGATGTGTTTGCGGCCGCAGGCCATTGCCCTGACCACCGCCATCGCGCTGACACCCGTCGCGGTCGCGGATGCGAGTCCGCTTGCGGATGCAATTATCAACCGACCCGACGAGTATCCCGGCCTGACCGCAGCCTGCCACAGCACCGCCAGCCTGGAGGAGGCCTATCTACTCAATCAGCTCATGCGTGTCGGACGGCAAACCGCCTATGAGCGCACCGCGCATCTTATCCTCGAACTGCACGAAAGGCTGGGCATCGTCGGTCTGGCGGACGAAACGACGATTCCGGTTCCGCTGACCCAGGAAATCATCGCGGACGCGCTGGGCTTGAGTGTGGTGCATCTCAACCGAACCCTGCAACAGTTGCGGCGCAATCAACTCATCGAGTTCAAGAGTGGTCTGGTGAGGCTTCTGCAACCCGAGCAACTTGCCGCGATCTCTGCTTTTCGCTCACCCCGTATTACGCAGGTCGCGAGAGCTGCGGCCTGAAAAGAATTACTCCGGGTCGGCAATGAACAGGACCGGTCCCTCGCGGCCCGCGGCGGCGGCGCTTGCGGTATTGCCCAGAAAAAGCACCTCGCCCGGCCGGCGATTGACTCCCATGACCACCAGATCGTGATTGGCGGCATAGCGCCTGATGGGCACATCGGGTGAGGAATTGACCTCGATCGCCGTGCGGACGTCCACCCCGTAGCGGGCGGCAAGGAGCACGATTTCCTTGAGGGCCGCTTCCTCGTTTCGCGGCGCGACGGAGAAACGCAGCCGGCGCGTGCGCGCGCTGTCGGTCTTCCACTTCGTGACGTAGAGTGCTGTCACACTGGCCTCAAGGGCGCGCGCCAGGACGAAAGCGACCTCGGCGCCGCGGCGCGACATCGCGGTTCCGGTTATCGGGACGAGGATCCGCGCCCCCGAATCCGGCAGCATGCAGGTGCCCCCGGCAACGAGGAGCGCCAGCGTCGCACCGTAGCCTTCGACGATATTCGTCACTTTCTGCGTGAAATGGCCTTCCGGCGTTCGGCTGCCTTCAACGCCGACAAACAGCAGATCGAATCCCTTGCGGGCAATTTCGACCACCTTGCTCGCATCCGATTCTCCGCGATGGCTGATCGCGACGTCCCGCGGCTCGTCTGCGTGCTCCCCGGTCTTGAGCGAGGCCGCGCTGGCCGCGACGCCGGATTCGACGGCGTGCTTTGTGTCCGCGTGGCCGACATCGTTTTGTGCGTCCTGCCGCCCGGTTTCCGCGATTCCAAGCTCGACGATGGTCAGCGGCATTCCGCGGGCGCCGGCGATCAGTCCCGCCAGGCGCGCGGCCAGCTTGCCGACAGGGCTGCCGTCGACGGCGAGAAGCAGCCGTTCGAGAGAACTGACGAACCCGCGCGCGTCGATGTCTTCGCGTTCGAGCCGGGCGCGCTCTTCGGGACTCGTCGGAATACCGGAAAGCGATTTGCGCAGCATCGGCGGCATAAGGGTGGTGGTGACGATCGCCATCGTGACGATCATGGTGAAAAGGCTTTGCGTGAAAGCACCCGATGCCAGTCCGATGGACGCGACGATGATTTCCGTCGAGCCGCGGGCATTCATCGCGCAGCCAAGCGCAATGCCCTCGCGCCCGCTCAGGCCTCCCAAACGGGCGCCCAGCCAGGCGCCGGCGAATTTGCCGAAGCTCGCCACCAGGATCAGTGCGCCGGTCAGAAGCAGAAGCGAAAGATTGCCGAGAATCCGCAGATCGGCGCTCAATCCCGCAAGACTGAAAAAAATCGGCATGAACAGCGCCACGATGAGACCGCGCAATTGCGCGTCGATATGACGGGTGAGTATGGGCGACTCCCCGATCAGGACGCCGGCCACGAAGGCGCCGAGCACCGCCTGCACCCCCATCGCCGCGGTCACCAGCGCCATCGACCCCATGATCACGAGGATCGTCGTGATCACCGCGAACTCGCTTTGAAACGTATCGTTGACCCAGCGGATGATCCGAAAAACCAGCGGCCGGCCCAGGGTGAGGCTCGCGGCGAGAAACAGCGCGATGGCAGCGATAGTCCTGGCAAGCGACAGCGGATCGATGATGCCGCGCCGGGCGATGCCCAGCGCGATCGAGATGATGATCCAGCCGGCGGTGTCCTCGATGATGGCCGAGGCGACAATGATCTGGCCGAGATTGCGGCGCATGAAATTCATGTCGCGAACCACCACGGCAACGATCTTGATGGAGGAGATGGAAAGCGCGGTACCGAGGAACAGCGCTGCGAGAAGTCTCTTTCCCGGATCGGAGAGAAGCGCGGAGGGAAGATATTCGCCAAGCGCGAAGCCGCAGGCAAAAGGAACCGCTATCCCCGACAGCGCGATGAGAAGCGCGGGCGTTCGCACTTTGCGGACCAGCGCCAGATCGGTCTCCATGCCCGTCAGCAGGAGTAGCATCAGGATTCCGAGCTGCGAGATCGCCTGGAGCATGCCCTTCTGCTCCGGGCTGGCGGGGAAAAGCGCCGCGTGCGCATGGGGAAAAAACGCACCGAACAGCGACGGACCCAGCAGCATCCCGGCGATGAGCTGGCCGATCAGAGCGGGCTGGCCGAGCCGTTGCATCAGTTCGCCGAGCAGCCGGCCGGACACGAGCAGTACAACGATTTCGGCGATGAAGACCGGTTCCGTCGACGAGTTGAAAGTTCCCCCGGCCGCCCATGCCGGCAGCGATGCGAGCAGCACGACTATTCCCGCTGCCGCCCCCAGCATCAGCATTTTCGCCGGCGGTTGCCCGACTCGCCGATCAATCCCGAAACGGCGCCGACGACCGCAATCCCGGCTCAACTAAGCCCTCGCCGCATCCAGCAACGCCATGGCCGCAGCGGGTGCGCGCTCTTTCGCGCCGCTGATGACGTAGAGGAAGACATCGCGCAGCTTCGCCGATTTTGCGGGAGGCGAAAGCAGCGGCAGATCTTCGATGGTTTTTCCCTGCTCCCACTTCTTCGCGCGCGCCCCCCAGGATTTGATCTCGGCCGATGTGTAGCCGGTCACGACACGCGGTCGCGCGCATTGCAGGCGCACATAGGTAAAGTCGGCCGTGATGTCCCCAATCAGCGGATACTTGTCCGAATGGGCCGTGACGATGGCGACCGCGAATTTTCGCGCCAGTTGCACGAATTGCGGCACGGCGAAACTCTGGTGTCGTACCTCGATGGCGTGACGCAGGCGAATGGCATTGCGTTCGCGCGGCAACAGGGCAAGAAATTGCTCGAAATCCGCGCAATCGAATGGCTTGGTGGGTGCAAACTGCCAGAGAATCGGCCCGAGCTTTGCCCCCAGCTCGACCAGCCCGCTGGAAAGAAACTGATCGATGGAAGGACCGGCTTCGGCCAACACGCGCCGGTTGGTGGTAAAGCGCGACGCCTTGACCGAAAAGACAAATTCGTCCGGCGTCTCCGTCGCCCATTTCCGGAAACTCGCAGGCGATTGCGTGCGGTGATAGGTGGCGTTGATCTCGATCGTGTTCAGCCGGCTGCCGGCAAAGGCAAGTTCGTCCGCGCGGGCGAGACCCTTGGGATAGAAAACCCCGTTTCGCCACGGCTCGAATGTCCAGCCGCCAATGCCGGCGCGAATCATGTTGGTATCGGGACGGGATTTGTCAGGGTGAACTGCATTGTCGCTGGACGTCCTTCTCGGGCCGAACCGGTCGAAGCACGTATATTGCTGGTCCCCGCTTCGCCCTGCCATGGTGCAGGAGAAGTGCGGCTCTAACAATAGGCGCATCGGGCATGTGGCCACTGCTGGGCGTAGCATTCATCGCTCTGGGCTTTGCGCTGAGGCTCAACCCCCTGCTCGCCATTGCCGGCGCCGCGCTTGCCAGCGGCCTCGCGGCGCATTTGACGCCGGTCGAAATCCTTTCCGCCTTCGGCAAAGCCTTCAACGAGAACCGCTATGTCAGTGTCGTGTTCCTCGTGCTCCCGGTCATCGGGCTGCTGGAACGGGCGGGGTTGCAGGAGCGGGCCCGCACGCTGATCGGCCGTGTACGGGCGGCCACGGCGGGACGGCTGCTGCTGACCTACCTGCTGGCGCGCCAGGTTTCCGCGTCCCTGGGTCTGACCGCATTGGGCGGCCACCCGCAGATGGTCCGGCCGCTGATCGCGCCCATGGCGGAAGCGGCGGCGGAACGAAGCCTGGGCCAGATGGATGAAAAGACGCGCGGGCATATTCGCGCCCATAGTGCGGCGGCAGACAATATCGGTCTGTTCTTCGGCGAAGACATTTTCATCGCCATCGGCTCCATCCTGCTGATCCGGGCCTTTCTCGCCAACAGCGGCGTGGCCGTGCAGCCGCTCGAGCTTTCGTTGTGGGCGATTCCGACCGCGATCGCCGCGTTTCTCATTCACGGGGCGCGATTGCTGTTGCTCGATCGGCGTCTGGCTCGCGGCGCACGAAATCGCGCGGAGCCCGCGCCGTGATCACGCTCGAAACCGTCTACGTCGTCGCGGGGATCATGTTTGCGGCCTTTGCCGTCCTGAGCGCGAAGGATCGCACCAACGCCAGACGTTTCGGAAATGCCGCCTTCTGGGGCTTGCTTGCCGCAAGTTTTCTGTTCGGCTCGCATATCGGCGATCTTGCCAATGGTGTGCTGGTGTCGGGATTGATCCTCATTGGCGGCTGCGGCTTTCTCGGCCGCGGGCAATCGGCAGAAATTGATTTCGCACAGCGGAGCGCCAGCGCCGCGCGCCACGGCAACCGGCTGTTCGTTCCCGCGCTCATTATCCCCGCCACGGCGCTGTTGGGTACGTTGCTCCTGAAGAACGCAACCGTTGCAGGCGCAGCCCTTGTCGATCCGAAACAGGTGACGGTGATCTCGCTGGCGCTTGGCGTCGTTATCGCGCTTGCGGTTGCCGTGCTCTGGCTCAGGCCGCGCGCCGTTGTGCCGTTGCAGGAAGGGCGGCGTCTCATCGATGCCATCGGCTGGGCGGCGGTCCTGCCGCAGATGCTGGCATCGCTTGGCGCCATCTTCGCGCTGGCGGGCGTCGGCCGGGCGGTCGGAACCCTCGCAACGCAATACATTCCGCTGGACCAGCCATTGGTCGTCGTGGCCGTCTATTGCGTGGGCATGGCCGCATTCACGGCCGTGATGGGCAACGCCTTTGCCGCCTTCCCGGTGATGACGGCGGCAGTCGGTCTGCCGCTCATCGTGCAGAAGTTCGGCGGCAACCCCGCCATCATGGCCTCCATCGGCATGCTGTCGGGCTTCTGCGGCACCCTGGTGACGCCGATGGCGGCCAATTTCAACATCGTGCCGGCGGCGCTGCTCGATCTCGACCGAAACGCTGTCATCCGCGCGCAGCTCCCCACCGCAACATTGCTTTTGCCGGTCAACATTATCCTCATGTCTCTGCTGGTGTTCACCTTCGGAGCACATCGATGACAAAGCTCACAACCGAAATCGCGTCGCGCCTTGCAGGCGCGGCGCTGGGCCACGTCACCCGGGAGTGGCCCAACAAGCTCGACCATGTGATGGCCGCGCCTGAAGACGTGCAGTCGCCGCGTTCGCTGCATCCGGTTTTTTATGGCAGCTTCGATTGGCATTCCTGCGTTCACGGATATTGGCTTCTCGCGCGGCTGTATCGTCTGTTCCCCGATCTGCCGCAGCGCACACAAATCCGCGCGCTGTTCGACGAACAATTCACGGCAGAAAAAATCGCGGGCGAGCAGGCGTATCTGAAGCGCCCCGCAGCGCGCGGCTTCGAGCGTCCCTATGGCTGGGCCTGGGCGCTGATGCTGGCGGGAGAACTTGACCGGCATGAGAGCGAGAAAGGCACCGTCTGGGCGCGCGCGATGAAACCCCTGGGCGACGCGTTCGTCGCCCGCTTCGCGGCGTATCTGCCGCTGGCGACTTATCCGGTGCGCGCCGGCACGCATGGCAACACCGCGTTCGCGCTGCTGCTGGCACTCGACTATGCCGAGGTTGCCGGCGACGAAACGCTTGCGTCGCTGTTCTGTGAAAAAGCCCGCGCGTGGTACGCCCGCGACACCGACTGTCAGGCGTGGGAGCCGAATCAGGATGAATTCCTCTCGCCGGCGCTGATCGAGGCAGCCTGCATGGCGCGCGTATTGTCGCGCGAAGATTTCGCGCGCTGGTTCGCGGCCTTACTGCCGCATGCGGCGCAGGGGCAACCCGCAACGCTTTTCGCACCGGCCCAGGTCAGCGACCGCACCGACGGCAAGATCGCCCATCTCGACGGCCTCAATCTTTCGCGCGCCTGGTGCTGGCGGCTCATCCTTCGGGGACTGGACGACACGCCGCACCGCCTGCGGATCGACGAGACGATTGCGGTTCATCTTGCGAGCGCACTCGATCATGTCACGGGCGACTACATGGGCGAACACTGGCTTGCCAGCTTCGCGCTGCTGGCTCTGGATGGGGTTCCCGGCCGGAACCGGGCTGCGGCGGCTGGGTTGTAGAGATGGCGATGTCGTCGAATCCGGGCTTGACCATATCGCGCGCCCGAGAGTTCCGCCGACGGAAGCCGTTTGGTCTTTCATCGATCGATTTTCCAGGGAGGTGGAACTGATGCGAAATCGGAAAGCGAGGCTGGTGCTCGCGGCGCCATTCGCGGTTGCGGTCATGATGATTGCAGCGCCGCCTGCGCCGGCAGCCGGCCGGGAACTCATACTACACTCGTTTACGAGCGATCCCGACGGGAGCACCCCGTGGGACAATCTGATATTCGATGGCGCGGGGAATTTATACGGCACGACGATTGCCGGCGGCGCTTACAACGTGGGGACGGCCTTCGAGCTGACGCCGCAGCAGGACGGCTCCTGGACCGAAACGATACTCCACAGTTTCCAGGAGAATTACGCGGACGCCAACCAGCCCGTAGCCGGGCTGATCTTCGACGGGGCGGGGAATTTGTATGGCACGACAATTGCCGGCGGTGCGCATTCCTATGGCACGGTCTTCATGCTCACACCAGACGGACACGGCAAGTGGACCGAAACCATCCTGCACTCCTTTACGGGTAGCCGTGACGGTTCGGAACTCTACGGCAGCCTGATCATCGACGCCGCGGGAAATCTCTACGGCATGTCGGCGGGATTGGGAATCAGGGGCAATCAGGGCAACGTGTTCAAACTGGCGCCGCCGACTGACAAATCGAAAGACAAATGGGTGCTGACCGTCTTGCACACATTCAAGGGCAGCGATGGATGGAGTCCCAGGGCAGGTCTGGTCATCGACAGCGCGGGGAATCTGTACGGAACGACAACCCTTGGTGGGAAGGAGGGTGGCGGAAATGTCTTTGAGCTGATACCCGCTCAGGACGGTTCGTGGAATGAAAAGGTGTTGCACGTCTTTCGCTACAGGCATGGCGATGGCAACGACCCTGACGCTAGTCTTGTCCTTGATTCCGCCGGAAATCTCTACGGGACAACTTTCGCAGGCGGAATGGCCGGCTGCGAATTCGGCTGTGGCGTCGTCTTCGAGTTGTCGCCGCCGCCGGGGAACACGAGCAGCCGGTGGACGGAGACTATTCTGTACAAGTTTACCGGCGGCGCGGATGGAGGAAATCCCGTTGCCGGGTTGATTCTTTCCGGAGGAGATTTGTACGGCACGACGTTATTCGGAGGCGTTTTCGGACAATTTTGCGGCTCCGGCTGCGGCACCGTTTTCAGGCTCGCGCCCGGCGTGGGCGGCTGGGACGAGAGCGTCCTTTTCAGTTTCGAGAATCCCGATGGCGCCTTCCCCAATGCCGCGCCGGTCTTCGACGCCGCGGGAAATCTGTACGGCACGACGCTTAATGGCGGGTCTGATCGGGTTGACGGGGTGGTTTTCGAGCTGAAGAACCAGCATTGAGCGACGCGCAAAAAGCTTGCTGTTCGATCAGTTATCATATATACGATATCAACATCAGATATCGGATAATTGAATTCATGCGGACTTTGATCGACATTCCCGACCGGATGGCCGAGGCCCTGACCGAGATCGGTGCCAGGCGCAAGGCGTCGCGCGCCAGCGTGGTCCGGGAAGCCCTGGGCGAATATCTTGCCCGCCACGGAGTGGGCGACCCCGACGCAGCCTTCGGTCTTTGGGGAAAGCGCGTGGGGGACGGGCTGGCCTGGCAGCGCAAAATCCGCTCGGAATGGTGAAGGCCCTTTTCGACACCAACATCCTCATCGACTTCCTCGGAGGCGTTGCGCAGGCCCGCGCCGAACTCACACGTTTCGACAATGCCGCCATCAGCATCGTGACGTGGATGGAGGTGATGATCGGGACACCTGCCGACAGCGAAGTCCCGACGCGTGGGTTTCTGGCGCGGTTCGAACTCATCGGTCTCGATCAGGAGATCGCGGAAGCCGCGGTTGCACTGCGCCGCGCGCATCGTCTGAAGCTCCCGGACGCCATCATCTGGGCAACGGCGCGCCAATGCGGGTGTCTGCTGGTAACCCGCAACATCAAGGATTTTCCTGCCGGCGATCCGGGCGTGCGTTCGCCCTATGTGCTGCGCCGCAGTTAGGACAAATTGCGGCGGGCTCACGCCGCCGGCCGACCGCGAAAA
>DATCBQ010000047.1:0-26947 GCA_036511745.1 Rhizomicrobium sp.
GTGGCGCCGGTGTTGTTGGCGGCCGACATCATCCACATCTGCTGGCCGAGTCCCGCCGGGTGCACCAGCCAGCCGATGCGCCAGCCCGTCATCGCCCAGGGTTTGGAGAAACTGTTGATGACGAACACCGCATCGTCGGGCTCGGCGATTTCGAGAAAGGACGGCGCGTGGGCGCGCCCGTCATACAAAATGGTGCCGTAGACTTCGTCGCTGATGACGGCAATGCCGCGCCGGCGCGCGAAGGCCAGCACGGCGCATTGTTCCTCCCGCGACATGATCCACCCCGTGGGGTTGCCGGGCGAGGAAATAAAGATCGCCTTCGTGCGCGCGTCGCAGGTCTCGAACAGCTTTTCGAGGTCGAGGCGCCATTGCGGCGGCGAGGCGTGCCAGTCGTCGTCCAGCGCTGCGAACTTCACGTTGGCGCCGCAGATTTCCGCCGCCTGGAAAATGTTCGGCCACACCGGCGAAACCGCCACGATGTTGTCGCCGGTCTCGATGACGCACTGCAGGGCGGTGACGACGGCCAGCATCGCGGCGCCCGGCACGGTGATGCGATCGAGCGCGATGTCGATGCCGAGGGTGCGGCGGTGGAAACCAACGATGGCTTGGCGCAAGGGGGCGATGCCGCGGGCGTTGGCATAGAAAGTCCGCCCTTCGTCGAGCGCCCGTTTGGCGGCGTCGCGGATGAAGGCCGGGGTGGCGAGATCGCTCTCGCCGAACCACAGGGCGATGATGTCGGGCTCCCCCAATGCCGTGCCCGCGACGAGGGCGATGCCGTTGGGTTGCAGGTGAGCGATTGCGGGACGGATGGGGGAGCCGCCGGCGCGGGGCGGAAAAACGGCTTTTTGCATGCCGCAATCGACAGGAAGCGGCTTGCGCCCGTCAAGCGCAGTTTCTATAACCCCTGCCATTCCACACGCGCAGGGTGGGTCGTGGGGCGAGTTGCTCCATCCCCGTCCGGTGCCCTTCGGGGTCATGTCCCTCGCGTCAGGCTGAACCGGAAAAGGAGAAATTTTCCATGGCCTTGCCAGAATTTTCCATGCGCCAGCTCCTGGAGTCGGGCGCCCATTTCGGTCATCGCAAGCAGCGATGGAACCCGAAGATGGCGCCCTACATCTACGGCTCGCGCAACGACATCCACATCATGGACCTCACCCAGACGGTGCCCCTGCTGCACCAGGCGCTGCTCGCGCTGCGCGACGTGGCGTCCGGCGGCGGGCGCATTCTGTTCGTGGGCACCAAGCGTCAGGCCAGCGACCCGGTGGCCGCGGCCGCCAAGCGCTGCGCGCAGTATTATGTGAACCACCGCTGGCTCGGCGGCACACTGACCAACTGGCAGACGATCTCCAATTCCATTCGCCGGCTGCGCAACATCGAAGAGACCCTGAATTCCGCGGGCGGGTCGGGCCTTACGAAAAAGGAACTCATCGGGCTGCTGCGCGAGCGCGACAAGCTCGAACGCTCCCTGGGCGGCATCAAGGAAATGGGCGGCCTGCCCAACATCCTGTTCGTGATCGATACCAACAAGGAAGAGATCGCGGTGGCGGAAGCGCACAAGCTCGGCATTCCGGTGGCCGCGATTCTCGATTCCAACTCGAACCCGGACGGGATCGCCTATCCGATTCCAGGCAATGACGATGCGGCGCGCGCGCTGGCGCTTTACTGCGACCTGGTTGCGCGCGCGATCATCGACGGGCTTTCCGAGAACCAGGCGGCGGCGGGGATCGACGCCGGCGAGCGGGAGATGCCGCTGGATACGCCCTTGCCGGAAGCGCCCTTGCCGGAAGCGCCCTTGCGGGAAGCCGAAAGCGCTGCCGCCGCTCCCGCGGCCTGACGGAAAAGACGGAGCTCGACATGGCGAACGTCACCAGCAGCATGGTGAAGGAGCTGCGCGACAAGACCGGCGCAGGGATGATGGACTGCAAGGCCGCGCTCGGGGCGACGGATGGTAATCTCGAAGCCTCCGTCGACTGGCTGCGCAAGAAAGGCCTCGCGAAGGCGGCGAAGAAGGCGGGGCGGCTGGCGGCGGAAGGCCTGATCGGCGTTGCGGCGCGCGGCGATGCCGGCGCGCTCGTCGAGATCAATTCGGAAACGGATTTCGTCGCGCGCAACGATCAGTTCAAGGACTTCGTCAAGCGGGCGGCGGAGTTGGCGCTCGTCATGGAAGGCGATGTCGAGAAGCTGGTCGCCCATCCTCTGGGCGACGGGGTTTCCGTTCAGGAAACGCTCACCCAGCTCGTTGCCAAAATCGGCGAAAATCTCACCATCCGAAGAGCGACGGCCATCGCCGTGTCGCCCGGTATCGTTGCGTCCTACGTGCATAATGCCGTGGCGCCCGATCTCGGCAAGATGGGCGTGCTTGTGGCGCTCAGATCGACGGCCGACGCCACGAAGCTGACTGCACTCGGCAAGCAGATCGCCATGCACATCGCCGCCGCCGCGCCTTTGGCATTGACGCGCGAACAGCTTGCCCCCGACATCGTTGCCCGCGAACGCGATGTTCAGCGCGAGCTGGCTCGCCAGTCGGGCAAGCCCGAGACTGTGATCGAAAAGATGATCGAGGGGCGGATGCGGAAATTCTACGAGGAAGCCGTGCTGCTCTCGCAGATCTTCGTCATCGACCAGGAAACGCCGATCGCCAAAGTCGTGGAGAAAGCCGCGCAGGACCTCGGCGCGCCGATCGAGATCGCGGGCTTTTATCGCTTCGCGGTCGGCGAAGGCATCGACAAGGGCGACGGCGGCGATTTCGCCGGCGAAGTGAAGGCGATGGCAGGCAGTTAAGTCTGCCGAAAGGGCAGCAGATGACTTCGACGCCGCGATACAGCCGTGTCCTCCTGAAGGTCTCGGGCGAGGCGTTGATGGGAGCCCAGACCTACGGGATCGAGATTGCCACCGTCGAGCGCATTGCCGCCGACGTGAAGGACGCATGGGCGGCGAAGACGCAGATTTGCCTCGTCATCGGCGGCGGCAATATCTTTCGGGGACTGGCGGGGGCCGCCGGCGGCATCGAGCGTGCAACCGCAGACTACATGGGCATGCTGGCGACGGTGATGAATGCGCTGGCCATGCAGGCCGCGCTGGAGCGCGCGGGCGTGCCGACCCGGGTGCAGTCCGCCATTCCCATGGAAAGCGTCTGCGAGCCCTATATCCGCCGCCGCGCCATCCGGCACATGGAAAAGGGCCGGGTGGTGATTTTCGGCGCCGGAACCGGCAATCCGTTCTTCACCACCGATACCGCCGCCGCGCTGCGCGCCGCCGAAATGAACTGCGAGGCGATGCTGAAAGGCACGCAGGTCGATGGCGTCTACAGCGCCGATCCCAAGAAACACCCGGACGCCGAACGCTTCGAGCAGCTCAGCTATCACGAGGTTCTGTCGCGGGACCTTCAGGTCATGGATGCATCGGCGATCAGCCTGTCACGGGAAAACCGCATTCCGATCATTGTCTTCTCCATTCACGACCGCGGCGCGCTTTTGGCCGTGCTCAAAGGCGAGGGACGCTGCACAATCATAGGAGGACGGGCATAGAGGGCGGGGCCGAAGCTCCGCTGCCCGCGAGGAGTCGCACATGGCAAATGTTCCAGGCTACGACCGCGAAGACATGAACCGCCGCATGAACGGCGCCGTCACGACGCTGAAGGGGGAATTCGCCGGCTTGCGGACCGGCCGGGCCAGCACCGCGCTGCTCGACCCGGTTATGGTGGATGCCTATGGCAGCGCCACGCCGATCAACCAGGTCGGCACCGTCAGCGCGCCGGAATCGCGACTCCTCACGGTGCAGGTGTGGGACAGGCAGCTCGCCAAGGCGGTGGACAAGGCGATTCGCGATGCCGGTCTCGGCCTCAACCCCCAGCTTGACGGTCAACTGGTGCGGATTCCCATCCCGGAACTGAACGAGGAACGCCGCAAGGAGCTGGCCAAGCTTGCCCATAAATATACCGAGCAGGCTCGCATCGCCGTGCGCAATGTTCGCCGCGACGGGATGGAGGTTCTCAAGAAGCTCGAAAAAGACCACAAGATCGGCCAGGACGAACAACATAAGCTCGGCGATGAATTGCAGAAGCTCACGGATGCGCATATCCGTGACATCGATCAGGCTCTCCATGCCAAGGAGCAGGAGATCATGCAGGTCTGATCGGGGGAAGAGCGACGAGGATGGCACCGCTGAATATTGCGCCGGCGAAGGAAAGCCTTCCGCGGCACGTCGCAATCATTATGGACGGCAATGGCCGCTGGGCGCGCAAGCGGTATCTGCCGCGCGCCGCGGGCCACATTGCCGGGGTGGAAGCCGTGCGCACGATCGTCAGGGCCGCCACCGAGATCGATCTCCAATACCTCACGCTCTATGCCTTCTCGACGGAAAACTGGAAACGGCCGCTGGTGGAAGTCACCCATCTCATGAGTCTTTTCCGCGCCTATTTCCGCAAGGATGTCGACGAGCTTGTGGAGCGCAATGTTCGCATGCGCATCATCGGCAATCGCTCGCGCGCCGACGACGACATTCTGTCCATGATCGAGGATGGCGAGCGGCGCACATCGCACGGTACGGGTCTCAATCTCACCTTCGCCTTCGACTATGGCGCCCAGGAGGAGATCGCCGCCGCCGCCCGGGACATGGCGCTTGCAGCGGCACGGGGCGAACTCGATGCGGGCACGATCACGACGGAGTTTTTCGCGTCGCGGCTGCAGACCCGCGACCTTCCCGATCCCGATTTCGTCGTGCGCACCAGCGGCGAAAACCGGCTCAGCAATTTTCTGCTTTGGCAGTCGGCTTATTCGGAGCTCGCCTTCGTGGAAACGCTGTGGCCGGATTTCACGCGTGCGTTGTTTTTCGACCTGCTGCACGCCTACGCGCAACGCGACCGTCGGTTCGGCGCGGTTACGCCGGAGGCCGTCGCTTGAGTGTGGCGCCGCGTACGGCGGGTGCCGTCAATCTTCAGGTGCCCGCAGAGCCGCCGGCCCGGCACGACACCGCAATGGGCGCAAGACAGTTGGCGCAGGACTGGTCCGCGCGCGCATTCTTCGGCGCGCTGCTCGCAGGCATAGCGATTGCGGCAAATTTTGCGGGAGGTTTCTACTTTGCCGCCCTGCTGGCGGTTGTAGCCGTGGCCGCCGCCAGGGAATGGCACCGCATGGTCAGCGGCCCGCGCTTTGCGCTTGAAACAGTCTTCACCGCGGTTTCCATCGCCGGCGCGCTGGCAGCGATCATTGCGATGCCGCACGCATGGTGGCCCTTTTTGGTGCTGGCGGCAGGAGGCATTCTCGCCGCGCTCACCAGTTATTGGCGCGGAACATCCCCCGTCTGGAGCGGCGGCGGCGCACTTTACATCGGTCTGCCGGCGTTGTGTCTGGCAATTCTGCGCATGGATGCTGCGCACGGCGCGTGGGTTCTGATCGGGTTGCTCGTCGCGGTCTGGACCGCGGATACGGGCGCCTTCGTCTGGGGTCGAATTCTCGGGGGCCCGCGACTGGTTCCGGTGCTTTCCCCCAACAAGACATGGTCGGGCTTTCTCGGCGGAATTGTTCTGCCGGCCGCGGCGCTTTCGCTCTATGTCGTTTATCTCGGCGGCAATGGCTGGAAAGCGGCCCTCCTCGGCGGTTGTCTGGCGCTTGCCGGCCATAGCGGCGATTTGTTCGAATCGTGGGTCAAGCGGCGTGTCGGGCGCAAGAATAGCGGCAGTTTGATCCCGGGCCATGGCGGCGTGCTCGATCGCATCGATTCGATCCTGTTCGTGGCGCCGCTTGCGGCGGCGCTCGTATTCCTGTTCGGTCTGGATCCCCTGTTTGGAGCGCATCCTTGAACGCGGACACGCAAAGCGTCACCCGCATTCTTCGCGACACGCTGGCGCGACGGCTCACCATTCTGGGGAGCACGGGATCGATCGGGCTCAGCACGCTCGATGTCGTTGCCCATGCGCGCGCGCAGCATGGCGATGACGTCCTGCCGCTGGAAGCCCTGACCGCGCAATCCAATGTCGCGGCGCTGGCCGCTCAGGCGAAGAAGTTTCGCCCACGCATCGCGGTTATCGGCGATGAACGGCGCTACGACGAACTCAGGCAGGCGCTTTCGGGAACGTCCATCGAAATTGCCGCCGGAAATGGCGCAATCCTGGAAGCGGCGGCGCGGCCTTCCGAGGTCGTGATGGTGGCGATTGTGGGGGCCGCGGCGCTGGAGCCTGCGCTTGCGGCCGTGCGCCGCGGCGCCACGATTGCGCTGGCGAACAAGGAATGCGTGGTTGCGGCCGGCGATGTTTTCCGCGCCGCGCTCGAGCGTTCGCGGGCGATCGTCATCCCCGTCGATTCCGAACATAACGCGGCCTTCCAGGTGCTGGATTTCGCGCAGGCGCACGCCGTGGAGCGCGTCACGCTCACGGCATCGGGCGGACCGTTCCGCCAATGGACGCGCGAGCGCATGGAAACCGCCACCCCCGGCCAGGCGGTCGCCCATCCCAACTGGTCCATGGGCGCGAAGATTTCCGTCGACAGCGCAACCCTGATGAACAAGGGACTGGAACTGATCGAGGCCCATTATCTTTTCGCGCTCGGGGCGGAAAAGCTCGGCGTCATCGTTCATCCGCAGTCCATCGTGCATTGCCTTGTGTCCTATTCCGACGGGTCGACGCTGGCGCATTTGTCGTCGCCGGACATGCGCACGCCGATCGCCCACGCGCTGGCGTGGCCCAGGCGGATCGCTTCGCCCTCGAACCGGCTTGATTTTTCTTTGGTCAAGCAGCTTTCGTTCGAGGAGCCGGACAAGGATCGCTTTCCGTGTCTGGCTTTGGCCGAGGACTGCTTGCGCGCCGGCGGCACCACTCCTACGATCCTCAATGCGGCAAACGAGGTCGCGGTGGGCGCCTTCCTCGAAGGACGAATCGGGTTTCTCGATATCGCCCGCGTGATCGAACAAACGCTCGCGTCGCATCACAATGCTGGGCACGAGCGGGCTGCCAATCTCGACGAGGTTCTCGCCATCGATGCGGATGCGCGAGACACCGCAGATACGCTCTGCCGGCGAATGGCAGCCTGACGGCGCCGGCGAAAGGAACTTCGAATGCTGAATTTGGCGCAGGAATGGTTTCTGTGGATCGTGCACAACGTGGTGCCCTTCGTCGTGCTCATCACGCCGGTCGTGTTTTTTCACGAGCTTGGCCATTTCCTCGTAGCGCGCGCTTTTCGGGTGAATGTCGAAACCTTTTCCATCGGCTTCGGTCCGGCCATCTTCGGTTGGCGCGATCGTGCAGGCACCCAATGGAAGATTTCATGGATTCCGCTTGGCGGCTATGTGAAGTTTCTGGGCGACATGAACGCGACCGGCATGCCGGACAAGGACCGGCTCGAACATCTGCCGGCGAACGAACGTGCCGGCGCGTTTTCGTTCAAACCCCTCTACCAGCGCGCGCTGGTCGTTGTTGCGGGACCGGCTGCGAACTTCGTTCTCGCAATTGTCGTGCTGGCCGGGTTCCTGCTGGCATTCGGCACTCTCGTGGCGGCGCCGGTGGTGAGCCAGGTGGTGCCGACAAGCGCGGCTGCAACCGCCGGGTTCAAAGCCGGCGACACGATCGTTTCGGTCGACGGCGCGTCGATCGACAGCTTCGACAAGATTCGAATTGCGATCTGGGACCGGGCCGGACAAACTCTCGCGATTGTGGTGAGACGCGGCGGCAAAGAGCTGACGCTTCATGCCAAGCCCGGTCCAACCGCTATCAAAATAATGGGTCAGACCCAAACCGTGGGTCACCTTGGCATCGCCGGACCCCCGGCCGGCCAGTGGAAGGCCGTGCATTACGGGCCGATCGGCGCCTTGGCGGAAGCGTCCCGGGAAACTTGGGACATCGTGGCGACCACGATGGATTATATCGGGCGGATGCTTTCGGGAGGCGCCAGCCCCAGCCAGCTGAACGGACCGATCGGCATTGCGAAGATTTCGGCCGCCGTTGCGTCGGTCAGTTATCTCTCGCTTTTTCGCCTCGCGGCGTTGATCTCCATAAGTGTTGGGCTCATAAACCTTTTCCCGATTCCCATCCTCGACGGGGGCCATCTTCTGTACTATGGGTTCGAGGCTGTGTTGGGCAGGCCGCTTGGGGCGCGTGCCCAGGACGTGGGATTTCGGTTGGGGTTGGCGGTGATGCTGGGGCTTTTGCTGCTTGCAACTTTCAACGATCTCCATCTGAGCCATTTCTGAAGCGATAGCTGGCGTCTGGGGATCGCTGTGATCCGCCGGTGCCTTGAGACGGATGGATGAGCCTCTACGACCTTCCTTTCGCACGACTGAGCCGTATTGCCCTGGCTGTTGCCTGCGCAATGCTTGCCGCACCGTCTCTTTCGGCGTTCGGCCAGCCGGAAACCCCGGCTGCCGATAGCGCGCCCGCGCCGCAACCGGGAGCTGTCATTCGCCGGATCGCAGTTCTGGGCACGCAACGCATCGAACCCGCAACCGTGCTCTCCTATGTCTCGGTCAGGGAGGGCGACGTCTATGATCCGCAGGCGGCCGACCGTTCGCTCAAGACACTCTTCGCGACCGCATTATTCGCTGACGTGAAGTTCAACTGGGACGGCTCGACGCTCACCATCAACGTGGTCGAAAACCCGATCATCAATCAGATCATCTTCGAGGGAAACGACAAGGTTTCGGAGAAGGACCTCACCAAGGAAGTGCAGCTCAAGCCGCGCACCGTGTTCACGCGTGCCAAGGTCCAGGGCGATGTCCAGCGAATCATCGAACTTTACCGTCGCAACGGCAAATTCGCGGCGACCGTCGATCCGCAGATCATCCAGCGACCGCAGAACCGCGTGGATCTCGTTTTCTCGATCAATGAGGGTCCAACCACGGGCGTGGCGCGCATCGCTTTCATCGGAAACCGGCGTTTCAGCGACTCGACGCTGAAAGGCCAGATCTCCACCGAGGAAAGTGTCTGGTGGAAAATTCTTTCCTCGAACGACAATTACGATCCCGACCGGCTTACCTTCGATCGCGAGCAGCTCCGCCGATTCTATCTGCAGCGCGGTTATGCGGATTTTCGTGTTGTTTCTGCCGTCGCGGAACTCACTCCCGATCGCCAGAACTTCTACATCACGTTCACCGTGGACGAGGGCGATCTTTATACCTTCGGAAAGGTCGTCATAAATTCCAAGATCAGGGAACTCGATCCCGCGGCTTTGCGTCCGCTGGTGCCGATCCATGAAGGCGCTACCTACAATGCCGAGTTGATCGACAAATCCATCGACGCGCTTACCAACTACTCCGGCACCAAGGGCTACGCCTTTGCGGAGGTGCATCCCCGCATCAAACGCGACCGCAATGCGCGCCGCATCGAAGTGGTTTTCGACATCGAGCAGGGACAGCGGGTCTATGTCGAAAAGATCAACATCGTCGGCAACAGCCGGACGCTCGACAAGGTCATCCGCCGCGAATTCCGTCTGGTCGAGGGCGATGCCTATAATCGCGTGCTGGTGGATCGTTCGCGGACCCGCATCAAGGCGCTGGGATATTTCAAGGATGTCGATATCAAGGCGGTGCCGGGCTCGCAGCCCGATCGCGCCGTGCTGAATGTGAACGTCACCGAGCAGTCCACCGGCGAATTGCAGTTGGGTGCTGGCTACTCGTCCTACAGCCAGGTCATCGGTCAGTTCAGCTACACCGAACGCAATCTGTTCGGCGAGGGACTGTTTCTGCGCGCAAGCGTCGAGATTTCAAGCATCTACAGGCAGGCGCAGGTCAGCTTCACCAATCCCTATTTTCTGGATCGCCCGATCGCGGCCGGGGTCGATATCTACAAGACCCTCACCTATTTCCAGCAGGCCAGCTACGAAGGCGACACGACCGCCGCCGGATTCCGTTTTGGTTTCCCCACGTCCGAGTACGGAGGCGCCAGCTTTCGCTACACGATCCGTCTGGATACCATCACGCCGTTTGGGACCCTGAACCCCATCATCGAAGAGGCAGCATTACAGGGGACTGCAACGACCTCGTCGGTCGGATACAGCTATACCTACAATACGCTCGACGACCAGATAAAGCCGCGTAAGGGCTTTACCTTCGAGGTCGACCAGGATTTTGCGGGATTTGGCGGAAACGTGAAATACATCCGCACCGTTTCCTCGTTCGGCGTTCACTCTCCCGTTTTTTGGGACGAGTTCGTCGGCTCGCTTTCCTTTAACGCCGGCTATATCACTGCCTACAACAATCAGGATGTCCGCCTGGAGGATCGCTTCTTTCGCGGTGGCGACTCGTTCCGCGGCTTTGCATTGGCGGGTATCGGCCCCAGGGAATTGGGCGGAAGCGGCGAAAATGCTCTGGGCGGCGACGCCTATGCGATCGGCGCGGCAGAGCTGCGCCTGCCGGATTTCCTGCCCGCGGATTACGGTGTCGGCCTGTCGCTGTTCACCGATTTCGGCACGTTGGGGCATCTGGATTCCGCCGGCCTGATCCGCGGCGAGACGGAATACTGCGGGTCGAACCCACCGACAACCAACACGGTTTGCGTCAAGGACAATATGGGATTGCGGGTCTCGACCGGTATCGCGGTTTCATGGAAATCGCCTTTCGGCCCGGTACAAATCGACCTCGGGTTGCCCGTGGTCAAGCAAAGCTACGACAAGAGCCAAGTCATTTACTTCAGCGCAGGAACAGGACTCTAAACCATGATAAACTCGACCCTGAATTTCCGTCACCTTGCTGCTTCGGCTGCAATCCTGGTGGCGGCGACGCTTTCTACGGCCGCCGTTTCGGCGACCGCCCCCGCTCAACCCCATGCGACGCCGGGAACGGCGTTGCCCCAGCCGAGAATTCTGGTCATCGATCGCCAGGCCATTCTTCGCTACTCGAAGGTAGGCCAGGACATTGTGCGCCAGGTCAACAGCTACACGCAGTCGGCGCAGAGTCAGTTCAAGGCAGAACAGGTGAGCCTTCAGAAGGAAGGCCAGGCGCTGCAGCAGCAGGTTGCAATCCTTGCTCCCGACGTTCGAAGCCAGAAGATCAGGGCCTTCCAGGCAAAGGAGGCTGCGTTCCGGCAAAAAGTGGAAACCCGTCAGTCCCAGATCCAGGGAGGCGTTCAACAGGCTCGCCAGCAGGTCGAGAACGCGCTTGGCCCGATTGTGCAGGGCATCATGCTGGAGCGTCAGGCCAACCTTTTGCTGGACCGCTCGATGGTGGTGCTGAGCACAGTCGGCGACATTGATGTCACCCGGGCTGCGGTTCAGCGCCTCGACCAAAAACTGCCGGCCGTTCATGTTCAGCTGGTCAGCCTGCCACCCGGCATGCAGGCCGGTATGCAGAACGGAATGCAGGGAGCGGGGGGGCAGTAGTTTTCGGTATGCGGACTGCCCATTTGCAACCCGATGGCCGATCCTCGCTTCTACGATAATTGTGGGCCGTTTGCGCTCGCGGAAATCTGTTCGAAAACCGGAGTCGACCTTCCGGAGAGCGAGGACGGCCGGCGTGCGGTCGCCGATATTGCCGGGCTCGAAGACGCGGGCCCGCGAGATCTGAGTTATTTCGTCGGAAAGAGTTCCGCGCACGGGTTTGAGCAATCCGGCGCGGGCTACTGCTTTGTTTCGCGGACTGGCGCGCTTCCGGACTCGCCGAGGGGGATGTGCGTCCTGTCCTGCGGCAGCGCACCACACGCATTTGCGGCTGCGGCGAACCTGTTCTACCGGGAAAGCGAATTGCCGCGGTGGTCCCAGGCAGATCGCATCGATGCTTCCGCCAAAATCGAAACGGATGTCGTGCTCGGGCCGGGAGTCGTCGTCGGCCCGCAGGCAGAAATCGGCCGGGGCACCCGCATCGGCCCCAATACGGTGATCGGCCGCGGCGTCGCGATCGGTCGCAACTGCAATATCGGCAGCAACGTCTCGATCGTCTGCGCATATGTTGGCGACGGCGTGCTGATTCTGTCCGGCGCCCAAATCGGACAGCCGGGATTTGGCTTCGCCTCCGGGGCAAACGGCCACACCAAAATTCCGCAGTTGGGGCGCGTCATCATCCAGGACGCGGTGGAAATCGGCGCCGCAACCACTATCGACCGCGGCGCTTTGGGCGACACGGTGGTGGGCGAAGGAACCAAGATCGATAATCTGGTCCAGATTGGACACAACACCCGCATCGGTCGACATTGCATCATCGTGGCGCAGTCTGGCATTTCGGGCAGTTGCGAGCTGGGAGACTTCGTGGTGCTTGGAGGACAGGCCGGCGTTGCCGATCACGCCCGAATCGGAGACGGCGCCCGATTGGCGGCACGTTGTGCCGCCACGCCCGGTGACCTTCCGGGCGGCCAGGATTATGGCGGCGTTCCGGCCAGGCCGATGAAACAATGGGCGCGCGAACTTGTCGCCGTGTCCAATCTCGTTAAACGCCGCAAGCAGGACCGCGATGGATGATATGAGCCCGCTCGACGAGACGACGCTCGATGTCGAGCAGATCAAGAAGCTGCTTCCGCATCGCGCGCCGTTTCTGTTCATCGAAAAATTGACGGAGATTCGCCCCGGCAAGGGTGCCGTGGGCTATAAGGCGGTTTCGTTCAACGAGCCGCATTTCCAGGGACACTTTCCGGATTATGCGGTAATGCCTGGCGTCCTGATCGTGGAAGCGATGGCGCAGGCCGCCGGCGCGTTTGTCGTCCACACGCTGGGGCGCCCCGGCGTAAACCGTCTGGTCTATTTCATGACGATCGAACGGGCGCGCTTTCGCCGGCCGGTGCGTCCCGGAGATCTGCTGCGCATTCCGGTCAAATTGCTTCGCAACCGCGGTTCCGTCTGGAAGTTCACGGGAGAGGCCTATGTCGGCGACGTTTTGTGCGCGGAGGCCGAATTCAGCGCCATGATCCGCGACAAGGCTGACGATGAAAATTCATCCGACAGCGATCGTTGAAGATGGCGCATTCCTGGCCGACGACGTCGATGTCGGGCCGTTCTGCGTCGTCGGTGCTTCGGCCGTTCTTCAGGAAGGCGTTCGGCTAAGTTCGCATGTCGTGATCCTCGGACGCACGCAAATCGGCGCGCGTACCGTCGTTCATCCCCATGCGGTCCTGGGCGGTCAGGCGCAGATTCGAAGGCCGAGCCCCGCACACGCCGAGCTGCGCATCGGAAGCGATAACATTATCCGCGAAGGCGTCACGGTGAGCACCGGAAGCAGCGCCGGCACCGGTATCACAATCATCGGCGATCGCTGCTACCTGATGGCCGGTTCGCATGTCGGTCACGACTGTTGTGTCGGCGATGACGTGATGCTTTCCAACGCGGTGCAACTGGCCGGTCATGTCGAGGTGCAGGACGGCGTTATTCTCGGCGGTCTGGCCGCCGTGCAGCAATTCGGCCGCATCGGACGCCATGCGTTTATCAGCGGCCTTTCGGGCGTGTCGACCGATGTCATTCCTTATGGACTTGCGATAGGGCTGCATGTGCGGCTGGGCGGACTCAATATCGTCGGGCTCAAGCGGCGAAACATCCCGCGCTCCAACATTCACGCTCTGCGTGCCGCTTATCGCTTTATTTTCTTCGATTACAAGGGCTCCATCCACGAGCAGGCGAAGCAGGCGGCCGAGCGGTGGCCGGAGGTTCCGGAAGTTTGCGAAGTCGTCGCATTCATTCTCGCCGATGCGAAACGCCCGATCTGTCCGGCGCGTTCGCGTAGCTCAGACGCCGACGGGAGCTGATCGCGCATGGAGAGCCTCGGAATCCTCGCCGGAGGTGGAGATTTGCCGCTCGCCGTAGCGCAGAGCGTTGCCCGCAGCGGTCGCCCGGTTTTCATCCTGGGATTGCGCGGCTCCGCCGAAGACGGAATCCATGACTTTCCGCATGACTGGGTTGTCCTGGGCGAGACGAGAAAGGCGCTTGAACTGTTGCGCCAGCATGGTTGCAAGGATGTGATCCTGTGCGGGCGCGTGACGCGACCGCGCTTCTCCGATCTCCGGCTCGACACCAAGAGCGCGCTTGTGCTGCCGAATATTCTGATGGCCGCGCGCAAAGGCGATGACGCCCTGTTGCGTGCCGTCGTTGATATTTTCGAACGGGAAGGATTTCGCATCGTCGGCATCGCGGAAGCGGCGCCGGGACTGCTCGTCAGGGAAGGGGTCTACAGTGACATCGCACCTTCGGCGGCCGATCTGGAAGATGTTGCGACCGGCGTCAAGGTGGTCCGGCGCCTGGGGGCGCTCGATGTAGGCCAGGCGGTCGCTGTCTGCGGCGGCCTTGTGCTGGCGGTTGAAGCCGCGGAAGGAACCGACGCGATGCTAGAGCGCATTCCCGCTCTTGCCGACAACATTCGTGGAACACCCGCCGCGCCCAGGGGTGTATTGGTCAAGGCATTGAAGCCGGTACAGGACCGCAAGACCGATCTTCCGGTCATTGGCGTCGACACCGTTCGCAATGTTTCCGTTGCCGGCCTTCGCGGCATTGCGATCGAGGCAGGAAATGCTCTGATGATCGACGAGGCCGCGATGAAAGAAGCCGCGAACGCGGCAGGCGTGTTCGTGATGGGATTTTCGCCGACGGCGTATGACAGCTGAAATGCCGACCGATCCGCCCGCGCGCATTCCGACCCTGATGCTGGTGTGCGGAGAACCTTCGGGAGACCAGCTTGGCGCCGAGCTGATGATCGGATTAAAGGCGGTTGCCGGACCGAGCCTCAACATTGTCGGGGTTGGCGGACCGGCAATGACAGCGCAGGGGCTCACATCGCTCTTCCCGCTGGACGAGACCGCCGTTATGGGACTGCGCGAAGTCGTCCCCCGCATACCCGCCATCCTGCGCCGGGTCCGCGAGGTGTCCGACTATGCGCTTGCATTAAAGCCGGACGCAGTTGTTCTCATCGACAGTCCCGATTTCACGCACCGTATCGCGCAGCGCATCAAGCGGATGGAACCGTCGATTCCCACCGTCAATTACGTCGCGCCCCAGGTTTGGGCATCGCGCCAATATCGCGCCCGAAAGATGGCGCGGTACTTCGACCTTGTGTTGGCGCTTTTGCCTTTCGAAGTGCCTTTCTTCGAGACCTACGGACTGCGAGCCGCGTTCGTGGGCCATCCGGCCGTCGAGCGCGTTTCGCGCATGACCGGAGGGGAGGCTCTACGCAAGCGCCTGGGCATCAATCAAGACACCAGGCTGCTGGCCGTGATGCCCGGGAGCAGAATGAACGAAGTGCGCCTGCTGCTTCCCGGATTCCGCGAGGCGGTCGCGCTCGTCGCAAAAGAATTTGGCGATCTGGTTTGCGTGCTGCCACTTGTTTCCCACGTCGGCAACTACGTGCGGCAAACGACGGCGAACTGGCCGGTGCCTCTCCATTTCGTGGACGGAGACAATGACAAGTTTGCCGCTTTTGAGGCCAGTGACGTCGCTCTGGCGGCATCCGGCACCGTCACCATCGAACTGGCGCTGGCCCGCACGCCGATGGTCGTGGCCTATCGGCTGGGCTGGCTGACGTTTGCATTGGCGCGCCCGTTTATCCGCACGCGTTTCATCACCATGGCAAATGTCATTCTCGGCCGCGCGGCCGTGCCGGAGTTTGTTCAGGGCGATTGCAATGGAGAAGCACTGGCGACTGCGCTGCTTGCCCTGTTGCGCGATCCCGCTGCCTGCGAACTCCAGCGCCATGCGCTGGACGAGGCGATGGCAAAGCTCGGCGTCGGAGGCGAGGCGCCAAGCCTGCGCGCAGCGCGCGCTCTCCTTGATTTTCTGCGTTCGCGCCGCAGTTGAGGGTCGAGTCTTACCGTTTCTCGAGGGGCAGATAATCCCTGCGGCGCTCGCCGGTATAGAGCTGGCGCGGCCGGCCGATCTTCTGATGCGGGTCTTCGATCATTTCCTTCCACTGGGCGATCCAGCCGACGGTTCGCGCCAGCGCAAACAGCGCGGTGAACATGCTGGTGGGAAAGCCCAGCGCCTTGAGGGTGATGCCGGAATAGAAGTCGATGTTCGGATAGAGTCTTTTTTCGATGAAATAATCGTCGTGAAGCGCAATGCGTTCCAGCTCGAGTGCCACCTTGAGCAACGGATCGTCGTGAATCCCGAGCTCGTCGAGCACGGCATAGCATTGCTCGCGCATCGCCTTGGCGCGCGGATCGTAATTCTTGTAGACGCGGTGGCCGAACCCCATCAGACGGAAGGAATCGTTTTTGTCCTTGGCGCGCCTGACATATTCGGGAATGCGCTCGACGGAGCCGATTTCCATCAGCATCCTGAGCGCCGCTTCGTTGGCGCCGCCATGCGCAGGCCCCCACAGGCATGCGATGCCCGCCGCGACGCAGGCAAAGGGGTTCGCGCCGGAAGAGCCGGCAAGACGTACGGTTGACGTGGAAGCGTTCTGCTCGTGGTCGGCATGAAGGATGAAGATCGTGTCCAGCGCTTTGGCAAGCACCGGGTTGATTTTGTACTCTTCGCACGGGACCGCGAAGGACATCCGCAGGAAGTTCTCCGTGTACCCCAGATTGTTCAACGGATACACGAAGGGCTGGCCGATATGATACTTGTACGCCATGGCCGCGATGGTCGGCAGCTTCGCGATCATTCGATGACTGGCGATTTCGCGCTGGCGCGGATCGGTGATGTCCGTTGAGTCGTGGTAGAATGCGGAAAGCGCTCCCACCACACCGCACATGATCGCCATGGGGTGGGCGTCGCGGCGAAAGCCGCTGAAGAAGGAAGCGAACTGTTCGTGCACCATGGTGTGGTAGGTGATGGCGTGGCGGAACTCCGCCAGTTCGGGTTCCTTCGGAAGTTCGCCGTGGAGAAGCAGGTAGCAGACTTCCAGGAAGCTCGAATGCTCAGCGAGCTGGTCGATGGAATAGCCGCGATAGAGGAGTATGCCCTTGTCCCCGTCGATGAAGGTGATGTCGCTCTCGCAGCTTGCCGTCGAGGTAAAGCCGGGGTCGTAGGTAAAGATATCCACCTCGTCGTAGAGCTGGCGAATGTCCACGACGTTGGGGCCCACGCTGCCTTCCAGCACCGGAAATTCATAGTTCTTGCCGTTGTAGTTGAGGGTCGCGTTGCCCGCCGGCACTGCTTTGCTCACGCGCATCGGGACTCTCCTGATCTGGGCAGGCCGCTCGCCAGCCGTTGCGCCAGTTTTTGCACTGCAACAATATAATCCATGTGGGCCGGTTTCGTCACGAACTCAAGGGCGATGTCTCGCTTTTGTGAGGGCGAAACAACCGTGACAGCCGGTGGCGTCAGGCGGCGTAACCTCTTATGCGCGCTAGGGTTTCCTCCCGCCCAAGGACCACCATCATCTCGAAGACGGGAGGCGAGGTGGTCCGGCCCGTCACCGCGGCCCGAATTGGTTGGGCGACCTGGCCAAGCTTGAGGTTTCTGGCCGCTGCAAAGGCGCGGACGTGGTCCTCGATGGTCGGTCCCGTCCAGCTACAGTCCGCCAGGATCGGCACCAGGTCTGCAAGGATGCGCCGCGCCTCCGATGTCAGAAGCTTCTCCGCGGAGGCATCCAGGTCGCGCACGCCGTCGGCAAGAAGAAAATCCGCCGCGCGGCCAAGTTCGACGAGGGTGTTGGCGCGCTCCTTCAGACCAGGCATCGCGGCTTTGAGCCGCTGGCGGCTTTCCAGGCCCGGTCGATGTCCTGTGGAATTCGCCAGCATTGCGCACACATGATCCACCAATGCGTCGTCGTCGCATTGCCGGATGTAGTGCCCGTTCAGATTGTCGAGTTTCTTGAAATCGAAACGTGCGGGACTGCGGCCGATATTTGTCAGGTCGAACCACCGGATTGCCTGGTCGGTGGAAAATATCTCCTCGTCGCCATGGCTCCAGCCCAGCCGCGCGAGATAGTTGCGCATCGCTTCGGGCAAATAGCCCATGTCACGCCAGGCATCCACGGCCAACGCGCCGTGGCGCTTGGAAAGCTTCGCGCCGTCGGATCCATGAATGAGGGGCAGATGTCCATAGACCGGCACCGGCCATCCCATGGCATGGATAATCTGCAACTGCCGGGCGGCGTTGTTGAGATGATCGGCGCCTCGAATGATGTGTGTCACGCCCATGTCGAAATCGTCGACGACAACGGCAAGCATGTAGGTTGGCGTACCATCGGAACGCAGCAGGATCATGTCGTCGAGCTGATCATTGGCGAATCGCACTTCGCCGAGCACGACATCGTGCACGACGGTCTCGCCGGTTTGTGATGCCCTGATGCGAACGACGTAAGGCGCGGCCGCCGGCGCTTCGCCGGGATCGCGGTCGCGCCATCGCCCGTCATAGCGTTGCGGTCTTCCTTGCGTGCGCTGTTCCGCGCGCATCTCTTCGAGTTCTTGCGCTGTCGCGTAGCAACGATAGGCATTGCCCTGCGCAAGCAGTTTCTCGACAACCTCCCGATGGCGCTCGCCGCGGGCGAACTGGTAAACAGCCTCGCCGTCCCAGTTGAGGCCAAGCCATTTCAGTCCCGAAAGGATGGCGCCGACCGCTTCCGGCGTAGACCGTTCGCGATCCGTATCCTCGATGCGCAGGAGAAACGCGCCCCCCGTGTGACGCGCATAGAGCCAGTTGAAGAGCGCCGTTCTGGCCCCCCCGATGTGCAAATATCCGGTGGGCGAGGGCGCGAAACGCAGGACGGGCTTTAAGTTTTCTGCCATGATGGGTTCGGGAGCCGTCTTGCTTCCCGGTCCCGACCGGGAAGACGGCAAGGCGTCGGCGAGGCTTCTAGCAAACCGGTTCCCGTGGGGATAGCTCCGTTTCCTCCATATCGCTGGCACGCTGCGCCGCTGGCCGCAGGCTTGCCGATTGCCAGCGTATGCGAACGGGCGCGCGAACTCGCCGGAATGCCATTCAAGGCCGCACTTGGAGAGCGCGAGCGCTGGGCCCTGTGGCTGCCTGTCGGATTGGGAACCGGTGTCGGCCTCTATTTCGCACTGCCGTTCGAACCTCCGCCGGAAATGGGCATTGTCGCCGGCCTGATGGGGTTGGTCGCAGGCGCAGCGGCGCTTTGGGTCAGACAGGATGGTTGGCGCGCGTTGTTTGCATTGACTGCGGCGATCCTGCTGGGCTTCGGTATCGCCAAATGGCGCACGGAATCTGTTGCTGCGCCGGTTCTGATGCATCGCGTGGGTCCTGTTGACATCGAAGCGCGGGTGGAATGGTCGCAGGCGCACGGAAAAGCGATCCGGGCGGTTCTTGCGCCGGCGCGGATCGGCGGGATGCGCAAAGAAAGCATGCCCCGTCTGGTGCGCGTATCGGTGCGAAGCGGCGGGGCTTTTCTGATACCGGGCGCTGTTGTTCGGCTCGAGGCTGTTCTTATGCCGCCGCCGCCGCCGGCGGCGCCGGGAGATTACGATTTCGGACGTGCCGCCTGGTTCCAGGGTATCGGCGCTGTGGGATACGCGTTCGGATCGCCGCATCCTGTTGCGCCGGCTGCGCCCGCGAGCTTATTCCTGCGCGTCTCTGCGCAGATTGAATCGTTGCGCTGGCGAATTGCCGCCCGCATTCACGAGGTTCTGCCCGGGAGCAGAGGCGCGATTGCGGCGGCATTGATCGCGGGCGACCGTGGCGGCATTTCCGATAGCGACGAGCAGTCGCTGCGCGATGCGGGACTTGCGCATGTTCTGGCGATCGCGGGACTGCACATGGCGCTCGTGGGCCTCGGGCTGTTTTGGACCTGCCGCGCCACGCTTGCGCTGATCCCGGCGATCGCGCTCACCCAGCCGATCAAGAAATGGGCGGCGGTGGCCGCTTTGGGAGGCGCCGGATTTTATCTTGTCATCAGCGGCGCTGCGACACCGGCCACGCGGGCCTTCGTCATGCTGGCAACAATGCTGTTCGCGATCCTCGTCGATCGTCCGGCGCTGTCCATGCGTTCCCTGGCGTTTGCCGCCTCCATCATTTTGTTTGTGAGACCGGAAAGCCTCATCGAGCCGGGTTTTCAGATGTCGTTCGCCGCGGTGGGCAGTCTCATCGCGGTGGCGGAATGGGAACAGAGGAGGGCCATGCAACATCGCGAAGATCGCGGTGTGCTGCCGTTTCCTGCGCTTCGCCGTTATATGCGCGGCATTGCGATAACGAGTTTCGTCGGCAGCGTTGCAACGATGCCCTATGCCGCTTTTCATTTCGATCGTGCGACGCATTACGCACTGCTGGGCAATCTGCTTGCGATGCCGATCATGGGCTTCGTCACCATGCCGGCTGCTGCGGTTGCCATCATCCTGATGCCGTTGCATTGGGATGCGTGGCCCCTGCACGTCATGGGTTGGGGCATAGAGGCGATGCTCGCCGTGGGACGCTGGGTGTCGCATCTGCCCGGCTCGACCTCCGCCGTCGCCGCGTGGCCGATCTCCGCGTTGATCGCGATGTCTCTGGGCGGCCTTTGGGTTGTGATCTGGCGCGGACGCTGGCGATGGCTCGGATTGCTGCCCGCCGCAGCCGGAACCGTTGCCGTATTTCTCAACACGCCTCCAGATCTGCTGGTGGCGCGCGACGGCGAGACGGTCGCCATTCGCGGTGCGGACAACCGGCTCTATCTGACACGCCGCCCGGCCGACGAGTATTCCGCCAGCGAATGGCTGAAACGCGACGGCGATACGAGAACCCCGCTTGCAGCCATTGCGGATTCCTCGCGCGGCGTTCGTTGCGACGCCTATGGCTGCATCGCGAAGTCGCCATCGCGCCGGGTGGTGGCGCTGACTCTGCGCCGCGACGCGCTGGGCGAGGATTGTGCGGTCGCCGACATCGTCGTCAGCGCGGTGCCCGTGCGCGGGCACTGCACGGGACCGCAAATCGTCATCGATCGCTTCGATGTCGTGCGCAACGGTGCCTATGCCGTCTGGCTCGGCGAAAAGATACGGGTCGAGACGGTGAAGGGGATACGCGGCGAGCGACCCTGGAGCGAAGAGCCGTGGCAGGCACGCATGAGGAAACCAAAAACTCAATAGCGGCGGATAAGTCCTACCAGCCGCCCCTGCACGCGAATGCGGTCGGCGCCGTAGAGGCGGGTCTCGTAGGCCGGGTTAGCCGCCTCGAGCGCAATGGAATCGCCGCGCCGGCGCAGTCGCTTCAAAGTGGCTTCCGTCTCGTCGACAAGCGCCACGACGATGTCGCCCGTGCTTGCGGTATCACCCTGCTGGATTATCACCGTGTCGCCATCGAGAATGCCGGCGTTGATCATGGAATCGCCCGTCACTTCGAGGGCATAATGCTCGCCGCGGCCCAGGATGCTGCCGGGGACCGGCAGTTCGGAAACCTTGTGCTGCAGCGCATCGATCGGCGTGCCGGCCGCGATGCGGCCGAGAACGGGCACGGTCACGGCGTTGTCATTGTCGCCGCGTCTCGGGCTTCCGGCGCTGCGTGCATCGACCGGTGCACGCGGCTCGCCACGCACCGGGCGCGCCGCCGGGGTGAGATTTCCGCGCAGCGCCTGGTTACGCGTGGTCGCAGGCCTCAGCGTATCGGCGACGTTCTCCGGCAACTTCAAGATCTCGATCGCGCGAGCCCTCTTCTGGAGCCGGCGCAAGAACCCCCGATCCACCAGCGCCGTGACAAGCCGGTGAATGCCCGATTTCGATTTCAGGTTCAGCGCATCCTTCATCTCGTCGAACGACGGAGGAATTCCCGATTCGCGCACGCGCTCATGGATGAACATGAGAAGTTCGTGTTGCTTGCGCGTGAGCATCGTCGTGTCTCCCAATTGAGCACCCAGACGGTGCCGAACAAACCCGAAACACGGGCGAATCGTTCTACTTTAGTTCCTGTATGGGGTCAACCGTCAATATCTTGGGATATACGCCAGGGCTGGCTTACGTTTCGTCCAGCCGCAGAACGGCCACGTTGTCGCCTGCCTGTGCGGCCGGCGCATGTGGCGCGCGCACGATAAGGCAATCGGCGGCAGCAAAGGCGCTCAGCATCGAGGAGTCCTGGACCAGCATGACATCGGTCCAAAGCTCGCCGTCGCGCAAGAAAAGTGTGGCGCGCAGATAATCCTGCCGCGAATCGTTTGCGGACAGTACGCGCTCGGTTCGCGCGGTCTGCAGTGAACGGTCTTCACGAACCCCAAGCATGGCCGCAACCGCGGGCCGCACGAACAGAAGCGCGCAGACGAGGGCGGAGACGGGATTGCCGGGCAGCCCGATGAAGGGCGTCGCGCCCAGACGGCCGAAAATCAGTGGTTTGCCGGGCCGCATGGCGATCTTCCAGAAATCGAGAACGAAGCCCTTCGGCTCAAGCGCGCTGCGCACGAGATCGTGGTCTCCGACCGATGCGCCGCCAAGCGTTACGATCAGATCGGCGCCCGCCGCCAACGCCGGCAATGCGGCGATGGCCTCCGCGCGGTCGGGAAGAATACCGAGATCGTGTGCTTCGCCGCCCCAGCTCGCAAGGAGCGTACTTAATCCGTATCCGGCCGAGGCGACGATGCCGCCGGGCTTGCGCGGCTCGCCCGGCCGGGAAAGCTCGTCGCCGGTCGCCGCGAACGCGATCCGCGGTTTGCGTCTGACGTCGAGCGCCGCAATATCGCCAGCGGCAAGCAAAGAGAGATCGCGGGCCGTCAGCCTGCGCCCGGCGACGGCCAATACGGAGCCGCTCCCGAAATCGAGCCCGGCGGGCCGAATGTGTTTCCGGGACGCGGTGTTCGCGGACACGACATCGTTGCCATGCGCTTTCGCGTTTTCCTGAATGAGGATTGCGTCGGCGCCTTCCGGTACGACGGCGCCGGTGAAAATGCGCACGGCTTCTCCGGCATTGATGCGGCCGCCGAATGGATGGCCGGCCGGCGATTCGCCGATCATCCTGAGAGTTGCGCCGGCTCTGTCGGCATCGCAGAGACGCACCGCATAGCCGTCCATCGCCGAGACGGCAGCCGGCGGCTGATCGGCCATCGCGTAAGCATCGCGCGCCAGCACGCGGCCGGCCGCCTCTCCCAGCGCGACGCGCTCGCTCCCGACCGGGGCGAACGCGCCGGAAATGCGGGCAACGGCCTGGTCAACGGTAATCATAATCGCGTTTCAGGAAGTTACTGGCGGCTTGCCCGCCTTCGGCAGGACCGGCGCGCGAAACGCCCCGCTCCTGCCGCCGGATTTCGCGAGCAGCCGCACGGTCTCGATGACGATGCCGCGGTCCATTGCCTTGACCATGTCGTAGATGGTCAGCGCGGCGATGCTGGCGGCCGTCAGCGCTTCCATCTCGACGCCGGTTTGCGCATTTGTTTTCGTGGTCGCAACGATGCGTATCGCGTTTCGATCGGGGAGCGGCTCGAAGGCGATTTCCGCCGCGGCCAAGGGAATCTGATGGCAGAGCGGGATGAGTTCGTGCGTTTTCTTTGCCGCCATGATGCCCGCGATACGGGAGGCGGCGAACAAATCGCCCTTTGGTACGCGACCGGTGGCGATCTCGGCAAAAGTTTCGGGCGCCATGGCGACGATCGCTTCGGCCGACGCTTCGCGCGCGGTCATGACTTTTTCCGATACGTCCACCATGCGCGCGGCGCCGGTCTGGTCGAGATGGGTGAGCCTGTTCATGGTGCGAACTTAGCGCCGATCAGGGCGCGTGTCGCCGCCGCCACGTCGGACTGCCGCATCAGACTTTCGCCGATTAGAAAGGTGGTGACGCCGACAGCCGCCAGTTGCCTCAAGTCATCAGGCGCGGCGAGGCCGCTTTCGGCGACGACAAGGATGCCATCGGGAATGCGCGGCGCGAGTCGGCGCGTCACGGCAACATCCGTGACGAACGTCTTGAGATCGCGGTTGTTGATGCCGATCATGCCGGCGCCCAGCGCCATCGCCCGTTCGAGCTCCGCTTCATCGTGGATTTCCACCAGCGCGTCCATGTTCCAGTCGCGCGCCGCAGCGAGAAGTCTTTTTGCATCATCATTGTTCAGACACGCCATGATGACGAGAATGCAATCCGCGCCCCAGGCACGCGTCTGCGCCACCTGGTATGGCTCGAACAGAAAATCCTTGCGAAGCACAGGCAACGCCGTAGCGGCGCGGGCGGCGCGCAGGTGTTCGGGCGCGCCCTGAAACGATGGCGTGTCGGTGAGGATGGACAGACAGGTTGCGCCGCCCTGCTCGTAGGCGCGGGCGAGGGCCGGGGGATCGAAATCGGCGCGGATGAGGCCCTTCGACGGACTTGCCTTCTTGATCTCCGCAATCAGTCCATAGCGGCCCTGCGATCGCCGCGCGGTCAACGCCGCACGAAAGCCTCTTGGCGGGTTTGCCGCGCGCGCCTGCTGTTCGACGAGAGCTTCGCTCGTCTCGCATTTGGCACGGGCGATCTCTTCGCGCTTGTAGGCGGCTATCGTGTCGAGGATCGTCATGCGCCCAGCTTCTGCGTGGTGGTCGCGAACCGGCGAAGGATTTCATTTGCCTTCCCGCTATCGACGGCGCACGCCGCCAATTCGAGTCCGGATCGAAGATCCGAAGCCTTGTCGGCCACGACCAGTGCCGCGGCGGAATTGAGCAGCACGATATCGCGGAAGGGCCCGGGCCTTGCGTTGAGCAACTCACGGATGGCCATCGCGTTTTCGTCCGGCGCGCCGCCCCTGAGATCGGAAAGCGTCGATCGTTTCAGCCCCAGGTCTTCCGGCACCATTCTCCGGTTAGAAATTTCCCCGCCCCCGAGCACAACGATGTCGGTTGCAGCGGTGGTCGTCATTTCATCGAGACCGTCCGCGCCATGAACCACCCAGGCTTTTTCGGTTCCGAGCGCCTGCAACACCCGGGCAAGCGGCTCCCCCCATTCCAGCGAGAAGACGCCTATAAGCTGGCGGCGCACGCCGGCCGGGTTGCAGATCGGCCCGAGCAGATTGAACACGGTGCGAAAACCGAGCTGTTTACGCACGGACGCGACATGCTTCATGGCGGGATGATAGCTGGGCGCGAAAAGAAAGCAGAGGCCGACATCGGCCAGACAGATTTCCGCGGCTTGCGGCGGAAGATCGATGCAAACGCCCAGCGCTTCCAATACATCCGCCGCCCCGGAACGCGAGGACATGTTGCGGTTTCCGTGTTTGGCGACGGGAACGCCGCAGGCCGCCACGACAAAGGACGCCGCCGTGGAAACATTCAGCGTTGCATGCCCGTCGCCGCCCGTGCCGCAAAGATCGATGGCTTCCGGCGGCGCGTTGATCGTGCGCATGGCGCCGCGCATGGCACGCGCCGCCCCGATGATTTCCTCTACCGTCGCTTCGCGCACGCTCAGCGCCGTGAGAAATGCCGCGATCCGCGCTTCGGACACTTTGCCCGACATGATGGCGCCGAACGCATGCGCCGACGATTCCGCGTCGAGCGCCTGTCCATTCGCTACCTGTTTCAACAGCGAAGAGAACTCGTGGTCTGCGATCATGCCGGTACGGAAGCGAATTCATCGGCAAGCGCGAGAAAATTTTGCAGCAAGGCGTGACCGTTCTGCGATGCGATGCTCTCGGGATGAAACTGTACGCCGTGCACGGGATGCGCGCGGTGCATCACGCCCATGATTGTGCCGTCGGATGTCGTGGCGGTGATCTGAAGATCGTCGGGCATTACTTCGCGGTCAATGGTCAGCGAGTGATAGCGCGTCGCTTCGAAATCGTCGTTGAGGCCGCGGAATATCCCCTTTCCGGTGTGGTGGATGCGGCTCAGCTTGCCGTGCATGGGTTCGGGCGCGCGCACGATGCGGCCTCCGTATGCCTGTCCGATCGCCTGATGGCCGAGACAGACGCCCAGAATGGGGATTGTACCGTTGGCTTTGACGATGATGTCGATGCAGATGCCGGCTTCGCCGGGGGTGCGGGGCCCAGGCGACAGCACAATGCCTTGCGGCTTCAGCGCCAGCGCTTCGCAAGCCATCAGCGCGTCGTTGCGCTTGACGATAACCTCGGCTCCCAGCTCCGAGAGGTAGTGGTAAAGATTGTAGGTGAAGCTGTCGTAATTATCGATCAGAAGAAGCATGTCGCACCTATCACATTGTTTTTATTGAAGTAATATTCCAACCTTGTTGTTTGATACCCACAGCTATACCCGCCTTTTCCGCCGATGGGTTTGGCCGTCACACCCGACGGCGCCCGATCGGCCAGAGGCGTCGCCATTTTCGCGAACTAGGCGGCCAATTGAAAGTGCCTCGAAGCTCAGGCGGCCAGTCCGATGTTCGAGCTCGAACCGCCGCGAACCAAGCGGGCGGCAGCTGCTATCGAACCCCGGCTGGGCCATGTCGACCTGGATGCGGTCCGCCGCGAGACTGCCACCGGGGGAGCACCGGGACGAACAGCTTCGGATGATGAGATGGCGGGTCGACTAGCTGGACAGAGTCGAAGCCGGTGACAAGCTGTTGCTGTCATCGAAGCGGCACGCTTGAGCGAGCGGCTGCGAACGACCGCGGACTCACACGGCCGAAGCTGGTCGATAGTGTTTATCGGGACTTTCACACTCATTGTCGGGCTCGCTTCCGCCGTGGGGGCGTGCTGGCTCGCTTCTTCCCGATGGGCGGAACAACTCGCACTTGCGGCACTGAAATTCGCGCGTGCTCGGACAACGTGACGTGACCCAAAAATATGGCAATAGTCCCCGACATTGGTCATTGACGTTCGTCGGCGTTCGTCGTCGAGAAAGAGTTCACCTTGACGTTGATTCCGCCACTTGCAATCTCAGCGATTATTTGGAACACTGACTGGATCTCCCGGGGTATTCCGGGCTCCTAGATAGCTTCAATCTCATAGTGACGCACCTGTAACGGGCGGAAATAAGCTCTGCCTCCCGTTGCGACAACCGACCGGCAAATGTTTGCCGTGCGCACTTTGAGGTCAATCTCGATGCAAAATACCCCCGATGATTCATCGCGCGTGCGAACGCCGCCGGATGCAGCCACTCGAGATGCTGCGCAGGCGTCCGGTGACGAAATAGCGTGTCGTCCGCGCCAAGTCTCCGCAATCGCGTCAAATGTCGGGGTATTGCAGGCCAAGCGAGCACTTTCGATCCGCCAATTTTGCGAGATCTACGGCGTCGGCAGGACGAAAACGTATCAATTGATCAACGCCGGCCAGCTCGATACCTGCAAAG
>DATCBQ010000048.1:0-7852 GCA_036511745.1 Rhizomicrobium sp.
CGCCAAGGGCGCGCGATCATCCCGGACGACTTCTATGCGTATCCCGTCGCCGCGTTGCCCCTGAATTGAAATGCGATAGGGCTTGGTTCGGGAGCCGTTTATTCAGTGCGCGGACACGCGCTGGCTGGGTTCCTCTCCTGCGCTAAAGCTTCGGAGGGCAGGCCGCGCGGGCTTTGGGCCGACTCCCGGAGCCAATCCCTCGGCATTCCACAGGCCGCCCTGCGACCGCCGGCAACGCCCCGCCGTGTGGCAATTGGCCTTTGGGACAACATGATGCGGAACCGGTTGCATTTTCCCGCTCCTTCACACGCTTCCTTGCGGTTCCAGCGGCCTCAAGCCTATCTTGCCCGCATAGCTGGGGTGCGGCCGGGCCATTGGGCCTGGTATCGCAAGGAACGGAGCGGACATGTCTCAGGACGGGCGGCATGCGAGCGCCCATGGCCTCGAAGGTCAGGGATTTCGCAATCTCAAAAACGTGCGCTGGAATCTGACCGCGCCCGAACTTTACGAGCTCGCCGTGGCGCGCGGCGAGGGACATGTCGCGAAGAACGGGCCGCTGGTGGTCCTCACCGGCCAGCACACGGGGCGTTCGGCCGCCGACAAGTTCATCGTGCGCGATGCGGCGTCGGAAAGCCCGGTCTGGTGGGACAACAACAAGGCGATGACGCCGGCCGCGTTCGAGGCGCTGTTTCAGGCGATGATGGCCTATGCCCAGGGCCGCGAACTGTTTGTCCAGGACCTGTTCGGCGGCGCCGATCCGGTTCACAGATTGCCGGTGCGCGTGGTGACGGAGCTCGCCTGGCATTCGCTGTTCATCCGGCATCTGCTGATCGAACCCAGGCCGGAGCAGCGCAAGGGCTTCGCGCCGGAATTCGCCGTCATCGACCTGCCCGGATTCAACGCCGATCCGAAGGTGCATGGCAGCGAATCGGCGACGGTGATCGCGGTCGATTTTTCGCGCAAGCTGGTGCTGATCGGCGGCACTTCCTATGCCGGCGAGATGAAGAAGTCGGTGTTCACCATCCTCAACTATCTGCTGCCGCCCAGGCGGGTGATGCCGATGCATTGCTCGGCCAATGTCGGGCGCAACCGCGACACCGCGATCTTTTTCGGCCTCTCCGGCACCGGCAAGACGACGCTCTCCGCCGACGCTTCGCGCACCCTGGTGGGCGACGACGAGCATGGCTGGTCGGAAAACGGTGTCTTCAATTTCGAAGGCGGCTGTTATGCCAAGGTGATCAGGCTTTCGCCGGAAGCGGAGCCGGAAATCTACGCCACCACGCAGCGTTTCGGCACCGTGCTCGAAAATGTGGTGATGGACCCTGTGACCCGCGAGCTCGATCTGGACGACGGCCGCTACACGGAAAACACCCGCGCCGCCTATCCCATCGACTACATTCCCAACGCCTCGCCGACCGGCACGGCGCCGCACCCGAAAAACGTCATCCTGCTGACGGCGGATGCCTTCGGCGTGCTGCCGCCCATCGCCCGGCTGACGCCGTCGCAGACGATGTATCATTTTCTCTCGGGCTTCACGGCGAAAGTCGCCGGCACCGAGAAGGGCCTCGGCAAGGAGCCGCAGCCGACCTTCTCGACCTGTTTCGGCGCCCCGTTCATGCCGCGCCATCCGTCCGAATACGGCAATCTGCTGCGCGATCTGATCGCCCAGCACAGCGCCGATTGCTGGCTGGTGAACACGGGCTGGACGGGCGGCGCCTTCGGCACCGGCAGCCGCATGCCGATCAAGGCGACGCGCGCGCTGCTGGCGGCGGCGCTCGACGGAACGCTCGCCAATGTGGAGATGCGCCTCGATCCGCATTTCGGTTTTCGCGTTCCGGTTGCGGTGCCCGGCGTCGATGCGAAGATCCTCAATCCGCGCGACACCTGGGCCGATAAAAGCGCCTATGACGCGCAGGCGCGAAAACTGGTGGGCATGTTCCGCGAAAACTTCCGCAAGTTCGAAGCCCATGTCGGCGCCGATGTGCTCGAGGCCGCGCCGCATCTGGCCGAAGCGGCGGAATAGATTGAGCTTGTCATCCCGTGCGAGCGTCGCTTGCGACG
Source organism: Rhizomicrobium sp. (assembly GCA_036511745.1). Lineage (GTDB taxonomy): Bacteria > Pseudomonadota > Alphaproteobacteria > Micropepsales > Micropepsaceae > Rhizomicrobium. Next base: position 2,062 of record DATCBQ010000048.1, read on the forward strand.
CGAAGACCCGGGACCCGGCCGCCGCGCGTCCGCGGCGAATAACTCCGCGAACGGGACGCGCGGCTGCACGATGCGCAATTCCCGGTGCCCGAATGCAATGCGCGTCAAGGCCGCTGCACGATCGGACGAGGGCCCGCTTCGGCGAAGGCGGAAACTCAATAATCGCACTGAGTCGAGGAGCTGCCGTCGGAGCCGTGGCTGATGGCGGGATATTTGCCGGAAAGGAACGCCTTGCACACCAGTCCCGTAGTGCCCACCGTGACCTTCTCCATGTGACTGAGATGTGCGCCCGCGGCGAGCGGCGCCGTGAGCGCGAAGCAGTCATACTGCTCCCCGTTCGGCTTCGCCGTGATGGCGAGATTGACGATCGTCTCCGCCGACAACGCCGCCTTCGTCGTGTTCGCGATGTCGAGCATGTGGTCCTGCTCCATCGCCTGGCCGAACGTGCAGGGAAGCGTGGCCTTCACGTGCGGCGCCGCCGACGCGGACGCGCAACAGATCGCAGCGATCGCCGCCGCTGCCGTGAGAAATATGGTGCGCATGTTCGATCCCTTCGCAGGCGTGTGACGCGGGTCAGCCTGGACCGATTCGCCCTCCTGCGAAAGAGACGCGAGGCCGGTAGTGGTACAGTTTGGGATCGGGACTGAAAACCTAAGTGTCAAACTTGACGCCGAGGCTGGCGACCTTTCGCCAAACCACGGTACAGCGCCGCACGTTGCCGTCCCAGCGCAATTCAAATTCCTGGGGTACGGTTACCGCATTCTGCACATTGAGCATGGCACCGGTTCTGGAAACGCTTCGCACGGTGCAGTCGATGACCGAGCGGCCTTGGCCAAAGACAATTCTCCCGGCTTTGAGTAGTCGACGCCGGTCGCCGATTCTCTTGTTTGCGATGGGTTCGTCTTGCCCCATTGTACTTATTGCCTCGCCCTAATTACCCAATCCGCGCCGCTTCCCATGATTCGAATACGGAGACCCTATCAGATCGGCACGGACCAGCACCACGTCACGGAGATAGTAGATGGCCAGCAGCGGTTGACGACACTTATCAAGTTGCTGAAGTCAATCGAGCGCGAACTGGACCGCGACAAACCGTTCGAACGTCAAATCGGCGACGAACTCGCTACGCTGCCCGTAAAGCCTGACAGCGCCAGCCTACCGCGCGCGATGCGCCGCCGTATCAGCGGCCCAGGGCAGGCCATCGGGACATCCCAAACCGGGCAATCGCGGGTTTCGCCTTGATTCGGAGATGCAACCGGACTAGTCATATGACTAGTCTTAATCTATTGGGGAAGCCGCCATGAAAAACTGGTCGGTGCAGGACGCCAAGGCCCGCTTCAGCGAGCTGCTCGATACGTGTCTCAGGGAAGGCCCGCAGGTGGTGACGAAGCGGGGGACGGATGCGGCTGTGCTTGTGCCGGTCGAGGATTGGCGGCGGCTTGAGAAATCGGCGCGTCCGACGCTCAAAGAGCTGTTGCTGGCCCCGGCGCCGCGATCCGACATGCTCCCACCGTCGCGCAGTCGCCAGCGCCGGCGCGCGCCGCTGCGCTTCGACTGAGGCGGACGATGTATCTTCTCGATACCAACGTCGTTTCGGAACTGCGACGAACGAAACCGCATGGCGGCGTTGTGGCGTGGCTCCACAGCGTTTCCGATTGCGATCTTCACCTTTGCGCCGTCACGCTGGGAGAGTTGCAGGCGGGTGTGGAGATCGCGCGCGAACGGGATCCGGCAAAGGCGGCAGAGATCGAAGCGTGGATCGGGCAGGTGGCGCAGACGTATAATGTGCTGCCCATGGACGGGGCGATTTTTCGTTGCTGGGCACGGCTTCTCCATCGCCGCCCGGAACATCTGCTCGAAGATGCCATGATTGCGGCGACGGCCGAAGTCCACAACCTCATCGTCGCGACGCGCAACATTCGCGACTTCAGACAATTTGGCGTGCGGACGCTCGATCCCTTCAGAACGCCGCGCGCGTGACCCAATGGATTCGGGCGACCGCATCCATATTTCCGTTGCGTTCCGCGATCAGCGCAATTCCACAATCCGGACGCCGGTTTCGAGATGCGCGAGGACACGCGTCCAGTCCGCGGCCAGGCGCTGAAACAGCACACGGTTGGAGATGTTGCCCGTGCGTATCCATACGACCTGAAGGTCGGTCGCCGTCGATTCGGCGGCGGGCACGAAATCTCTGTCCTTGGTAAGCAGCACGAACCCGTTGCTCACCGCATGATCGCGTATCGCCCGATCTTCGGCGTTTCGCAGCGCCATTTCTTCGACGTGCTCGGCTTCGCATCCCACGGACCGCAGCCATTGCACAAGCGAGGGAGGAAGCTGCGCGTCGATCAGAAATTTCACTCGGCCGCCGTCACAACGGGGTGATTCATTTCCTGGGCGGCGTAGGCAAGACTGGCGCGAATGTCGTCCGGCTCAAGATAGGGATAATCGGCGAGTATTTCGGCATGGGTCATGCCGCCGGCCAGCATCTCCAGCACGTCAATAACGCGAATGCGCATGCCGCGAATGCAGGGCTGCCCGTGGCACTGCCCGTCCCGTATCGTGATCCGGCTCAGAAGTGTGTCCATGCGTGCAGCATACACAAATTCGTCCCCAAATCACCGCGCAAAGTCAGCGCGGGCGGCGCTACACGCCCGGCCACGGCCTGAAGTGCTTGGCCAGCGCGATGGTCTGGCCCTGATAATTCGAGGCGATGTCGGCACCGTATACGAGGTCCGACGAACCGCCGCACAGGCGGCTGTAGCTGAGCCAGCCGACCGTCTGCCCATGCTCGAGCAGGAAGGAGACGCCGTAGGAGCGAACCTCCAGAACCGCGCGGCTGCCCTGGGCGCGGCCGTTCCAGCCGAAGCCCGGATCGAAGAACCCCGCATAATGCACGCGAAATTCCCCCGACGCGGAATCATAGGGGACCATTTCCGCGGCCAGCCAGGGCGGCACGCCCACATCTTCGCGGGTCGCCAGAATATAAAATTCGCCCCGGTCCAGATACAGCCGGCCATCGATGTCCGAAATCTTCTCCCAGAAATCGCGCGGGTCGTAATGGCAGATTTTTTCGAGGTTGATCGTGTTGGTGGTTTTCCTCGCCTTATAGCCGACGATGGCGCCGCTGCCGTCTCCCTTGAGGTCGACCGTCAACGGCACGAGATTGCCGCGTAGCGGCAGCAGCGCGCCATCGGATTTGACGAGCTGACCTTTGGCGTAAAGCTCCTGAACGCCGCCCGGGATTGTCGTCGGCAGCCCGGTGAGGCTGCCGCGCTGAAACCGCAACTGATTGAGCCTCACGCCCTGCCTGACGACAATGCTGAAGGCCTGGGGCGCAACCTCGAGATATAACGGGCCTTCATATTTGCGCTCGATCCTGTCGAAGGCGGTTGCCCGATCGGCGATCAGCCGCACCAGAACATCGACGCGGCCGGTCGAGCTTTTCGGATTGGCGACGCCGGTCAAACTGTCGGTGAGCTTTACGTGTTCGAGCAGCTCCACGACATAGACGATGCCTTTCTCGAAGACGGCGCCTTCGGACAGATCGATCTCCGGCGAATCCTCCCGATCGTGAAGCTGCGCGATGCGCTCCATGACCGTGGCATCGGCTCCCGGCAGGAAGCTTGCGCGCACGCGCCAGGCGCGGCGGCCCAGCCGCAGGTCGAGGCTCGCCGGCTGAAACTGGTCGCGCGCAATTTCGCTGGCGGCGACAAGCTCGCCGCGACGGACCATCTCGCGCAGGCCCTGATACGCGATGACTCCCGAGTAATCGGGCGGCATCGCTTGAGACGCGCCGTCCGGAAACGGGAATAGCTCTTTGCTGCCGCCGACTTCGCTCATCCCGCTTCACCCTTGGCCGCCGCCGCGCATTCCCGGCGAGGCGGCTCTTGCGGCCAGCTTTGTGGTGTTGCCGCCGCCCGCGCAAGCGAATTGAACCCACAGCTTTTATCCCCCGCCAGGCGCGCGATGCGCCAAGGCCGGCGGAAGATATGCACCGTATCCACAGGATGTGGATAACCCGTTATCCTTTCCGGCTTATCCCGCCACAGGCGCGAGCGCCCGCCGGACGGCGTTGGGCTCGCGGTTGATGATGGCGAGCAGCACCCGCGCCGGTCCATGCGGCTGGCGGCGCCCCTGCTCCCATTGCCGCACGGCCGAAGCGGTAAACCCGAACAGGCTCACCGCCCAATAATCGGATGTCCGCCGGTAAATTCCTCAATCGCCGGCTATCCGGCAATCAGGCGCGGGCACTGTCTCGGTTTGAAATATGGGCGCTAGCGATTCTTATCGCGCGCCAAGCGTGCGGCGCGCTGTTGTTCAATCGCCGCCTTCTTCGCTTTATCTCCTAACTTCTTGGTTTTCTTCCACTCATTTGTCGTTGGCGGTTGCTCGCCCAGCTGTGTTAGTTGATCGAACCGGACAATCTGAGGTGGGGTCTTGGGGCCGTCAGCGTGTTTTGGCATGTCGCAAATCTCCATCTGAGCCGCTAGAATATCTCCATGCCCAAAGGACCCCAAGGCCGCATATCGCACTACATGGTGGACTGCTTCTTTCCTGACAAAAGCCACTTCGACGGCTTTCGAAAGGAAAGTTTCCATATAAGAGCGCCAAGCAATGAATTCGCCATCAGTGAAGCGAAAATGCACGCGCCGATGAAAAATCCGGATCACTTCCACGTTCGCGCCGTAGCGCGCAAAGGAGACACAATAATTTACAGGTCAGAAGATGCCAAAAGGTCCTAAAGGCGAGCGTCGCCCCGCCGATGTCGTCGGAGCCGGCGTTATGGTTGGCCGAATCGCGACGGGGAGAATTCAGAAACAGTGCCACTACCCAAGAGCGCAGCGGCGGAGTTTGGCAGCAAAGACGGGAAGACGCGTGCAGAAAGTACTTCAGCAAAGCGTCGAAAGGAAATCGCCAAAGCTGGCGCTAAATCTAGATGGAAGGATCACGAGCGCTGATTTGGTCGTTCAACTACTGCAAGAAGGTCAACCTCCCGCTCGCCAAGTCCGGCCCGAAGAAGGCTGGCGACGTATGGACATGGACCCCAATCGACGCTGACTCCAAGCTGATCGTTTCCTACCTTGTTGGCGACCGTGACGGCGCACATGCGCTAGAGTTCGTTGGCGATCTTGCGGAGCGGCTTGTGGATCGCCCGCAGGGGGTTTGCACCCCTCAGACAGGTATTGTAGCTCGTTTCGGGCTTGAGGCATACTGATCCCGCAATTCAGGCGTAGGGCAAATGGAAAGGCGTCAGCCGAAAGTGATCGCCAAGCATGGCGAGAAGATGATCACCGTGACTGTAAGATTTTGGACGGACGGTATTGCGTCCGATAAGGGGAGCATACGCAAGCGCCATGGATGGGCGGCCGGTGCGGTTGCGTTAGATCGCAATGATTCTCACGGCATCACTGGCGGACCATCCATCCCCTTCGGATCGTTGATGGACATGGGCTCGGCAATTGAAAAGGCACTCCTGAAGGGGCGAGTTATGCTCCATCGGAGCAAGAGGATGAAGAAATACGTGGAGTCTTAGGAGGCGCGACATAAGCTTAGTGACGCGCACCGTCGATGCTGCGCACGTCGCCGGCTATGGCCGCTGGCATCGAGACGCGCCTTTGGGAAATGACGGATATCTTGGCTCTTATGGACGCACGGGCGGAAGCGCCAAAGCGTCCCCCGGCCAATCGCAAGGCTGGCGCGAACGGCGCGGAGACTTCAAACTGAGGCAGTGCCCAAACGCCTCCCACCTTGCTCCGATTACCCTTATAGGGTAGTGTCCACTCCCTGTGGA
>DATCBQ010000049.1:0-47350 GCA_036511745.1 Rhizomicrobium sp.
ATGAACCTCAAAAGGGTTGCAGCGATGGCCCCATAACGGGGACAACGCTCCTCCAGTCCACCTTTCCCGACCCGCAAACCGAACGAAAACCGCAATCAACTGCCAACCCGCACATACAGCGACTTCTGCAAAGCCCTCGCGAATGCGGGCCACCCAGGTGATACAGGCGCATGCGACGCAAATTCGGCGCACGCGGCCGGATAACGTTGAAAGATTGCGCGAGACAAACTGGGTGGCCCGCATTCGCGGGCCATGACAATTTTTTTTATTTGACCGGAATTTGCTATTCTCCCGACGATTCAGGCGAGAGTCTCATGAGCAAAATCCTTCGCAACGACACCGATTTCTGGATGCCGTTCACCAACAACCGCGCCTTCAACGCCCATCCCCGCCTGCTCGCCTCGGCAAAGGACATGCATTATTTCACGCCGGACGGCCATGGGATTCTCGACGGCACGGCCGGGCTGTGGTGCGTCAATGCCGGTCATGGCCGCAGACGGATCGTGGACGCCATCCGCGAGCAGGCGGGTGTTCTCGATTACGCACCCAGTTTTCAACTGGGCCATCCGCTGGCGTTTGCGTTTGCCGCCCGTCTCGCCGGCATCCTGCCGCCAGGCCTCGACCGCATCTTCTTCACGAACTCCGGCTCGGAAGCCGTCGATACCGCGCTCAAGATCGCCTTTGCGTATCAGCGCGCGATCGGCCAGGGCACGCGCACGCGGCTGGTAGGGCGCGAACGCGGCTATCACGGCGTGGGGTTTGGCGGACTTTCGGTCGGAGGGTTGGTCAACAACCGCCGCGGCTTCGTGCAACTGCCCGGCGTCTCGCATTTGCCGCACACCCTCAGCATCGAGAATGCAGCGTTCAGCCGCGGACAACCCGCGTGGGGGGCCCATCTGGCCGACGAACTCGAGCGCATCGTGGCGCTGAACGGCGCGGAAACGGTCGCGGCCGTCATCGTCGAGCCCGTGGCCGGTTCGGCGGGTGTATTGGTGCCCCCGCGCGGCTATCTCGAACGGCTGCGCGAGATTACGCGCCGGCACGGCATATTGCTCATCTTCGACGAAGTGATCACGGCGTTCGGACGGCTGGGCGCCGCCACCGCCTCGCTGATGTTCGGCGTCACGCCGGATATCGTCACGCTGGCGAAAGGCCTGACCAATGCCGCGGTGCCGATGGGCGCCGTGGCGACGGCCCGCGAAATTTACGACGCGGTCATCGACAACGCTCCGCCGGGCATCGAATTCTTTCACGGCTACACCTGTTCGGGCCATCCGCTGGGCTGCGCGGCCGGGCTGGCGGCGCTGGATGTCTATGCGGAAGAAAAGCTGTTCGAGCGGGCGCGCGATCTTGCGCCTTATTGGGAAGAGGCGCTCCATTCGCTGAGAGGCTGCCGACACGTCATCGACATCCGCAATCTCGGGCTCGTCGGCGCCATAGAGCTGGAGCCGCGAAAAGATGCGCCGGGCGCCCGCGCCATGGAAGTCTTCCACACCTGCTTCGACCGCGGAGTGCTGATCCGCGTCACCGGCGACGTCATCGCATTGTCGCCGCCATTGATCGTCGAGAAAACCCAGATCGACGAAATCGTGGAAAGGCTGAGGGAGGTATTGGCGATGATCGGGTGAGATGCTACCGGCCCAGCGACTCACATAATCGCCCCAGTGCGCGGCTCACCCGAATACGGATTTTCGAAACTGCGGCCGCACCTCGTCCAGAAGACGGACGCTCTTGTGAGAAAGCCGCTCCGCAATCACGACGACCTCCAAAAGCGGACGGGCTCCGCGTCAACATTTTTGGAGACAGTCTAAAATACAGATCCGGAATCTACGCCGCCTTGGGATAACATCCGGTTGAAAGCAAGGTCTGATTTCACATGACTCTCGGTCGCAACAGCATGACGAGCATTTGCGCGATCTGCTGTATCGTAATTGCTGCCTCTTTCTTGGTCTCTTCGTCGCGCGCTCAACCCGTAAACGAACAACCCATTTCCGAAGCTGGTCAGCAGGCCCAGGCCGGGCAAGCATCGCAACGGCTATCGTCCAGCCTGCCTCCGCGAAATTGCGACGCTTATCTTGATCCAAACGCGAAAGTTCCAACACCTCCGACTGTAACGCTGATATCAATTCGCCTCAGCGATGCGGGTCAAATCGGCGACTCCGCAATCTTTAAGTCCAGCGGCGATGTCGGGTTAGACAATGCAGTTCTCGCGTGCATCAAGGGTCACGTTGTCAGACCGATTTTGGTCGATGGTAAGCCCACCAATGCTACAACGATGCTTGGGTACTTCCGCTGGCCGCATCGATCATTCTTTGCCGATCCGACGCCCAACGCATTGCCGAACATCTGCAGCGGATATTATCCAACCGATGCCCTTCGCCTCCATGAGCAGGGTGTGGCGCTGATTTTTGCGGAAGTTGCGTCGGATGGAACCGTGAAGAGCGTTGTGCTCGCGCAAACGACCAACAGCTCTCAACTCGATCATGCCTCGTTAGACTGTGTCCACAAGTTCCGCTTTTTTCCCATCATTCGCGATGGAAAGCCTGTCGAGACGGAGCACATATTCCAGGTGGCATGGCGAATCGAGTAATCCACTGGCCGTCCAAAATCAAAACCCACCACGATCAGCGGGCATCACGCTCTTACAGACGCTCGTTAATGGGTCTGAATCCTAGTCGTTGCCGAGATACGAAACTATCGCGGCGATTTGGCTGTCCGTCATTTCCTTCGTGTTGGCGTGCATCACGTCGTTCTGGCGCAACAGCGAACGGAACGCTTCCAGCTGCTTGATGAGGTAATCGGCATGCTGGCCCGCAATGCGCGGCGTCGTGCCGTCGCCTTGGCCGTGCCCGCCATGACAGGCCTGACACGGTGGAATGTGATCCTTTTCGACACCTTCCATGAATATCTTCTTGCCCTCCGCGGCGAGCGTGCCGCCGGATTGGGGCTCTGTCGGCGTCTGGCTTGCGTAGTATTTCGCAAGCTCACCGATCAGCACATCGCCGAGCGTCGAGGCCATGCCCCACATATAGGCCTGGGCGTGCGGATCGGCGCGGCTGTGATCGCGAAACGCCTTGAGCTGCGTGGAAATGTAGTCCGCCCGCTGGCCGTTCAGCCGCGGAAACGTCGGCGACGTGCTGTCGCCCTTGTCACCGTGACAGTTCTGGCAGGTGGTGCCGATGGTCCTGGCGGCGGCCTGCGTCGCGTCGGATGGCTTCGGCGTGTCGTCCGGGAAGCAGGGCACTGCGATGAGGCACGCGGCGAGCGACACGCAACCGGCGAAGAGGTGTTTCACCATTTCAATCTCCGTTTTCCGGCGCGTGTCTCAAAAGGCCACCCACAGGAACGCGTAGAGCATGTTGTTGTCCGACGCGTTGCGGCCGGCGCCGTCATAGTTGGTGCTGGCGCCGTCGAATTTGAAGAACGCCGTGTATTGCAGACCGAGCTTGACGTTCAGCCACGGAACGTAGTCGACCTCGGCCGTGCTCCACGTGCTGCTGGGCGAGCCGTTGGACGATCCGAAGTAAAGGGGATCGCTCGAGCCGCTGACGTTGAAGACACCGATGCTCGCGCCGAATTTGCGCCGCCAATAGTAGCTGCCCGTCAGGTCGAAACTGTCGATTTGATCCGTGCTGTTCGAGGCAAACCCGGCGGCAAAGCTGGCGTTGAGGCGTTCTTCTTCATGAACCCAGCGCCCATCGATGGAGATCTGATTGTCGTCGTCGATGTACTGATACTGTGTATCGAGTCCCGCATCGAGGAAACTGTCATGCATGGCGCCCTGCAGAGAGCCGTTGATGGCGTTGCCGGCCGGCGTCGTCGGATTGTCGAGCGTTGCATATAATCCCAGCGTTCCAAACTGCCAGGAATTGCTCCCCCAATCGTTTTCATAGGCAAAGCGCCAATACGGAGCCGCGTTGGCAATGACGTTGTTCGTCGTGTTGCCGTTGTTGGCAACCGAGGCGCCCTGCAACGCCGAACGGTAGATCCCCACTTCGCCGTAATATGTCTGGTCGATGTAGGTATAGGCGGTCAGGCCGGCGACCGACTGCGCCATCGCGCCTTCGATCTGCGTGTGGGCGACCGGACTTTGCATCGCCGGTGAGCCGATGAAGGGTTGTCCCCAGGCCGGCGTGCTGTTCCACAAATCCTGCACGGTCGGATTGTTGTTGAGGCTGGCGCCGTAGATCACATTGTGACCGTCGAGATTTGCAACGTCGGCGAAACGGATATCCGTGTTGTCGATGCCGACCGTGCCGCTCTGGTCGTCGTAGGTGAGCTGGAAATAGGCGCCGACATTGTCGGAGATACGACCTGCATAAAACAGGCTCGCCTGTTGCGGAAAGTCGGTGGAGCTTTTGCTGGAAGTCGAATCGCTGGCTTTCGTTTCTTCGCCCGTCGACGCAATGATCATCGCGGAGATGGGAGGAAGGTCGCTGATCGACAGCGTGCTCCTCTTCATCTTGTCGATATCCCCCACCTTGAGCGTATTGAACAGCGTGTATCCGCTCGCCTTGAACACGCGCCCGAACGGTGTGAGCTGGGGAAACACGGTGTGGCACGCTTCGCAGGCGAAGCCGGTCTGTCGCGCGAAGCTCGGCACCGCGAGGGCTTTGTTCGCGTCGAGCGCGACGAAAAGCGCGCCGATTGCTGCTGCTGCAACGACTTGCGACTTGTGCTGAAAACATTCGCCGAACATTTCGCCCCCTCGTCAAAGATAGTTTCTGCCCAACGCCAGGCCAAGGCGCAGCGGGGAAGCGCCCCTTGATTTCCATCAAGAGGCGGTAAGTCCTCATCCGCTTCCGGGCCTGCCCCTGCTTGCCCGCGCCCTCAGCTTTTCTTCGAATAGAACCTGCACCAGCCATCCGGGCTGATTGTGCCATCCACCAGCGTGCAGGATGACGGCGCCTTGAACAGCGTGCAGCTGGCGCAGCTCTGCCCGTCTTTGGCGGTATCCTGATAGGCCGCGGCCTTCTGCGCCATCTTGGCTTCTGCGGGTCCGATGGCCGCCATGACTGCCGCCGCACCGGCAACGGTCATTGCGGCGCCTTGCAGCAGCCGCCGGCGCGAGACGCTCAATTGTTCCGACTGCGAAAGGTTTTCGTTTTCGCGCATATTCGTCTCCAGGTTGGTGGGGCACATCGGGGTCCTGCTTTCATCCCTGAATTTGCGCGCCATGATGACGGCGTCGATACAATGCAACACTAGCATTAATCATACAAAAGTTAAATACGACTTGCAAGCAGGTGGCAAGAACCAACCGATCCGAACCAATGACGGACTGTCTGGCTGCGGGGCGACCACAGCGACCATCTAAGTCGGAGTTTGCCACGGCGATCGGACAGGCCTTCGCCAAAATCAAAGCGCATCTCGAAAAGCCGAAGAGCGAACAATATCGGCCCTCTGGGACCGAATCGGAACTGTCCTCGCCACCTTCTCAGCCACCGAATGCGAAAAACTTCTTCAGCCATGCGGTTACGCGTAATCCCAAACAGAAAACGCTCTAGACCGGGTGCCATCGCGAGTTCCCGACTTGGGGTTTCGTTTGTCCGGGCAAATAATTTACGCGGAGGCGCGGAGGCGCCGTGGGAAAGGCGGTACCGCTTAGCGCTTCTTCTTGAGCACGAACACCGTGCCGTAGCCGTAGGCGCCGCCGGCACCCGTTGTGCCAAAGAGCTTGCCGTTTCCAGCGATCAGGCTGGCGAGGGGTACAGCGCCGTCCGTGCAATTCTGTTGACTGCAAAAGGAATAGAGCACCGTCTCGGCGCCGGTGTTCGGGTCGATCGAGAACAGCGTCCCGCAGCCGGCGCCGCCGCAACCTGTGCCCCCGCCAGCTTGCGTTGTGCCGTACAGTGTGCCGTTCAGATCGATCAGACTGCCGGAGGGCTCCGCGCCATCCGCACAGTTTTGTTGACTGCAAAAGGAATAGAGCACCGTCTCCGCGCCCGTGCCCGGGTCGAGCGAGAACACGATTCCGCAACCGGTGCCGGCGTAGCAGCCGGTGCCCCCGCCCCAAAAGGTTGTTCCGTACAGTGTACCATTCACATTGATGAGACTGGCTTCGGGAGCCCTGCCGTCCGTGCCGCCCAGGAAGGAATGGAGCACCGTCTCGGCGCCGGTGCCCGGGTCGAGCGAATACACCGCGCCGCAACCGGCGTTATCACATCCCGTGTAGTCGGCGCCGCCGGCAGCGGTCGTTCCGTATAGTGTGCCGTTCACATCGATCAGAGCGGGGGCCGGGTTCTTGCCATCCATGCAATGCTGCTGGCTGCAAAAGGAATACAGCACCGTCTCCGTGCCGGTTTTTGGATCGAGCGCGAACGCCGTGCCGAAGAGGCCTTGAGAGCCGGTGCCGCCCGAGTCCGTTGTGCCGTACAGCATCCCCTTCACATCGATCAGGCTGGCTGTCGGGTTCCTGCCATCGGTGCAATTCTGCTCCTGGCAAAAGGCGTAAAGCACCTTCTCCCTGCCGGTGCTCGGGTCGAGCGAGAACACCGTTCCGCCGTCGGCAGTGCCGCCGCCATAAACGGTCGTTCCGTACAATTTGCCCTTCACATCGAACAGGCCGGCGCGGGGCTGATTACCGTCCGCGCAATACTCCCCCCGAATGCAAAAGAAGTAGAGCACCTTCTCCGCGCCGGTGCTCGGGTCGAGCGCGAACGCCGTGCCGTCGCCATAAATGCCGCCTCCTGCCGTTGTTCCGTAGAGCGCGCCGTTCACATCGATCAGACCGGTGGAGGGTCCTTGCCCGTCCGTTCCGCTGCCGAAGGACCATAAGACCTTCTCCTCGAAGGTGGCGGCTTGCGCTGCCGGAACCGGCTGGACGAATGCGCCAACCATCCCCGCAAACAGGACGACGGAAATGACTTTCATAATTCGCTCCCCCTTGATGTGAGATGGTAGCTGTGCGCTCAGCGTTTCTCCTTGAGCACGAACACCGTGCCGTAGCCGAACGCGCCGCCCTCGTCCGTGGTACCATAGAATTTGCCCTTCACTTCGATCAGGCTCGCGATAGGGTTCGCGCCGTCGGTGCAATTCTGTTGACTGCAAAAGGAATAGAGCGCGGTCTCGGCGCCGGTGCTCGGGTCGAGCGAGAATACCGTGCCCTTGTCAGCGCTCCCGCCAGCACGGGTCGTGCCGTAAAGCGTACCGTTCGCGTCGATCAGGCTGGCAAACGGGTTCGCGCCGTCGGCGCAGTTTTGTTGACTGCAAAAGGAATAGAGCACCTTCTCCGCGCCGGTGTTCGGGTCGATGGAGAACACCGTCCCGCAGCCGGGGCCACCGCAACCTGTGACCCCGCCAGCGTATGTCGTTCCGTACAGCATGCCGTTTGCAGCGATCAGACTGGCTTCCGGGTACCGGCCGTCCGTGCCGTTGCCAAAGGAATGGAGCACGCTGTCCGCGCCGGTGTTCGGGTCGAGCGAGAACGCTGCCCCGCATGCCTGGCCGCCTGGGCAGCCATAGATGCCGCCGCTGGCCGTCGTGCCATATAGCGTGCCGTTCACATCGACCAGAGCGGCGCGGGGCTGCTCGCCATCTGTGCAGTTCTTCTGACTGCAAAAATCATAAAGCACCGTTTCCGTACCCGTCTTGGGGTCGAGCGCAAACGCCGTGCCGTTTTCGGAGTCGTTGCCGTTGCCGCCCTCTTGCGTTGTGCCGTACAGCGTGCCCTTCGCATCGATCACGCCAGCGGCAGGGTTCGCGCCATCGGAGCACGCCCCGTTCACCAGCTTGGTGCAAAAGGAGTAGAGCACCTTCTCCGAGCCCGTGTTTGGGTCGAGGGCAAAGGCCGTTCCGAATTGCTGGCCCTCGGACCCGCTGCCGCCAGCAGCAGTTGTGCCGTAAAGCGTGCCGTTTACATTGATCAGCCCGCCCGACGGGTTAAAACCGTCCGCGCACTGCGGCTGGCTGCAGAAGGCATAGACAACGGTCTCGGCACCGGTCTTCCGATTAACGGCGAACACGGTGCCGCGGAGGCCGTCACCACTGCCATACACTGTCGTGCCATACAGGATTCCATTTGCATTGATCACGCCGGCGGCGGGGTTTGCGCCGTCCGTGCCGCCGCCGCTGAAAGAATGAAGCACCTTCTCCGTGAAGATGGCAGCTTCCGCTGCTGCAACGATCTGCACAATTGCGCAGCCAACCATCCCCGCAAACAAAACGATGGAAGCGGCTTTCATCTCCTGGCCCCCCTGTCGTCGTCGGAGTTGGTACCGTAGATGGCAAAGGCGAGATCGGGGCCATAGCCTTTGGTGGGGAAGCAGATCTTGACCGGCGTAAGCTGCGTGTAGCAACTGCCGGACCCGCCGCCGCCATAGTCGTACCAGAAGCCCGGTCTGCCAATCCGCTGCCGATTTGTCTGCCAGTACCATATGCCGCCGGGCGACTCAGGCTGGACACTGACGGCGTAGTCATGGCCGCCATTAAACGTGCCAGAATCGCATGACGATACGTCCACCAACAGGTCTCCGGTACCGCTCTCGTCTGTAAACGGCATCCCGGAGCACGTCGCCTTCACGATTGCCGTCGTTGTTCCGGTCTGCTTGTTGTACTTGAGGGTGCTGAAGAAGATTACGTTCACCCAGGATTGATAACTCCCCACGCCCGCAGCATACACCGCGGTGACTGTATGGGTGCCCGTTCCCGGGATGACGAAGTCGTCTGCTGCCAGGTCCGGCGTGCTGTAGGGGATGAAGCTGCTGTCGTTCGCCCACGAGGGGACGGCGTATTTCGCGAAGCCCGAGCTGTCGCTTTGGTCATAAAGAAGCGTGCTGGTGCTGCGAGGCGTAAAATGGCCGGCAGCAGCCGCTTCGCCTGCGAGCGCCAACCCGGAGGCGCTGGCAAGAAGCATCAACATCTTGTTCATCGCGGATACCCCATTCCGTCGAGGCACGAAACCGTGCCGAGCCATTGCTGTCCTATAACACGCTCACGGAGAAGGCGCGAGCCATGGAAGGCGGGCCTGGCGCTTCTTCTTGAGCACGAACACCGTCCCCTCGCCATAGGCGCCGCCGCCACCGGTCGTGCCGTATAATGTGCCGTTCACATTGATGAGGCTGGCCTGCGGGTCCGCTCCGTCGGTGCCGCTCGAAAAAGAATAGAGCACCGTCTCGGCGCCGGTGCCCGGGTCGAGCAAGAATACCGTGCCGTTGCCAACGCTCCCGCCAGCACGGGTCGTGCCGTATAATGTGCCCTTCACATCGATCAGGGTCGCGGAGGGATTCGCGCCGTCCGTGCAGTTTTGTTGGCTGCAAAAGGAATAGAGCACCGTCTCCGCGCCGGTGTTCGGGTCGATGGAGAACACCGTCCCGCCGCCATCCGCGCCCCCGTATCCCGTTGTGCCGAACAGAATGCCGTTGAGGGCGATCAGACCGGCGTAGGGGTGCCCGCCGTCCGTGCCGTTGCCGAAGGAGTGGAGCACGGTCTCCGCGCCCGTGTTCGGATCGAGCGAGAACGCCGTGCCGCAGCCCTCGCCCTGATCGCAGTTATAGCTGCCGCCTTGAAGAGTCGTACCGTACAGTGTGCCGTTTACATCGATCAGACCAACGGGATTAAAGCCGTCCGCGCAATTCTGCCGGCTGCAAAAAGAATAAAGCAACGTCTCCGTCGCCTTCTTTCGGTCGAGCGCAAACACCGTGCCCATCCCGCCGGCGCCGCCTCCTTGGGTTGTGCCGTAGATCGTACCCTCCACATGGAGCAGTTCGCCTTGGGGGTAGGCTCCGTCCGAAGGGGAATCGTTGAAAGAATACAGCACCGTCTCGGCGCCGGTGTTTGGATCGACGGAGAACACGGTTCCGCAGCCAGAGCCGCCGCAACCGTTACCGCCGCCTTCAAAGGCCGTTCCGTACATCGTGCCCTTCACATCGATCAGACCGGCGTCGAATGGGTCCGCGCCGTCCGGGCAATTTAGTTGCCTGCAAAAGGAGTGAAGCACCGTCTCCACGCCCATATTCGGGTCGAGCGAGAACACCGTGCCGCACCCCTGGGTGTAACAGGCCACACCGCGACCGCCTCCAGAGGTCGTTTTGTAGAGAATACCGTTCACTTCAATAACCTTCGCTTCGGGGTAAGCGCCGTCCTTGCAATTCCGCTGGCTGCAGAAGGAATAGAGGACCTTCTCCGTGAATGTGGCGGCGTCCGCCGTTGAAACCGGCTGGACGAATGCGCAACCGACCATCCCTGCGAACAGGACGGCACAAATGGCTTTCATGCTTGCCCCCCGGGGCGTGACGACGCCACATGCTCGCCGAACCCAGTTTATCGTCTATCCCAAGGCGCGCATCTTAGCTGAATGCGGCTTTTGGCGCCAATGGCGCGCCGGACAGGATGAAAATGGGAACTGGGTTCTCGTAATTTGTCTTATTGAATCCTCGCACTTTGAAGGTTCCGGAGAGCTGATGCGTGGTCATTGAGCCTGGAGGCCAATCTCTCTTTCCTCCCCTGGCTTTCCCTCATTGCGGCAGCCCAACTCGCCATAATCAGCGGCGTGTGATTAAATTGCCTCAAGCGTGGGGGCGGGAGTGGGCATTCTCTTCATCAGCCATTCAAGCGCGGACAACAACGCCGCGATCAAGGTGCGAGGCTGGCTGAAGGAGAACGGCTGGGGCGAAGTGTTCCTCGATCTCGATCCGCAGCGCGGGTTGGCACCTGGTCAACATTGGGAACAGGAGCTGAAACAGGCGGGCGAGCGCTGCTCGGGCGTGCTGATCCTGATATCGCCGGCGTGGGTCGAGTCGCGTTGGTGTCAGGCCGAGTTCCTGGCAGCCAAACTGCTCGGGAAGAAAATCTTTCCGGTGTTCGTCGCGCCGACTTCCTTCGACAGCCTGCCTGTCGAATTGAAGGCGTCGTTCCAGATCGCTGACATCTCCGATCCGGAAAAAGAAGCGGACGGATTCGAGCGGCTGGCAATCGGGTTGAAACGCGCCGGCCTCGATCCGCAGAGTTTCCCCTGGCCTCCGGCTGGGGATCCCCACCGCGTGATCTACCGCGGATTGCAATCGCTCGAAGAGCAGGACGCCGCCATCTTCTTCGGCCGCGACCGGCAGATCACGGAAGGGCTCGATGCATTGCGCCGCATGCGCGACGGCGCGACCAAGCGGATGCTCGTGATCCTGGGCGCATCGGGCGCTGGCAAATCCTCGTTCCTGAAAGCCGGCCTCATAGCGCGACTGAAGCGTGACGAGGAAAATTTTCTCGTGCTGCCGGTCGTTCGACCCGAACAGGCGGCACTGTCGGGAAAGAGTGGACTTGCCGCAAGTCTGGGCCGCGATCCGGCACAATTGAACGGGCGCGAGGATCTCGTTGAAGCCTTGGCGCAGTTGCGCAAGCCTGTGATGGATCGGCTTGCGCGATTTGCGCAAAGCGCAGGGGAAGCCTCTTGCGCAAAACCCCCAACCATCGTGATCGCCATCGACCAGGCGGAAGAGCTGTTCGCGGGCGAAAATGTGGAAGCGGGTCGCGCGCTCGAGCTGCTCGCTGAAGCGCTCCGCGCCGATGCGGATACGCTCGCCGTCGCCACCATCCGCGCCGACAGCTTCGAGAAGCTGCAAAGCGAACCGCGTCTGACTGAGGTGCTGCGCCTGCCGTTCGATCTGCCGCCGCTCACACCGTCTTCCTTCAAGGAGGTCATCGAAGGCCCGGCGCGGCTTGCCAGTCCGCCGGTTCACCTCGAAGCCGAACTCACTGAACAGCTGTTGAAGGACCTTGCAGACGCCGACGCGCTGCCGCTTCTCGCTTTTACTCTCGAGCGGCTGTCGCTGCGGCATCGCGGCGAAGGCCGGCTTACGCTTGCGTATTACGCACACGAACTCGGCGGATTGAAGGGCGCCATCATGGCCGCGGTGGATGCGGCGTTTGCAGCGTCGCGCGACGATCCTGCCCTGCCGCACACGCATGCGGAAATCGAGCAGCTCGCACGCGCGGCTTTCATTCCCGCGCTGGTGCAGCTCGACGATGCCGATGCGGAGCCGGGTCGTCGCGTGGAGCTCTTGCGCGCACTGCCGGAATCGACGCTCTCTCTCGTGCGCCATCTTATCGATCAAAGGCTGCTCGTCGGCGACACGCGTCTCGTCGATGGCGCGTTTGTCCAGACCGTCGAAGTCGCGCACGAAGCTATACTGCGGCAATGGCCGGCGCTGCGGGCCTGGATCGCGGAGGAGCGCGATGCGCTGCGCGCGCTCGATGGCGTTCGCGCCGCGGCGGCGGAGTGGAAAAAGCATGAAGGGATTGACGATCCGCAAAAGGGCCGAAGCTGGCTCGCTCATCGCGGCGGACGCCTTGCCGAGGCCGAGGAATTGCTGGCGCGGCCCGGATTTGCCGGCGCGCTGGGCGCAACGGAGCGCGGCTATCTTTCCGCCTGCCGCGCCAGCGAGAACGACGAGCGCCTGCTTGAGAGGCAGCGCATCGCGCGCACGCGCCGGCTCCAGCGGAACATTGGAGGGCTCATCGCGATCGTTGCGGTCATCGTGCTTCTTGCGGGCGCCGGCGTAGCACAGCTTCTCGCAGGCCTCGCGGCACGCCGTTCCGACACGCTGGCCGCGCTCGCGGCAAAGGAGTCCGGGAGCGGTAATTACGATCTGGCGGTCCGCTATGGGCTGGCCGGCTTGGCTGCCGCCGATTGGCCCTTCATCGGCCGTCATGGCTCTTCCGCCGAAGCGGAGCTTAATGGGGCCGCCGACGAATCGAGCGCCCTGGCCGTGCTGCGCGGGCACGAAGGTCAGGTCAACGGCGCCGCCTTCAGTCCCGACGGAAAACGCATCGTCACGGCGTCCTTCGACGAGACTGCGCGGATATGGGATGCAGAAACCGGGACGCAGATTGCGGTCCTGCGTCACCCGCTTGTGGTCAGGAGCGCTGCCTTCAGTCCCGATGGCAGGCGCATCGTCACGGCGTCCATCGACAACACCGCGCGGATATGGAACGCCGACACGGGAGTGCAAATGGTGCTCCTGAGCGGACACAGAAGCGAAGTCGAAAGCGCCTCGTTCAGTCCCGACGGAAGGCGAGTCGTTACGGCAGCCGGCGACAAGACCGCGCGGATTTGGGACGCGAGCACGGGCGCGCAAATCCTGCTGCTGGGCAGACACGAAGATGTAGTCTCGAGCGCCGCCTTCAGTCCCGACGGAAAACGCATCGTCACGGCGTCCTACGACAAGACCGCGCGGATATGGGACGCGAGCACGGGTGCGCAAATCGCGATGCTGCGCGGACACGAAGACGTTGTCTTGAGCGCCGCCTTCAGCCCCGACGGAAGGAGGATCGTTACGGCGTCCGGCGACAAGAGCGCGCGCATATGGGACGCGGGCACGGGCGCGCAAATCGCGATCCTGGGCGGACACGAAGGCCCGGTCGCCAGCGCCGCCTTCAGTCCCGACGGAAAACGCATCGTCACGGCGTCCAGCGACAAGAGCGTGCGCCTGTGGGACGCGGACACGGGCGCGCAAATCGCGATCCTGCGCGGACACGAAGGCTATGTCCGAAGCGCCGCCTTCAGCCCCGACGGAACGCGTATCGTCTCGGCGTCGGATGACCAGACGGCGCGGATCTGGAACGTTGGCGCCGCGGCGCGAATCGTCAGCCTGCGCGGGCACCAAAACGGCATCAACATTGCCGCCTTCAGTCCGGACGGTGGGCGCGTTGTCACGGCCTCCTTCGACGAGACCGCGCGGATATGGGACGCGAACACCGGCCGCCAGATGGTCGTTCTGAGGGGGCACGAAGGCGCGGTCCTGAGCGCCGCGTTCAACCCCGATGGAAAGCGCGTGGTCACAGCTTCCGACGACAGAACCGCGCGCATCTGGGATGCCGCAACGGGCGCGCAGCTCGTGGTCCTGCGCGGACACAAAGAGGGAGTCGAGAGAGCAGCCTTCAGTCCCGATGGAAAGCGCATCGTTACGTCATCCTATGACCAAACCGCCCGGGTATGGGACGCGAGTACAGGAGCGCAAATCCTGGTCATGCGCGGGCGTGAGGGTGCCGCCTTCAGTCCCGACGGAAGGCGCATCGTGACGGCGTCTGGCGACAAAACCGCGCGGATATGGGATGCGGGCACGGGAGCGCAAATCACGGTCCTGCGCGGCCACACGGGGCGGCTCTGGAGCGCGGCGTTCAGTCCCGACGGAAGCCGTATCGTTACGGCGTCCGACGACAGGACCGCGCGGCTATGGAATGCGGGCACGGGAGCGCAAATCATGGTGTTGCGCGGGCACGAAGGCACAGTCGAGAGCGCCGCCTTCAGTCCCGACGGGACGCGCGTCGTCACGGCATCCCGGGACAACACTGCAAGAATCTGGGACGCGCGTACGGGCGAGCAGATCGCCGTCCTGCGCGGGCACGGAAGCGGTGTCGAAAGCGCCGCCTTCAGTCCCGACGGAAGGCGCATCGTGACGGCGTCCGACGACAACACCGCGCAGATACGCGACGTCTCCAGAATCATTCTGCTGCCGCGCGCCGAACTGATCCATCGGATTTGTTCCGTCTACCTGGGTCACGGATTGAGCCTGTTTGCCGATGCGGAACTGCGCGCCGCGCCCGAGCTCGATCCGCGCCTCGATACAGATGCCTGTCGGCCGCCCAGCGCCTGGGCGCGACTTGGCGCCATCTTCTCCGCCGCGTTTTGAAGAGAACGCGACGTGGGCATTCTCTTCATCAGCCATTCGAGCGCGGACAACGGGGCAGCAATCAAAGTACGAAGCTGACTGAAGGAGAACGGCTAGGGCGAGGTGTCCTTGGATCTCGATCCGGTTCACTGGCTCGCGGCTGGTCAACGATGGCAGCAAGAGCTGAAGCCCACGGGCGAGCGCTGCACCGGACAGGATTCGAACCGGTGACCTCCGCCGTCCGAGGGCGGCACTCTATCCAGCCGAGCTATGGGTGCTCCGGCCCGCGGAGCTATGGCGCAATTTCGCCAAGCAGCCACCGGCGGATGCAGGGAACTACTGAGTTTTTGTGCAGAGCCAGCTTCTTGTTCCCCGCACAGCCATGCGCTTCGCGGCGGGAGTAGTCCCGGCTTGCCCGCTCAGGCGGCCTGGTAGCCCATTACGGCTTTGACCTGGAGAAATTCCTCGAAGCCGAATTCGCCCCATTCGCGGCCTGTGCCGGATTTCTTGTAGCCGCCGAACGGCGCCCTGAAATCGACGCTGGCGCCGTTCAGATGGACGTTGCCGGTGCGAAGCTGGCTCGCCACCCTGCGCGCGTGTTCGATGTCGCCGGACTGCACATACCCCGACAGCCCGTATTCCGTGTCGTTCGCCATGCGGATGGCGTCCGCTTCCGTCTCGTAGGGAAGGATGGATAGCACCGGGCCGAAAATCTCCTCGCGCGCGATGGTCATGTCGTTGCGGACATTGGCGAACACGGTGGGACGCACGTAATAGCCGCGGTTGACGCCTTCGGGACGCCCGAGACCGCCGGTCACCAAGGTGGCGCCTTCTTCGATGCCTTTCTGAATCAGTTTTTGGATCTTGTCGAACTGCACTTCGCTGACGACCGGTCCCATGGTGGTGCCGTCCGCGAACGGATCGCCGACTTTCGCCGATTCCGCCGCGCCCTTGGCGAACTGCATCGCGTCGTTCTGCTTGGCGGCCGGTACGAACATGCGCGTCGGCGCATTGCAGGACTGCCCCGAATTCGAAAAGCAGTTCTGCACGCCCTGCACCACCGCCTTCTTCAGATCGGCGTCGTCGAGAATGATGTTCGCCGATTTGCCGCCCAGTTCCTGGGTCACCCGCTTGACGGTGTCGGCGGCGGCCTTTGCCACCGCGATGCCGGCGCGGGTCGAACCCGTGAACGACATCATGTCGATGCCGGGATGCGCCGACATCGCTTCGCCCACCGTGGGGCCATCGCCGTTGACGAGATTGAACACGCCGGGCGGGACGCCGGCCTCGTCGAGAATTTCGGCAAACAACAACGCGCTCATCGGAGCGATCTCGCTGGGCTTCAGCACCATCGTGCAGCCCGCCGCGAGCGCCGGCGCGACCTTGCAGGCGATCTGGTTCACAGGCCAGTTCCAGGGCGTGATCAGCCCGCAGACGCCGGCCGCCTCATAGACAATCGCGGTGGAGCCCTGCACGCGTTCGAACTGGAAATCCCTGAGGATGCGTATGGCTTCGGCGATGTGGCCCAGGCCGCTGGCGGCCTGCGCCGCCTTGGACAATCCCAGCGGCGCACCCATTTCGCGGGAGATGGTTTCGACCATTTCCGCATAATGCTTCTGGTAGACTTCGACGATCTTCTGCAGCAGCGCCAGCCGTTCTTCGCGCGTCGTGCGCGAATACGTCTCGAAGGCTTTGCGGGCAGCTGCAACTGCCTTGTCGACATCGGCCTTCGAGCCCAGGCTGATGCGCGCGTAAGCCTCTTCGTTGGCGGGATTGATGACGTCGAGGGTTTTGGGCGCGGCCGGTGCGACCCACTTGCCGTCGATATAGAAATTCAGCTTGTCGAGCATCGTCAGTTCCTCGCGCTTGGGGGGCTGTGGCAGCCGTACCTAAGACCCATCGTGCGGGCGTCCGCAAGAGGATGAATGAACCGCCATCCCGGCCGCTTTGGCGGCGCCGATTATCGGCGCTCGCCGCCGCTTTGCGCATCGGCGCCTTCATCCGCCAGCACCCGTTCCAGCCACATCAGAATGCCGCCGGCGATTTTCTGCCAGCCCGGTTCGCCGATCAGCCAGTGGCTGTGATTGGAGAGTTCCTCGTAGCGGGCGCGACCGCCATAGCGCCGCGCCAGCCTTCTCACCGTCGCCGGCGGATTGACCCGGTCGCGGCGGCCGGCAAGACACAGAATGGGACAGGTCACGGCGCGTGCCTCGACGCGGGTGGCGCGCTTGCGATCGAACATCCATTGCATGGTCTCGAATGTCGCCAGCCCGGATTCGGGAACGAAGCGGGCAAACACGGCGTCGCGCTCGTCCCGCGCCAACAGATCGAGTGCGTTCGCCGCCGCGATCCAGTGGCGCGGTTTGATTGCCGTCTTCCAGAAACCGTCGGCAAGATAGAGCGCCTGCGAGGAAAGAAATTCGAACGGCGTGGAGGGCGTCATGCCCCAGGGGGCGGACGGTGCAAGCAGCACCAGCGCGCGCAACGGACGTCGCGCCGCCAGCATCTGCGCCAGCAATCCGCCCAGCGAGTGGCCGACGAGGACCGGCGCGCTGCCGATGGCGTCAAGCGCGCGTTCCAGATCGGCGGCATAGTCGAGCATGCTGGTCGTGCCCAGCTCGGCCGGCGGGTGCGTGCCGCGATCATGATACCGCAAAGTCGGCGCATATGTGGAATAGCCCTGCGCCTCGAACAGCGTTTGCCACGGCTCGAAGGCCCAACCGCCGCAAAAAGCGCCGTGAATCATGACGACGGGCGGCCGTGCAAACGGTTTTGGCGACATGGCGGTATTATTTCCGATTGGGTGCGCCTTATTGCCCCGAAAAGGCAAGGTCGCGAAAGGCCGCGATCACCTTTGCATAGGTGTCGCGCTTGAAGGGAACCACCAGACGCTGCAGCGCTTCGACCGCGAGCCATTTCCAATGGCCAAATTCCGGGTGTTCGGTCGCGATGTCGATATCCGAATCGTCACCCAGAAAACGCATCGCCAGCCATTTCTGACGCTGTCCGCGGTAGCGACCGTGCAGCGCCACGCCCAGAAGATAGGGCGGCAGATCGTAGCTGAGCCACTGATCGTGCTCGCGCAGAAGCTCGACGTTTCTGGTGCCGATCTCTTCTTCCAGCTCGCGGCAGGCGGCCTGCTGGGGCGTTTCATCGCCGTCGATGCCACCTTGCGGCATCTGCCAGCCTTCCATCGTCTGGTCGATGCGCCGTCCCACGAACACCAGTCCGTCGCGATTGAAAAGCATCACGCCGACGCAAGGCCGGTAGGGCAGATCCTGGTGACGTAGCTGAGGTTGGAACATGGCGGTCCACGAACGGGCGAGCGCCACTATGGCCGAAGCCGGTACCGGAACAAAGCCCGCATCACGCAGATGGCGCGTGCGAGGTCACTCCTCGGCGGTCTTCTTCAGATAACCCCTGGCCGCAATCTTTCCGTTCATCACATCGAGCGCATAGGAAAGCTGAAAATCGGCCACTTTGCTGCCGGGCGGCGGGCGGATGGCGTCGAGGGCGCCGGCGTTGCGGGCGGATTCTTCGGACTGCAAATGGTGCAACAAATCGGATTCGCTCGGCTGCAGGATCCGCGAGGGTTCGGTTTGCCCGTCGCTTTGGGCCACCGCGATGTCGGGCACGATTCCGGTCGCCTGGATCGAGCGGCCGGACGGCGTGTAGTAGCGCGCCGTCGTCAGATGCAGGGCGCCGTCCTCGCCGCCATTGAGCGGAATGATGGTCTGAACCGAACCTTTGCCGAAAGAGGTAGTGCCCAGGATAGTGGCGCGTCGGTGGTCCTGCAGCGCGCCGGCCACGATTTCCGACGCCGATGCCGTTCCGCCGTTGATCAGCACGATGACGGGCTTGCCCTCGGCGATATCGCCGGGCTTGGCATCGTAACGCTGCGTATCGTCGGCCACCCGGCCGCGCGTGGAAACAATCTCGCCACGGTTGAGAAAGTCGTCCGAGACGGCAATGGCCTGGTCCAGCACGCCGCCGCCATCGTCGCGCAAATCGACGATGTAACCTCTCACATGCGGACCGATCTGCTTCTTCAGTGCCCGCACCGCCGCTTCCAGGCCTTCGCTGGTCTGTTCGTTGAAAGCCGGAATACGGATATAGCCGATGTCGCCTTCCCGGTGCGACTTGACGGCCTCGACCTGGATCGCCGCGCGTTCGAGCGTGACTTCAAAGGATTTTTGCGCGCCCGGCCGCATCAGCGTCATCGCCAGCTTGCTGCCCGAGGCCCCGCGCAGCAACTCCTGCACCTTGTCGAGACTGAGTCCCTGCAGGCCTTTGCCGTCGATCGCCAGAATGGTGTCGCCCGACTTGATGCCGGCCCGCGACGCCGGCGTATCGTCGATCGGCGAAACCACCGTGATCGCGCCTTTGTCCGCCGCGATGACGAGGCCGACCCCGCCATAGGAGCCTTCGGTTTTTACCTGCATGTCGGCAAAGGTCTTGGGATCGAAGTAACTCGAATGCGGATCGAGATCCGAGATCATGCCGTTCAGCGCATCTTCGACCATGGTGCGGTCGTCGGGCACATCGACGTACTTGGCGCGTACCACCGCGAAGGCTTCCCCGAAACGGTCCAGCGCGCCATAGGCCGACTTCGCGTCGGGCTGATCGGCGCCTTGCGCGAGCGGCAGCGCGGCCAGACCCGCCGCGGCTCCGGCAATGGCGCCAACGGCCATGAGCGTCCAGGGCCTCATGCTCGGTCTCTGCCTTTCGAAAGGACGCCCGCAAAGATTGCCGCGACGTCCGCAATCGTTGCTGCTTCAGTTCGCCTGCGCGCTTTTGGAGGCGATCGAGCTGACCGTCATTTTGCCGTGCAGCAGATCAAGTGCATACGAGAGCTCGAAGTCCTCGTATTTTTTGCCGGCCCCGGGACGAATGATGGGCGCGGTTTCTTTTTTTGCCGCGCCTTCCGCTGCCAGATGGCCGGGAAGCTCGGCTTCGGTCAGACGCTCGAGCTTGGAAGCGTCGTCCTCGTCGCCCTGCGCCACGGCCACATCGGGAACAATGCCGGTCGCCTGAATCGAGTGGCCGGAGGGCGTGTAATAGCGCGCGGTCGTCAACCTCAGCGCGCCGCCGCCTTCGCCCAGCGGAATGATCGTCTGCACGGAGCCTTTGCCGAACGATGTCAGTCCCTCGATCGTCGCCCGCTTGTGATCCTGCAGCGCCCCGGCCACGATTTCCGACGCCGATGCGGTGCCGCCATTGATCAGCACCACGATCGGCTTGCCGTCGGTGATGTCGCCGCGTTTGGCGTCGTAGCGTTGCGTATCCTCGGGATGGCGTCCGCGCGTCGAAACCACTTCGCCGCCGTTGAGGAAGTCGCCCGCGACCGAAATCGCCTGGTCGAGCAGGCCGCCCGGGTCGTTGCGCAGATCGATCACATAGCCCTTGATGCCAGGTCCGATCTGTTTCCTGAGCTCGCGCACGGCATGCTCCAGTCCCGGCGCCGCCTGTTCGTTGAATTCGGGCAGACGAATAAATCCGATATCGCCTTCACGATGGAACTTCACCGCACCGACCCGGATGACGGCACGCGTCAGCGCGACGTCGAAAGGCTTCTTGGCGCCCTGTCTCAAGATCGTCAACGTCACTTTCGAACCTTCGGCCCCGCGCATCTTGTCGATGGCGTCGTTGAGCTGCATGCCCTGGATCGGCGTGCCGTCGATGGCCGCGATAAAGTCGCCGGTCTTGATGCCGGCACGCGCCGCCGGCGTGTCGTCGATGGGCGAGATCACCTTGACCAGACCATCCTCCATGGTGACTTCGAGGCCGAGGCCGCCGAATTGTCCCCTGGTCTGGATTTGCATGTCCGCGAACGCTTTCGCGTCCATGTAGCTCGAATGCGGATCGAGCCCCGATACCATGCCCTGAATGGCCGAGGTGACAAGCTGGCCGTCATCGACGGGACGAACATAATTGGCGCGCACCCGCTGGAAGGCGTCGCTGAAGAGATCGAGCTGGCGATAGGCGGAATCGTTCGCGCCGTGCGCGGCGGGAAACATCATCAAGGCGGCCGCGAAGCCCGCCGCCATGCCCGCGCCCACGAAAATCAAGCGATTCATGATTCAGTTCACCTTTCTCAAATCGATCTCAAGCCATGGCGCCGGATTGACGCCTTTTCCGTTCTGCCGCAGTTCGAAGTATAGCCGCGATCCGGCGCCCGGCATTGTGCCAAGCGGCTCGCCGGCCAACAGCGTGTCCCCCGATCGAACATCGGCACGGTCCAGGCCCGCAAGAACCAGATCGTAGCCGCCAGCGCTTTCCAAGATCAAGACCAGCCCGCTTTTATGGTAACGGCCCGCGAAAAGCACCTGACAATCTGCGGGTGCGACCACGCGCGCGCCCGGAGCCGCAAGAAAGCTCAGGCCCGGCGCATGTTCGCCGCCCGGTCCGTCGGGGTCGCCGCGCACGATCCGGCCCGCCACCGGCCGCTGAAGCGTACCGCGGCGCAGACCCGGACTCACATTTTGCGCCGCCACGACCACGACCGCCTGGACGGGGCGTTGGTGCCGCAAGGCCGCGACTCTGGAAAGAAGGCTCCCGAGACTGGCGGCTTCGTTCGCCGCGGAGCCCAGTTGGGCCGCGAGATCGCCGTAGCGCGCCGAGGCTTCGTCCGCCTCCTGGGCTTTCATCGCGAGGAGTTGATCGAGCTGGTCGCGCGCCGACGAAAGCGCTGTCTCGTTGCGTGCGCCATCGGCCCGGCGCACGACAAGTTCCCTCTGCGTGCGCTTGAGCGCCGCGACACGCTGCGACAATTCCGCGGCGGCTTTGTAGATGCGCGGCAGCGCGGCGCCGAGCATCATGGCTCCGCGCGACGCGGCGAGGGCGTCGTCGGGCTTGAGCACGAGCGCGGGAGGCATATCCCCCTGCAGCCGTTCCAGCACCGCCAACAACCGCGCCACCTTCGCGCGATCCCGCAGGAATTTCGCCGCAGACGCGCGCTCGACATCGGCGAGGCGGGCGATCTCGCCGCCGAGGCGCCCTTTTTCTTCTTCGAGCGCCTGTACCTGCGCGGAAGCGACAACAAGGCGCTCTCGCAGGTTTTTCGTCTCGGCACTCAACGCATCGCTTTTGCGTCTTGCATCCTCGACGCCGGGCCTGCTCCTAGCGATTTCGTCCTGCAAGGTGCGATATTGCTCCCCGGTCGAGGGCAAAGTGAGCGCCCGATCGAGAGGGATGGCGCCTTTCAGCGAATCGTCGTCCGGTGGTCGCGCGGCGTCGGCCGGCGCGGCCGCCAGCAACAGCGCCAGAAAAAACACGGTGGGCGAGCGAGTCAGGCGCGGATCTCTGCGATCGCGCGGGCCGGCTCGATCAGCGAATGTCCGGCCATCGCATGCGGCTTCGCAAGTCCCATCAAGTCGAGCAGGGTCGGCGCCACGTCGGCAAGCCGGCCTTTTTCGAGTTTTACCGGCCGGCCAGGGTTCACGACGATGATGGGAACGTCGAAATTCGTATGCGCCGTGTGCGGCTCGCCGGTTTGCGGATCGCGCATCATTTCCGCATTGCCGTGATCGGCCGTAACAAGCAACACGGCGCCCGCCTTCTCGACGGCGACGCGCAACCGTCCGAGACAGGCATCGATGATGCGCACGGCTTTCGCCGCGGCGTCGAGCATTCCGGTGTGGCCCACCATGTCCGCATTGGCGTAGTTGACAATGATGAGATCGTATTGGCCCGACCCGATGGCTGTTTCCAGTTTCGATGTCACGTCAAGAGCCGACATTTCGGGTTGCCTGTCATAGGTTGCGACCTTCGGGCTCGGCACCATGATGCGATCCTCGCCGGCAAAGGGCTCTTCGCGTCCGCCGTTCAGGAAAAATGTGACATGCGCGTATTTTTCGGTTTCGGCGATGCGCAGCTGCTTCAGGCCGAGCGAGGAAACGTATTCGCCCAGCGAACCGGTGATGACTTCAGGGGGAAACAGCGACGACATGGCCGCTGCAAGCGACCCGGAATATTCCGTCATGCCCGCCGCGGCGCAAAACCTCGCGATGCGGGAGCGTTCGAAGCCGGCGAAATGAGGATCGAGCAGCGCCGCCGAAATCTGTCGTGCCCGGTCGGCCCGGAAATTCGCAAACAGCAGCGCATCGCCGTCGGCAACGCCGCGATAGCCGCCGAGGACGCACGGCACGACGAACTCGTCGCCCACGTCCTGGCGGTAGGAATTCTCGATGGCAGCTTCGGCGCTCGCCGCGCCGGCGCCTTTGCCGGAGACGATTGCGTCATAGGCTTTGGCCACACGATCCCAGCGCCCGTCGCGATCCATGGCAAAATAGCGACCCGAGACGGTGGCAATGCTGATGTTTGAAACACCAGCGAGGGATTTTTCGAACAGGTGCAGGAACCCCATGGCGCTTCGCGGCGCCGTGTCGCGCCCATCGAGAAAGGCATGGACGCAAACCTGCACGCCGGATTGCGCCACGGTTTTCACCAGAGCCGCCATCTGATCCTGGTGGCTGTGCACGCCGCCCGGCGACAGCAGTCCCATCACATGGACGCTCCCACCGGTTTCTTTTGCTTTGGCAATCACCGCGACGAGAGCCGGCAATTGCGCGAATGAGCCGTCGGCGATGGCGTCGTCGATGCGGGGCAGATCCTGCACCACGATGCGCCCGGCGCCGATGTTCATGTGGCCGACTTCGGAATTGCCCATTTGCCCGGCGGGCAAACCAACGGCTCGGCCCGAGGTCGAAAGCACGGAATGGGGACATTCCGCCAGCATGCGATTGAAATTTTCCGGCTTGGCCAGGGCGATGGCGTTATCCTGCGCCTCCGGCCGATAGCCCCAGCCATCGAGGATGCAGAGCACCGCCGGCCGCGGCCGCTGCTGTCGGATGGTGTCGGTCATGCCAATTACCGGTAAAAGCGCGGCCCGTGAAAATAGGCAGGCCGCGCCCGGCTGTCCATCAACCCCTCCGGGGAAGACGAATTCGAACGAAATTCAGTTGCGAGTGCCGGCGGCGGGATCCGGCCTCGACGCAGGGGCCGGCAACGGACCCTGATAGCTCTGCGAAATGCTGGCGCTCATGTTTGCGGGCGCATTGTCGGCGGTGCAGGTGGCCCGAAGATACTCGTTCGTCGCATGCCAGTGACTGGAAACGAACCACGCCAGATTGGCGCCGTAAGGATCGAGCGCCGCCGCAAACAGGCGCTCCGCGTTGGCGCAATAGCCGCTGCGGTCGCGCGCGCTTTCCAGCGACGAAACATTTGCCGCCTTTGTCTTGAACGCGTGATAGCCGTCCTGGCCGCCTTCCGCATTTTCGCGCTCGAAAAACGCCAGCAACGCCGCATCGGCCCTTTGCAGCTCGGCCTGATGGGAAAGAACAAAGCGATTGTAGAGCGCGATATCGTTGCAGGACAGCGCCGCCACCATGAGTGCCTGCTGCATGCTCGAGGTTTTCAGGGCCAGTTCGTCCTGAGGTCCGACACAATCGACGGCCGCTCGCGCATTTCCGGTTGCAAGAAAAAACACCAGTGTCGTTGCGAGAAACTTGCTTTTCATCGAAGGCCCCTGCCGTTGCTGCCGGAACAGCGTAGGAGCCTCTTCGTAAGGCCGCGCTAATCCGCGGGCGAACAATTGAATTCAATTATCGGCACTTTGCCTGCCAAATCTCGCCAGCCATTGCATTTGTTAATTTGAAATTTGCCGCGAGAGAATCGTAAATACGTCGGTGTCAAGGCAATTGATTCATTGCCCCGAAAGGAGTCCGCGGATACAGGTAACGTAGCTGGGGGCGAGGGGTTCCTCTCTCCGCATCGACGAACAGAAGATTGCTGCTGTCGGAGAGTAACGTATGTTGCAAAGCGGGGCGCGCGTTTTTCTGGATGTGGTTCGGCGCAGTCCGGTTCTCATTGCTTTCGCTTCCACGCTTTTGCTTTCCTCCTGCGGCAGCTTCGATCTGTTTCATTCGAGCGCCGGCGCTGCGCCACCGGCGAGCACCGCTGCTGCGCCACAAGTCGCGGCCGACGACTCGTTCTGGCCCACGCATGGCTGGCGCAATTCCTCGCCCGAAGCACAGGGCATCGACTCGTCCGTGCTGGCGAAGGCGCTGGACACGATCCGCGAGCGCCACATTCCGGTCAACAGCCTGTTGATCGAGCGCCACGGCAGCATCGTGCTGGACGCCTATTTTTATCCGTATGCGAATGACCGCGCGCACGATGTGGCGTCGGTGACCAAAAGCGTCACCTCGACTCTCGTCGGCATCGCCATCTCCGAACACAAGCTCGACCGGCTCGATACCCCTGTCGCAGCGCTTTTGCCGGATACGCCGATTGCCGGCGATCCCCGCAAGGCGCATATCACGCTGGCGCATCTGCTGAGCATGACGTCAGGGCTGGATTGCAGCGATGCGGACGGCCGCAATTTCCTGCAGCAGATGGAGCACAGTTCCCACTGGACATCCTTCGCGCTCGACCGCCCGCAAGCGGCGGAACCGGGATCGACCTTCGCCTATTGCGCCGGCAACATGCACGTGGTTTCGGCCGTGCTGACGCGCGCCACCGGCGAAAGTACGGCGGATTACGCCCGCGCCAAGCTGTTCGCGCCGCTCGGCATCGAGCAGGTTTCCTGGCCCAAGGACGCCGACGGCATCAGTCACGGCTTCGCCGATCTGAAACTGGCGCCGCGCGACATGGCAAAGCTGGGTTATCTGTGGCTGCATCGCGGCAAATGGGACGGCAAACAGATCGTGCCGGAACAGTATCTGGCCGAGGCGCTTTCGCCGCACGCCAACGTCGAGCCCGACGTGCAATATGGTTACGGCATGTGGCTCTATCCGCAACGCGGCCATGCCGGCGGCCCGGCCGATTTCGAAGCCAATGGAAACGGCGGCCAGCGCATCGCCGTCATTCCCAGTCAGGATGTCGTCGAGGTGATTACCGGCACGGGTCTCGACGCCAACGAAGTCGCCACCCTTCTCGCGGGGGCGGTGAAATCCGATACGCCGTTGCCGGAAAATCCGGCAGACGGCTCGGCACTTTCCATGCGCGTCGCCGAAGCACTGTCCGGCTCGACAGGCTCCATCGAGCTTGCAGCCGTCCAGCCCAGGCCGCGGCCGGCTGTTGATGTGGCGATGGTTTCGTCTGCGGCTGGCTTTGACGTCCAGCCCAAGCCGCGCCCGGCTGTTGATGGAGCGCTGGCGCCGTCGGCCGTCGGCATTGCCGCCGCCGACCTCAGCGCCGCCACCATCGCCGCCGTTCTGCCGAAACCCCGGCCGAGCACATAGAAAAGTCTACGTGCTGGGGCCTGAAAAAGCCCGGAGCCGCGACAGGGCGACAACGTCTTGCCGGTTTCGCACGCGGCCATCGCGCGATGCGTTGGTCTGAACACCCGAATGTCCGTCCTGGCCAGCCTGTCCACAGCCCCGCGCGATGCCCTGGCGCACACAAGAGTTGACGACGGTCTTTGCGCGTCGCAAGGAGGCGCGTTGCGGCAATCCCGACGACAGGAGCCAGCGTTGCCTGCAAAGAAGAAAAGCAAACCCGCCGGGAAACGCGCGCCGGCCCCGCGGCGGGCGACGGCCGGCAAACACAAAGACGGCGAACTGAGCACGAGACCGGTCTGGCAGGGCCATCTGCGTCTTTCGCTGGTCTCCTGCCCGGTGGCGCTCTACGGCGCCACTTCGAGCGCCAGCGAGATTTCGTTCCACATGCTGAATCCGGAAACCAACAATCGCATACGGATGATTCCGACCGACCCCGACACGGGTCCGGTGGAACGCTCCGATCTGGTGAAGGGCTACGAGTTCGAGAAGAACCATTATGTCGTCGTGACCCAGAAGGAGCTCGACGCCGTAAAGCTCGAAAGCACCCACACCATCGAGATCGAGCGGTTCGTCGACAAGGCGGACATCGACCGGCTGTACTGGAACGATCCCTATTATCTGGTGCCGAACGAAAAAGCCGGAATCGACGCCTATGGCGTGATCCGCGACGCCTTGCGCGAAACCGGACGCATCGCGCTCGGACGCGTCGTCATGCACACCCGCGAGCGGTTGCTCGCCCTTGAGCCGCGCGACAAGGGCATTGTCGCCTATACGCTGCGCATGCGCGACGAAGTGATCAATCCGGCAAAAGCCTTCGCCGATATCCCGGGCTCGCGGCCCGACAAGCGCATGATCGAAATCGCCCGCAAGATCATCGAGCAGCAGGAAGGCCCTTTCGAGCCCGACAAATTCGAGGATCGCTACGAGACCGCCCTGCGCGATCTCATCCGGCGCAAGGAACGGGGCGAAAAGATCGTCGAGGCGGCTCCGGCAAAGGACGATAACGTCATCGATCTGATGGCAGCGTTGAAGAAAAGTCTTGCCCGCAAGGGCCGCGCCGGCCATCCCGCCGCCCGAAAGCGCCGCACGCATTCGGCCGCCTAGCGTGGCCCTGGGACTTCCGGCGCTAAAGGCGTATGCCCCGGTTGCCGCGACCGCGGCCGTTAAACGCTTCTCTGATGGAAAGAAACGGACGCGATGAAGAACGAGGAATATAGAAGCGTTGCGTTCTCAATCCCGAACAATGACGACGGGATGTGGCGGTGGATCATTCATCCGCGCAACATCAAATCCGCCGCGGGGCATAACGCTTTGCCGAGACCAACCTACGCCACACGCGACGAAGCCGTCAGCGCCGCCAAGCGCGCCATCGACGCGTTGCTTGGCTGAACGGCGCGCTCGGCAGAACGGCTGGCGGTCTCACTGCCCCGAAGGCGGCACTGCAGTTCTTCGGCGTGCCGCAGCAGGGGGAAATTCCCGCTTCAATCCCGCCGGCCGGCCTCAAACAAAAACCAGATGCGCCGCTCGGTTTCGTCGATCCAGGTTTCGAGCAGGCTGGCAGTGGCGACGTCGTTGTGTTCGTCGCAAAGCGAATGGGTTTCGCGCATCGCCGCGACGAGGCTCTCGTTATCCTGGCGCAGCTCGGCCAGCATGTCGGCCGGCGTCACGAAATCCGCGTCGTTGTCGGCAATCCTCGAAAGCCGCGCGATATGGCCGATGGAATGAATGGTCGTGGCGCCGACTTTGCGGACACGCTCGGCAATGGGGTCGGTCATGACGAAGATCTGCGCCGCCTGATCGTCGAGCAGCAGATGGTAGTCGCGGAAATGCGGGCCGGAAACGTGCCAGTGAAAATTCTTGGTCTTGATGTAAAGCGCGAAGGAGTCGGCCAGCAGCACGCTGAGCGCGCCCGCGATGTCCTTGCGCGCGTTCGAACTGAAACCGCTCGGCGAATCGAGCGAGGCCTTGCGGCGGGCCTTTGCGTCTTCGGTGCTCATCGTTTCTCTCCTCTGCGTTCGATCTATGCGATGCTCGGGTCTTCGGCTTCGTGGGCAACGCCGATGGCGCGCTTCAGCGCCGCATCGATCCGGTCGCAGTCCAGAATCACCTTTTCGGAGTGGACCTCCTTTACGGCGGAGAGCGGCACGGAAAAATCGCCCGCGCCTTCGACGTAAACGACGATGCGCCCGGCGCCTTCGCGCGCCTCGCGCACGGCACCGAACGCTTTCTCACCGTCATGCACGAAAACGTCGAAGCCTTCACGGATGGTTTCGCTGGTCATGGCGCCTCCAAAGAAAAACAGCGCGGAATGGGCGCGCGCACCTTCAGATAGGTATCCCACGGCCCTGTCGCAATGCGGCGTCTCGGCTTCCCGGCGACCGTCTCAGAAGACCAGCGGAACGGAGACAGCGAAAAGTCCTGTGCGATGGTGCATCTTTCGCCCGAACGAAAGAAGCGTCGGGACGATCCTACTTCTTCACCGGCGGGTTGGCGAACAGATAGGGGAAGCCGCCGTTGAGCTTCGGATTCTCCGCCCAGATTGTGGGATCGAAGCCGGTGGGCAAGCCCGCTTGTAACTGCGCAGTCGTCAAGCCCGTGACGCCCGTCGCGTCGCCCGACCCCACACCTACATCTGTACCGCTCGTGTTCGTATCCCAATATGAATCGTCCATGCTGCTGGACGAGTTTAATCCAATGAAACCGCCGGTGTATGAACCTCGCGATACGTGACCGACCGAATAACTGGAGGAAATGCTTGATGCATCCGAGTTATAGCCTATCAGGCCGCCGACATATTCAGCGTACCCGCCGAGCGGTCCGGTTGCGTAAGAGTTCGCTATTGTTCCATCCTCGTTCAAGCCTACCAACCCTCCGGCTGCCGCGGGGTCTCTGCTCTTGATTTTGCCCTCTGCGAAAGATGTGCCTATTTCTCCTCGCAGCTGTGAACCAACGAGTCCACCAAAACATTGAACCGGGGCGATGACGTTTTTCGTATTGATGACGACATTTGAAGAGGAGGCATTGATCGTTCCCTCATTGAGTCCGGCCACGCCGCCGACTTGATAGTTAAAAGTCGCACCGCCGCTTGCATCAATTCGACCAAGCACTCGGTCATCTGTAACTGATCCAAGATTCTCACCGACCAACCCGCCCAATTGAATGGATTGGGGAGAGGGGGCCGAGACTGTAAATGCAATATGAGAAAGGCGAAGGCCGCCGGCGGATCCCCCCGCACCAATCTCAGCAAACAATCCGACGCTGCTGCCGGCAGCAGAACCGCTTATCGACAAATTGGAAATCGTATTCCCCAACCCCTGCACAGTCCCACTTAGAGTCGTCGCGATCGGCGAGGTGGAATAAGTACCGTCGACGCCGGCATCATAGTTGCGGGCCAATGCGTAGAAACCAGACGGATTGCCGACGACGGCGCTCGCGAGCGTGGCGACGCTATTCTCAAGCGTGAAAGCCGTTCCGTCAATCGAGAGGCTGTTCGCGGTGCCGAGGAATGACAGGCTGCCATTTGAGACGAAGGTCAGGTTTCCATTCGCACCCCCATCGTTGGTCGTCAGCGTCACCGCGCCGGCGCCATTTACGGCGACGGCTGCATTGAACGTGACCGACCTGTAAGCATCGAGAGTCAACGAGCTTGCGCTGGTCCAGGAAAACCCTTTGGACACGACGATGTCCTCGACCTGCTGGGCCAGCGACCCGGAGCCCGTATTCACCTGGACATTGCCGCTCGCCAGCAGATTCTTCAGATCGGTCACATTGAGAACCGCATTCTGTGAAGTCGGTGTGCAGACACCGCTCACGCAGGAGATGTTCTGCGTGGTGCCTTTCGAGATCGTCACCGCGGCGTTGCTCTGGGAAGTGGAGATGGCAGCGCCGCCAAGCAGTGCGCATGTCGAAACAGCGCGGGTGAGCCCACCAAAAGCCGACATGACAGTTCTCCTTGTTCGCCAACGTCTCTCTGCGTAGGCCGGGGAAAGTATCCACAGGAGCTTCGAATGTCGATAATGAGCCGCAGCCGGTTTCGTGGACACCGAGTTTAGGTGGACGCCTGCGCCCGCGGCTGCCTCATAACAGCTCCGGCTGCGGATTGGGCGGCCGCGGAGGCGGAGGCTTCGGTTTCTCCGGCGCCATGTCCCAATCGCCTTCGAAAGGCGCCAGCATTGCCTTCTCTTCGCCATGCGCCGGTTCTTCGCCGAGCCATTTGCTCCAGTTGGCGGGCTCGACAATGGCCGGCATGCGCTCGGCGATGGCGCCGATCAGCCGGTTGGCGGCCACGGTCACCATCGCGAAGGTCTCGAGGCCGCCCGCATGGGGTTCGCCCCAGCGTTCCCAGACAACGGCGATGGCGAGCGGGGCGCCGTCCCTGGGGGTAATCACATGCTGCTCGGTCTTGCGTGGCGCGACCTCCTTTCCCTCATTGAAGCTGCGCACGATGAGAAGGCCGCGCCGGACGGCGAACGCGTCGGCGAAGGCCCGTTTGGTATCGAGGGTTTCCGAGCGCGCGTGAATGAATTTCGCGCCCCGGAGGGGGTCCTTTTCCCAGCGCGGAACAAATCCCCAGCGCAGGCGCGCGGCCTGCCGCCAGCCCTCGCGATCGAGGCGGACGATGGTGGCGAAGCGCATGGGCGTCACCGTCTCGCTGGCGCCTTCGCGCGAACCGAGGAGATCGGCCAGATGCACGAGCGTGCTCCAGGACATCATCTGGGTGAATTTTCCGCACATGCTCGCGACGGGATCGGGTGCAGACTGCGGCTTACGACGGCGCGCGCGCGCAAGGCAAGCCGCACGTCTTCGAACGCGCCCGAACGGAAGCACGACGATGGCTGCAAAACCTCTCCCGCGCCCGGCCGTTCGAGGCGTGGATGTCGATGCGCAAACGCGCTGTGCCCATTACCGCACGTCGCTCGACATTGTCGCCATCCGGATGAAATGCTGCGGGCGCTGGTATGCCTGCAACGCCTGTCACGACGCGCTCGAAAGCCATGCCATCGTGCCCTGGCCGCGTCGCGAACACACCCGACACGCGGTCTTGTGCGGCGGTTGCGGAAACACGATGAGCATCGCGCAATATCTGGCGTGCGACGATGCCTGTCCGCGCTGCAAAGCGCCTTTCAACCCCGGCTGTCGCGCTCACCACCGCCTCTATTTCGAGATGCCGCGCGGGACGTGACCGCGCGGAGACCGCGCATGGCGCCGGTCCGCGTAATTCATGCGGCCTTGATGACTTGTATCCTGCTCGTATCCACGGAGCGTTCCGCATGCCATGCATCGTGAGCGGCCTGCATCCGAAGCCAGACGCCCGCACCGTCGCCGAAGGCCTTGCCCAGTCTGGCCGCCACTTCGGGCGAGACCGGCTTTCTTTCGTTCAGCACGTCGTAAAGATGCTGCCGTGAAATCCCCAGCGCTTGCGCGAAGGCCGATTTCCCCATTCCGGTGGCGGGCAGAACATCGTCGCGCAACAGCGCCCCGGGATGCGTCGGGCATCGGCGCGGATTGCGTTTGGCGGCGTATTCGCTCATCGGGTTCTCCTTTGTGTTCAATGATATTGTTCGAAGTCCACGCGACACGGATCTCCCACTTCGAATTCGAAGGTGATGCACCATGGACCGTTGACGTGGACGCTGTAGCGCACCGGCCTTGCGCCTCTCAGAGGATGAAAGTCAAAGCCGGGAACATTCATCTCCTCTGGCATCCTCGCAACGTCCAGACGATCAAGGCGGACGAGAATCCGCTTGTGCAGTTTCCTGTCGATCTTGGCGGATGTCCCGGAAGACCAAAGCTCCGCGAGCGCCTTGTTCCTGAATGTCCTGATCACCGGACGTTACGTAAGCATATTGCTTACGCCGTGTCAACGGATCGCTTACGGGCAAGCGCGATGAACCGGCCCCTATTGCTGCGTGGCGCGGACGACGATGCGCAGGCGGTCGACGGACGCTCCGAAATGCGCTTCGGCGACGGCAACGCCGGGCGCCCGCGCGCGCAACAGGCCGTTGGGCTGCAGCGTCACGACGGGGGCGCCTTTCTGCGGCAGCAATCGCCAGCTCACGAATGTCGAATCCAGATCGACCTCGCCCACGGGGGCCGGATAGATCGCGAAAGGATGCGCCATCGCACTGCGCGAAGGGGCATTCAGCGTCATCACCAGGGTGGGAAGCTCATTGGCCTTGAAGACGGACGGGGCTGCGGCGGGCGGGGTCACGAAAGCATCCGCCTCGCGCGCCGACACACTGCCGTCGGAGAAGACAGCGCGCACGCCGATGGTTACCGGACCAAGCAGCGTCGGCGTCACCCGGGCATAGACCGTGTTAGCGTCGGATCGCGAAACGGCGACGCTTTGCGGCGCCGTGCGGCCGGTTTCGCCGCGCTGGTAAACCGACAGACCCGGCACGGAGCCGGGCGTTCGAAGACGGACCGCGACTTCGAACGGCGTGCCAAGCACCGCCTTCGCGGGCGCATAAACCTCGATACGGTCGGCCGGCTTCAGCACGATATTCGCCGCCGCCGTTTCGCTGGCCGGACTCTCGGCCGGCTGCGGCTTGCAGCTATCCGACCCCGAGGTCGCGAGCCAGCAGGCGGTGAGCTCATAGACCTTCGACGACGGATCGTCGGTCACGCTGTTGTCGTTGACGCCGTCGCCGGTCAGCCAGGTCAGGATGCTGCTCACCAGCGAGGTGTGC
The DNA here is from genome assembly GCA_036511745.1 of Rhizomicrobium sp. Classification (GTDB taxonomy): domain Bacteria; phylum Pseudomonadota; class Alphaproteobacteria; order Micropepsales; family Micropepsaceae; genus Rhizomicrobium. The sequence goes on from DATCBQ010000049.1 coordinate 32,572, forward strand.
GAAAGCGCGGTGAGGGTATCGCTCTGGCTCGCCTTGCTGGTCTGGCTGGCGACCGTGACGATGGCGTCGTTGGGCAGCTTGCCGAGAATGGAATTCAGCGTGGGAACGGAATTGGCGTAGGGGTTCGCGTAGAGCGCCGAGATCAGCGTGTTGAGGCCGAGCGCCAGCGCGCTGTTGTTAGGCGCCGTGGCGCTGAGAGCGCGCCAGGTGGCGTTGGCGATGTTGGGGCCGACCAGATTGGGGTTCTGCAGGCTTGGCCCGTTGGGTTCGAGCGAATAGACGCCGCCCGTATCGATGGGCAGGCTCGGCGCCGCGAGCGGATAGCGGTTGGCGTTGAAGCAGGCCTCGACATCGGAGGCGCCGCAGACTTCGCTCCAGATAAAGCCGGGCGGCGTCCATTTGGGCGCACGGCGCGTGCGGCTGCGATTCCTGACGAGATAGTTCGCAAGCTGCGAGCCGATCTCGGGCGAATCGAGCGTGACGATGGTGTGGAATTGCCCCAGCATGCGGTTGCGCAGCGAAGCATAGCCGGATTGCGAAGCATAATTGCGCGATGCGAGACCGCCCATGCTGTGCGCCGCGATGTCGACCCGGCCGCCCACGATGTGCAGGCTGTCGAGTTCGGCCAGCAGCGAATCGATTTCCGTCTGCAGCGCGGCCTGCGAAGTGACTTCGCAAGGGTCGTTGCCTTTGGTGAGGGGGTCGCTTTCGGCATCGAACGCCAGATAGAGCGAATAGCAGATCGGCACGACCAGTTGACGCTGGGATTTCCACGGCGCGACGGCGTCGATATAGGCCTTGACGTGGGCAAGGCTCTGGCGATCGCCCCACAGGCCGTGCACCAGCACCAGCGGCGGGATGACGAGCGCGAGATCGGCGCCGACCGAGGCGCCGTCCTGCGTGGCATCGACTTCGATCGCGTTCGCCGCGGAATAACCGGCAAGCGGGCCCTGCAGCAGCACGGCGGCGTAGGAGCGACCGTTGGCCTGGATGAAATTCGCGCTCGTCACGACCAGCGATGGCGTACCCGCCTGCGGGGATTGCGTCAGAAAATTCGCGGCGTAGGGCAGAAGCGTCGCGGTGCCGTCGGCGATCGAGAACGTCACATCCGACTGCGAAGCCGTCTCGAACAGGATGATGGCCGCCGACGCGCCATCGGCGGCCAGTGCGTCGGCAGAAAAATCGGCGAGATTCGGATCGGTGGCGAGAAAGCTGGAGAGGTCGATATTTCCAAGGTTCTGCGGCGCCACCAGATAGGGATCGAGCGCTGCGAGCGCGCTGGAAGGGGCGCGGAAATCTTGTGGCTCGCTTGCCTGCGCGCCGCCGGCGGCCACCGCGAAATGAGACGACAGGGCCAGCCAGAGCCCGGCAAGCAGAACGGTTCCCACGCGCGTCATGCCAATCTCCACCGCAGCGATTAAAGCCTTACCACGAGCCCCGGTCGCGGATAGTATCATCGCCGAGGCGGCATCGGCGGGGGAATTTTATGAGCTGGCGGGATCGAAGCGGACGCAACTGGTTCGGCGCGGCGGTGCTGATCGTGGTCGGCATTCTGGGGCTGGTCGCGAATTTCGACCTGTTGCCGCGCCAGATGCTGGAGCAGATGTGGAAATTATGGCCGCTGATTCCGCTCTTCATCGGCATCGGCATCCTCTGGCGCCGCAGACTCCTCCCCGACCCGCGCGACGACCGCCGGAGCTGAACGCGCCCGGCGCCATTGCTGTTATCTCAAAATAGAGATATGATCCGCTATGCCCTGGCGGGTTGGGCCGCGACGGAATTGCCCGCGCGCTTTATGTCACGGCGATCATGCGTCGAGTCGTCGTGTTACGCGCGTTCGTGAAGAAAACTCAAAAAACGCCGCGCTCCGAAATCGAGCTTGCGCTGCGGCGAGCAAAGGAGATTGCATGACCATTTCATTCGAAACCCTCAGGGCGCGTCTGCTGGCGAACCCCAAAGTCAGGGCTAAATACGACGCGCTCGCTCCGGAGTTTGAGATCGCCGCCGAGTTGCTCAGGGCCCGGTTAAGAGCAGGTCTCTCCCAAGCGGAACTCGCAGCCCTGATGAGAACCAGTCAATCCACGGTTGCGCGGCTCGAAAGCGGTCAAACACTTCCGAGCACGAAAACGCTTCTGCGCTACGCCAAAGCCACGGGCAGCACATTCCATGTGCAGCTGTCTGCCGCCTGAGACGCATGCCCGGGCCATATGACGATGGAAGAGACCAGAAAAATCGACGAACTCATGGCGTGGTTCCGGATTGCGCGCATCCGGCCGACCGCCCCCGACGTCAACTGTTCCCGCCAAGTCGGCTGCTGTCACTGAGGACAGAAGACAGCCTACCGAACGCCTGCGCCATCGCCGCCGTCAGGCGTAGGGGTTCTTGTATCGCAACACCTTGGAAAGGTCCTTGCCGCGGATGATGTTCGCGGAGTGATAGAACAGCCCATAGCTGTCGATCGAGGACAGGTCGGGAAAGATGCAGGTGTCGAGCACATCGCTGGTGTTGGTCGTCAACACCCAGCCGCCGCCGGCGCCGTTGACGCCGCCGAACAGATCGGTGCCGCCGAGTTGCGAACAATAACAGGAGCCCGGACTGCCATTGCAGGTGCCGTTGTACGCGACTTCCGCGTAATAGGCCAACGCCGCCAGCGTCGGCTTCTTCGTCCACAAGGTGCGAAGCAGGAGGTTGATCTGCGAACCGTCCTTCTTTGAAACGAACTGGCAGAAATACTGTTTGCCCGCGAGCTGCAGCGGAGTCCCGCCATTCGTGCCATAGTAGGGCTGGCGTTCCTGAACCGCACCGCCGCTGTTGGTGCAATAAGTCATTTCTTTGACCAGGGAGCCCGCGCTCTCCGCCCGCGCCGAACCTGTAAGCGCCAGCATCAGACAGGCCGCCGCTCCCGTTGCCGACAACATCGAAAGTATTCTCATGACGCCCCTCTTTTTGTTTCGACCAAATTCTGCGCGCCGCGCGGCGCGATTTCCACCCCAAGGATGGTACAGCTGACACAGCGCTGTAGCAAATTGTTACACTTGGACAAAACAAATCGAATATCTTTTCCCGGCTTCCGGGCAGGAGCGCGGTGGGGCGGCGCCTCCCCGTGCTATGCGGCGACGGCCTTGTACGGCTTGATCCTGGCGACGTCCCTGACGACACGCCGCTTGGCGTCCAGCGTGTCGAAGGCGTTTTGCAGCCGCAGAAAATAACCTTCGGACAGCGCGAAATACCGGCAAAGCCGCAGATCGGTATCGGCGGTGACGCCGCGCGTGCCGTTGACGATCGCGTGGATGCGGTTTGGCGGCACGTTGATGGCGTGGGCTTCACGCTCATCTCTCCGGAAAAATCCCGCGATGTTGCAAAGCGGCCACCTTCAGCCGCGCGGCGAGGACGTATATCTGCCACGATGACATATTCTCGGCATCGATAAAGGGACACCCATGACCACCCAACCGCCCGGCAAGCGACTGACGGCCGCCTTCGATTATGCCCGCATTGCCCACGGCGCGCAGGTTCGCAAGGGCACGGCGATCCCCTATCTTTCGCATCTGATGGGTGTGTGTTCGCTGGTGATGGATTATGGCGGCGACGAAGACCAGGCCATCGCCGGTTTGCTCCACGACCTGCTGGAAGATTGCGGCGCGCATCACGAGCCGATCCTGCGGCGGCAATTCGGCGAGCGGGTGGCGAACATCGTGCTCGCCTGCACCGACGGCGTGCCCGACGCCAACCACGAGAAGCCCGAATGGCGCCCGCGCAAAGAGGCCTATCTGCGCCACCTGCGGACGGCGGACGACGATGCGCTGCTGGTCAGCGGCTGCGACAAGCTGCACAACGCGCGCGCCATCCTGGCCGATTTGCGCGCCGGCGACGACGTGTTCGCCCGCTTCAAGGGCGGCGAGGAGGGAACGCTGTGGTATTACCGCGAGCTGGTGAAGGTGTTGTCGGACCGCCTCGGCCGCGACCGACCTCTCGTCAAGGAGCTGGCGGCAACCGTCTCGGCGATGCGCGCCCAGGCGCACGGGGATCGCGACGAATCCAGCAGCCGGGTTCACAGGGAGACAGCAAAACAATGAGAGTCTGTAACACAGCCGAATTCGGTCGAGCGGAACCGGGGTCGGCAATGGATCGCAAACGCGAAGCCGATGAATCGTCTGTCAGAGAGAATCGGTGCCGCCGGCGATTGCCATTACCGGATCTCCTATTTCTGGGGTAGTCTCGCGCACAGTATTTCTATATTTTTTTGGGAGGCACGATGAAGTTCGATACCGCGCTGTCGCACGCCTGCATGCTGGTTTTCGCGTCCCTGGCGTTGACAGCCGCGCAAACGCCGGCTCACGCCATTTCCGCCGGGCCGACCGTTCGTACCGACGCCAGGCACGATGTGTCGCTGCCGCTGCGCGACCTGGCGAGGATCGCGCGGCCCGGGCCTCGAGGAGCCGAAATGCCAGAACCCGGCCATGCGCGGCCGCTTCCGAAGGGAGTGCCCGGCGAAGACACGGTGGTGCAACAGAGCGCGCTGCCGGCGAGCCACATCGTGCAGGAGATGGCATTCGACGCCGTCCGCGAGGATGAAAACAATGCCCAGGTGCCCGACACCAACGGTGCGGTGGGCAGCACGCAATTCGTGGAAATCACCAATTTCGACTATGCGGTCTACGACAAGACGACCGGGCAAATTGTGCTCAATCCCACCAACACGAACACCATATTTTCAGGCTTCGGCGGATTGTGCGAAAACACCGATCCCGGCGATCCGGTGGTGATCTGGGACAAGCTCGCCAACCGCTGGCTGGTGTCGTATCTCAACTACTCCGGCAATTATGCGCTGTGCATTGCGGTCTCCACCGGCCCCGACGCGACCGGCACCTATAATCGCTACGAATACGACTACGGCGGAACGCTGCCCGATTATCCGAAATATGCCGTCTGGCCCGATGCCTATTATGGCACCACAAATCTCAACGGCGGCGCGGCCGAGCCTTGCGCCTACGATCGCAAAGCGATGCTCGCGGGAGCCAAGGCGGCTGCGATCTGCTTTACGCCCAACAACGCGTCCAGCTTTCTGCCGTCCGACCTCGATGGCGCCACCGCACCGCCCAGCGGCGCTCCCAACCACTACCTGCAGCTCGGCAATTCCACCAATGAGCTGCAGGAGTTCGATTTCCATGTGGATTTTGCCCACCCGAGCAAATCCACGTTCACCGGTCCGAACACCATCTCGGTGCCGACATACGCGCTGGCCTGCGGCGGTTTCTCCAACTGCATTCCGCAACCGTCTCCCGGCGAGCTGGTCGAGGGGTTGGGGGATCGGCTGATGTTCCGCCTGGCGTACCGCAATTTCGGCGATCACGAATCGCTGGTGGTGGCGCACAACGTCACGCCGGGCGCGGGCTCCGGCGCGCTTTCAGCCATGCGCTGGTACGAACTGCGCGCAACGCCCGCAGGGAGCAGCTTTGCGCCGTATCAGTCGGGAACCTACCAGAACAACAAGACCAGCCTCTGGATGGGAAGCGCCGCCATGGACAAGGCGGGCGACATGGCGCTTGGGATGAGCGTCTCGAGCGGCGCCAAAGATCCCGGTGTCTGGTACACCGGAAGACTGGCGGCCGATCCTCTCGGGAAGCTGGAACCGCCGATCATTGCCGCGAAAGGAAGCGCCGTGGAAACCGGCGACAGCCAGCGCTGGGGCGACTACAGCAGCATGAGCATAGACCCCGCCGACGACTGCACGTTCTGGTACAGCCAGATGTACTACAACAAGAAACACGGCGGCAAAGCCAGCGGCGATTGGGACACAAAAATCGTGGCCTTCAAATTCGACAGCTGCCAATAGAAGCAGACGAACCCACCGCAGCCCTGTCGCGTCAAGCGGTTGGATCGAGAACCGCAAGTTTTTCCGATCGAGCCGCCTCCAGCAATTTCCGATCGGAACAGACAAATGTTGTACCTTGGGGGTTGATCGCGCGAAGCACAAGGCACGCTGCCAATTGCACGGCGTCGTAAGCGCGCAACGCATATCGATCAATCAGCTCCAGGGCGCCGTCGATCAGCGAGTCATTGACAGCCTGCCGGATGAACCTGCTCTCCATATGCTTTTGCAGCGCATCAAGGATGAGATCGGCGGCATCGGGATCGATATCTCCGGCCCGCTGCCGGCGCCTGATCGCCGATCGCGCTTCGACGACGGATAGCGACAGGACTGCAAAACGGTCTGTGGAAGAATTGCCGACAAGGTGCAGGAGCCGCTCCGTACCCGGCTCCTGCACATAAAGTTTCACCAGCGCACTGGTATCGAGAAAGTAGAGGCCCAAGTCACCGCCTGTCGTGCAGAACCGTCGCCGACAAAGACCCGCCGCGTATGGCTATCGGATGAAATGCGGGGATTCCGCCCCCGCGTCCTCCAAGTGCAGAATCAATCTCCGACATCTGCCTGTTCAAGCGGATTGCCGTCACCGGAAAATGCGGCGGTCGCGGGTTTGGAATTTTGCTCGTCAAAATCCACCGCCTGTCGATCGCTTCGCGAAGCACATCGTGCCGGACGGGCTCGTCCGTAGCCCAGGAAAACTCCTCGTGGGTCAGCGCCGTATCGCGAAACCATTTCAGGGAAACAAATTCATAGCCCGGACGGCTTTCCGCGCGATCCAGGGCGCGAAGAAGTTCCGACAGCCGCTCCTCTGCCGACATGGATTTCAATGTTGCGGGGGAATCCGCAACTTCGCGCGCCAATTCGCCGTCGCCCTCCGCCGGCGAAAATACAATTCGGATCGAGTCCGCATCGGGATCCCAATTCCCTTCGAATTTGGCGTCCCGGCGCTTTTTTCTGTTTCCCCGGCGGAGATGCACATCGCAATGGTATCCGTCTCGCAGGACTCCAAGCTCGCGAAAAACATCGCGGAGGCTTCGCGCTATTTCCCGTTCAACGTCGGCATTCGTTGTCATTTCTGTCGACGTATCCAATATAAGCAGATCGAAACGGGTACGCCTATGTAATATAGGGCTACCGTTAAGCTCTTGTCAAGGTGCGCTTCGACGCGGGCTTACCGGCAAGTTGGACCCATGCACGACAAAGTTACTCGCCCCGGCAACGCAGTGCATTAATTGTTCCCGAATTCGTATTCGCTTTTTTTGGGCGTCAGGCACAGACCGGGGGGAGGACATGACTGCGGAAAAAACGACGATGGTCTTCGGCTGGCGCGTCTATGGGCTGGGCGTGATGGCACTGGCCCTGGTGTGTCTGGCGTGGGGGAGCTTCGACCCGGGGCAGCCGGTGCCGAAGGGTTTTCCCGATCGCACCGCGCTCGCCTATGCCGCCGCTATATTCATGCTTGTCGCGGGCGCGGCCATTGAGTGGCGCCGGACCGCGGCCTGGGGCGCTGGAGCGCTCGCCGCGTATTACGCGCTCATTGTCGTCATCCTTATGAACGGCCGCGTGCTGCTCGCCCATTACGCCGAATACGGCACCTGGAGCGACATTGCCGAGCAGTTCGCGATCGCGGCGGCCGGGCTGATCGTCTATGCCGCCAACGCGCGAATCGATGTGGCCCTCGCCGCACGCCTGACGCGCATCGGCCAACTGACATTCGGGATCTGTGCGCTGTTATTCGGCGGCGCGCATTTCTTTTACCTGAACCTGACCGCCCCGCTGGTGCCCAAATGGCTGCCGCCCGGTCAGGTGTTCTGGGCCTATGCAACCGGGGTTGGCCATGTCGCGGCGGGGGTTGCAATCCTGAGCGGCGTGCAGGCCCGGCTCGCGGCGATCCTCTTGACCGCCATGTTCGCGTCCTTCACCCCGCTGGTGCATGTGCCGCTGCTGCTGGCCGATCCCCACAGCCATTTTGTCTGGGCCGAGAACGCGCTCAATCTCGCTTTGACCGGCGCCGCCTGGGTGGTGGCGGACTCGCTGGCGCGGCGCTAGCGAAGCGAGTCCGAAGCTTGGGAATACGGGACGGCCAATTGATGTCCCTGCTCGACGCGACGGGCGAGTGAACACCGAAAGTGAGACAGATAAATTGGTGACAATTCTCGCCCGCCAGCGCACTCCCGAGCCCGGGCTGTCCGCACACCCCATTTGTGTCTAGCGTACGCCTGTCGGCTTATTCGGGGGGCATACATGTCGCTTTCAGACCTCGCGTCCATCGGCAGCTTCGTCAGCGGTTTGGCGGTTCTGGCATCGCTCCTCTATCTCGCGCTTCAGGTTCGACAGGCGGACAGAAACCAGCGCGCCGTCATTCAGCAGGGCCGCATCGCGCGCAGTTCCGACCAGTTGATGCGGCTCTGCGATCCCGCGCTGACGAGCGCCTGGGTGAAGGGGATACACGGCCGCGCGGACATCTCCGAGGAAGAATTCCTACGCTTCCTGCTCATCAACACGGCAGTCCTGAGATCGACTGAGGATGTGATCTTCCAGCATCGTCTGGGACTTCTCGATTCCGCTTCGCTCGAGAACCAGCTTGGCCCGGCGCGCGGCATACTCAGCACTCCGGGGGGAAAGGCGTTCTGGCGGGTTTTGAAGAGCGGTTACGATCCGGAATTTGTCGAGCGGGTTGATCGAATCCTCCAAAGACAGAATGTCGTATCGGAGTTTCCGCCGTTCCTGGCATGGAAGGCGGAAGTTGCGGCGCTCGCGGATGCGGCTCAGACACGAGCAGATTCGCGACAGGATACTTAATTTTATTTGGATTTTCGCCCCCGACACGATCGCGGCCAAGCATCCGCGCGATCGCGCAAACCCCACCAAACCGGCAAAAATCTCCAGAGGTGCGCAGACGCGGCGAGGCTGCGGGTCTCTCGCCCGTCAGGTTTCCCGCAACTCCAGGCGCACCGATTCGTGGGTTGCAAATGGCTGACCGCTCAGCAGAATTTTGGCGTCGCGCTTCTTGCCGATCAAATCGACGGCGGAAGGCCGGTAATGGTTCTGCCGGCGAATGACATCGAAGTTCAGGCCGGCGGGATCGACAATCAGCTCGCATTCCAGAGGGCCGACGAGAAGGCGCAAGCCCGTGACCCGATTTCCCGCTTCCGTTTTCAGACCGACAGGGGTGCCCATATGCCCCACGGCCCTGACATAAAGCCCGCACGGCGGCGCCAGCGCCCTGCCCTCCAGCGCCCTTTGAAAAATGCCGAAATCAAGCGGGTGCGTATCCTTCAGCGCCTCCCCGTCCTTCGCAGCCAGAGTGGCATGATAGGCGCCGAAGAGAAGTTTCAGGCCCCAGAGTTCGAGGCCCTCGCCGCTCACCGCGTAGAACGTCCTCTTTGTCGCCAGCGATTTGCGGATCACATAAAGGGCGGCATCGACAAGATTGCCGAACGCCTGGGCTGCGACCGCGTCCAGCGGCGACAGCGCAGTGTGGTGCCGAGTGCACAGAATTGCAGGTGTCGGGTTTTCGAGGCCACTGGTGGTTTGATGTCCAACATCGTTCCACGGAAAATCTGCCTTGACGGTTTTTGCGTCGAACAGATCGCGCAGGCTCTGCGACAGATAAGGCTCGCGGGAAATATCCCCGGAACAATTGCGGGTGTCCCGCATGTAACACTCTGCGTGTGAAAAGCCCGTGATCGCGCCGGGAGGAAGCACAGAGGGGAATGTTACTTTGAATGAACCATCGGCCGCCATGCAACACTCGCCCGTCACCTTGCCGCTCCGGCAAGGGCACGGACTGTCGGGCGCAATTTCAATGATTTCTGCCTGCAGGACCATTGGGCCGATCATTAGCGCGCAAGACCCGACCCGGCAACTGTTACCGATAGCAGGCAGTGTTACCGTGAGGTGGCTCGGTTTGTCCGATCAGCTCTTCCACGCAACGAGGTCACGCCTAAGGTGAAAGCAATTGGCGCAATTCCCCGATCCAGGGCTCGTAGCGCCGCCAGCGCTGCAACGACGTCGCGTATACCGGTTGGCGCGCCTGCCAGGCGCTCGCGGTGCCGATCGAGCGCGTATTCTGCTCGGGCCGCAGGCAGCTGTCGTCCCAGTCGAGACCGGTAAACGCGATCAGGCGTCGGGTTTGCGCTTCGCGGTCGGCAATCAGCCGCTCGTATTGGACCTCCAGGAAAATCTCGGGCGGCAACACGCGGCGCCAGTGGTCCATCATCCGCAGATACTGCCGATAACAGAATACCAGATCGTCTTTTCTGGCGGCGAAATTCACCCGGCTCTTGAAGAGGTTCGCATAGATCGACAGACAGGTGTCGATCGGATCGCGCCGGCAATGGATAATTCGTGCCTTCGGCATCAGCGAATGGATCGCTCCGAGGCGGAGGAAATTGAACGGCAGCTTGTCGGTGACGCGCGCCGCGGACGGCCCGATTTCTTGCAGCACCGAGAGATATTTCGCAATCGCGGCGCGCGCCCGATCGGACGCGAATTCGCCGGTGGTCGCATCACTCTCGATGTCTGTCGGCGTCCACACCGTCAGTTCGCCACCGGCGGCAATCTGCGGATGGCTGGAGACAATCTGCTCCACCAGAGTGGTTCCCGAGCGGTACATGCCGACAATGAACAGCGGTCTTGCATCCGGCGTTCCCGACGCGGCGGCGGACGCAATGAAGTCTTGCGTGAACCGTCGAATGGTCCCATCGACGGTGGCGGCAAGGGCGGCAGCATCGAATTGGAGGTCGCGCGCCCGCAGCCTGTTGGCGGCGTCGAAATGCTCCATGGCATGGGCGTAATCCCCACCGTCGTCGCAGACCTTGCCCAGGGCAAAGTGCATGGTCATTCGCTCGACGTCGCTGAGATCGTCGCGCTGCAAAACCGCGCCCATGCGATCGAGAAGGGAAGTGCCGGTTTCGGAATATATCCGGCACTCCGCAAGTCCGTACCAGCAGCGGGCGGCTTTCGGATTGAGTTGCACGGCGGTTTCAAAAGACCTCGCCGCCTCTTCAAAGCGGCCTTGGGCGTAGAGGAGGCCGGCAAGCGTGCCGTGTGCGGGGTCGCTTGCCGGTTCGCCTTCGACCGCCGCGCGGGCCAATCGTTCGGCGCCGGAAACATCGCCTCGCAGCAGCAGTGCGTCCGAGCGCAACAGGCAGGCTTTGGTGGTCTTAGGCCCGACATCGGCGGCGCGCTCGAAGCAATCGCTTGCTTCCTGCGTTCTGCCGTACAGGGCGTAAAGCTCGCCCAGGCGAGAGAGCACATCGCCCAGTTTCGGCGCCAGTTCCACGGCTCTGCGATAGGCGTCGATCGCCTGTTCGTGCAGCTTCAGATGGTCATAGGTGGCGCCCAGATCCTGCCAGGCGGCCGCGGAGTCCGGCCGTAACGCCACTGCCCGCAACAAAACGGAGCTTGCGTCGGCGAACCGTGCGCTGCGCAGCAACGCCGCAGCCAGCGCGTGGTGCGCCTCGAAATATGTGGCGTCCGAGCGGATCGCCTCGTGCAGGATCGGAATGGCCTCCGCCGGCCGCCCGGAGCGCAGCAATTGGACGCCGCGACGAAAATGCGTCCGGGCGGCTTGCGGATCAGGCGGCGATCCCTCGGAACCGGGCGCATTGTCATGGCGCGCAAGCGGTTGCCCGGAAAGAGCGCCACAGCAGCGCTTGTATTTCTCGCCGCTGCCGCAGGGACACAGCGCATTTCGCGTCGTCCCGGGTGGGGGCGCAGCTGGTGCGCGTCGTGTTTCCTCTGTCACCGGGCACTTTTCTCCAGGACGGATTGCGCGGGTGAAGGCAGACGGTCGCGCAAGGCCACCCTCTAAGGCTCATAACTTCGCCGGCGCATCATCGAAGTCAAGCAGACCTGCGGGGGAAGGCGCTAGCCGGACAGGTTCAACAAGGTCCGGATCGAAGCCGGGATAGGCGAACGCTCCCGAGATGACATCGCGGTCTTTCCCGGAGACGCCCGTGCCGCGCCGGCCGCATCGCGAAGCGGCAATTGGATCATCGAAGTCGTCAAGCGCAACGAATTGCACACCTTTGTCGTCCTGCCGCAACCATGGATCGTCGCGCGCACCATCGCGTGGCTCAACCGATGCCGCGGACTCGCCAGGGATTGGGGAGACCCTCGATCGCAAGGCACTGGCTTTCTTGCGCCTCGCATCAATCCGCCTCCTGCTCCGAAAACTCTGCAATCCCGCATGTGGAAGCACTTGCTTTTTGCTAACAGCCCGTCGCCAAATCCCGGTTGGTAATCTACAGGCCTAACCCAGTCTCATCATTACAAACCAAAATCTCACAATGGATTCGCTATCCGCGTATTCGGTGAACTGCAACCGGGCTTGGGCGTTACGCTTCGGAGAGTTTAAGCCCCGCAATTCCAGGATTGATCCGCCAGGGACAAGTCATTCGCCTGGCATCCCGTTTGCGGTTCTGCGCAATTTTCGTGCCTTCGATGCAATATTCCCCGGAGAGTGAAGATGACCAGGTCCGCCACAGCCAAACAGACGACACGCACCGCCCGGCTCGCGCTTTATTCGGTGCTTGGTGCTGTTGCCGTTTATCTGCCGACCGATGCAATCGCGTCTAACGAAACCAAGGCAGTTTACGTAACGGTTGACGTTCCGGGAGCGAGCAGCACCGCCGTGGCCGGGGTTAACGCGCACGGATACGCCACCGGATATTATCAGGATGATGTTGGCGCTTTTGTCCACGGCTTCGTGCGGACCGCCGACGGCGTGATCACACTCTTCGATATTCCCGGGTCCAGCAAAACTCAGCCCGTCTCCGTTAATAGTAGTGGAATGGTGGCGGGGTATTACGCGACAGGTAATACCGGCGCTGGCTTCATACGTTCCTCGCATGGCGACATCGTGACATTCTTCGTGCCCTCGGCGACAAATACGTTTCCACAAGGCATCAACGCCGATGGCGAGATCACAGGATATTACCAGGATAGCTCAAACGAGCTTCACGGTTTTGTCCGCGGTACGGATGGTACGATCAAGACATTCGATCCGGTCGGGTCGGCGGGTCCGGCGGGAACCTATCCCTCCAGTATTAATGAGAAGGGACAGATTGTCGGCTTCTATTTTGGTGGTAACGAGAATCATGGATTCATTCGCGAGGCGAATGGACAAATATCAACCATCGATGTGCCGGGAGCAATTCTAACCCGGGCAGACGAGATAAATGACCAGGGCGCGATTGTCGGACTGTACTATACTTCCAGCTATCATGGATTCTTGCGCACCAGCGACGGCACAATAACGACTTTCGATGCCCCCCATGCGACCTACACATTCGTAACGGGCATCAATTCAAAGGGCCAGATCGCGGGCAGCTACCAGGATGGTCAGGAATATGGCTACTTGCGGACACCGCAAGGAAGCTTCCGGGAGTTCAGTCCACCCAACGCGCAAACCACGCTGGTTCTCGGCATCGCGGGCAAATATATAGCCGGAGCGTATTCCGACCCGCAATTTCAGACTCACGGATTTATTCGAAAACAGTAACCCCATGCTCGGCGCGGCGGATATCGGTATGTCGAAGGCGATCGCGCTGCGCTCGCCGAGATCATTCAAAAGATTGGCCGTTTCTCAGCTGATGGAGAAGCCGTGCATGAGAGTTGGATGACGATCGAAATGTCCGGAAGAGGTCGCTTAGGTCGCGTTGACGCCGTGGTGCGCGCTGGCTCCCAATGGGCAAGCCGTGCATCAAGGGCACGCGTATTACCGTGGAACTCATTCTGCGCAAGGTGGGCGCCGGACGTTCGTTCGCGGATATGCTGGACGCCTATCCTCAACCGAAGGAGGACGATTTGCGTGAGGCGCTGACGTATGCGGCCGATTACCTGCAGCACGAGACCTTTCTCGCTGCGCAGTGATGCGCTTTCTCGCAGACGAATTCCTCTCGTAATTCTCGCGCTTGTATTCTGTAGCACTTGGTGCTACATTGCAGAATGTCCGATCGGCCGGCAAAGGCGAGCCGCGTGTTCAAGAGCGCGTGGTTTGCCAGGGCGGCCAGAAAGGCACGCATTGGAGACAAGGAGATTTGCGAAGCTATCGCCGAGGTGATGAAAGGTCAGGCTGACGATCTGGGCGGGGGTGTCTTCAAGAAGCGCCTCAACCGGAACCTGTACCGCAGCATCGTCCTCGTCAGGGGAATGAAAATCTGGGTGTACGAGTACCTCTTCGCGAAGAAGGATCGAGCGAACATCGAGGACGACGAACCCGTCGCGTTTCGGCGACTTGCCAAGAGTTACGAATCTCTCAGCGAGCGCCAGATCGCCGCGTTGATAGAGAACGGAGATTTAGTGGAGATTTGTCATGGCGACGAAAAGAAAGTTCAAGAGTAAAGCCTTCGAGGCCATCCATGCGTCGGCTTGCGCGTTGCACAAGGTCGGCGCGATCGACAAAGCCACCATGCGGCGCTTCGACGAAGCAAGCGTTGCCGTTCCGGCAACGCTCAGGCCGACACAGATCAAGCAGCTGCGCGAGCGCAATCATGTGAGCCAGCCGGTGTTTGCGCGCTACCTCAATACGAGCGAAAGCACGGTCGAGAAGTGGGAAACAGGCGCCAAGCGGCCCAGCGGCATGGCGTTGAAACTGCTCGCCATCGTGGCAAAGCACGGATTGCAGGTGCTTAAAGTCTGAACGCACGAAATCTGCGAAATACCGAAATACAATTCCCGAACGCAAGCCGCTCGCGTAGCGGCCTTTGGGGCTGGTCACTGTATTGTCAACACCCGGATCCCGCTGGCTGGCGGCGACCACAATTGTGGAACTGGAATCTATTTCGGCAAATACAAGTTCGCCTCCACCAGCGCGAATCCCGGCGTTTCGCTCACGCATTGCCGCAACAGCAACGCATGTCCCGAGCCGTAGAAGACGACGACGCGATCGCCCGCACGCGC
>DATCBQ010000050.1:0-17415 GCA_036511745.1 Rhizomicrobium sp.
CACAGCCTGCCGGCAGGCTGTGCGGATCTGGTGTTCGCCGATCCGCCGTATAATCTTCAACTGAAGGGCGAGTTGCGCCGGCCGGACAATTCCCGGGTCGATGCGGTCAATGACGGATGGGACCGCTTTGTCAGCTTCGCCGAGTATGATCGATTTACCCGGGATTGGCTTTCCGCCGCACGCCATGTTTTGAAAGACTCGGGCGCGCTGTGGGTGATCGGCTCGTATCACAACATCTTTCGGGTGGGAGCCATCCTGCAGGATTTGGGCTTCTGGATTTTGAACGATGTGGTTTGGCGCAAGACCAATCCGATGCCCAATTTTCGCGGCCGGCGCTTCACCAACGCGCATGAGACGCTGATCTGGGCGACGAAAGATCACCAGCAGAAGGGCTACACCTTCAACTACGAAGCGATGAAATCGCTGAACGACGAACTGCAGATGCGTTCGGACTGGACGCTGCCCATCTGCTCGGGCGGCGAACGACTGAAAAACGACCGGGGAGAAAAAGCCCATTCGACCCAGAAACCGGAAGCGCTGCTGCATCGTATTGTTGTGGCCTCGACCAGGCCCGGCGATGTCATTCTCGATCCCTTTCTGGGCTCCGGCACCACCGCCGCCGTCGCCAGGAAACTAGGCCGGCGCTGCATCGGGATTGAGCGCGAACCCGGCTATGTCGCGATCGCGCGAGCCCGCATTGCGGCCGCGATGCCATTGCCCGTCGATGCGATCGAAGTCACGCGATCCAAACGCGAGGAAGCGCGAATTCCTTTCGGCTGGGTCGTCGAGCGCGGTCTGCTTGCGGCAGGGACGGTTCTGCACGGACCCGCCAGGCGCCACCGCGCCAAAATTCGCGCGGACGGCTCGCTCGCCTGCGCCGACGCGACGGGGTCGATCCACCGCATCGCGGCGCATGTGCAGGGAATCGATGCCTGCAACGGCTGGACGTTCTGGCACTTCGAATCGAACGGCTCTTTGGTGCCCATCGATCTGTTGCGCCAGCGCCTGCGGGCCGACTTCGCCTGAAATTTCCCTGATCTCAAGAGTAAATTCTTATAACATATTGATTCTAAAGGATATTATTTCTATACACTGCGATTTTTGTCTTTACCCTGAATTTTACCCTGACTGAGGGAAAACTTTGCGTTTGGATGCACTTCCGATATCGGCCTCATGCTTTCGCGTTACACCCAACGTATAACCCATATTGGTTTGCTATTCAACCACGTTATCAGCACAATGCAACGCGCACACCCCGGCATGGACAAGAATTTTGCGCATCGCGGTTGGTAACGCTATCCCGTCCAGCTCCCCGGTTGCGATCCAGAGGCCCGCCCGCTGGTCGGTCAGGACGGCCGCATAGACTTCAATCTCCAGTTCGAAATGCGTGAAACCGTGGCGGACGCTGCCTTCGAGTTTTTTCCATTTGCCGGGGTAAGGCGCGCAGCGTGACGCCTCCTCGAACGAGGGAAACATTTCGCTCCATGGCGTCATCGGCGGTTGCATCATCCCTCCAAGGAGGCCGTTTTCCGCCCGCTTCTCGAGCAGGACGCCGCCCCGCCCGTCCTGCGCCACGAATGCCGCGCCGCGTCGCAAAGGCCGCGCCGGCTTTTTTGTCTTGACCGGCAATCGCCCGGCAATTCCCAGCGCCCGCGCCCGGCAATCCCTTCGCCAGGGGCATTTTCCGCAATCGGGCGTTTTCGGCGTGCAGACGAGCGCGCCCAGATCCATCAGCGCCTGCGCGAAATCCCCCGCCCCGGTCGTCGGCAACAGCGAAGCCCCAAGCGTGCGGAGCCGCGGTTTCGCCTTCGGCAGGGGTTCTTCCACGGCAAAAAAACGCGCCAGCACACGTTCGGCATTGGCGTCGATCGCCACGGCGCGCACGCCAAACGCGATGGCCGCAACGGCGCCCGCGGTATAGAGGCCGACTCCCGGCAGCCGGAGCAATTCATCCACCCCGCGCGGGAACGCGCCGCCCCGCTCAAGGGCGACGATCCGGGCGGTACGATGGAGATTGCGTGCCCGCGAATAATACCCGAGCCCGGCCCATGCGGCGAGGACATCGTCGAGCGCCGCCGCCGCGAGGGATTCGATGCAAGGCCATTGCCGCAGGAACTTTGCATAATAAGGCCCGACCGCGGCGACGGTGGTTTGCTGCAGCATGATCTCGCTCAGCCAGACGCGATAGGGATCGCTCGCTTGTCCGGGCTTCGCGCGCCAGGGCAGCTCACGTCGATTCACCCCGTACCATGCAAGCAGGCGCTTGGCCGGCGCTGTGCGCCGCCGCATGATGGACGAGCGATTCGTGCCAGAGTTTCCCACGGCGCCAGAGTTTCCCACGCCGGATGTTCAGCATGGTCAAAAGGCCCCGGCAAGGCACAGGACGAGGTGCCCCGCAACGCGACTGTGAGCCGCCTGAGCGGCGCAACCGGGCTTTGGCAGTAGGAACCGACATGCATCGTCTGGGGCAGGCTGCGTTCGCGCGGGCTGGCTTTGCGGATACCACGCTTGTGCTGCGCTGGGCCGACATCGTTGGACCGGAGGTCGCGCGTCTGGCACAGCCTCTCAAGCTTGTGGATAACCCAACCGGAGGGGTTCTGACCCTGAAAGCGGAGGCGGCAGCCTCGGTGTTCCTGCAACATGAGAGCCGTCCGCTCTGCGCCAGGATCAACGCCTATTTGGGGAAACAGGCCGTGCAGCGGCTTCGCTTTGTGTACGGAAGCGTCGTGACTGACAGACCGCCGTCGCCTCCCCGCACGCGGGAGGCCGCGCCGACGCCGGTGCCGACAGAAGATCCGGCGCCCCGGTTCGAAGGACCGGAAAGCCTGCGAGGCGCGCTTTTGGGTCTGGCGCAGGCCCGTCGGCGCGACGCCGCCGATAACGACGATTGAACGGGTCGCCGGCGTCTGCCAAAAGCACGGTGGGTACAGGTGTGGGGAGTTCGGCGTGACGCGGAAACAGGTTCTTCTTGCTCTGGTTTGCGTGGCGATCCTGATCGCCGCGATTGCCGGCTATTTTGTCGTGACTGGGTCATCGACCAGCGATGCCGGCCCGTTGCCGCCGGCAAACGAGCGCTTCGGCATCAATGTGACGCCCTATGACCGCACGCAAGGGTCTCCCAAGGCCCCGGTCGTGATGCTCGAATATGCGGCGCCATCCTGTCCGCATTGCGCACATTTCGACATGGAATATTTCCCGCAGCTCAAGCAGCAATACATCGATACGGGAAAGGTCTTCTACATCTTCCGGGTTTATCCGCTCAATGCGGCCGATATCGCGGCGGAAAACATCGCGCGCTGTTTGCCTGCGGATAACTATTTTTCGTTCATTGACCTGGTCTTCCGGAATCAGATGAAGTGGGACCCGGAATATCGGGTGCCGGACGTGCATGCCGGGCTGATCGAAATGGCCCGGATCGCGGGCGTCAGTCAGGCGCAAGCCGACAGTTGCATGGGAAACCAGGCCGGAGGGGAAAAGATTGCCCAGGTCGGCCAGGAAGCGGCGACAAAATATGGAATCAGCAGCACGCCGACCTTCATCGTCAACGGTCAGGTCCACGGCCCGTTCGTCGACTGGAACGACGTCACGAAATTTATCGACCCGATGCTGCGGAAGAAGTGAGATTTTGGAGCCGAAAGGCGCTGGGCGGGCGGGCGATAGGCCGACAGGCGATGGGACGGCGCCTATCCGTTGAAATTCACGCGACTTAGACTTTCCGGGTTCAAATCCTTCGTCGAGCCAACCGAGCTTTTTCTCGAGCCCGGCCTGACGGCCATCGTCGGTCCGAACGGGTGCGGCAAATCCAACCTGTTCGATGCTCTGCGCTGGGTCATGGGGGAAGCGCGTCCGACTTCGATCCGCGGCTCGGAAATGGACGATATGATTTTCGCCGGCAGCGCCGCGCGCCCCGCGCGCAACACGGCGGAAGTCACGTTGCTCATCGACAATGACGACCGCTCCGCTTCGGCGCCCTATAACGAGTACGACGCAATCGAGGTCTCCCGGCGAATCGAGCGCGAAGCGGGATCTGCGTATCGCATCAATGGGCGCGACGTGCGCCAGCGCGACGTACAGATTTTCTTTGCCGACGCGTCTTCGGGCGCCGCATCGACCGCGTTCGTGCGGCAGGGCCAGATCGGTCTTCTCATCAGCCAGAAGCCGCTGGCGCGACGCGCCATCCTGGAGGAGGCCGCGGGCATCGCCGGTCTGCATCAGCGCCGTCACGAAGCCGAGCTTCGCCTGCGCGCCGCCGAGGCCAATATGGCCCGTGTCGACGACATGATCGCCGAGCTTGAGAGCCAACTCCAGAATCTGAAACGGCAGGCGCGCGCGGCGGCCCGCTACCGCAACATCTCGGGACTGATCCGAAAGGCGGAGGCGCTGTCCTTTCATTTGCGCTGGACCCACGCACTGACACAATCGCAAGCCGCCGAAGAGGCTCTGCAGACTGCGTTCGCACTGGTTGCGCAGTGCACATCGCGCGCCGCCGAGGCCGCAACCGTGCAGTCCCATTGTGCCGGCGACCTGCCGCCCCTGCGCCAGACAGAGGCGGAAAAAGGTGCGGCTCTTCATCGGCTGACCATCGAACGCGAAGCATTGGACGCGGAAGAGGCCCGCGCCCGCGCCGCGGCACAGCAGCTGCGCCAGCGCATGAGTCAGGCCGAACAGGATATTGCGCGCGAACGCAATCTCGACGCCGATGCCCAAGCTGCCATTGCAAGGCTCGCCGATGAGGCGCAAGCGCTCGAAATCTGTGCTGCAGCGACGAACGACGAAATTCTGCGGGCTGAAACCCATCAGATCGCGCTGAACGACGCACTCGCCGCAGCCGAGCGCGGGCTTGATCGGCTCACAGCCGAAATGGCCGAATGGAATGCGAGAAAACAGAGCCAGACGCGCGCGCGTCAGGTTGCAGGTGCGTTGTTCGAGACCAGCGCCCAGCAGCTCGGGGAGGCTCAGGAACGTCTGGACGCCGCGCTGGCTGGCCTGACGGGCGTCTCCGACATTCGTTCGTCGCAAGCCGGCGCGGAAGCCGCGCAAACGGCCGCGATGGCGATGCGGCAAAGCTTGACGGACAAAAGCGAGACGGCAACAGCGGCAGCCGAAGCCGAAGCGCAGGCGCGCTCGCCCCTCGAAGCGGCCGAGCGCGAGGTCCAGCGGTTGTCGGCCGAAGCCAGGGCGTTGGCCGAACTTCTTCGGCCGCAAGGGTCGGATCTGTGGCCGCCGTTGATCGATGCGGTCCATGTTCAAACCGGATTCGAGGCGGCTCTGGCTGCTGCTTTGGGCGACGAATTGCAGGCGCCGCTGGACGAGGCGGCGCCGCTGCACTGGCGCGATCTCGGAGGAGTCGTCGAGGCACCCCCGTTACCGTCGGAAGCAACGCCGCTGGCTGACTTTGTCGATGCGCCCATGGCTCTTCGCCGAAGGCTCTCCTTTACCGGCGTCGTCGCCGCGGAAATCGGCGCCGCGCTGCAACCTGCCCTGAAGCCAGGACAAAGGCTTGTTACGCAACGTGGCGATCTTTGGCGCTGGGACGGCTATTCCGCATCGGCCGATGCGCCGTCGGCCTCGGCCATTCGACTGTCGCAGCGCAATCGGTTGCGCGTACTCGAAGACGAACTCGTCGCCGCAAAAGAGATTCGGGCAAACACATTCAATGTATTTTCGACTGCAAAATCCGCCGCCGACGCGGCCCGCGAGACGGTTCGCGCGGCCGAACTGGACACGCGCAAGGCCGAACAGGCATCGCTGGCCGCGCAGGAGCAGGCCGCGAAAGCCGCCCGCGCTGCCGCGGAGCACAGCGCGCAGCTCGCAAATCTCGAAGCCGAGATACGTCGATTGGGGCTTGCGCGCGACGCCGCCGGCGAGGCCGAACGCAACGCCGAGGCATCGCTCGTCGAGTTGGGCGACGGCATTTCCTTACAGGAAGCGTTTGCCGAATCGCGGCAGCTGGCCGTCATTGCCCGCGCGGGTCACGCGGAAGCACGGGCAGCGCTCGAAACGCTTAGGCGCGATCGCGAAGCGCGCGGTGTGCGGGAGGGGGCCATCGCCGACGAGCGCGCCCGCTGGGATGTCCGCCGCGAGTCGGCGCAGACGCATATCGCGGAGCTCGACCGGCGCTTCGAAACGATGACCGTGGATCTGGCGACGCTGGACGGCGTGCCCGAAACCCTCGCGGTCAAACGCGGCCTGTTGCTCGACACGATCGGCGTAGCCGAAGCCGCGCGCAATGCGGCGGCGGATGCGCGCAGCGAAGCCGAACGCCGGCTTGCCGATTCCGACAGGATCGCGAAAGCAGCGGAAGCCGCGCTGGCAAGTGCGCGCGAGGAACGGGCCCGCCTGGAGGCGCTTGCGGAGTCCGTGCAGGATCGGCAGCGCGAATTGCGCGCACGCATTCACGACGAACTCGCGGCCCTGCCGGAGGACCTGCCGGAGCGCGCCGAGATCAAGCCCGATCAGGAGCTGCCCACGCTGGAAACAGCGGACAAGCGCGTCGAAAAACTTAAATCGGAACGCGAACAATTGGGCGGCGTCAATCTTCGCGCCGAAGAGGAAGCCGCGGAATGTGCCCGGCGGGTCGATACCCTTGTGGCCGACCGCGCCGATCTCGATGGCGCCATCCAGCGGCTGCGCCGCGGCATCCAGAGCCTCAACCGGGAAGGCCGCGACCGGCTTGTCGAATCGTTTGAAAAAGTGAACGCCAATTTCCAGCTTCTGTTCACCAAGCTGTTCGAAGGCGGCGAAGCCAAACTGACGTTCACGGAGTCCGACGATCCCCTCGAAGCCGGGCTTGAGATTTTCGCCAGGCCACCCGGCAAGCGGCTGCAATCCCTTTCGCTGCTGTCGGGCGGCGAACAGGCCCTGGCTGCGCTGGCGCTGATCTTCGCCGTGTTCCTCGTCAATCCGGCACCGGTCTGCGTACTCGACGAGGTGGATGCGCCGCTCGACGATGCCAATGTCGAGCGCTTCTGCAATCTGCTCGACGAGATGACGCGGATGACCGAGACCCGGTTTCTGGTGATCACCCATCACGCGCTCACCATGTCGCGCATGCACAGGCTGTTCGGCGTCACGATGGCCGAGCGCGGCGTCAGCCAGCTCGTCTCGGTCTCCCTCACCGAAGCCGCCCAGGCAGCGGCGCAATAGAACCTGGGACCGCGGCCTTCCAGGCCGCATCTTTTCTGCGCCCTGCCGGGCGTGCGCGCAGGATGCGCGCGGTCCCAGGGGCGCGCGGTCCCATAGGACACCCGACAACTGCCGACACTTCCGGCAATCTCTGACGACATCTTCCCGCGACACTGGTCCGATGAGTTCGGATCGCCCGCACAGGTTCTGGCATCGTCGCGGTTATCTTCCGCATTTCGACGCGGGCGCCGTGATTCAAACGATCACGTTTCGGCTCGGCGACAGCCTGCCCCGAGAGCTGTATGCTGCATTGACTATGGCCGCCAAAAGCGAAGCGGAACGCCGGGCGCGC
The DNA here is from genome assembly GCA_036511745.1 of Rhizomicrobium sp. Taxonomy (GTDB): domain Bacteria; phylum Pseudomonadota; class Alphaproteobacteria; order Micropepsales; family Micropepsaceae; genus Rhizomicrobium. The sequence continues at coordinate 7,478 of DATCBQ010000050.1, forward strand.
CTCGAAGCAATGATCGACCAGGGTCGAGGGACGTGCCTGCTCGCCCAAACCTCTCACGCATGCGTCGTGCAATCGGCCCTCGAACACTTTGATGGCCAGCGCTACCGTCTTGTCGCGTGGGTTGTCATGCCGAACCATGTGCATGTTGCGATCGAACAGATCGAAGGGTATCGGCTCGGCGATATCGTTCATTCCTGGAAATCCTTCACGGCAAATCGAATCAATGGATGTCGGCAGTCGGCGGGCCCCTTCTGGGCGCCGGATTATTTTGACCGCTACATCCGCGACGAAGCGCATTTTGCAAGGGCCGTCAGCTATATCGAAAACAATCCTGTGAAGGCGGGATTGGTTGGATGCCCGCAGGATTGGATGTTTTCTTCCGCGACCGCGCGGATGCCCTGTCCGCCCTGCGCGCAGGATGCGCGCGGTCCCAGGGAGTTCTGACACCTGCCTGGGACCGCGGCCTTCCAGGCCGCATCTTTGTTTCTAAGGTTCCTATCCGGGTGTCAGGAACGCGCATTGCGCTCCGTTCGCCGCGGCCAGACGCAAGTCGAGCGTAGCGAGCGGCAACCGGAGCGCTTCCGCGACGGCGACGTACCAGGCGTCGTAGCCCGTTACGTTATGACGAAGCTCCCAGACCCGATCGGCAAAAGGATCGAACGGAAACAGTTCGAGCTCGAGCGCCATGAGATCGGCGTGCGCCGCATTTGCTTCCATGGTTGTGACAAGCTTCGTCAATTCCAGCCGCCGAAGAATGTTCGTCGCTTCGACGCGCGCCAGTTCGGGCGCCTGAAGGCCACCATCTGCGATGATCTGCTCCGCCCAGGCGCCATCGGGTCCGGCATCGATCAGCGCGGCCACAAGCACCGAGGCATCGACGACAGCGCTCAACGCCGATCCCTGTCGCGGTGAGCGAGTACATCCGCGGAATGGAGACGCGTCTGTGCCGCGCGTTTTCGCTTGCGGACCTGGTCCAGCCACGCGGTGATCGACGGCCGGGCAGCCAGCCGTTCCAGCTCCGCTCGCAGATACTCCTGCATCGATTTGCCCTGCAGAGCAGCGCGGGCCGCCAGTTCGTCGCGAACCTTGGTCGGAACATCGCGGATGGTTATGCGAATTGTCATGCTGGCAGTATGCCTGCATTGCAGGCATTATGCAACGCACATTGCCCATGCCGATTTCGTACCACCCGTCCGCGAATGCGCGAATCGACGCGTCTGCAATCCTACAAGCATTTCAACAGCTTGCGATATTCCGCCGGTTCTTGACAGGATTTGGCGGTCGCCACTATGGTCCGCCCGCTTTCTGGAAGGCCCGCAGGAACGCGAAGATGGCGCGGGGGATTGAACATGCCTCGTGGCGAACCTGAGGATTTGCGTTCGCTCGGCGCCAGGCTGGATGCCGTGCGCGGCGCAGATGCGCGCAAAGGCGGGCCCCCTCCGACATCGCTCGGAATTGCGTTCCGGTTTGGCACGGAATTGGGAGCGGCAGTCTTTGTGGGCGCCGGGTTGGGCTGGCTGCTGGATCGGTTTCTTCACACCTCTCCGATCTTCCTGATTGTGCTGTTTTGTCTGGGCGCGGCCGCCGGCATTCGCAATGTGATGCGCGCGGCAGGGGAATTGAATGCGCAGGCCGCCTCATCGCCGGCGACTGCCGTAACTAACGACGACGACGACGAGGAGGAGAAGTAGCGCCGTGGCAATGAACCCGATGGAACAATTCGAGGTCAAGCCGCTCGTGCCTTTGCATATCGGCGGCTATGACGTCTCGTTCACCAATCAATCGCTCTGGATGTGCATCGTTGTCGCGGCCTGCTCGGCGTTTCTCGTCTATGCGGGCGCCAGCCGCAGGCTGGTGCCGACGCGGGCGCAATCCATGGCGGAGATCGGCTACGAATTCGTCGCCAACATGATCCAGTCGGCCGCGGGAGAAGCAGGCCTGAAATACTTTCCCTTCATCTTCACCATCTTCATGTTCGTCTTGCTGTCGAACTTCTTCGGCCTTCTGCCGGGCTCGTTCACGGTGACGAGCCAGATCGCCGTCACCTTCGCGCTGGCGGCCGTGGTGGTTCTCACCGTCATCCTGACCGGTTTTCTCCGCCACGGCCTGGGGTTTCTCAAACTTTTCGTGCCGAAGGCGCCGATCTACCTGCTCGTGCTGCTGGTTCCGATCGAGGTCATCTCCTTTCTGACGCGCCCGATCAGCCTCTCCGTCCGTCTCTTTGCGAACATGCTCGCGGGTCACACCATGCTGAAGGTGTTCGCGAGCTTCGTGGTTTTGCTGGGAGCGACGGCTGTCTCGCGGACGCCATGGTTCGCGCCATTATCGATCGCGCCCCTGTTCCTCATCGTCGCCATCACGGCGCTGGAAATTCTGGTCGCGTTCTTGCAGGCCTATGTGTTCGCGATTCTGACCTGCATCTACTTAAGCGAAGCCCTTTATCTCCACGATCACCACTGAACGACAGAGGAGTTTTTCAAATGGATTTGGCATCAGCAAAACAGATCGGTGCGGGTCTTGCCTGTATCGCTCTTGTCGGCGCCGGCATCGGCATCGGCAATGTCTTCGGCTCCTACCTGTCGGGCGCCCTGCGCAATCCGGGAGCGGCGGCGGGTCAGACCACCAATCTGCTTCTGGGCTTTGCCCTTTGCGAAGCCACCGGCCTGTTCGGTCTGGTGATCGCGCTGATCATCCTCTTCACCTGATGGCCGAGCCTGTCCACACCATGACGGGGACCGCGGCAACGCCTCACAAGGTGTTTCCGCCGTTCGCGACCAACACGTTCCCGGGCCAGATATTCTGGCTCGCAATTACCTTCGCGATTCTGCTGGTCGTGATGTGGCGCGTCGTCGTGCCGCGCATCGGCGGCACAATTGCGCAACGCCGGACGCGCATTGCCGCCGAGCTGGCGAATGCCGAAGACGACCGCCGCCGCGCCGAGCTGGAGTGGTCGACCTATCAGAACACCCTGCTTGAAGCACGCCAGCGCGCCCGCAAGGTGACGGAAACAAATCGGGCAACCGTCGTGGCGCAGGCCGAAAGCGCCGAAGCGGTTGCCGATGAAACGGCACGCTCCGAAATCGCCGACGCGGAGGCGCGCCTTGCGCAATTGCGGGTCGAAGCGAAAGGCAACATTCTGGCGGCGGCCCGGGATGCGGCCATCGAAATTGTCGTGCGCCTTACCGGCGAAAAGGTTGGCGCCGACGAAGCGGCGTCCGCCATACGCGAAGTGCAGGGTTAGAGGTCATGGATTTTCTGAGAACGCTTCAGGGTTACACGATCGCCAACACCGAGTTCTGGGAATGGCTCGGTCTGTTGACCGTGGTTGGTATCGTCCTTTACCGGCGCGTTCCTGCTTTCATCGCTGCCGCCCTCGATGCCCGCGCATCGGCGATTTCAAACGAGCTCGACCAGGCGAAGCGCCTTCGCGAAGAAGCCGCGACCCTTCTTGTCGGCTATCGGGAAAAAGCCAGCCACGCCGAGGCGGAAGCGCAAAGCATTCTCAACGAGACGAAAGCGGAAGCCGAACGCTTCAGGGCCGAAGCCCAAACGCAGCTCAAGGCCCAGCTCGAGCGCCGCGAACGGCAGGCACGGGAACGCATTGCCCAGGCGGAAGCCAATACCATTGCGGAAATTCGCGCGCTGGCGGCCGATGCCGCCGTCGCGGCCGCCGGCAAACTGATCGCCTCGCGCATGGACGGCAAGAAGAGCGACGGCCTCATCGCCAACAGCATCGGCGAACTCGCTTCGACCCTGAACTAGCACCGGCGCCCGATGCCCCGGCGTCGGGAAGGCTTGCCCCGGGAATTTCCTCAATCATTCGCGAAAGCCTCTTCAGCAACAGGGGGTTTTGTACGCGGGACGGTTTCCCGACTCAGGCTTTCATTTGTCCCGGCAAATGATTCACGCGGAGAGAGGGAGACGCGGAGGGCCGAGGACGATCGACGATCCGCAGGGGTCCCTTTGCCTGTTCAGCGCTCAGCCGCCGTGCCTGCGCGCAGCGAACGGCGCACTCGGTAAGACAGGAAAAGGAGCCGAATCCACGATCTCGCCGGAAAACTCGTCTGGCGCTTGTCCAACTACGATAATGCTCCGCGTTCTCCCTGTCTCCGCGTGAGCAATTTCTGAAGAACGGCAACCGCAATGTTTGCCGGATTGATCGCGCCGCCCGCGCCGGACAAAATATGCGACATATTCCGTTTCCCCGGACAGGCCTGCCGGCATCGGGAAGGCTTGCCCCGGGATGTCTGAGCTTGCGATCATGCACGGGGCTCGTCGCCGGGACTCATTGGAATGTCCAATCGCACAGAAGCCGCCGAAACGCTGGCGCTGGAAGCACTGACTTTTCTTGCGGGATCGAGCGACGAACTCGCAAGCTTCGTGGAGAATTCCGGAATCGGCGGCGGCGAATTGCGCTCGCGGGCAGGCGAAGCCGACGTCCTGCGTGCCGTTCTGGACTTTCTGCTGGCGGAGGATAAGCGATTGCTCGCTTTCTGCGCCGCCGAAAATATCGAACCCCGCGATGTTCACCTGGCGCGCCATGTGCTGGACGGCAAAATGTGAGCGCGCTGGCCTTCTACACCGACCCAGCAACGGTGCCGGTGTCGCCGGCGCGGCCGTTGCTCATCGTCGATTGCGACGAAGTGCTGCTGCGCTTTGCCGATGGCTTCGACCGCTTTCTGCGCGCCCGCGGCCTCTATCTCGATTTTGCGAGCTACCGGCTGCATGGGAATGTACGGTGGCTCGCGGACGATGTGGCGCCAATCGACGCGGAGGTGACCGCGCTGATCGAGGAGTTTCGCGCCGATCTCGATTCGCTTGAAGGGGCGCAGGATGCAGCCGGGGCAATGAAGGATATCACTGCGCTGCTGGACATCGTCGTGTTGTCGAACATCACTCCCTCGCAGGCGCCCGCCCGGCGGCGCAATCTCGACGCGCTCGGTTTCGCTTTTCCGCTCCTCGCCAATTCCGGCTCCAAGGGCGCTGCCGTCAGGCGGCTCGCGCAGCGGGCCGGGCGGCCGGTGATTTTCATGGACGACATTGCCGGGCATCATGCGTCCGTGGCGGAGCTGGCGCCGGAAGTGTTTCGCATTCATTTCGTGGCCGACACGCGCCTGAAAACGCTCATGCCGGACTCGCCACATGCGCATCTGCGCGCGCAGACCTGGCGCGACGCCGAAGCATTCATCCTCGAGCGGCTGAAGGCCTGACATGCGAATAGGCATCGACCTCGGCGGAACCAAGATCGAGATCGCCGCGCTCGACGAAGGCGGGCGCGTGCTGCTGCGCGAGCGCGTACCCACGCCGGGGATGGACTATTCCGCCTGCGTCAGCGCCATGCGCGACCTTGTGCTTGCTGCCGAAAGCACACTCGGCGGCCGCGGCAGCGTGGGCGTTGCGATCCCCGGCACGATCAGCCCGAAGACGGGCCTGGTAAAGAACGCCAATTCGACGACTTTGATCGGCCATCCTCTGGATCGCGACCTGGCCGAAGCGCTCGGGCGCCCCGTTCGGGTGGCCAACGACGCCAATTGTTTTGTTCTCTCGGAGGCGACAGACGGCGCGGCGGCGGCCCAGACGATCGTTTTCGGAATCATTGCGGGGACCGGCGTCGGGGGCGGGATTTGCGTGAACGGCTCTTTGATTGTCGGCGCCCACGCCATCGCCGGCGAATGGGGACACAATGCCCTGCCCCGTCCACACGCCGACGAAATGCCCGGGCCGCGCTGCTATTGCGGCAGGCATGGCTGCATCGAAAGCTGGTGCAGCGGACCGGCGCTCGCCGCCCAATTCCGTGCAATCACGGGCAAGAAACTCGGGGCGCATGAAATTGCCGGGCTGGCCGCGCGCGGCGACGCGGTTGCGGCGGCGATCATGGAATCATTTTTCGACCGTTTTGCGCGCGTGATCGCGCAGGTGGTGAATCTTCTCGATCCCGACACCATCGTCCTGGGCGGCGGTCTGTCGAACATCGAAGCGCTGTACCGCGAGTTGCCGCCGCGCGTCGAAGCCTTCGCTTTCCGGCCGCAAGGCCAAACGCGGATCGTGAAAAACCTGCATGGCGATTCGAGCGGCGTGCGTGGCGCGGCGTGGTTGTGGCGCGAAGACGAGCGCGCCTCGGCATTGCCGCCATGAGCGCGTTCTGCCGCGACTGTCTTGGCGATGCGGCTGACGGTGTCGCGCGTTGCAAGCTCTGCGGGGGCAAGCGCATTCTCGCCCACGCGGAGCTCGACTCGCTCTCCATCGCCCATCTCGATTGCGACGCTTTCTACGCCGCCATCGAAAAGCGCGACGATCCTGCGCTGTCCGAAAAGCCCGTGATCGTCGGCGGGGGCACACGCGGCGTCGTCGCCACGGCCTGCTATATCGCGCGCATCGACGGCGTGAAATCCGCCATGCCGATGTTCCAGGCGCGGCGGCTGTGCCCGCAGGCCGTCATTGTCAAGCCGAACATGGCGAAATACGCCGCCGTTGCCCGCGAAGTGCGCGCCATGATGCGGATGCTGACGCCGCTGGTCGAGCCCCTGTCGCTGGACGAGGCCTATCTCGATCTGTCGGGCACCGAACGACTGCACGGCGGGATATCGGCAAAGACCATGGCGGCGCTGGCGCTGCGCATCGAGAGGGAACTCGGCATCGACGTCTCGATCGGCCTCAGCTTCAACAAGTTTCTCGCCAAACTCGCCTCCGAACTCGACAAACCGCGCGGCTTCGCCGTCATCGGCCGCCTGGAAGCGAAGGATTTTCTCCGCGACAAGCCGGTGGGTTTCATTCGCGGCGCGGGCAAGGCGCTGCAAACCCGTCTGGCGAAGGACGGCATCACGCGCATCGCGCAGCTGCAGGACGCCGATCCGCGCGCGTTGGCACGGCGTTACGGCAGCACGGGATTGTGGCTGCATCGTCTCGCCCACGCCGACGATAGCCGCGCGGTCGATCCCGCCGGCGAGCTCAAGAGCATCTCGTCGGAGACGACGTTTGCGCACGACATTACAGCCTACGCGGAGCTCGAACGCATCCTGTGGCGCCAGACGGAGCGGATTTCGGCGCGGGCAAAGGCAAGCGGGTTTGGCGGTCGAACCATCGTGCTCAAGCTCAAGACGGCGGCGTTCCGGATTCGCACGCGGAGCTTTTCGCTCGATGCACCCACTCTGCTTGCCGACCGCATTTTCGAGACCGCCCGCGAATTGCTGCGGCGCGAAGTCGATGGCACGGCGTGGCGTCTGCTGGGTGTCGGCCTGCACAATATTTGTGCCGCAAGCGAATGTGATCTGCCGGATCTGGTCGACAAAAAACGCGCCAAACGCGCCGCCGCAGAGCGTGCCGTCGATCGTCTGCGCGGCCGCTTCGGCTCGAACGCCGCGGGCAAGGGACGGGGATTTTCGTAAGTGAGACTGCGATCACGTTCCATCGTGACTCAACAACGGGCCATAAAGGTCGGGCCGACGATCGCGAAACAATCCCCAGGAGGCGCGCAACCGCGCCGTTTCGTCCAGATCGAACCGCGCGCAGGTGACGTCCTCTTCCGCGCGTCCCAGCTCGGCAACAATACCGCCGGTGGGATCGGCGATGAACGACGATCCGTAAAACGTCATCACCCCCGCCTGCCCACTTTCCTGCCCCACCCGATTGGCGGCAATGACGGGCAGGAAATTGGCGCCTGCGTGCCCCTGCATGACGCGGCGCCAGTGATCGCGCGAATCGACGGGCGGCGCCGGCGGCGGCTCCGATCCGATGGCCGTGGGATAAAACAACGCTTCCGCGCCCATCAGCGCCATGGCGCGCGCGGCTTCGGGAAACCACTGGTCCCAGCAGATGCCGCAACCGAACACACCGAAGCGCGTCCGCCAGACCTTGAAACCCGAATCGCCCGGCGTGAAGTAAAATTTCTCCTGATAGCCGGGGCCGTCCGGGATGTGCGATTTGCGGTAGCGACCAAGCACGCGGCCGTCGGCATCCACCATCGCCAGCGCATTGAAATGCGCGTGCCCGGCCCGCTCGAAGAAGCTGACCGGCAGCACCACCCCAAGCTCTTTCGCGAGCGCCGCCATCTCTGCGATCAGCGGATTATTCTCGAAGGGCGCAGCGAGCGCAAAATGTCCCGCCGTCTGGTCCTGACAGAAATACGGCGTCTCGAACAATTCCTGAACGAGCACCACATTGGCGCCGCGCGCCGCCGCCGCGCGCACCATCGCCTTCGCCTTCGCCACATTGGCGGCGCGGTCCCAGGAACAGGCAAACTGCGCCGCGGCGAATGTCACCTCTCTCATGCCGGCTCCTGTTGGGTGATGCAGTGGATACCCCCGCCGCCCTCGACGATGTCGAGAGCATCGATCTGCAGGAGATCGCGGCCGGGAAAGCAGGCGGCGATGACGCCGCGCGCCGCTTCGTCGTTGCGGTCGTCGAAGGACGGCATCACGACGCCGCCATTCGGCAGATAGAAATTGACGTAGCTCGCCGCAAGGCGCCGGCCCCGCCAGTCAAGCCTTTCCCGGCGCGGCTGGACGATTTCGACCACCTCGATCGACCGGCCTTGCGCATCGCGCGCCGCGCCCAGGCGGCGGACCGCCTCCATCGCAGGCTGGTAATCCGGATGCGACCGCGAAGCGGGTATGCCAACGACGGCGCGGCAGGGAGCGGCGAAACAGGCGATGTTATCCACATGCCCGTCCGTCTCCTCGTCGCAGAAGCCTTCTCCCAGCCACAGTATGCGACGCGCGCCGGTGAACAGCGCCAACCGTTCCTCCACCTGCTGCCGGCTCAGGCCCGGATTGCGATTCGCATTGAGCAGGCATTGTTCGGTCGTCATCAGCGTTCCCTCGCCGTCCACATGAATGGCGCCGCCTTCGCAGACAAGCGGTGCGGGATAGATTTTCACGCCCGCCTCATCGAGAATCCTGGCCGCGAGCGCTTCGTCCTCCGTGTAAGGATGATATGTGTTGCCCCACGCATTGAAGCGCCACGCGACGCCGGCGCGCGCATTTTGCGGACCGACGAGGAACGTAGGCCCGGTGTCACGGGCCCAGGAGTCGTCCAGGAGCACCTTGAATATTTCCACTTTTCCCGCGCAGGCGAGTTCGACTTCGGCCGCCTGATCGGGGCGCACCGCCATCGTCACGGGCTCGAAGGTGGAGACCGCGCGGGCCACGCGCGCGAATGCCTGTTTGGCCCGCAGCAACGCTTCGGCACCGCCCCAGGCTTGCGTCCGGCACGGCCAGCACATCCAGGTGCGCACATGCGCTGCCCATTCCGCGGGCATCGCATAACCGTCGCGAGCAGGGCACGAATCTTCGGCGTCCAGCATTTTCGACATGGTTCACTGTATCGTCTATCGCCACAACACGGGAGCCCCTGGCGCTACGCCGCATCGGCCTGGAGGCGGGCGACAACGTCACCTATACGATTTTTTGAATTGTTGCTACGGCTTGCTCGGCCAATACATCTGTCCGCCACTCCGCAAGTGCATCATGTGCGGGTGAGATTGACGCCTCGGCAAGCAGCCTGTCCATGAACTCGACATAGGCGCCAGCATAATAGGCCCGTTGCCGTTTCCACTGCACGCGCATACCGCACTGTGTGAATGCATACCTCTGGAATGTGACGAAGGTCGTGAACGCAGCTTCATTCAGAAGTCCCGCCTCGTGCTGATAGTATGTGTCTTCGGCATGCAGGAAATAAGCGTCGGCGTAGGATGTAAACATTGCAAGCTGTTGAGGCGTAAGACTTCGATCGCCATCGATGCCGTTGCTGACTGCCTCGGCGACGGACGGCTCCATCTTTGCGGTCATCAGCCCTACGGCGCGGTTGATGCGCCCCTGCCTGATGCTCGCTTGCTGGTTTCGTTCCGTTTGCCTGACCTGAAGGCTCAGATAGACAAGCGACGCCAGAACAGCCCCACCGCTTATGAGACTGCCTATGGATGCAAGATCTGAAAGAGTCAT
>DATCBQ010000051.1:0-5355 GCA_036511745.1 Rhizomicrobium sp.
TACCGCCCAGCGGATTGCCGAGCCTAAACACCTGGTAATGGTCCAACGTCTTTCTGCCCGTAGCGTCATCCGCCCGGGTGGCAACCGGCATGGCCACAGCCGTCATCGCCATCATCGCCGTCGTGCATAGAAAGGTCGCGCGTTTCATGGTGTTTCCTCTTTTGCCTGCCCTCGAAGCGCGTAGCTCCGTTCGTGCAAACGATAGGTGCAATTGCTGACGGCCGTCGGACGTTTGCGGACGCGGCTGTTCGAGGGCGAGGTCCGAAAATGTCCGGCCATTGCGGTTGCGATGGCGTATTCTCGGCGCATGAAGGAGACCGAACTCGACTGGCGAATCTGCTCGCGCGCGCGGTTGTCGCGCGATCCGCGCTTCGACGGCAAATTCTTCATCGGCGTGCGGGGAAGCGGTGTCTATTGCCGGTCCATTTGTCCGGCGCCGACGGCGAATGAAAAGAATTGCGTTTACTTCGCCACCGCTGCCGCGGCTGCGGAAGCCGGCTATCGTCCGTGCCTGCGCTGCCGCCCCGAATCGTCGCCCGGAACGCCGGCATGGCTCGGCACTTCGACGACGGTTTCGCGGGCCTTGCGTCTGATCGGGGAAAGCGGTCTCGAAGACAACGGCATCGAAGGCCTGGCGACCCGTCTGGGGGTCGGCTCGCGCCATTTGCGCCGGCTGTTTCTCCGGCATTTGGGCGCCACACCCAATGCCGTTGCACAGACCCGCCGCGCCCACTTCGCAAAGAAACTCATCGACGAGACGAAGCTGCCGATGACGCAGCTTGCCATTGCTGCCGGCTTCGGCTCGGTCCGCCGGTTCAATGCCGCCATTGCCAAAACCTATCATCGCACGCCGACGCAGATTCGCGCCAATGCGCGTTCGACGAAAATGCAGCCCGAAAACGAGTACCTGTTTCGCTTGCGCTACCGTCCGCCCTTCCAGTGGAAAGGCATGCTGGCGTTTCTTGAAGCGCACCGCACGCCCGGCGTGGAAACCATCGCGGCCGATACCTATCGGCGAACGATTGCGCTGAACGGAACCGATGGCTGCTTCGAAGTCTCGCTCGACGAAGATCGTCTCGCGCTCTGCGCGCGCATCCGCTTCGGCGATCCGCATGCGCTGTTCTTTATCGTCGAACGCATCCGCGCGATATTCGATCTCAATGCGGACTGGGCCGTCATCATGAACGGTCTGGCGGCCGATCCGCTGCTGGCGAAGCAACTGAAAAAGGCGCCGGGCTTGCGGGTGCCGGGCTGCTGGAACGGGTTTGAGCTGGCCGTGCGCGCGATCGTCGGACGGCACAAGGATGACGACGAAGCAAAAGATATCGCGGCCCGGATGGTACGAATGTGGGGCCGGCCATATCCTGCCGGCCACGGGCTCACGCACCTCTTTCCGGAAGCCAAAGCTCTTGCTGGCGGCGATCTGTTGAAGATCGGACTGTCGGAAACGCGCGCCGCTACCATTCGCGCACTTGCCCGCGCGACCTGCGACGGCACGGTCGCTTTCGAGGGCGTCGTGGATTCGGAGGCATTCCTGGCGCGCCTGCGCCTCGTTACGGGAATGGATCATGAGACGGCGCAGGTCGTGTCCATGCGCGCGCTGGCCGAACCTGACGCTTTCCCCTCAGATGGCCTGAAATCGCAGATCGGCCGGAAGCCAAACGGTTCGGTTTCACTGAACGAACGCGCCGAGAGCTGGCGCCCTTGGCGAGCCTATGCGGCGATGTATCTCGCGAATATCACCGCCGCGCGCGCCCGCCCGGGGGTTCAAAAATGGGCGAACGCGCGATCGGCTCAGTCAGAGAGCTTTGCAGGGATGTAAGTGTTCGACGCTGCCTTGCGAATTGACGATCACCTCTTGTCGTGACGCGGCGAACGCAGCGACCAGTTCCACGCCGGCGCACTGCCGATCTCGCGTTCGCGACCACCTTCTCGCGCCCCGAACCATGCCACGACAACGCCGATCATCAGTGCGGCCGCGGTTATGAAGGCAATCAAGATACCGCTTTCCCGCGCCAGCTTCAGCGCGTCATGCGCTTGCGGAATAATCGTTGTAACGCGATCCTGAGCTTCCTGCGGTGGCACGCCGGCGTCCATTGTCACCATCTGCGCCAGGTAATCGCGATCTGTCGGCGAAACACCGGCGCGGCGCGAGGACGTAAGAAGAATGCGCGACGCTTCGGCCCGCGCATAGCTCATGTCCATCCCGCGCGACGCACGGTCCGGGCGGAAAAGCTCGTCCAGCTCATAGGCAAGGGTAGTTTCTCCTGTGACGGATGTCGCCGGACCCGCCTGACCGCCGCCGGGTACCGCAGCGCGCGATACCACTTGCGCCGACGCTACCGCCAGCACCGCGCCGATGAGAATTGCCAAAGCCCAGGAAAGAAGCCCATGCATGCCATCGCGGAAATCCATGTCGTTCAGCGGAGCGGCACCGGCGATCCGTGCCCGCATCCGGCCGGCAACATAGCCGCCCAGGCCGAAGCTTGACAGCGCAATGAAGATCAGAAAGGCGCCGGATACCACCCACAATACGGTGGATGTGTCCTGCCATGTCGGCGACCCCGACGAAATCGCAAGTCCAACGCCACTCCCGAACGCGAGTAGCACGCAGGAAAGCGCGGCTGCCGCAACGGCGCCGGCCACGACGGCACCCCAGTGGATACCGCCGATATGAACTCCATCGTTACTTTCCGTGCCGAGTCTTTGAGTTCCAACAGGGTGTTCCTGGACGAAAGTCATGTCATTCTCCCGAATAAATTGGCTTCAACGAAGGCCCAAGAGGGACAAAATGACGAGGACGACCACGACCAGCCCAACGAGATAGATCAGGCCACTCATTGCTTAACTCCTATTAAGTTTTCCCATGCGTCCCGCAACAACGCCAGAAACTAACAAAAGTTCCGGTTGCATTACGAACCCGGCTGTTTTCACACCCAACTCAGCGAAAGTCGTTTTCGAGAAAGATGGAGAGAAGCCCAATACCGGCGCCCCGAAGGCTTTCCGCCGCCCCCATCTGACGATCGATGATCACGAGAGCCGTATCCACGACGCCACCGGCAGCTCTGACGGCTTTGACCGCCTCGAGAACGGAGCCGCCCGTCGACGCAACGTCGTCAACGACAAGAATTCTGGCCCCGGCGAGGGATTCGGCTGGCGCGAGGCCCTCGACAAGCTCCCTGGTCCCATGTGCCTTCGTGGTCTTGCGCACAAAGAACGTCCTTACTGGTTTGCCTTCCATTTCGCTGAGGGCGGCGACACTTCCCAGTATGGGAACCGCGCCCATCTCCAGGCCGCCGACAAAATCGGCGCCCAGCGCCTCGATGCGCGACAGGAAGGCCCGGGCGCAAAGCAACGCACCGCGCGGGGTCATCATGGTGGATTTCAGATTGAAATAGAGGTCGCTCTGTCTGCCCGAGGACAGCGTGAACTTTCCCCGCCGGAACGATCGCTGTTTGATGAGGTCACGCAGCTCTTCGTTGCCTTTGCGATCGGGATCGGCCTGTGGCCCGGCGACAGGGGTCATCCATTCCTCGTTCTACATTTGGCCGCGGCGGGATACGGCTCGTGACTCGGGTCGTTGCGAGGATGATTTCCGGGCAGCCGAGGGTCAAGCGCTACGCTCCGACCACCGTCAAAACGGCGATCCCCTGTTTGATGTCGTAAAAGCTTCATCAAACTGTGATGGACGTTAAATCCAAACGCTGCGTTATCCGGCGCTGGCGGGTTTCGGGGGAGCGCACGAGCCTGCGGCGCGCATTCGCTTCGGATCTTCCAGAGAGGGGCTTCTATGAAATCGACTGTCCAATGGCTTTTGGGCTCTGCCGCCGGGGCGGCGATTGTCTGCGCGGCTTCGGGCGCGGCGGCCGCCGACATCACCGCCGCCGGTGCGACATTTCCCGCGCCCATCTACGAAAAATGGGCCGAAGCCTACAAAACCAAAACCGGCATCGGGCTGAATTATCAGGCCATTGGCTCCGGCGGCGGTATCGGGCAGATCAAGGCGAAAACCGTGGATTTCGGCGCCTCGGACAAGCCGCTCGCCCCGGGTGAATTGAGCGCCGCAGGCCTTGCGCAGTTCCCCACCCTGATCGGCGGCGTGGTGCCGGTGGTCAACATTCCCGGCATCAAGACCGGCGAACTGGTGCTCGACGGCAAAACCCTGGCGGACATCTGCCTCGCCAAGATTACCTATTGGAACGATGCGGCGATCAGAAAGCTCAATCCGTCCGTTCACTTGCCGCACGAAGCGATTGCAACCGTGCATCGCTCCGACGGATCGGGCACCAATTTCATCTACACCAACTACCTCTCCAAAATGAGCCCGGAATGGGCACACAAGGTTGGCGCGGCGACGGCGGTCGAATGGCCGAGCGGCATCGGCGCCAAAGGCAATGAGGGCGTCGCCAATATGGTCAAGCAGACCGGCGGCGCTCTCGGCTATGTCGAGTTCGCCTACGCCAAGGAAAACAACATCCCCTACGTGCGCATGATCAACCATGACGGCGTCGCCGTCGCTCCCACGGCGGCGGCGTTCCAGGCAGCGTCCGCGAAAGCCGATTGGGCGCATGCCCAGGACTTCGACGTGGTGTTGACGAATCAGGCCGGCCCCAATGCGTGGCCGATCGCCGGCGCGACATTCATTCTCGTCTACAAGCACCCGCAGGATCCGGCCAAGCTGAAGGAAGTCCTGGCCTTCTTCCAATGGGATTACGCCAACGGGAGTCAAATGGCGGAAGCTCTCGACTATGTTCCCCTGCCCCCCACCACGGTGCAGGCCATCATGAAAAGCTGGCACGAAAACATAGACGCGTCGGCCGTTCCGTAGCCCGGCACCGGCCGCCGGGCCGGGTTTCGAGAAGAGCTTGGGGGGTTGCGTTCACCCTCCCATTCCTTTGCAACTGCGGGCGTTCGATTTCATGGCCGACGTGGCATTGTCTTCTTACCGATTGCCGCCGTCCCTGTCTGCTGCGCTGACGCGTTTCGGCCACCGCGATCGAAGATTTCGCTGGCTGACCCTGGCCGCGGCGTGGCTGGTGCTGTTGATCTTTGGGGGAATCATTGCCTCGCTCTGGCAAGGGGCGTGGCCCGCCTTCAAGACATTCGGCTTCGGCTTCTTCAGCACCACGGTATGGAATCCCGTCACCGAGAAGTTCGGCGCGTTTCCCGCCATTTATGGAACGCTGGTTACGTCCGCGCTGGCGATGCTGATCGCGGTTCCCGCCGGCATCGGCATCGCCATCTTTCTGACCGAGTTGTGTCCGCGTCCTTTGAGACGCCCCGTGGGCATAGCCATCGAATTGCTCGCGGGCATCCCCTCGATCATTTACGGCATCTGGGGACTGTTCGTGTTTG
>DATCBQ010000052.1:0-7041 GCA_036511745.1 Rhizomicrobium sp.
GGCGCCGCGTGCGCTGCGGGCATGCGATATTGCAGCAAAGGCCATGAACGCGAAGGCTATGCAGTATAACGGCGCCGACATTCGATTGTTGGCTTCGGCGAACAAGATATTTCGCAGACGTTGACCGGGCTCGTGCGAAAACTTCGGCCACAGGAGCTCGGGAAGATAGCGCTCGCTGATCCTGAGTTCGGTTCCTCCCTGCTGACCGTTGAACTGATCCAGGTCGTAGACATAATTCTGAAACTTGAGTATCGAGAGTTTGGCGCCCTTGTTCCGTGTTTGCTCGATTGTGCCGTCGGTCATGATCAGGCGGGAACCGGACGGTGTTTGTGCGAGAACGCCGCTGTCCGCCAGATAGGTGGTCGGCAGGCGCGGGTTGCGATCGTCATGCACGAGGATGCCCTGCAACCGGCCAGCCGGTGAAATATCCCGGACGAACACTGTCAGCCCGGTCGCAGGCGTATTGAACTGTCCCTGGTTCAGGATGGCGGCTCCGATGTCGGCGCGAATGTCGAGTTCCTTTTCCTTCAACAGGCGCTGTCCGAGCGGCATGAAGTAGAGACTGCAGGAATAAGTAGCGGCCATCATGATCGACGCGGCCGCTAGAACCGGAATCAGCATCTGGAAGCGGCTCAAACCGGCCGCCGACATCACGACCAGCTCGCTGTCGGCGTTAAGTTTGTGCAGCCCGTAAAGTGTCCCCGCAAAAAAGGCGATGGGCAGGATGACAACCAGCAGGGTCGGAAGTGTCAGTATCGTCAGGTAGATAAAGGTCGGTGCCGACTGGCCGCGGTTGATTACAAGATCCAGCAGCCGAAGGGATTGCGACAGCCAGATCACGCTCGTCAGCAAAAAGCTGAACAGGGCAACGGGCCCGACCAACTGACGCAGCAGGTAAATCGACAATCGCGGCATATCGGATCCCCGGGCATGGTCTGCGCGACCGCTGCCCTTCCGCCCCCTTCGGGTTTCGAACTAGACTGGACTTCCAGTGCCGCCGGCCGGCGGATAAAGCCGATGAAGCTTAAACCATCCGCAAGACTGCGCGAGCGGTTTTTCCGCTCGCTTCAATAGCAGAGGGACTTTCATGGACATTTCTTTTGTCTCGTCTTCCCATCGCGGCGAAGGCGCGCTCGTTGTGGGAGCAGTTGAGGGAATGGGTCTTGCGGGTCGTGCCGCGATCGCCAACGAAACCGTAGCCGGCGCGCTAAAACGGGCCTTGGGTGCAAGCCGATTTTCGGGCAAAGCCGGCCAGATGCTGGAGTTGCTGGCGCCTGCCGGATATGCCTCCCGCCTTGTCCTTGTCGGATTGGGAAAGGCTGTCATGTTCGATGGCCCGGCCGCCGAGCGGGCAGCCGCGGAGGTGGTCGGCAAGCTGTTCACCAGTGGCGAAAAGGAACTGGTTTTCGCGCTCGACATCCCCAAGGGGTCGAAACTCAAGCCGTCGATGCTCGCAGCGCACCTCGCGATGGGCGCGAAGCTGCGTTCCTACACGTTCAATCGGTACCGCACCACCAAACTCGACGATTTCGAGCCCACCGTCGCGCGAATTGCGATTGTCACCGACGAGGTCGCCGCCGCCAGACGCGCCTTTGCTTCTCTCGAGGCAGTGGCTCAAGGAATTCATCTGGCTCGCGATCTCGTCAACGAGCCTCCGAACGTCCTTTCTCCGGTCGAGTTCGCGCGCAGGGTAAGCGCACTGAGCAACCTTGGTCTGAAGATCGAGGTGCTGGGCGAAGCGGAAATGCACAAGCTCGGCATGGGAGCACTTCTGGGCGTTGGTCAGGGAAGCGAGCGTGAAAGCCAGCTCGTCGTGTTGCAATGGACGGGCACCGGCACCCGGAACGAGGCCCCGATCGCCTTCGTGGGCAAAGGCGTCTGCTTCGACTCGGGTGGTCTGTCGTTGAAAACAGCCCCCGGCATGATGGGAATGAAAGGAGACATGGGCGGCGCTGCGGCGGTCGTGGGAGTCATGCGGGCACTGGCGGCGCGAAAGGCGCGCGTCAACGCGGTCGGGGTGATCGGTCTCGTCGAAAACATGCCCTCGGGCAGCGCACAACGCCCGGACGACGTGGTGAAGTCGATGTCCGGACAGACCATCGAAGTGCTCAACACCGATGCCGAGGGCCGGCTAGTGCTGGCGGATGCCCTGTGGTACACGCACACGCGCTTCAAGCCGAAGCTGATGATCGATCTCGCCACGCTTACGGGAGCGATCATGGTAGCGCTCGGTCACGAACATGCCGGATTGTTTTCGAACGACGACCGGCTGGCGGAACGGATCGCCAGGGCAGGCATCGCGGAGGGCGAGCCGGTATGGCGCCTGCCGTTGGGCGATGCCTACGACAAGGCTCTGAAGTCCAAAATTGCCGACATGAAAAACATCGGCGGCCCGCATGCGGGCTCCATCACGGCCGCGCAATTTCTCCAGAGATTCGTCGACAAAACGCCCTGGGCTCACCTCGACATTGCGGGCGTCGCCTGGCAGGACGGCGACCACAAGGCTTTGGCGCCAGGCTGGGGTACGGGCTGGGGCGTGCGCGTTCTCAACCGACTGGTCATGGACCATTACGAGAATTGAGCGAGGCGCTTTTCTATCATCTGGAGCGGCGGAGCCTCGACGAGGCCCTGCCGGGGCTGCTCGAAAGGACGCTCGAACGGGGCTGGCGCGCCCTCGTCCGCGCCGAATCCGCAGACCGCGCCGCCGCGCTCGACGCGCTTTTGTGGACATACAGCGACGAGAGCTTTCTTCCCCACGCCATTGCCGGAGACGGCGATGCAAAAGCGCAGCCGGTGCTGATTACGGTGGAGGATGCCAACGCCAACGCTGCGAAGGTGCTTTTCCTCGTTGGCGGTGCCGGAATTTCCGATTGGGACCGGATCGCCGCATCGTCTTTCGAGCGAATCGTTCTGCTGTTCGACGGCCGCGATCCGCAGGCGCTTGCCGCAGCGCGCGAGTCGTGGAAACGCGCGAACGCTGCCGGGGTAGCCGTAACATACTGGAAGGAAAGTGCGACCGGAAAATGGGAGAAGCAGGGCTAGGAATATCCTACCAGGGAACCTCGTGCGCTATGCGCCGCTTGAGCAGCGGAAATTTGCGCGCCAGGCGGCGCAACTCTTCCCCGGGAAGGATGATGAGGCGCATTTCGCTGCGCGCCGTCACGGTTCGCTGATAATTGGCCGTCACCTGCAGCGATTCTTCGCCGAAAACGTCGCCGGGTCCGAGATCGTATTCGCCGCCCTCGTGCTCGAGCCGCGCGCTGCCCGAAGCTATCAGAAAGAACTGGATGGCGTTCTGGCCGGCCAGGGTGATCTGCGCGTGCTCGCGCACCAGTTTGGAACTCATCGCATTCAGAATCTCGCTGATCGCCTCCACGTCGAATTCGGCGAATAGGGGTTGGCGCTTCAGCATGCTCCAGGTGATGGCGAATTGACGGCGGTGAAGATCGCTGACGAAACCGTTGGCGATGATGCCGATCGGCAGCGCGAACAACAAAAGGCCCGTGACCATCGTGACGCCGGCGATCAGCCTTCCTATGGCCGTGACCGGAACAATGTCCCCGTAACCCACCGTCGTCAGCGTCGTTATCGCCCAATACATCGCGTCGGGAAGTGTTCCCAGGGTCTTCGGCTGAATGCTGCCTTCCGCCAGATGCATCAGCTCGCCACTGATGCACATGACGCTGACGGTGAGGATCATGGATGCGAACAGCGCCGAGCGTTCGGCGTAAAGCACGCCCAGAAGCGCTGGGAGCGCCGGCGAATATCTTGCAAGCTTGACCAGGCGAAACAGCCGGAAAATCCGCAGCACGCGCGTATCGACTGCAAGGAAAATCGCGAAATAGGCCGGCAGGAACGCCATCAGATCGACGAGCATCAGCGGGCGCATGGCGAATGCCAGACGGCCGCGAACGGGCCCGCGGGCCGCGACACGGGGGTCTTCGAGGGAAGACCAAAGTCGCACCGCATATTCGGCCGTGTAGGCCGCGATCGAGAATCGCTCGAAATCCAGGAAATAGGCGTGATAGGGCGCATAGATCGAGGGGACCGTTTCCAGCGCCACGGCGGCGACATTGGCGATGATCAGGGCCACGAGAAACGCTTCGACAACGCGGCTCAACAGCGTTTCGAGCTGGCCTTCTTCGAGGATCGTATAGGCCCACTGGCGCAGGCTCGTTGCGTGCGCTTGCGCCGCACGGCCCGGGCCCGGTTCACGCAACATCGAGCCGGTCCTGATCGCTGTCGGATGCGTTTCGCAAATGCCCCAGCCCTGCAATGCCGCCCGGATCGGTAGTCCAAGTTTCCGCCGGGCCGGCGTCGATGTGCCTGAGATTTAGTAGGCAGACCAAAGCCTTCCCGCAAGATTAATTCCCTACGGCCCGATCGCACGGGGCCGCCAGCGGCGCCGGCAACTTGTCGGCATGGCGCGCCCTTGCTAAGGACGCGGCGTTGAATCGGGAAGCCTTCCTTGAGCTATCTTCCGCTTCTCGTTCCCCTGGCGCTGGAAATTGCCTGCATCGTGCATGCGGTGCGCAACGGGCGCGTTTTCCCCTGGGTCTACATCATCATTTTTCTGCCGCTGGTGGGCTGCATCGCCTATTTCGCGGTCGAGATCGTGCCGCCGCTGCTGAGCGGCAAAACGGCGAGGGCGCTCGGCAGCAACGCCCGCCATCTGGCGGACCCTCACCGGGGCCTGCGCGAGAAGCGGCGCAACGTCGAGATGGTCGGCTCGGTCGATGCCAGGCGCGCTCTTGCCGAGGAATATATCCGTCGCGGCGCTTACACCGAAGCCGCCTCGCTCTATCGCACCGCCCTCGAAGGCCAGTTCCGCAACGATCCCGCGCTGCTGCTCGGGCTGGCGCGCGCGCTGTTTCTTGCGGGCGATGGCGCCGGCGCGCAGGCAAGCCTCGACGCGTTGCAGGCCGCGGATGCCGGCTTCGTTTCACCCGATGCGCGCCTTCTCTATGCGCGCGCCCTGGAATTGCAGGGCAAATTCGATGAGGCGCGCGACGCATACGCGAAGCTGGTGCGCCAATTTCCCGGCGAGGAGGCGCGCTGCCGCTATGCCATGCTGCTGGAAAAATCGGATTCGCCCGACTCAGCCAGGCAGCTCTACGCAGAAATCCTCAACTCCCTCGACGGCGCGCCGCGACACTATCGAAACGCCCAGCGGCAATGGGGCAACGCCGCGCGAACCGCGCTGAAACGGCTGAATGCCGCCGGCCAGCCATAATCGCAAGGATGAACGCGCGATGAACGCACACGCCAGACCGGGTTCACAACCGCGCTGCCATTGTCGCGGCGCACTTGAGGCGCCCGGTTCGTCGCAAGCCCCTCCCGGCAGGCCGGACCGCTTTCAGGCGATGGCCCGCAACTCCGGTTGCGGGCCTTCGTGTTTTTCGGGCGTTGGCCTTCGCGAGCGAAGTGTGAAAATCTCCGCGCCCGCGAATCGGCTCCGTAGCTCAACCGGATAGAGCACCTGCCTTCGAAGCAGGGGGTCGGGGGTTCGAATCCCTCCGGGGCCGCCAATTTTCGCCTGTCCAGTCAACTCAACATCTTCGCTGGTAACAGCGATTTTTTCAGCGATTGCGCGACGGAGAAATCGCCGCGCGAGGCTTTTTCTCTGCAACAACAAGGCGTTGGCGCAAAAACGCGGTTCGCTGACCACCGATTGGAACAGGGAACAAGCAGGGAAACGCGGCCCCGCCGGACTGCTGTGCAATTCCGCCGGCTTACGGGCTTCGCACGAAGCCGTGACCCACGCCGCTGCTGTCAAAGAAGACGCCAGCGATCGCACCGTGGGCATTGATGCTATAGGCGACAGTATCGACCGATCCCGGAGGGTCGAATGTCGTAAACGTTCCATCGCGGGCCCGTACATACCCGTGATAAACTTTGCCATCGGAATAATATCCCGCGACCGAGCCCGTGTCATTGATGCTATACGCATAGGTGGCAACCGTTCCCGGCGGCCGCACCAACCTGATTTTTCCATCGGGTTCCCGCAGCCAACCACCCAATTGCCTGCGTAGGGTGAGGAAATCTCCCGTGATCGCGCCTTTGCCATTGATGCAATAAGCCCAGGTATCGAGAGCTCGCGTATGACCGAACGTCGTGATCGTACCATCGGAAGCTCTTACAAAGCTGACCCCCTCCTCGCCGTAGTAGTATCCCGCGATGTCGCCTGTGGCATTGATGCTTGTGGCTTCGGTCCCGGTCGATCCCGAAGGATCAAATGGTGTAATCGCGCCGTTGGTAGCCCGCACAAAGCCGTGGAAAACGCTATTGTCGTCCCGATAGGTTCCCGCAATCGAGCCGTTCGTATTGATGCTTGCGGGTTCGGTGAGGTTTGACCCCGAAGGATCAAATGTCGTGATCGTTCCGTCGGCAGCCCGAACAAAGCCGTGATTCTCGTTGTTGCTATCCTCATATCCTCCTGCAATTACGCCATTGTCGTTGATACTCTGGGCGCCAGTACCTTTCGATCCCGGAACATCGAACACCGTGAATTTCGCGCCGGCATGGGCGGCCGCGCCAAACCCGAAGGCGCAAAGCGCGACGCAAATGGCGAAGGGTCTGCATCGCCCGGCAAGTCCCGGCAATCGTTTAAGGGCAACCCGTTCCCGCGTCATGTTTCATCTCCCTCGTGGACAGTATAGTTCGGAATAGCGCATCGGGGGCCAGCGTAAAGCCGACCTCGCGGCCATGCTATCGCTCAACCCCGGCCGAGACACGACAAATCGACTCCGGCTCCAGTCTCCCGGGCTCGTCAGCTCCGTGCATGGCTGGGACCGCGGGCTTCCAGCCCGCATCTGATGGCGCCGCATCGTGGTGCGGCCAGGATGGCCGCGGTCCCAGCATTCCCGCTGAAGGAGAGTAGTGACGGCTCCTCCGCGAAGCGCACGGCTGTCCGGGGAACGATTCACTGTGACGCGGGTACATGCCCGGCCAAATCTGCGCGAAGCAGCTACTTTCTGGTTGTCGAGACTCAGGAAGTAGAAAGGCCGGGCATGCGCTACAGCGATAGCATTTTTGGACACT
>DATCBQ010000053.1:0-18427 GCA_036511745.1 Rhizomicrobium sp.
CCCCAACCTTCGCCGCGTCGCTCACCTGATCGACGCGCGGCGCGGCATCATGCCCACCGATTCGGAAGCGATGGACCTGCTCGACGAAGCAGCCGTTTCTTATCTCGTGGTGCTGACGAAGATCGACAAGCTGTCGCCGGAAGAGCGCGAGCAAGCGATTGCGGAATGCAGGGCAATCGCGGGCCGCCGCACGGCGGCATATCCGGAGGTGCTTGCGACCTCGGCTGCAACCGGGGAGGGCCTCGACGGATTGCGGGAGCATATCGCCGCGCTGGCCGCGTCGTAGCCGTTGCGATATAAGCCGGGCGGCGCGACCGGGAGCGGGCAAAGCATGGCGTTGCAGGACGATGTGGGACAGGACCGCAATCTGCGGGTCATGGCACGCTGGCGCTCCACCGCCCGCGTGCTGGTGGAGGCGCTCCCATTCATCCTTCGCTACGACGGCCGGACGATCGTGGTGAAATATGGCGGCCACGCCATGGAAGGCGGCGTCTCCGAACATTTCGCGCAGGACATCGTTTTGATGAAGCAGACGGGCATCGATCCCGTGGTCGTGCATGGCGGCGGCCCGCAGATCGGCTCGATGCTGAATCGGTTGTCCATCCCTTCGTCCTTCGTCGATGGGCTGCGCGTGACGGACGAAGCAGCCATCGAAGTGGTCGAAATGGTGCTGACAGGCGCCATCAACAAGCAGATCGTCAGCGGCATCAACGCCGCCGGCGGTCGCGCCGTTGGGCTTTCGGGCAAGGACGGCAATCTCGTCGTTGCCCGCAAGCTCGAGCGCTACAAGCTCGACCCCGTAACATTTGAGCGCAAACTCGTGGATCTGGGATTTGTAGGCGAGCCGGAAACCGTGAACCCGGAAGTCCTGCGCACGATCATCAATTCCGATCTCATTCCGGTGATCGCGCCCATCGGCGTGGGCAACAAGGGCGAGACATTCAACATCAATGCGGACACGGTTGCAGGCTCGGTTGCGGGAGCAATGAAGGCGGCCCGGCTTCTGCTGCTGACCGATGTCGAAGGAGTGCTCGACCGCGAAGGCAAGCTGATCCCGAGGCTTTCCGTGGTCGAAGCGCAAACGCTGATCGCCGAAGGCACCATCTCTGGCGGCATGATTCCGAAGATCGAGACCGCGATCGACGCGGTGGAAAAAGGCGTCGCCGCCGCCGTTATTCTGGACGGGCGGATTCCGCATGTGCTCCTGCTCGAGCTTTTCACCGAGCATGGCGCCGGTACGATGATCGTCGCAGAATGATTTGCTGCCTGCGGGTAATGGCGCTGCTCGTTGTCGTTGCTATCGCCGCCATGTCCGGCGCGCGTCCGGCCGCAGCGGAGATGCATCTGTGCAACCAGACAAGCTACATCCTCGAAACGGCGATCGGATACCAGGCGGGTGGCGGCATGGCCACGCGCGGCTGGACCCGCATCGCGCCCGGAGACTGCGCCCTCACCATGCGCCAGCCGCTCACGCAACCTACCTATTACATCTACGCCCGCAGCTCGCGGGCCCATTCCGGCCTCTCGCGGGCGTGGGGCGGTCAATTCCGGCTTTGCGCAAGGGATACGGATTTTTCGCTGCAAACCTCTCTGGGCGCTCCGAGCTGCGGCAATGACGATGCCTTTTTGATGCCTTTCGCCGCCATCACGATGCACGGCAGGACATCATGGACAACCACGTTTACCGAGAGCCCGCGAATCCGTACGTTTTATGCGGCGCAGCAGGCGGGGTTTGCCCGGCTGCTGATCGACATTGGCGACAAAGGCAATCTCGGCGGGGGCAGAGCGCGCGGCGACGTTGTGGCACAGCTCCGCGGCAGACTGAAACTGGCGGACAATGCCAGTCCGGACGAAGTGTTCGATGCGCTTGAGACGGAGGCGCTCAAAGCTGCTGCTCCCGCCGGATATTCGATCTGCAACGACGCCGACACGGTCGTTTGGGCCGCTTTGGGCATGCAGAGCGGAGCAAACATTGTCTCTCGCGGCTGGTGGAAGATATCGCCCGGTGGTTGCGCCAAGGCGATCACCGAACCGCTGACGACGGATCGCGTCTATCTGCTCGCGGAAAAGCGCGGCAATAATCGCCTGGTGTCCGGGCCGGCCAAATTCTGCGTCACCGACATCGAGTTCGAGATCTACGGCAATCAGCGTTGCGCCGCGCGCGGCCTTACCGAAGCGGGGTTCGCGATAACGCTCACGAAAGGCGCAAGCGGCTTTGCCGCGCATATCGGCGCGGGCGGGCTCATCCCGCCGCCGGGGCGACTTTCCCAAGCGCACCCGCCGAAATAGGAGCGTTCGTCACGTGCCAGATTTTCGTCACGTCAGGAACTGGATTTTCGATCTCGACAATACGCTCTACCCCGCGGCGTGCGGCTTGTTCGCGCAGATCGATCGGCGCATGACGCAATTCGTCGCGGAGACTCTCAACGTCGCGTTCGAAGAGGCAAAGACAATCCGGAAAGCCTATTACCGCGAGCACGGCACAACCCTGAACGGTCTGATGCGCCTTCATGGAATCGATCCGGAAATCTACCTTAGCTATGTGCATGACATCGACCTGTCGGCGCTGCAGTGCGACACCCATCTCGATGCCGCGCTGGCGCGACTGGAAGGACAGCGTTTCGTCTTCACCAATGGCTGCCGGCATCACGCGATCCGCGTGCTCGAGCGGTTGAAGCTTGCCGACCGGTTCGACGACATCTGGGACATCCGCACCATCGGGTTTTGCCCAAAGCCCGACCCGCAAGCCTATGAGACGGTCCTGACGGCGGCGGGCATCGAGCCGTCTCGCGCTGCCATGTTCGAAGACGCGGCGCGCAATCTCGTTCCGGCTCGCGCCCTGGGCATGACGACCGTGTGGCTCAGGAACGATTCGGAATGGTCGAGGAAGGGTCCGGACCATCCTGTTGCATCGCGCGAGCACATCGATCACGAGATCGCCGACCTCGCACATTTTCTTCATGCCATCAGGATCTGACATGACCACAGAGCTGACATGCATCGTCGATGACGCCTGGGAGGCCCGCGATTCAATCGGCCCGGCAACACGGGGGCCGGTCCGCGATGCGGTCGAAGAGGCACTGGCCGGGCTCGACGCGGGGCACTTGCGGGTGGCAGAAAAATTCGATGGCGAATGGCATACCCATCAGTGGTTGAAGAAGGCGGTGTTGCTGTCGTTCCGTCTGAACGCGATGGCGGCCATTGGTGGTGGCCCCGGCGGTGCGCCGTGGTGGGACAAGGTCGAAGCAAAATTCGCCGGCTGGACGGCGGAGCATTTCCGCGAAGCGGGATTGCGCGCCGTGCCGGGCGCCGTGGTGCGCCGCTCCGCATTTATTGCCAAAGGCGTCGTGCTGATGCCGTCCTTCGTCAATGTCGGTGCCCGCATTGACGAGAACACAATGGTGGATACCTGGGCCACCATCGGCTCCTGCGCGCAGATCGGAAAAAACTGCCACATCTCGGGCGGCGTCGGCATCGGCGGCGTGCTCGAACCGCTGCAGGCCGCGCCCGTGATCGTCGAAGACGATTGTTTCATCGGAGCGCGTTCGGAAATTGCCGAAGGCGTCATCGTCGGCGAGGGATCGGTGATCGCGATGGGCGTCTACCTTGGACAATCCACGAAAATCATCGACCGCGACAGCGGCGAGATCCATTATGGCCGCGTCCCTCCATTTTCTGTCGTGGTCTCCGGCTCGCTGCCGCAGGCCGCGGATCGGCCGTCGCTCTATTGCGCCGTGATCGTCAAGCGCGTCGATGCCCGCACCCGCGCCAAGACGTCGATCAACGAGCTTCTGAGAGATTGATATCTACAGCCGCTAATAGCTCCGATTTGCATCCGCCCCGCTCCTTGCCGAATAGTACGCCTTTGGGGTTGGGCGGATGGCCGAAGCGGCGGTGGGCGATATCGAGGTGCCGGCGGTCGGCATTCTGAAGCGGCATATCGCGGCTTGCGTCATCGGCAACGCGCTCGAATTCTACGACTTCACCACCTATTCGTTTTTCGCGGTGCAGATCGGCCACGCGCTGTTTCCGGGCCGCGATCCCTTCGACAACCTCATGCTTTCGCTGGCCGGATTCGGCGCCGGCTTCATCAGCAGGCCCCTGGGCGGCATCGTGATCGGCGCCTATGGCGACCGCGCGGGGCGCAAGCCCGCGATGCTGCTTTCCTTCGCGCTGATGGGATTCGCCATTCTGGGTCTTGCTCTCGTGCCGTCCTATGCGCGGATCGGTTTGGCGGCGCCGGCGGCCGCGGTTTTCTTCCGGCTGCTGCAGGGCTTCGCGCTGGGGGGCGATGTGGGGCCGACAACCGCGTTCCTCATCGAAGCGGCGCCGCCGGCGCGGCGCGGCTTTTACGCGTCATTGCAATACGCCAGTCAGGGGCTTGCCATCGCGGTGGGGGGTCTGGTCGGAACGGTGCTGGCCAGCACCCTCGATACCGCGAGCCTGGAAGGCTGGGGCTGGCGGCTGGCGTTTCTTCTCGGCGCCGCCGTGCTGCCGTTCGGACTGTATGTGCGGCGCACTTTGCCCGAAACTTTCGCGACGGCGGGCGGGCGCCGCGCCCCTGCTGCGCGGCCGAATCTGAAACAGCATGCGCGCATCATCGTGCTCGGTTTCTTCATGCTCGCTTCGGGCACTATCGCCATCTACACGCTCAACAACATGACGCCCTATGCGACGACGTTTCTGCACATGCGCGTCAACATCTCGTTTGCCGCCACGCTGGTGCTGGGCATCGGCAGTTTTCTGTTCAGCTTTCCCGGCGGCGCGGTGTCGGATCGGCTGGGGCGCAAACCGGTCATGATCTGGCCGCGGGTGGCGCTGCTGCTCCTCACCTGGCCGCTGTTCGCCATGCTGGCATTGCATCGCGATGCGCCCTGGCTGCTCGGCGCCACCATCGTCGTCACCGCGCTTAATGCGTTCGGCTCCGCGGCGGGTTTCGCGGCCCTTGCCGAAGCGTTGCCGAGGGAAATGCGGTCGGGCGCTTTGTCGGTCATTTATGCGCTCGCAATCTCGCTGTTCGGCGGCACCACCCAGCTGATAGAGACATGGCTGATCCATGCCACCGGCAACGTGCTGGCGCCGGCGTGGTATCTGATGGGGGCAACCCTGATTGGCATCGCCGCCATGGCGATGATGCGCGAGACCGCGCCGGCGCGCGCGCCATGAAGCTCAGGCACATCGCCGCCGTGGCGGCAGGCAATGCGCTCGGCTTCTACGATTTCCTGATCTTTTCGTTTTTCGCCATTCCCATCGGGCGCGCATTCTTCCCCTCCCATGATGCATCGACGAGCCTCCTATCCGCGCTCGCGGTGTTTGGCGTGGGATTTTTTTCGCGCCCGTTCGGCGGCATCGTCATCGGCATGCTGGGCGACCGCGCCGGGCGCAAGCCCGCGATGCTGCTGTCCTTCGCGTTGATGGGATTCTCCATCGTGGGGCTTGCGCTGACGCCGTCCTACGCCGCCATCGGCATCGCCGCGCCGGTGCTTGCCGTGTTCTTCCGACTGCTGCAGGGCTTTGCGCTGGGCGGCGAAGTGGGACCCACGACGGCCTATCTGATCGAAGCGGCGCCGCCGGCACGGCGCGGTTTCTACGGCGCGCTGCAATACGCCACGCAGGATTTTTCCATTCTCTGCGCCGGCCTGATGGGCTTTGCGCTCGCGTCCCTTCTCGATCCCGCGACACTGAACGTGTGGGGCTGGCGCATTGCGTTTCTCATCGGCGCCACCATCGTCCCGTTCGCCCTGTGGGTCCGCAGCGAACTTCCCGAGACACTCGACTCCCTCCCGGCAATCGCCGAAGCGTCGCGCGAAACCCAGCCGGCGCCGCACATTTTGCGCACCGCACTTCTCGGGCTTGTCATCATCGGCACGGGTTCTGTCGCGGCCTATGCGCTTATCTATCTGGCGATTTTTGCCCAGGACACTTTGGGATTGCCGCCCAGCGCCGCGTTCGGCGCCACCATCGTCACCGGCCTCAGCGGCACGCTTTTCGATCCCGTCAGCGGCTGGCTTTCGGATCGCTTCGGCCGCAAACCGGTCATGATCATCCCCTGGCTCGTGCTGCTGGTCATAGCCCTGCCCGCCTTTTTGGCGATGACGCATTTGCGCACCGTGACCGTGCTGCTGCTGGCCACGGCGCTGCTGTCGATCTGCAATCAGCTCACCTCGCCCACCGCACTGACGGCCATCGCCGAAGCACTGCCGCGAAGGACGCGCTCGGGCACGCTCGCCATCGTTTACGCGCTTGCGATCGCGATTTTCGGCGGCAGCGCGCAATACATCATGAAAGAGCTCACGGTTCTTTCGGCAAACCCGCTGGCGCCCGCCTGGTATCTTTCGGCCGCCATCGTCATCGGCTTTCTCGCGATGCTGGCCTTCCCCGAAACATCGCCGGCGCGCCGGCGTTCTCCTGTTTAACAGGCGAAATACAGGCGCTTTTCGCGCGGAGCCATTTTTTTGTGAACGCTTTGCAGTTTTCCCCAGCGATTTCAGCGGCTTGCGATAGCTTCTGTTCCGGCCCCGAACAGCGCCATAACAGAGCGCCGCGCCTGTTCCGTCCTGTATTTTCGGGCAGCGGTGAGAAAATGTTTCACGTGAAACATCGCCCCGCTCGCGTCCCCGCTGTCACTTCAGCGCGATGGTTGAAGCGTCCGCGCCGCCACGCGAGATGCGAATTGACGGTTTTGCCGCCCGACGAGATCGAGCTCGCGGTGCTGAGGAGAAGTTGATCGCCCTCGATCCGAACCACGCGCGGCTGGGTCTGACCGATCCAGTTCGGGAACAGCGAAATGAACATCGAGTGGGTGAGGTGCTGCTTTTCCTCGTCGACGTGGAAGGGACCGTTATAGGCGATGTAGCTGGTGGCCTCGTCCTTGAATTCGTGGTCGGACGCCTTGAACCAGTCGCCGGAGGCGAAGGGCTTGCGTTCCGGCCACGGCAGGCCGTACAGGCGGCGATAGTGGCGGAGACGCGAGGTAACCAATGGCGCGGATTACGGCATTTGGCGGAGTGTTCTTCCATAGCGCAAACCCACAGGCGCTGGCGGCGTGGTATCGCGACACGCTCGGGCTGAAGATCGAGGATTGGGGCGGCGCATTGATCCGCGCGGACGGTGCCGGTCCGCCGCATGGGGTATGGGCGCCGTTCAACAAGGACACAGGCCATTTCAAGCCCTCGTCACGCGAGTTCATGATCAATTTCGCGGTGGACGACCTGGACGGATTCCTCGCCGGTCTTGAGGCGAAAGGTGTCGAGGTGAATGGCCGGCAGCAGATGGACGGCATGGGCAAGTTCGCGTGGATACTCGATCCGGACGGAACAAAGATCGAGTTCTGGGAGCCAGAGCAGGAGCCGCCCTCAAATTAGTCGGAAATGCTACACTTGGCGTCCGCCGGATACTGGCTCAAATTTGTCCACGCGGGCCAGGGCGGATTCCTGGTGTTGACCGAAGACGCCGTTATCCGCCGAAATCGAGGGCGAAATCCCTGGCAGGGATCGGTTGCGCATCAATCTCGCGACGGGTGGGAAGCCAGCGCGGAGTCCCGACCGTTACTTGATCGGCAACTTAAGCATGCCAACCTGGGAATGTGCGTTGTTAGCAAACCAGATATTTCCGTCCGGTCCCACGGTAATGCCCAGTATGGGGAAACTGCCTTCGGCCGCGGGGAAGGGATATTCCGTAACCACACCTGCCGGCGTGATGCGGCCCACGATTGGAGTGGTTTCACCAAAATACAGGTTCCCATCCGGCCCCGCCACGATCGAAATCGGATCGCCGGTAAATCCCTGGGTATAATCGGAGACCTTCGACCCGTCGGTGGTAATGGCACCGATACTGTTATTGCCGTTATCGGCAAACCAGATCCTGCCATCGCTGCCCGTCGCTATGCCGAAGCTGTAGCTGTCGCCGAGGCCCGTACTGTACTCGGTAATCTTGCCGCCTGGCGTGATCTTGCCGATGTTCGGCCCAACGCCCTCAATGAACCACATATTGCCGTCAGGGCCCGTGGTAATGGCGAGAGGCTGCGTGCTTTCGTCGGCAAAGCTGTACAGCTTTATCCTGCCCTTTGCCGATATTTCGCCGATGCCGCTATAGTCCGTAACGAACCAGTCGGAAGCATTCGGTCCTGCCGCCATATTGGTGGAGTTAGTCTCGCTCAAACCCGTGGAATATTCTGTCACTTCGCCATTGCCGGTGACGCGACCGGCGCATGGCGTCGCCCATTCGGTAAAAAACATGTTTTTCCCGTTTTGGGCGATTGCTTCCGGCGCGGCACCGCCCGTCGGCGTCGCATAAAGCGTCGCGTGCCCCTTGGTGGTGATTTTCATAATCGCCGAAGCACCTGTGGACGCAACCCAGAGCGACTTTGCTATGCCGGAGGTGATCTGGAGCTGTGAACCGCGATCCGTCGGCCCGGTGTAAATAGTAATGATCGCGCCATGGGATTTGGTCTTGGCCGCGGCCCAGGTTTCCACAATGGGCTGCGGCTTGGCGGAGGAACAGGCCGCCGCCTGCGCATCGTTTGATGCTCCCATGAGTGTAGCGCCCGCAACGGCGGCGGCACACGCCAAGGTTGCAACTGTGCCATATGTTGGACGCATTGTCATTGAGGTTTCCCCTTATCCGACATTCCCCGGATGACCCCGAGTTGAGGCGGAACATACCACGTTTCTGAGTTGCGCGGCAAGCAAAGCGGCCGTTGACCGGTCGAAGCCGCCTGCGCCATCACCGCGCGTCCGCCGACAATAAAGCGCATCGCCGGATCGCATCCGAGCCTGTCGGCATCATTAACATCTTCGTATCCGGCCAGGCGTCCGAACACCGATTGACGAAATTGCGCGACCAACCCGTGACGACCATTTCGGCCTGTGCGTGTGTCGGCAAGAATGTCACCCGCCATCTGCGACAACGCAGGAACATCGTCGAGTTCACGAAAAGCCAGAAGACCGGCATCCGACGCGATCTGGGAACCATGAAATTCCAGCTTCAGCCGTCGGTCGAAATCGAAGCTCAAAACACCGCTATCCGATTCACCCGCTGGGTGGGCCATGATCGCAGCCTCGATGTTCGAATAACGCACTGATTACGATAACCGAATCGCGCTTATGACCCTACGAATTTGCACACCATCTGGGAATGCGGGATTAGGGCACTCCCCGCAATTGCCGCGCCCTATCCGATCTGCACCGCCAGCATCGAAATGGATCCCCCGTCAACGCCCGCGACCGGAAAACGCACGCTTTCGCCCTTCTGCCGGGCGCCAAGAACATAGAGCAGCGGCAGATAGTGATCCGGCGTCGGAATCGAAAGGGCCGCGTCGCGCCCGAGCGTTTCGTAATTGATGAGAGGGGTGTGCTCGCCGGCCAGCATCATATCCCTGGCGGCGCTTTCGAAGCGCACCGCCCAGTCGTAGGGATCGCGCGGATGGCGGCCCCACGCATAGGTGTGGAGATTGTGCACGAGATTGCCGCTGCCGACGATCAGCACGCCCTCGTCGCGCAGTGGCGCCAGCTTCCTGCCGATCTCAAAATGGAAAGACGCGGGCCCGGTCTCGTCGATGCTGAGCTGTACGACGGGAATGTCGGCAGCAGGATAAACATGTCGCAGCACCGACCATGTGCCGTGATCGAGGCCCCAGGAATTATCGAGCGTCACGGCCAGCGGCGCCAGAAGCTGTTGAACCCGGCGGGCGAGCGCGGGATCGCCCGGCGCCGGGTACTGAACCTGATAGAGTTCTTGCGGAAAACCGCCGAAGTCATGAATGGTGCGCGGCGCCGTCGAGACGGTGACGCCCGTCTCGGGCACATACCAGTGCGCCGAAATCGCCAGGATCGCCCTGGGCTTCGGTATCTCCTCGCCCATCCGCCGCCAGGTTTCGGTGTAGTCGTTGTGCATGACGGCATTCATCGGATTGCCGTGGCCGAAAAAGACCGCGGGAAGCATGTTGGCCATCGGCTTGCGCTTCCTTGTCGTCTACGTGAGAGGAACGCCCCCGGTTGAAGCCAGCTTGGGCCCTTGAACCCCGTCCAAACGAATGCCTTCCATCGGCAAAACCGGACAACCGGCATTACTCCCCGACGACGCGAATGACCTCAAGGTGACATCTGAAATTGGCGAAAATACCGACACGCTTGCGCGCTATCGTCCGAACCCTATCGGATTTTGTCAAAGCCGCCACCTGCCGGGTAGTGACGCATTTTGAATTTTAGTGCGGAAGTGTTTCCCACTTATCTTTGAACGGAAGGCCGGATGCCCAAGAAAATCCGGGCATGATGCCGAGCATATGGGCGACCTCTTCGCCCACCATAAAGGCCGGAGGCGGCTCGTGATTGCTCCCATGAATCTCAGCGGGACCATTCCGAAACGTGCCCGCAAAAATATGTATCCCCGCCAGCGCCTCCTGGTGGAGTTGCATTAAGAGACTCTGCCGCATCCGGAATTTTCGTTCAGGGTCTTTGATAAATGCTCGAATGATTTCCAGAGCTAACGCAGCTTGGCGAAGCCCATTTTCCGCTTCCCGTACCGCCTTTTCCGCGGGGTCTGTTATCAATTCCAGCGTTTGGGTTGAAGTGTAGCGGTCCGCGGCCATGCTTATTTGCCGTCGTGCAACTTCTTGTCCAAGTCCGCTATCAATTCGCGCGTGATACGGTCGTTCTCGATTTTGGTATTGCCATAGGCAAAGCTACGCCGCTGCTGAGCTTGTTGCTCTTCCGTCATCGTGATTGTACGGCTCTGCCTCAAAAGCTCTTTCAAGTTGTCGTTCATGGTGGCAATCCTTACGTTTGTAGCCGTTCGGAAAACTATAATGACGGCAATTAATGGCCGCAATACGTTCGCGCTAATGTTTCTTTCGGCGCCTGAAATAGGTTTTAATGGACTGTTAAACCACTGAAACTGAAATTCGATAACGAATCACCTATATTTTCGGCGCGGACTACGATGCTTTATTCTTATACGGGCCACGTTTAGCGACAGGCGCTTCCTGAGCGGCCGTGAGTGCCGCCACATCCGTCATGCTCCAAAGACGATCCGCGACGCCAGCGGCCATTGCAGGGGTTACGCGAAGGGTCTTATGAATGCGACAGAAGTTATAGTTCATGTAATGAAGCGCGACCGAAAGAGCATGGTTTTCGAGCTTTTTTGAGAAAGCGTTGGTGAGCCGGGTTAGCGTCCTGCGCCACATCGGGTGAACGCTGACTGGCGCCCCATAGATCGGATCGGTCTGTTCAAAAAAAGGAAATCGGAAGTTCATGGATAGAGATGCGCGCGAAGCAATTTCACCCGGGTTCCGCGGGCGAACTCACCCGATCGGGGGGCAATCGTCTCGCGGTCGCAAGTCCGAAGATGTTGTTTATCGAGCGATGCTCCGATGCAAAACCGATCGAGTTTTCAACTGAAACGATCAACCTGCCTGGTGAGGATATGACCGGAACTCCTAAAGCCGTCGTGAAAACCCGAAGATACGCCGGCCTCGTGCTCTTTCCCGCCTCCGACCTGGCAAACATCATCGCCGGCGCCGTCTACCCGCCAGACGGCGCAGGTACCGCTCCCTGATCAGCGAAGGAAACAGGAATGGACAAGATACAAGACGTCGCCGTCATCGTCGGCAGCCTCAGGAAAGATTCGATCAACCGCAAAGTGGCGCACGCACTCGCCGAGCTGGCTCCCGCTGGTCTGAAGCTCTCCATCGTCGAGATCGGGCAATTGCCGATCTACAACCCGGACGGCGATGAAAACCCGCCAGCCGAATGGACGGCGTTTCGCGAACGGATCGGCGCGGCCGATGCGGTTCTCTTCGTTACACCCGAGCATAATCGTTCGGTGCCCGCCGCGCTCAAGAACGCGCTGGATGTCGGCTCAAGGCCTTACGGCAAAAACGCCTGGAACGGCAAGCCGGGCGCGGTCGTCAGTGCATCGCCGGGCGGTATCGGCGGCTTCGGAGCAAATCACCATTTGCGCCAGTCGCTGGTCTTTCTGAACGTCCCCGCGATGGCGCAGCCCGAAGCCTATATCGGAGGCGCCGACAAACTGTTCGACGCCAACGGCAAGCTCGTCAACGACGGGACGCGAAAATTCCTGAAAGACTTCATGCATGCCTATGACAAGTGGATTGGAGCGAACGGTTAATTGCAAGGTTGCGGAAGGGAAAGCGTCGCCGGCTTCCGTACAATTTCCGGGTGCTCGTTGGCTATCGAACGCGTCGGGCTCGAGATCTCGTGCATGAGCGGTAAGATTCAGATGCGCTTAGCGCTGTCGGTGCTGGGCTTCCACAAAGGCCCGCAGAACCGCGTTGATGCGGGTCTGATATCCCCTGCCTGTCTTGCGGAAAAACGCCAATACGCTGCGATCGACGCGCATGTTCAGGACCGCCTTTGGTTGGGGCAGCTCGATGGTTGCATTGTCCCAATCGATCGCCATGCCGGTCTCGTCGCGATCGGCAGCAATGCTTTTTTCGAGCTGGGCCCGGGTGGTGGCCGCCGCTTTGGTCCAATCCGTCAAACTCCCGCCGCGTTTCCGCCTGGCGGCCAATGCGTCAGCGGTGTGCCGCACGATAGAGATTTTCTTCGCCATCTCTCGACCTCCTGAAGGAAATAATGCGGCGGAAACCACTGCGCCACGTCCATACGACCGTGTAAAACCTTCCCTCGATGGATGCTACGGACAGAACCCGCTCCTCGTTCCCGTAGGTCGCCGGGATATGCACCGCCGGGCGCCCATCGAACACCAGCACGGCATCGACAAAGTCCAGGCCACGCTCTTCTATCGTCCGCAGCCGTTTTGCCTCATCCCACTCAAACATAGCACTGTATATACATGTTGCCAATACGTCCCGCCGTCACAGCAGACCCAGCGCCTTGAAGCTCGCATGGCCGCCGCGGCCGATGACGAGATGGTCGTGCACCGCGATGCGCAACGCGCGCGAGGCTTCCACGATCTCGCGCGTCATTTCGATGTCGGCCCGGCTGGGGGTAGGATCGCCGCTCGGATGGTTGTGCACGAGGATGACGGCGGAAGCCGAAAGCTCGAGCGCCCGCTTGACGATCTCGCGCGGATAGACCGGCGCGTGATCGACCGTGCCGCGGCTCTGCACCTCGTCGGCGACCAGCGCGTTCTTGCGGTCGAGAAACAGCACCCGGAATTCTTCCGCCGCCGAACGCGCCATCGCCGCCGAGCAATAATCGAGCAGCGCCGACCACGAACTCAACACCGGGCGGTTCAGGAGCCGCGTCCTGGAAAGCCGCAACGCCGCGGCCTGCACGATCTTGAGCTGTGCCAGCGCGCCATCCTTGAGGGATTTGAACTCGCGCAGCGCTTCGGGCGGCGCCGCGATGACATCGGCGAAGCTGCCGAACTTCGCCAGCAGCGCCTTCGCCAGCGGCTTGGTATCCTGGCGCGGGATGGCGGCGAACAGCACCAGCTCCAGTAGCTCGTAATCGGGGAGCGCATCGGGGCCGCCATCGAGAAAGCGCGCGCGCAGGCGGTCGCGATGCCCCAGATAATGGGGCCGATCTTCACCGTCGCAAAACTGTCGCGCCATGCCTCATCCCGCCCACTCGGGCGCGGAGTCTGGAACGCGCCGCTTTCCTTCGCAACGCCCCAATCGTAACAGGTTGTCGCGAAAGTCTGCGCCCACGCCAGTTTGCGACCGCAAAGTTGCTATCACTCTCTCGGTCGATACAGCCGCCAAATCCGGAATTTGCTACAGTGTATGTGCACATGCCGGGGAGCCGCGCCAATCCTCGCAATCCGGCGCGGATACTTAAAACACAAACCCATCGAACGCATTGAAACGAAAGCGCCGTGAATCACAACATCTTCATCTGGAGTATCGCCGGCCTGGCTACGCTCGGCGTGATCGCGCGGCCGCTGCGGATACCGGAATATGTTTGGGCCTCGGTCGGCGCGGCGGCTCTGGTGGCGCTCGGCTTTCTTCCCTGGCGCGACGCGCTTGCCGCGGCGGGCAAAGGTACGGACGTCTATCTCTTCCTTGTCGGCATGATGCTGCTGTCGGAAGTCGCGCGTCAGGAGGGATTGTTCGATTGGCTGGCGACGCGCGCCGTGGATTACGCGAATGGTTCGGCGAAACGGCTGTTTCTCATCGTCTATTGCGTCGGAACGCTGGTGACGGTGTTTCTGTCGAACGACGCCACCGCCGTCGTCCTGACGCCCGCCGTCTATGCGGCAGCGACGGCTGCCAGGGTAAAGCCTCTGCCGTATCTCTTCATCTGCGCTTTCATTGCCAATGCCGCGAGCTTTGTGTTGCCGATCTCCAATCCGGCCAATCTGGTGATTTTCCGCGCGCACATGCCGCCTCTTGGTCATTGGCTCCATCAATTCGCCCTGCCCTCGCTGGCTGCAATCTTCGTTACGTATGTCGCGCTTCGCTTTACACAACGTCAGGCGCTTGATCACGAAATTGCCAAGAACCTGAAAACAAAGCCGCTTTCAACGGGCGGCACATGCGTCGCAATCGGTATCGGTCTGACGGCGGTGGCGCTGCTGGCGGCCTCGACGCTCGACCGGCAACTTGGCCTGCCGACCTTCGTTGCCGGCGCGGCGGTGACCGTCGTCGTTCTTTTGATCGGCCGGCAGTCGCCGTTCCCGGTCTTGCGGGATATTTCCTGGGGCGTCCTTCCGCTGGTCGCCGGACTGTTCATCCTGGTTGAAGGTGTCGAGCAGACAGGATTTTTACGTGCGATGGCGCGGATGCTTCATCAGGCCGCCGCGGCGTCTCCGCATGAAACCTCGGTCGGAGCGGGCGCCATCGTTGCCTTCGCATCGAATTTGCTGAACAATCTGCCGACCGGCCTCGTTGCCGCTACCGTCAGCCAGAGCGCCCGTGTTCCCGTTCAAGTCACAAGCGGATTGTTGATCGGCGTCGATCTCGGACCCAATCTTTCGGTGACCGGTTCTCTCGCAACCATATTGTGGCTGATCGCGCTTCGACGGGAAGGCGAGGCCGTAACGGCGTGGCAGTTCCTGAAACTGGGAATGATCGTCATGCCGCCGGCGCTGGCGGCGGCGCTGCTGTCAATGACGCTGATGCCGTAACCGCTGAAATTTGCTACAGTGTATGTGCAAAGGTTCCTCCTCCGCGAGCGAAGCGATGCGGGGGAGGGGGACCATGCGCAGCATGGTGGAGGGGGCACTCGTGCGAGCACCGGTTCTGACCTTCAAGCGCGCACGCACCCTGCGCCGAAAAATGACATTGCCCGAAGTGCTGCTGTGGGAAAAGATTCGCGGCGGACGTCTCGGCGGATTGCGCTTTCGCCGCCAGCACCCAACGGGGCCGTATATTCTGGATTTCTATTGTCCGGCAGCCGGATTGGCCGTCGAGGTTGACGGCACGGTGCACGAATCCGCGCAGCAAACGAAACACGATGCGCGCCGGGATCGCTGGCTCAGCGACAATGGAGTTCGCGTGCTGCGCATTCCGGCGACGGATATTCTCAACGACGAGAGAATGGAGGGTGTGCTTCGCAACATCGCGCGGGCGGCCGCCCTCTCCACCGCCTTCGGCGGTCCCCCTCCCCCGCTTCGCAGGTGAGGAGCCGATTCCTCCCACGCGAGCGAAGCGGCGAGGGAGACGCGCGCCTGTATGTTCACCCGTAAGGCGGTTTGTGCAGGCCTTTGGGGGAGGTGGTGAAAATCTCGACGCCCTCGGCGGTGACGCCGACGCTGTGCTCGAACTGCGCCGAAAGCGAACGGTCGCGCGTTACTGCCGTCCAGCCGTCGTTGAGCACTTTCACGCCATAGCCGCCCAGATTGATCATCGGCTCCACGGTGAAGAACATGCCGGGCTTCAATCCAAGGCCGAAACCGGGCCGCCCGTAATGCACGACATTGGGCAGCGCATGGAAAACCCGCCCCACCCCATGGCCGCAGAAATCGCGCACCACCGCGCAGCGCTCCTGGCCTTCGGCGAAAGATTGAATCGCATGGCCGATGTCGCCGGTGGTAACGCCAGGCCTAACCGCCGCGATGCCGCGCATCATCGCCTCGTAGGTGATGTCCACCAGCCGCAGGGCTTTGCGCTTCACCTCGCCCACCGCATACATGCGGCTGGTGTCGCCGTGCCAGCCGTCGAGGATCACCGTCACGTCGATATTGACAATGTCGCCGTTGCGCAGCGGCTTTTCGCCCGGGATGCCGTGGCAGACGACATGATTGATCGAGGTGCAGAGCGTATGGCGATAACCGCGATAGCCCAGACAGGCTGGCGTCGCGCCATGGGCGAGGACATAATCGAAGGCGAGCTTGTCCAGCGCGGCGGTGGTGACACCCGGCTTCACCGCAGGCACCAGCAGGTCGAGCACCTCGGCCGCCAGCCGCCCGGCGCGGCGCATGCCGGCAAAGCCTGCCGGACCATGCACCGCCACGGTCAGGTTGCCGCGCTGCGCGCTATCGGCGTCGGGAGCTGACATTTCGGAAGCGGTCATAGGCCCTGATCTTGTGTCTCGTTGCGCGAAAGTGAAGGTTGCGGATCGGCCTGCCGGACGGGCCGGGGCTGGTGCAGGTCCATCCGGGGAATGCCGGGATTTTCCTACACCCGGACGCCGTCGTTCTGCAATTCGGATCGTCCTTGCGATCTCGCGTTCCATCCCTCAACCCTGATTTGGGTATTCAACCAAAATATGAGGGTGGTCTCCGGATGTAGTAATGGACCGGCCAATCCCCAATTCGTGGACCGAAATCAATGTCCTATGCGCCCTCGCCGACTGCCGCCGTGCTTGTCATCGGCGACGAGATTCTTTCCGGCCGAACGCAGGACACCAATCTTTCCACCATTACGAAATTTCTGGGCGGCCTTGGAATCGATCTGTGCGAGGCGCGGACGGTGCGCGATGCGCAGGACGAAATCGTGGCGGCGGTCAACGCGCTGCGGGCCCGCTACAACTATGTGTTCACCACCGGCGGCATAGGACCCACCCATGACGACATCACCGCCGATGCGATCGCCAAAGCCTTCGGCGTCGGCATCGATTATCATCCGCAGGTGCTCGCGCTGCTCGCCGCCCGCTACAAGCCCGGCGAATTCAACGCAATGCGCAAACGCATGGCACGGATTCCCGACGGCGCCTCGCTGATCGCGAACAGCGTTTCCGGCGCGCCCGGCTTCCAGCTCGGCAATGTGTTCGTGCTGGCGGGGGTGCCGGCGATCATGCGCGCGATGCTGGACGATGTGGCGCCGCGGTTGGCTCGCGGCGCCATGGTGGTTTCGGCGACCGTCAGCGCCCGCATCGGAGAGGGGCGCTTCGCCGAAGCGCTGGCCCGCGTCCAGGCCGAACATGCCGGCGTCGCGGTCGGCAGTTATCCGTTTTACAGCGAGGACGGCGGCGGTGTGCAACTGGTGGTGCGCGGCCGCGATGCCGCAGCGGTAGAAGCCGCCGCGCGCGCCATCGAAGCGGCGCTGGAGGCCGCCGGAACGCCTTCGCAGCGAATGAATCTCTAAATGTTATTAAATGCTAAGGGTTTGTAGAATAAGCAAAAAAACGGATGACAGGGGGTCGCGTCCGTGCTAGGGTTGTTTCTCGGATGAAGGGGCTGTTCGAAACATTGTCGCAATCGGGCGTGATCCGTATCCGAAGCAACCGACGGCCAGGCGGCCCGGTCAGGAGCATAAATGAAAGCGCGTATCTACGCGGCATTGGCAGGTGGAGCGATCTTCGCGGCGGCAGGCGTCGCGGCGGCAGGGAATTTCACCTCGAGCGCGGATAACGACTTCTTCTCCGGCGGACGGCATCAATTCTACGTCTGGTGTGCAAGTTCGCACAACGCGCTGGCAATCGAGTCCGGCGCCAATGCCGAAGATGCGCAGCTCAAACTCTATCGATCGCTGAAGGCTTCCGGCCGCACGACCTGCTGGCCCGTCTGGCAGGGCCGCATCAGCGGCTAAACGCTGTCTCCGCTTTCGGGCGCGACCTTTTGCTTCCTATTTCAGCTTCAACGATGCGGCTTCGACCCGCAGGGCGGAAAGCGCAGCGCCGTTGCTCTTGAGAACGGCCCGCGCTTCTTTCAGCGCGGCTTGCGCCTTTTCCCGTTCGCCGAGCACGGCGTAGGCCCGCACCAATCTTTGCCACCCTTGCGGATCGTCGGGGTTCGCCTTCAGCCGCCCCGCCAAGCCCGCCACCATCGCCCCGATGTCGGGCGCTCCGCCGCCCTCGGCCTTGAGGGCGGCGATGCGGTCGAGCAGCGGGCCGCGCCAAGGCGCGCCGGGCGGCGCGTCCGCCAGCAGGCTCTGCCAAAGCCCGATCGCGCCGGCGCTGTCGCCGCGGGCCGCATCGGCGAGGCCCAGATAATAGCGCGATGCGAAATCGCGCGGATTGCCGGCGAGCGCGGCGCGGAACGCCGCTTGCGCTTCGGGCGTCACGGCGCCGTTGGTCGAAACCGTCAGCGCTTCGCCATAGGCCGACAACAGCTGCGGCCG
>DATCBQ010000054.1:0-2306 GCA_036511745.1 Rhizomicrobium sp.
CCAACTCGCCAAAATCACCAAGTTGCCGCGTGCGACCGCCCGCGCAACACAGAACGCAGCCGTGCGTCGCCTCAAGCCTATCGGTGACTTCGTGCACACCATCACCTTCGACAATGGAAAGGAATTCGCCGCGCATCAGGATATCGCCCATGCACTGAAAACTAAAATTTTCTTCGCCACGCCGTACACGCATGGGAACGCGGGGCCGCGTCCAGCGTTCTTGCCGGAACGTTTGTTGTAACGTTTCCCGCGCCGCCGAAGACCGCGGGGGCCTGAATGAGCTTCGCTGCTTTTGGGGAAGCCGCTGCTATACTGATGACTGGCGTGCTCGTGACCAGCGCATGAGCGGCCATCGCGTGCAACTGGAAGCGGGGATGCGCCTTAAGCCAGCGCTTCACGGCCGGGGTCTTGTAGCGGCACGTAGCACGAAGTTTCCCTCGGAGCATTGGCCGCAGCTTGGCGATGACCCGGTAGCTCATCGGCGCCGCCGCGTTCGCTCCGATCGCCCGAGCTCCCGTGGGGGCCCGGTATTTCTGGCTGAAGGCCACCGCATTGCTCGACCCAGGCAAGGCTGTCGTGCGCGTGGGATTCGAAAGCGGACCGAAAGGCTTCGACGATGTTTGGGTGGAATACGCGCCAGGTCGTGGTCCAAGTGATCCACGGGGAAATCCGGTTCGGCGCGTCCATCACCAATGCAAATGGCACGTCACGCCGGGCATTTTCGGTCACGCGGCCCTTATCGACCCCGACTTCATCAATGCTTCGGCGAAATCATTTCTTGCGCGCGCTCATGGAGCCCTCCTGTCGTCGGCGAGCGCCGCGAACGGGCCGTTTGCGTTCGCGCTCTTCACGAACTGGCGCACCGACCCGAAGGATCGCTTGTGCGGCCTGATCAGCAAGAGCACGGCCGGGCTCCGCATCGAGAAACTTTTTGTCGGCGGCGACCGCAGCGAGATGGGCAAGCTGCGGCGCGCTTGGCTCGATCATCTCGGCATCGACGAGGCCGGCTTGGGATTGCTGGCCCAAGTCCTGCGGATCGAGGAGGTATCAGAATCGCTCACCCAGATCCGCGACCGCCTAGATGATGCGCTCGACAAAGTAGGTCTAAGACGGGTACCGCAACACGAAACCGCACTCGCTTACGATACTATCGCCTTCAATTGGCTGGCTCAGGGCCGCAACGAGTTCGACAGGGATACGTTCCGCCAAATCTGCCGCAAGGAGGGACTCGACGGAGACGGCAACGGCCGGCGCGCCATGATCTACGGCGTCAAGTCGTTTTGCCACCGCATCGACGCCTTAGAGGATCGGTGCGACTACGTGCTCGATCTGACTCCTTCATTCCATGACAGGCTGATCGTCGATGATGCAGCATGGACGGCCGAGCTGTTGCCGCGGATTGGCACCTTTCTGCTCGCAGCGGCCAAAAGCGAGGGTCGGCTGAGGCTCGCGCTGGACGCACACCTCTCGCTCGCTTTTGCGGCGGGCGCGGTGTTGGATATCAAGTCTGGCAGGGCCATCGAATTGATCCAGCGGACGGCGTCGGGATACCGCGTTTGGGCGGCGGATGATGCGGATGCATCGGACGCGTGGCCGGTGCTCGAAACTTCCACGACATCGATCGCCGGCGCCGGCTCGGAAATGGCCGTGGCAATCGGTCTGACGCACAACATTGCGGGCGACGTGCAAAAATATGTCGAGAGCAGCGCCCCTTCCGTCGGCCGAATTCTGACACTCAAACCCTCCGGAGGCACGGGACAGCAGTCGGTAGTTTGTGGGCGACACGCCACCATGCTGGCGGACACGGCCGTGGCCGCGATCCGGAGGGCGGCAACAGAAAGCGGCGTCGGCCGCGTACATCTGTTTGTGTCCTCGCCTTTCTCCTTCGCATTCTACCTGGGCCAGCGGTCGGCTCCATTGGGGCCGTTGACGCTGTATGAGTTTGATCTCGAAGGGACCAACGGGGCGTCCTACATGCCTTCGATGTGTTTGCCTTTCAAGCCGTAAGAGTCGGCTTACATGGGTCTTGGCATCATTCGCGCGCGCGAGGCGGCGTCGCCGCGGTTCTTTTTTGCGAATCCGGTTGGCGGCGAACGCTGCAGCAGCGAGGAGCTACGGGGTCGATGCCGACGGCTGGCCGCAGCCGCTGCAAGCGGATGGGTCGCCCCCCGTTCACCTTACTCGCTGTCCTTACGCCCGCGCGCGAGGCAGAGCGGCGGCAATAACAGCTGCTCGACCTGCGCGAGCCGGCGGTGTGGTGCTGCGGCGCTGGCCGGCGCCGGCGTTTCCGATTTAGCGAAATTGTT
>DATCBQ010000055.1:0-2609 GCA_036511745.1 Rhizomicrobium sp.
AATCGAGGATCGCGGGCCATGGCCCGAATCGGCCACCGAAGATTGGCTCGCGGCCATGAATTCCCTGACATTGACCTCGGACGACCAGTCGAGATAGCCGACGAAAGCGCCCGCCAAGGCGAGCAAAACAACCATCTCGACCGACAAGGTTTTGATGATTGCCGGCCAATCGATGCGCTGGTTCATTTGACCCTGCTTGTCGCGTAACGGCATGGATGCCTCCCATATGGAGTCGCATCGTCTATAGCTCTGTTGCGAAATTCCGATGTGAAGTGCTTCACATGTCAGGAAAACGTGATGCGGGGGGCAGGGGTGCGAGGGGCGCCGAGCGGGCTGAAGCCCGCTGGATTTCACGTTCGCTTGTCAACTTGCTGTCATACTCCGCGAAAGCGGGGTATCCAGTACGCTGCGGCTTTTCGATTCCATCCCTTGTGTTGCGGAATACCGGATCACCGCCGGAGCCTGGCAATCGAGCTCGCTGAAGGCGAGACGCGGTGGCGGTGATGACGGGCGGAATGCAGCGCGCGATGTTCAGCGAATTGCTGCGGATCAATTTCACCGGTGGATTTGGCTGGAGGCGTGAGCTGTTTAGTCGCTCATTGTGGCAGGTTGGAGCTAGCGGATGTCCAATAACGCAATAGTAACCACGAGCGACGAAGAAATGCTCCGGCTCTTCGATCCGCTATACGACGTATTCGCCAGCGCGGGATCGGGCAGTCAACCTTTATTGGCACACTACACATCCATCCAAGTGATGGAGAGCATTCTGAAAAATAGTGAGATTTGGTTTTCGAACCCCCTGTTCATGAACGATTTGCAGGAGATGAAATTTGGTCTCTATGAAGGAACGAGATTTTTCTCAAACATCGAGCAATTGAAGAAGGCGGGCGGCAATGAAGCGCGGGCAGAGATTCTGCAGCGATCTTACTTTCAATCCTTCAATCATTTTGATGTTAATGAGGCGTTCGATACCTATATCTTTTGCTTAGCGGAACATGACCCCAGCGACAACGACGGTCTGCTTTCGA
Source organism: Rhizomicrobium sp. (assembly GCA_036511745.1). Lineage (GTDB taxonomy): Bacteria > Pseudomonadota > Alphaproteobacteria > Micropepsales > Micropepsaceae > Rhizomicrobium. The sequence continues at coordinate 1,029 of DATCBQ010000055.1, forward strand.
TGTGGCGAGGTTACGGTCAGCATGGAAATGGAGCGGCCATCGTTTTCGATCCATCGAAAATAACACTCGTACCAACTTCCCCGCTACTGTTTTCGAAAGTGTCCTACGTAAGAGGCGATGAGCGAGCGGCGCAAGTGCAGTCAAATCTCGATTCTTGGGTAGAATTGACGGCGCGCTTGGATCTTCCAGACGAGAAGTTGCATCTCGCGGCTTACGCCGCTTTCTCACTGGTAAAGGGACTTGCTCTCGTAACAAAGCATTCGGGATTTTCGGAAGAGAAAGAATGGCGCGTCGTCTACAATCCCGGTCGTGATACGACAGGGGCTCTTAAGCCGTTTCTGAATTATCATATTGGGAATCGTGGAGTTGAGCCAAAGCTGAAGTATCAAGTTGGGCATCTCGCAAATGTCAGCGCACCCGATCTCGCACTTGAGCGCTTAATCGATCGGATCATTCTCGGCCCAAGTTTGGCATCGCCGTTGGCCCTGCGTAGCGTACAGCGGATGCTCGATAACATTCGAAAACCGCACTACAAGCCATTACTCCGACCTTCAACGATTCCGTTGCGGCCAAATTCAGGCAGTTCGTTTTAAGGGATGCCAGGCTGAAACGCGGGGACGCTTCTTGGTCTCCGGCTGGCGCTGCGCTTCGCGACAGGGTTTGGCGGGGTGGCCTGAAGCGGGGGCTTTTTCGTTCGGTTGTCGGCTTGCCGGTTGTCATCCTCCGCGAAGGCGGAGGATCCAGTACGCCGTAACTTTTCGCTTCCATCACTGGCGTCGCGGAATACTGGATCACCCGCCTTCGCGGGTGATGACGGGTGGAGTGCGATGATGTTCAGCGGATTGGCGCGGATTCAGTTTTCGCGCGTGTGGGTTTAGGCGGATTTGGCTGGTGCCGCAAACAGGACTCGAACCTGTGACCCCGTCATTACGAATGACGTGCTCTACCAACTGAGCTATTGCGGCGAACCAAGCTTGCGTTTGGCAAAGGGTGCGAAAACGCCTGCACCTGATATCGGGCAGCGCCGTTCTTGGCAAGAAAAACGCTTCTCCTGCGAGGGGCCGGATCAGCCGCCCCAGCGGGCCAGGAAGCCGCGCCAGCCGCCGGCCTGGGCCGGCGCGGGATGCAGGGGTTCGGCAAATTCGTCGCTCACCGCGTCGTCGTCGATGCCGGGATCGTCAGGCGCCCGCAGAATCGGAATCACCGGCGGAATGCCTGATGGAGCGCCCTTGGCGGCGTCCCTGGCAGTATCCTTGGGGAGATCCGCGCGGGCGCGGAACAACGGCGCCGAAGCGACGGCGACGGATTCGGCAGCCGGCGCGGATGGTACGGCGGCCAGCGGCGACGCGGCGGCGACAACCGCTGCCGGCGAATTGTCCTGCGCGGCGGCGGGCGCCGGCTCGACCGGCGGGACCTCGCTGATCGGCTTATGGTCAGGCTCAGGTTCCGGCTTGTTTTCCAGCCCGGTCGGCGGCTCGGCGCGCGGCGCCAGCATGGCCTGCTCGAATGGCGAGGCTTCGATCGCGGGGTTCTTGTCGGACGGCAATGCCGCCAGCGACATCTGCCACTGGAACGCGTCGA
>DATCBQ010000056.1:0-3597 GCA_036511745.1 Rhizomicrobium sp.
TCCCCCGCGTCGCTTCGCTCGCGGAGGAGGAACCTGGTTCAGATGGCTCCTCCCCTGCGAAGCGGGGGAGGTGGATCGCACGGACGAAAAGTCCGTGCGAGACGGAGGGGGCCAACCACCAACATCGCGCCACAAACATCCCCGCCCGTGAGGAATTCCGCAATCTTTGGCGGGTTAGCCTCGCTCACGATGTTTGGCTTTGCCGCCCGCCGCCTGTTGAGCGCGATCCCGACCCTGTTCGCGATCGTCACGCTGGCGTTTTTCATGATGCGGCTGGCGCCCGGCGGGCCGTTCGACAGCGCCCGCCGCCTGCCGCCCGAGATCGAGCGCAACATCGCTGCCGCCTATCATCTCGACAAGCCCATCTTCGGCCAATATGTCGATTATCTGGCGCGTCTCGCCCATTTCGATTTCGGGCCGTCGTTCCGCACCCGCGACTTCACGGTTTCGCAGCTGATCGCCAACGGCTTGCCGGTGAGCCTGAAGCTGGGCGCGGCGGCGCTGGCGGTGGCGATCCTGTTCGGCGTGGCGCTCGGCATCGCGGCGGCGCTGCGCCAGAACCGCCCCGGCGATTACGCGGCGATGGCGCTGGCGATGATCGGCATCACCCTTCCCACCTTCGTCACCGCGCCGATCCTCACCCTCATCTTCGGCATCTATGGCGTGACATTGTTCGGCGTGGCGCTGACGCTTCCGGTGGGCGGCTGGCATGACGGCGCGCTCGCCAACATGATCCTTCCGGTCACGGTTCTGGCGCTGCCGCAGATCGGCATCGTCGCCCGGCTGGTGCGCGGCAGCATGATCGAAGTGCTGCATTCGAATTTCGTGCGCACGGCGCGGGCCAAGGGGCTGCCGGGTCACCTCGTCATTGTCCGCCACGCGCTGCAGGCGGCGTTGCTGCCGCTGGTGAGCTATCTGGGGCCCGCTGTTGCGGGGCTGCTCACCGGCTCGCTGATTGTGGAGCGGGTGTTCGGCATTCCCGGCATCGGGCGCTATTTCGTCGAAGGCGCGATCAACCGCGATTACACGCTCGTTTTGGGGGTGGTGATCTGCTACGCGGCGTTCGTCATCGCGTTCAATCTGCTGGCCGATCTTCTGTATGCGGCGCTGGACCCGCGCGTGAGTTACGCGCGATGAGCGTGGCGGCTTTCGAAACAGTCGTTGAAGTGCGCGGGCGCAGCCTGTGGGTGGATGCGCGCCGCCGGCTGCTGCGCAACCGCGCGGCTGTCGCCGGCATCGCGGTGCTGGCGACGATCGCGGCGATGGCGGTGTTCGCGCCGCTGCTTTCCGCCTATCGCTACAGCGATGTGGATTACTCAACGATTTCCTGCGCGCCGGACTGGTGGCCGTGGGCGGCGGGCGTTTGCCGCGCCGGCGGGACGCACTGGTTCGGCACCGATTCGCTGGGGCGCGACCTGTTCGTGCGGGTGCTGTTCGGGGCCAGGATTTCGCTGTCGGTGGGGCTGATTGCGACTTTGGTGAGCCTTTTCATCGGGGTCGGCTATGGCGCCATCGCCGGCTTCGCGGGCGGCAGGCTCGATGCCTTTATGATGCGTTTTGTCGATCTTTTGTTTTCACTGCCTTACATCTTTCTTGTCATCATTTTGATGGCGGTATTCAACCGCAATTTCTTTTTGATGTTCATTGCCATCGGGGCGGTGGAATGGCTCACCATGTCGCGCATCGTGCGCGGCCAGACACTGTCCCTGCGCGAAAAAGAGTTCATCGAGGCGGCGCGGGCGGCGGGGGTTTCGGCGTCGGGCATCGTGCGCCGGCACATCGTCCCCAATGTGGTGGGGCCGGTCGTCGTCTATGTCACCCTGACGGTGCCGAGCGTGATTCTGGCGGAGAGTTTTCTTTCGTTTCTCGGTCTTGGAATCCAGGAGCCGATGACCTCGTGGGGAGTGCTGATTTCCGAAGGCGCCGCGCAGATGGAATCCGCGCCATGGGCATTGTTTTTTCCGTCGCTGTTCATGGCGGCGACCTTGTTCTGTTTCAACTTCATCGGCGACGGCCTGCGCGATGCGCTCGACCCGAAGGACCGCTAGGGCGATGCGCGATTTCCTGTTCGAAACCGCCGCCCTCGATGTGCGCTTCGCCACCGCCGACGGCGAAGTCCATGCGGTGAAGAATGCCTCGCTCGACATCGTCGCCGGCGAATGCCTGGGCGTGGTCGGCGAATCGGGTTCCGGCAAGAGCCAATTGTTTCTCGCCGCGATGGGGTTGCTGGCGCAGAACGGACGCGCCACGGGAAAGGTGCGCTATCGCGGCGAAGACATTCTGGGCGCGCCCGAACGCCGGCTCAACCGGCTGCGCGGCTCCAAGATCACCATGATCTTCCAGGACCCGCTCACTTCTCTGACGCCGCACATGACGGTGGGCGCGCAGCTGATCGAAATCCTGCGCGTGCATCAGCATCTGCCGTGGTTCGCCGCCGAGCGGCGCTGCGTGGAGATTCTCGATCTGGTGCGCATCGCCGATTCGCGCGTGCGCATGCGGCAATATCCCCACGAGCTCTCGGGGGGCATGCAACAGCGGGTGATGATCGCGATGGCGACGCTGTGCGGCCCCGATCTTTTGATCGCCGACGAACCCACCACCGCGCTGGACGTCACCGTGCAGGCGCAGATTCTCGAAATCCTGCGCGACCTCAAGCGCGAGCTCAAAACCGCGATCGTCATGATCAGCCACGACATGAGCGTCATCGCCGGCATCGCCGACCGCGTGGCGGTGATGAAGGGCGGCGAGATTGTGGAATGCGGGCCCGTCGACGAAATCTATTACCGCCCGCAAAACGCGTACACCAAACAGCTTCTCGCCGCGATGCCGGACCTCGATGCGGCAGCGCGGGGAATCAACATAGCGCTGCCCGCGCTCCCCGGAAAAATTCTCCTCAAGGTCGAAGATTTGAAGGTGCAGTTTCCCGTGCGCCTGCGCAGCACGCGTTTCGGGCGCGCCAAAATGTTGAAGGCGGTGGACGGCATCGGCTTCGAGCTGCGCGAAGGCGAAACCCTGGGCGTCGTCGGCGAATCCGGTTGCGGAAAATCGACGCTGGCGCGCGCCATCCTGAAGCTGCTGCCGGCCGCGTCGGGGCGCGTCGTCTGGCTCGGGCGCGATCTGGCGGGATTGAACGGCGCGCAGTTGCGCAAGCAGCGCCGCGATTTCCAGATTGTGTTTCAGGATCCGCTGGCGAGCCTCGATCCCAGGCTGACGATGGGCCAGTCCATCGCCGAGCCGCTGAGCGCGCTGATGCCCGCGCCTGGACGCGCCGAAATCGCGACGCGCGTCCGCGCGATGCTGGCCCGCGTGGGGCTTGAGCCTTCGCACGTCAACCGCTATCCCCACGAATTCTCCGGCGGCCAGAACCAGCGCGCGGCCGTCGCCCGCGCCATGATCCTGCACCCCAAACTCGTGGTCTGCGACGAAGCGGTGAGCGGCCTCGATGTTTCGATTCAAGCGCAGATCATGGCGCTGATCGCCGATCTGCAGGCCGAGTTCGCGATGGCGACGCTCTTCATCAGCCACGATCTTTCGGTGGTGCGCCGCGCCGCGCATCGCGTCATGGTCATGTATCTGGGGCGCGTGGTGGAGCTGGCG
>DATCBQ010000057.1:0-17969 GCA_036511745.1 Rhizomicrobium sp.
AAGGGTTGCAGCGATGGCCCCATAACGGGGACAACGCTCCTCCAGTCCACCTTTCCCGACCCGCAAACCGAACGAAAACCGCAATCAACTGCCAACCCGCACATACAGCGACTTCTGCAAAGCCCTCGCCTTCGCGGGCCACCCAGTTGAACTGTCCCCGGCGCTAACGGGATGGCCCGGACCTCACTTCGCTCGGCCGGGCCATGACAATGAGAAATGGGCGTCAGGCTGAGGTAATTTATATGCAGCGGTTTTACACGGCGATCATCGAGAAGGCGTCGGATGGATATGGCGTGTTCTTCCCCGATCTTCCCGGTTGCACGAGTTTCGGCCGGAGCGTGGAAGAAGCGGCTGGCAACGCCTATACCGCCGCGCAGGCACATGTGGCACTCAGCCAGGAGTATGGCGATAAGTTTCCCGAGGCGCGTCCGACCGACGAAATCCCCCAGGACTGCGACGTGAGGGAAAAAGTACGGCTGCTGATACCTGTCGAAGTCGCGGAGGAGCCGGTTCGCCGCTCCGGCGCGATCGCCCATCCGGCGCGGGCAACGCAATCGGTACCAATGCGCGGCTCGAAAAAGGTCATGCACGCAGGGCGACAAGGGAAGAGATCGGCTCTCCGAAAGTGACTGGAAACAGTCAGGAGACTTCCACCCGAACTGACCAGCCCATTTCGCTCTTCAAATCGTCAAAGCAGGTGCGGCAAACCCAATCATAACCTTCTCGTTCATGATGCTCGGGCCCAGTGACATAACCCTCGTGCAGCGAGTCTAAAGTGTCGCCCTCGGTAAACTTGGCGAAGCATCCCGCGCAATGGTCGTGATCCCACGTCTCGCTCCATTTCGCGTATTTTCTCCCGCGGAGTGCCAATCCGCGTATCGATTCCGCATTGTCGATACGCCAGTCTGCCATTTATTCACTCCGCCGCGGGCTTCGTCACGTAGATCTCCGAGCCCCGCGCGCGGAACTCTTCCGCCTTTTTTGCCATTGCGGCGCGGATTTCCGCGGTCGATAGCGTGTCGTTGGAGCCGCGGGCAACGTCTCGAACTTCCTGGCTGATTTTCATCGAGCAGAATTTCGGCCCGCACATCGAGCAGAAATGCGCCACCTTGGCGCCGTCCGCCGGCAGGGTTTCGTCGTGGAACGCTTGTGCGGTCTCGGGATCGAGCGCGAGCGCGAACTGGTCGCGCCAGCGGAAATCGAAGCGCGCCTTGCTCATCGCATCGTCCCAGAGGCGCGCTGCCGGATGACCCTTGGCGAGATCGGCCGCGTGCGCCGCGATGCGATAGGCGATCACGCCCGCCTTCACGTCGTCGCGATCCGGCAAGCCCAGATGCTCCTTCGGCGTGACGTAGCAGAGCATGGCGGTGCCGAACCAGCCGATCATGGCGGCGCCGATGGCGCTGGTGATGTGATCGTAGCCGGGCGCCACATCGGTCGTTAGCGGGCCCAGGGTGTAGAACGGCGCCTCGTCGCAGGCCTGAAGCTGCCGCTCCATGTTCTCCTTGATCCGGTGCATCGGCACGTGACCGGGACCTTCGATCATCACCTGAACGTCATGCGCCTGCGCGATTCTGTTGAGCTCGCCCAGGGTCTCCAACTCGGCGAATTGCGCGGCATCGTTGGCGTCGGCAATGGAGCCGGGGCGCAAACCATCGCCAAGCGAGAACGCAACGTCGTATTGCGCAAGAAGCGCGCAGATATCCTCGAAATGGGTGTAGAGGAAATTCTCCCTGTGGTGCGCGAGACACCATTTGGCGAGGATCGAGCCGCCGCGGCTGACGATGCCGGTCACGCGCTCTGCCGTCAGGGGAATATGCGTCAGGCGGACGCCGGCATGCACCGTGAAATAATCCACGCCCTGTTCGCATTGCTCGACGAGGGTGTCGCGATAGATGTCCCAGGTCAGATCTTCGGCGATGCCGCCCACTTTCTCCAGCGCCTGATAGATCGGCACCGTGCCGATGGGCACCGGAGAATTGCGCACGATCCATTCGCGGATGGTGTGGATGTGCCGGCCGGTGGATAAATCCATCACCGTGTCGGCGCCCCAGCGGATCGACCACACGAGCTTCTCCACTTCCTGCGCGACGCCGGAGGTGACGATGGAATTGCCGATATTGGCATTCACCTTGGTGAGGAAATTCCGCCCGATGATCATCGGTTCGGTTTCGGGATGGTTGATGTTGACGGGAATGATGGCGCGCCCGCGGGCGATTTCGCTGCGCACGAATTCTGCCGTGACATGCTCCGGGATGGAGGCGCCGAAACTTTCACCGTCGCGCAAACCGGACCTGCCGAGATTTTCGCGCAAGGCCACGAACTTCATTTCTTCGGTGACGATGCCGGCCTTTGCATAGTGCAGCTGCGTGACGCACTTGCCGGATTTGGCCCGCAGCGGCCTTCGCCCCGCGCGGTCGAACTGCGGCACCGAGAGCAGTTCGCCGCTCTTCAGGCCGTCGTCTTCGGGTTTGCGCCCTCGACCCCCATAGCTTTCCACGTCGGCGCGCCCGCAAATCCATTCGCGTCTCTTCGCCGCGAGACCGCGCTGGATTTCGACCGGAACGGCCTCGTCCGTGTAGGGCCCCGACGTGTCGTAAAGACGCACGGGCGCCTCGCCGCCGGACAGCGCCACTTCCCGGAAGGGGACGCCTTCGACATACACCTTGCGCGAGCCCGGCAGCGGGCCGCGCGTGATCTCGACCGACGACGCATTGAAAATCGGCTTGTTCATTGGACCTCTCCCTACGCCGGTTCTAGCCGGATCAGGTTCGAAGGGATTTGGGGAGGATTCCCCAATCTCAGCTCCATTCGGAGCGCCCCTGGGACGCCGCGATCTTGGACGTAGCCCGCGACAAGTCAAGCAGTGCTGCTATGGTCCGCCGATGAGACCCGTCATTTCATTGCGACGCGCCGAGGCGGGCGATGCGGCTCAGACGGCTCTGGTTTTCACCGCGGCCCTGAAGAGCATGCGCTTTTTTCCCAAGCTTCACAGCGACGACGAGGACTGCGATCTCGTCGGCGATTTCATCGATCGCGACGAAACCTGGATTGCCACGGAGGGAGGTCTGATCCGCGGTCTCGCCTGCATCCGCGAGGCGTGGCTCGATCATCTCTACGTCAGCCCCGGCTTCCACAACAGAGGCGTCGGTTCGGCGTTGCTTGCCAAAGTCAGGCAACAGCGCCCGGCGGGATTCCGGCTGTGGACCTTTCAGGCCAACACCGGCGCGCGACGCTTCTACGAGCGTCACGGCTGCAAAGCGATCGAGTTCACAAACGGCTCGCGAAACGAAGAAAAGCTGCCGGACGTGCTTTATGTCTGGACCCCGACAAACCCGCCTACGACTGGGCAAACCGCTGGAACTCCCCGATGACGGCCTTGACCGCGGCGGCAACGATTTTTTCTCCGGCTTCGACGCTCGCCTGGCTCGGATCGGAGCCGATGCGGCCGTCGGGAAAGCGGCGGCGATAATCCTCGGCATCGTAAATCGGCCCGACCGGCGCGATCTTTGGATGCATCGCCACCTGCTTCTGCGCCTCGGGATAGGCAAAATATGTCACCGAGACTTCCGAGGGCGTGGCGTGGCTGCCGTCGCCCACCGGGAAAAGCTGCCTGCAGACTTCTCCGACTCCGGGCAGCTCCCACCAGTTTCGCAATGTGCAGCGCAGCGGCGGATGATTGGCGCCGACGCGATCGAACGTGACGCCGTGATAGATCTCGGAAAACGCCGCGTTGATCGTGTTGATGTTGCCGCCGTGGCCGTTGAACCAGTAGAGACGCTCGAAGCCATGCTTTGCCAGCGATTGCGACCAATCGACCATCGCGGCGATCATCGTCGAAGGGCGAAGCGCGATCGTGCCCGCGAATGCCATGTGGTGCTGCGCCTGTCCGACATTGAACGTCGGCCCGACAAGAATGCCGGCCTCGTCGCCGGCGCGCCTGGCGATGATCTCGGGACACAGCGCATCGGTGCCCACAAGTCCGTTGGGGCCGTGCTGCTCCGTCGAGCCGATGGGAATCAGAATGGCCTTCGAGGTCTGAAGATATGTTTCGACTTCGGGCCACGAGGAGAGATGGAGCTGCATGTGACTATGACCTTGCCAACAGTATTTCTTTGATTTGCGCGATGAGAGCGGAAGCCGTTTCGATAACGTCGCGTGCGCTTTCGCTGCCGATAGCTTCCGGATTGCCGTAATCGGCCTCGAGTTTCAACTCGAAACCGCTATCGAAAATCGACAAATGCCGCCTGTCCAACGGCAATCCATTTCGAACCAACTCGTGCATCTCCGCCTTGACGCCCTTGTGCGTCTTTGGTCCCTTACCGCGAAGTTCGAAAACAAGGCCGCGCGCCGCCGTCAACGCCGCGAGATATGCCTGCCTGCCCGCCACACTGGGAATTCCAATCTCCAGGATCTTGACAGCTTCCACCAAATACGCGTCGGCGTGCGCGATTGCATCTGTAGTCTCCGGCTTCAAATCCGGACCCCGTCCTGCCGCACATTATGCATAAAAATCGTTCGTCGGCCCAACGCGCCCTCGTCTCGCGCAAATATATTCAATTCCAACCCGCTTTCGCGAAAGACGGAATCCGACAGGCGAAAGAGCTGTTCGTTCAAATCGCGAGTCTTGTCGAAATTTCGGATCAAAGCCATAATATCAATATCCGAATCTGGACGGTTGTCTCTGCGTGCACGCGAACCGTAGAGCACGACGCCAGTCAGGCGTGCACCGTAAATTGTCGATAGTTCGTTCTTGATCCGCCGCATTATCGGATCGGCGGCGATTCCGGGCGGGGCGGCCGGAAGATCAACGGGAGTCGCGGTATGTTCCGTCACGATTGAAATCCTGCCGGGTCGAATGGGATCAACTTACTTTGAGGTCAATCGTGTTTTTAGCGTTTCGACGGCCCTTTTCCAAGCCGCGCGCTCGGCTTCGACGGCCTCGGGGCCGGCGAGTTTGTTCGCCTGCAGGACGATCTGCGCCTTGCCGTCGCCCTTTGCATAGAAGCCGATTTCCAGCCGCGCGCCCTCCTTGCCCCAGGCGCCGCGGAAATATTTGTCCTTTGTCTGCGACGAGACCTTGAACGCGCCCTTGGGAAACCATTTGGCGCGAAGATTGGCGTCGGCGGCTGCGTCGTAGAGCGTCGAAAGATCGACGGGCAGAGTCTTCGAAACGCTCATCGAGAACTCCCCATCGCATTTCTGGTTCACGGCGCGGATGCCGCGCGCTCTTTCATAGCTGACCGCGATCATCTGCCCCCACCATGGCCCGACTTTCATTTTGCCGTTCAGGATCGCCGTGATGGCCTTGTGATCCAGCTTCGCAGCCCCAGCCTTGTCCAGCGCCGCGAACCATTGGTCCCAGCCCTTGCCGGTGCGCGCCTTGACGGCCTCGTCCGTCATGATCGGCTTCGCCGCTTGTCCCGTTTCCGCCATGGCCTAAGCTCCCCTGTGATACGCCATTCTAGCGACATGACGGAGATTGTGAATGTCCGAACCTCACGGCCCGCTCCACGGCGTCACGGTCATCGACCTGACCGAATTCATCTTCGGACCTTACGCCACCCAGACGCTGGGCGATCTCGGCGCCGACGTGATCAAGATCGAGAGTCCGGAAGGCGACCGCCAGCGCCGCGGATCGAAGCACGCCAAATCCGACTCCATGGGCGCGACCTTCATGAGCCTGAACCGCAATAAGCGCTCGGTGACTCTCGACTTGAAAACCGACGCGGATCGCGACCGGCTTCGCGCGCTGGTGCCGCAGGCGCAGGTGTTCATTCACAACGTCCGCGCCGACGCGATGGCGCGACTCGGCTTTTCCTATGCCGAAGTCGCCCGGATCAACCCGTCCATCGTCTATGTGCATTGCGTGGGGTATGGCTCCGAGGGACCCTATGCGGGCCGTCAGGCCTTCGACGATCTCGTGCAGGCGGCAGCGGGCGCGGCGGACCTGTTGCCGCGCGTCGACGGCAATCCGGAGATGCGGCTGCTGCCGTCTTTCGTCGCGGACAAGGTTTCAAGCCTGCACGCGCTTTACGGGGTTCTCGCCGCGCTTTTTCACCGCGAGCGCACCGGCGAAGGCCAGTTTGTCGAAGTGCCGATGTTCGAAAGCTTCGCCAGCTTCCTGCTGGCCGAACATCTTTACGGCGCTACCTTCGAACCGCCCGTCAGCCATGTCGGTCACACGCACGCGCTCGCCGACGACCGTCGCCCCCTCAAAACCAGGGACGGACACATCGCCATTCAACCGGTGAGCCGCGCCACCGCCGCGAGATTTCTCGAGCTCGGCGGCGTGGCGCATGCCTACGAGAGCGATCGTTTCGTCAATGCCAAAGACGGCAAAGAAAAAGTGCAGGCCTACTACGCGATGCTGCGCGAGGCGGCGCTTGCGCACACGACCGAAGAGTGGATGAGGCTCGGCGAGCAGAACCGCATTCCCGTCATGCGCGCCAACACGCTCGAGGAGGTGCTTGACGACCCGCACCTCGAGGCGGTGGGTTTCTTCGAGCTACGCGATCATCCCACGGAAGGCAAATGGCGCGCGACGCGACCGCCGGTCAAATTCTCGAAGACGCCTTCCTCCATCCGCCGCGAGCCGCCGCTGCCGGGTCAGGACAACGGGGATTTCGATTGACGGCAAACGGAAGATCGTGTACATTGTGCACGATTCAAAAGGAAAAACCCGTGGCAAAGCGCATCAGAAAGACAGTCACCGTCACCGCCCGCCTTGCTCCTTCGCTGCTGAAGCGGCTGGAAGCCTATGCCAGGGTCTCGGGACGGACGAAATCCTGGATCGTCGAGGATATTCTCGACCGCTATGTGGATCAGGAGAAAGCCTTCGCCGAAGCTGTTCAAGTCGGCATTCGCGAGCTCGACGCCGGACTTGGCATCCCTCACGAGGAGGTCTTTCGAAAAATTCGGGAGAAATCTGCCGAGAGACGCAAGGCCGTGCGCCGGAAGGCGGCATGAAGGTCGTCTGGTCGCCGACAGCTGACCGAAACGCGGATGCCGTCTGGGAGTACATCGCCCAGGACAATCTCGATGCCGCAGACAGAATCCTTGAAGCGTTCCGCACCTCGGCATTGCAACTGGAACGCTTTCCGTTCCTGGGCCGCAGCGGGAGAATCCGGAAAACCCGAGAGCTCGTGATTCCGGGCACGCCGTACATCTCGTATATCGCGTTGGCCGCGCCGAGATCAATGTCGCACGCGTGATTCATGCAAAGCAGGATTGGCCGCCGAAGGGTTGAAGGACGATGTTCGTCCGGCCAATATCGCCGGGATGACAAGCGCCAAGGAACGCCGATGTCCGACAGTTTGATAGAGGTGCCCCAGGAGTGGCGCCAACGCGCCTGGATCGACAGGGCGCGATACGACGAAATGTACGCCCGGTCACTGAAGGACCCGGACGCGTTCTGGGCCGGCGAAGCGCAGCGGCTCGATTGGATCAGGCCGTTTACGAAAGTGAAGAACGTCTCCTGGGATCCCGACAATCTCTTTATCAAATGGTTCGAGGACGGCACGCTCAACGTCTCGGCCAATTGCATCGACCGCCACCTCGCCAAACGCGCAAACCAGACCGCGATCCTGTGGGAAGGCGACGACCCCAAAGAATCGCGCGCCATCTCCTATCGCGAACTGCACGAGCAGGTTTGCCGCCTCGCCAATGTCCTCAAGGCCAAAGGCGTCGGGCGCGGCGACCGGGTGACGATCTATCTGCCGATGATCCCCGAAGCGGCCTACGCCTTGCTCGCCTGCGCGCGCATCGGGGCGGTCCACTCCGTCGTGTTTGCGGGCTTTTCACCCAACAGTTTGGCGGGCCGGATTGTCGATTGCGCAAGCACCATCGTGATTACGGCCGACGAAGGCCGGCGCGGCGGAAAGACCGTTCCGCTCAAGAAGAACACCGACGCCGCGCTCAAAAGCTGCCCAGACGTGCAAACCGTTATCGTCGTGAAACGCACGGGCGGCGCAGTGAACATGGTCGAAGCACGGGATGTCTGGTATCACGAGGAAGTCGCGAAAGTCTCCGCCGACTGTGCGTGCAGCGAAATGGGCGCCGAAGATCCGCTGTTCATTCTCTATACCAGCGGCTCGACCGGCAAGCCGAAAGGCGCGCTGCATACGAGCGGCGGTTTCCTCATGTATGTCGCGCTTACGCACCAATACGTCTTCGACTACCATGAGGGCGACATTTATTGGTGCACGGCCGATGTCGGCTGGGTGACAGGACACTCCTATATCGTCTACGGGCCGCTCGCGAACGGCGCCACCACCGTGATGTTCGAAGGCGTGCCGAACTTTCCGGATACCTCGCGCTTCTGGGACGTCATCGACAAGCACAAGGTCAGCATCTTCTACACCGCGCCCACCGCCATTCGCGCCCTCATGCGCGAAGGCGAAGAGCCGGTCAAAAAAGCGAGTCGGAAGTCGTTGCGGCTGCTGGGTTCCGTCGGCGAACCGATCAATCCGGAAGCGTGGCTTTGGTATTATCGCGTCGTCGGCGACGAGCGCTGTCCGGTTGTCGATACCTGGTGGCAGACCGAGACCGGCGGCATTCTGATCTCTCCGCTGCCGGGCGCGACCGATCTCAAGCCCGGTTCGGCGACCAAACCGCTGTTCGGCATCCGGGCCGAGATTGTGGATACGGAAGGAACGCCCCTCGAAGGTGCGGCGAGCGGCAATCTCGTATTGCTGGATTCGTGGCCGGGACAAATGCGAACGCTTTATGGCGATCATCGGCGCTTCATCGACACGTATTTCACTGCCTATCGCGGCAAGTATTTCACCGGCGACGGCTGCCGGCGCGACGAAGACGGCTATTACTGGATTACCGGCCGCGTCGACGATGTGATCAATGTGTCCGGACACCGGCTGGGAACGGCGGAAGTCGAGTCCGCGCTCGGCTCGCATCCCAAGGTTGCCGAGGCCGCGGTCGTGGGCACGCCTCACGACATCAAGGGTCAGGGCATCTATGCGTTCGTTACCCTCGTGGTGAGCGAGACGCCGTCCGACGGTTTGGCGGAAGAACTCGGGAAATGGGTCGCCGCACAGCTTTCCGCGATCGCGCGGCCGGATGTCGTTCAATTCGCGCCGGGACTTCCCAAGACGCGTTCGGGCAAGATCATGCGCCGGATCCTGCGCAAGATCGCCGAAGGCGATGTTTCGAACCTGGGAGACATCTCGACCCTCGCCGATCCGGGCGTGGTCGAGGATCTTGTCAGAAACGCGCGGCCGGCCGTGTAGCAAAAAACGCGCGCCTGGGTTCAACCGCCGGCGTAGGTATCCATCGCCTTCGCCATCTGGACATCCTTCTCCGTGACGCCGCCCGCATCGTGCGTGGTGAGCCGCACGTCCACCGTCTTGTAGACGTTCATCCATTCCGGATGATGATCCATTTTTTCCGCGAGCATTGCCACGCGGCTCATGAATCCGAACGCTTCGTTAAAGTCCCTGAATTCAAATTTTCGCGCAATGACATCGCGCCCCGGAACATCGCGCCATTCGGCCAAGGCTTTGAGCGCTGCAGCGCGTGCATCCTTGTCGAGCTTCTTCATGGTTTCACCTGCTCTTCGCAATTTCGCGGGCGATCATACCTCGTTTCGTGTGGGGATGGGCAATTCGCACGGCGCCGGTTTGTGAAGCCGCAAGCTCGGGATGACGCTTCAGGAATGACTCCATGATGCGCTCAATCAGCTCGCGGTAGGAAATGCCCCTGAAACGGGCGATGAAGACGAGGTCCGAGTGCTCGGGATTGAGCCCCGCGAGGGGATTCACTTCCATGAAGTGGGGCCGGCCCTGTGCGTCGTTGCGGATGTCGACGCGCCCACCGTCGCGGCAGCGCAAGATGCGCCACGCCGCGATTGCGACTTTCGCCGCGGCCCGCGCGTCGGCATCGTCGGCGAGCGTGTAGCAAATCTTCTCGTCGCAATGCTCCTTGTTCTCGTAGCCGTAACCATGCGCGTCCGCCGCGGCCGTCAGGTTCACTTCCAGAACGCCTAGCACGTCTGACTCATTGCCGGTGCCGGTGATGCCAACGGTAAATTCGCGTCCGGAAAGGAACGGTTCCACCAAAACGGGCTGCTGGAAGCGTTTCAACAAATCGGCGACCACCCGCACCAGTCCGGCGCGAGCCTCCACAAGCGAGCTCGCCGCGACGCCTTTTCCCGATCCTTCGGCAACGGGCTTGGCAAACAGCGGAAATGCAAGCGCCAGATCGATTGCCTCATCCGGGCGATCGAGGACGGCGAAGTCCGCCGTCGCCACGCCCGCATCGCGCACGATGCGCTTGGCCATGGCCTTGTCCAGCGACAGCGACAAGGTCAGCGGATCGGAAAAAACATATGGGATATCGTAAGCCTCGAGCAGCGCTGGAACCTGCGCCTCCCGCGAAAATCCCTTCAATCCTTCGCAAATGTTAAAGACGCAATCGAAGCGCTCGTTCGCAACCAGCCGCGCGGCAAGTCGGCGAATGTTTCCGATCCGGACGGGATCGTGCCCGAGTTCGCCGAGCGCTTCGCAAATCGCCGCAATGGTAATCTCGCTGTCGAACTCCGCCGTCTCTTCCGCACCGAAGCCCTGGGCCAGATAATCGGCACGCAGATCGTAGGTGACTCCGACGCGCATTGCGCTGGGCGTACCTTTTCAAACGGCCGTAGGCTTGCCGCAGCCGAGCGTGCCTTGCGGATCGGGATACCGGTAGATTTTGCCTTCGAAATTCCAAAGCAAAAGGTCCTCGCCGTCCCGGCCGGCCACGGAATCCGGCGCGATGATGATTTTGCCGCCGCCGCCGGGAGCATCGACACAGAACATCGGCGTGGCATAGCCGGTCGTATGGCCCCGCAATGCGCGCATAATCTCCACGCCCTTGTCGACGCTGGTGCGGAAATGATGCGAGCCGCGGATGGGATCGCATTGATAGAGATAGTAGGGCTTGACGCGACGCTTCAGGAGACCCTGCATCAGCGGCTTCATGACGGCGGCATCGTCGTTGATGCCTTTGAGCAGCACCGTCTGGCTGCCGAGCGGAATGCCGGCGTCGGCCAGGCGCGCGGTCGATTCGGTCACCTCGGGCGTCAGCTCCTTGGGGTGGGTGAAATGAATGCTCATCCACAGGGGATGGTGCTTCTTGAGCATTTTCACCAGGCTTCGCGTGATCCTTTGGGGCAGCACGACTGGAATCTTCGTCCCGATGCGCAGGAACTCGATGTGCTTGATGGCGCGCAGCCTGCCCAGCAGCCAGTCGAGCTTGTCGTCGCCGATGCTGAGCGGATCGCCGCCCGAGAGCAGCACGTCGCGAACTTCGGTATGCGCTTCGAGATAGCCGAGCGCCCTTTCCCATTGCCGCGTCGAGAATTGATATTCGCCGCCCGGATTGCCCACCAGCCGCGAGCGCGTGCAATACCGGCAATAGGTCGAGCAGGTGCCGGTGGTCAGAAACAGCACCCGGTCGGGATACCGGTGAACGAGACCCGGGACGACCGTGTGATGGTCCTCACCCAGGGGATCGTCGGCCTCGCCCGGCACCCGGACATACTCGTCGCCGGTCATGATGTGCGTTCGGCGCAGAGGCTCCGACGCGTCGTCGCGCCCCATAAGAGCCGCATAATACGGTGTGATCCCGACCGGCAGCGGCCCTTCGTGGCGGCTGACGGCGTCGCGCTCATCGGCCGAAAGCACGAAAACCCGTTCAAGCTCGGCCAGCGTCCGAACGCGGTTGCGAAACTGCCAATGCCAGTCGTTCCAGTCCCTGACGTCACTGCCCGGACAGAAGCGGGCATAGAAGTCGCGGGACTGTGCGCTGACCGGGAAGCGTAGAGCCGGCCTTTTCGGGACGAGGGTCGGAAGCCGAATCGCTTCCCGGGAATTGGCGGTGGATGTCGCGTCCGCGTGGCGTGCGGACCGCAACGGAGGCTTCAACTCGCGCCCCCGTAATAGCTGGAGACTCATCTTTGTCTCGTGACACTCCAAAAAAACGCCGTCTCAAATGCCCCTGCGACATCCATCGAACGGTGCAGCCGACGCGCCGGATATTTAGGGGCTCATTCTGCCTCGTCAAGAGAAACCTCGCGAATACTGGTACTGGTGTGGTGATTCGCCAATATAGGCCCCGTATAACCCCTAAATAAAGCAGATGAATTATTAAAGCTTTTTCAAGTAAAAGCGGCACGGACGGTGCGGACGCTGTGCGCGCTTGTTCTGCGCGTCGGGTTGTCGAAGAGACGAACGCGTTGTTGGGCGTTTCTACTCTCTCGCAAGCCTTCGCCCGTTTGCGCGGTGCGTGCGGCTTCGGCGCGGTGAGTTTTTCAGAGGTCACGCGCAGGATTGCTTGCGCGCGGCTGGCGCCAAAACTCACGGCCCGCGATAACCCTGTGCATCGTACAGCTTCGTTACGCGCCGATGGTGTCCGCCGATGGGAATCACGATGCTGCCCAGCGCTTTTGCCGAATCAAATGTGGCGACAACACCGGGCCCATCCTGGGGAGCCACGGCAAGAAGCACCCGCGCCGTACCGGGCGAAAGACGGATTGTCATCTGGAAGTGGTCTCGCGGCCTTAGATCGCGACTCCATGCCTTGATCGGCACCGGGCAGGGCCGCGCGTAATATAAAAGCTCGGCAACGGTGCTGCGGTTGTCAGACGCGACGGCGTCGTAATTCCCCTTTTTCACCTCGCGGACGATCTGCCGACCGAGCGCACGCCACCCCTCTTCTCGCTTGAAGGCGTTTCCCATGCCGATCCGGCCGGCGGTCGCGGGCTCGGCAAGAACGGCCCAGAGGACGAGCATCGCAAACGTGTCGATCGCAAAGGATGCCCACAACGCGCGGTCGCGCCACCACAAAGCGAGTTCGCGGACCGCGAGCGGCGCCGCAGCGACATAGGCGGTGGCCGCCCAGTTCGCGTTCGCCGTGACGATGAAAGACTGCACCAGCATGAGCATCAGGGGCGGCGCGGAAAAAGCCGCCAGCAGAAGCTCGCCATCGCTTCGTTCGCTGCCCCGGACGAGTCGCCACAGCGCCGCAAGATATCCGGCCATGAGCAGCGGCCCGAACACCCCGAACTGGCCAAGAACGAATCCAGCCGTGCTCAGAGGATTGAAACGGGCGCGCGTCCAATGGGCGTTGGCTCCGGTATGCGCCACCGTGGAAAAACCGTGGGTTGCATTCCACCACAGGTTCGGCGCGATCAGCAGAAGTCCGATCAGAAGGATCACTGCCCCACGCGGACCGAGCACCAGCACGCGAGCTTTCGGGACAGCCACGGCCGCAACGGCAGCCGCCAGGACAAAATAGAGCATCGCATATTTCGAGAGCAGCCCCAGACCGACCGCGATGCCGCAAAGCAGGGGCCATCGCCATGCCGGCTTATCGAGAGCGCGCAAAAAGGCATAGAGAGCGACAGCCCAGCATAACAGCAGCGGCACGTCGGTGGACATGAGACCGGACGAGTAGGACACACCCGGGGTTGTGAGATAGGCCAGCGCGCCAAGAAGACCAATTCGGGAATCGAAGACCTTGCGGCCCAGCGTGAAAACCACCAGCGATGTAAGCCCGTGGAGCAATGGCGAAGCGATCCGGATCGCCCATTCCGAATTGCCGAGAAGCGAAGTTGCCGCCCAGACGATCCAGGCAATCATGGGCGGCTTCGAAAAATATCCGAACGCCGGGCTTTGCGCCCACCACCAATACTGCGCTTCGTCCGGGTAAAGCTCGAGCGGGGAGACGACGAGCACCGTCACACGTACGAGCGTTATCGCGGCAACGCAGGCAAGCACGACGCGGAAATCCCGACGGTCTCGGATAGCCTGCATCTCTAATCGCCGGGCGTAGCCACGTCCTGCGACGCCGGACTCACCCGGTAAAGCGTCAGGTGTTCCGTACGTCCGCGGGAATAATCGAATCCGGAAATCCCGTCGAGAGGCATCGCGAGACCTTTCAATTGCGACAGCCTCGCCAGGAATGCGCTGCGGTCGCCATCTTCGACCAGCGCCAGACCGCCCTGCGCGACCGCAATATTGGCGGCGCCGTCGCCGGTCGCAAATCGGGTCGCCGCGCCCAGCGCAAACAACAGGCTTGGCTCGGCATATCCCGCCGCGACAACGGGAGGGTCCCGCGGACGCGCGCTGCGGGCAACAAGTGCCGCCACGCGTTCGCTGATCCACAGCGGCTTCAGCCGCGGCGCCACGCCCAGCACCAGCACCGGATAGAAAATCAGTGCGCAGGCGCACGCCGCGGTCGCCGCTGCGCCTCTGTTCCCTCGCAACAACAGGACAATCGCTGCGCCGGCGACACACAGGCCCGCGGCCACGCCGGCCATCACCCAAGGTGGGCTCGCCGCACCAAAACGGGCGGGCACAACAAACGCCATTGCTGCAAGCGCAAGCGTTGCGATCGCGAACTGGGCACCGGCGAGCGCGCGAACTATCCATTGGCGGCGCATTCGCGAACCCTCCCTGCCGTCAGCGATCCAGAGCGCCCCCAGCATCGCCAGCGCGGGATAGGCGGGAAGGATGTAGTGCGGCAGCTTGGTCGGGACGAATTCGAACAAGACAAAACTCGCCGCGGCCCACGCCATGAGAAAGCGGACCGCCGGCTCGTTGCGTCGTCTGAACGCCAGAGCGAACGAAGGGATCAGAAACAGCGTCGCCGGCCAGAACGTGAAACTCATGAGCGCCAGATAGTAGCCGGGCGGCGCGCCGTGCGATTCCTGGCCGCCCGCAATTTTGACCGCAAAATCATGTCCCAGCGATTGCTCGTAGAAGGCGCCATGGCTGGCGAGTGCGATGGCAATCGCCCAGGGCGCCACCACCGCGATGGCGATCGCCATGCCGGAAACGGGTCGCGTCGCCTTCAGCCACCGCCACTCGCGATCCCAAAGCGAAACGGCCAGCGCCGTCGCGCCGAGCACCGCGACGATCACCGGCCCCTTGATCAGCACCCCGGCTCCCACCGCGACCCAGCCGGTCGCTGTCAGCGTGGGCGGCAGGACTGCTCGCCTGCCAAACGCAAGCCGGGCGCGCAGGAGCACACCTTGCGCCGCCAGGAACGCGGCAAGCAAAGCCGCGTCCGTGGTGGCGATCTCGCTCTCGACGGCAAGAAGCAATGTTGCCCCCAGCAATGCCGCAGCGAGGAAGCCGGTCCGCGGCGAAGCAAAGGCGCGGACATTCCAGAACGTCAGCAGCAGCGCCAGCACGCCGCAGAAAAACGAAGGCAAGCGGTAAAACGAAATCACGTTTCGCGCATTGCGCCAGACCGTTCCCGCCGCATCCACCACCGCTGTCTGAAGCCAGTAAATCCCGATCGGCTTGTTGTAGCGCGGCACGCTGCCCAGCCGGATATCGACATAATTGCCGGTCTCCACCATCTGGCGGGAGGCTTGCGCGAAGCGGCTTTCATCCCGGTCCAGGGCCGGCAGCGTCAGGACGCCCGGCATCCAGGCGACCAGCGCAATGGCAAGCAGACTCCACAAGCGCCAGGCGGCGAGCGGCTGGCGCCATCCTTTGGCAACAATCCCGGCGGTGATCGAACTCATTCCGGTACGCCTCTTGAACGCCGTCGTGGAGCGAAGCCTTGATGCTGCCCGATGTATCGTTCCGGCACAGGGTTTTTTCCGCAAGGCGGTCGTCTTTATAAGGCGGTCGCCTTTATAAGGCACCCGCCGCGCGCTATCGTCTGTCCGTCCCGCACAGATGGGCAAACGGTCCCGCGCGGCGCAGTCTATTGGATGATGGAATCGAACGGAACAATCGCATGGCGATCACGCTCTCGGTGGTAGTGCCGGTCAAGGACGAAGCGCAAAATGTCGGGCCGCTGGCGCGCGAAATCGCGGACGTAGTGGGCCGCGACGACGTGGTGGAGATCATTTTCGTGGACGACGGCTCGTCCGACGCCACGGCCGGCATCCTGAAATCGCTCAAGACGGCGCTGCCCTGCCTGCGCGTCATCCGGCATAGTCGCAATCTCGGCCAGAGCCGGGCACTGCGCACCGGCGTGCGCGCCGCGCGGGGCCGGATGATCGTCACCCTCGACGGCGACGGCCAGAACGATCCGAAGGACATTCCCAAGCTGCTGCTGCAATTCCAGGAAGCGCCCGAGCGCATCGGACTCGTTTCCGGGGTGCGGGTCAGCCGGCAGGACAGTGCGGAAAAGCGGCTGGCCTCGTCGCTCGCCAACGACTTTCGCCGCTGGATGCTGAACGATGGCGCCAGCGATGTCGGCTGCGGCCTCAAAGCCTTTCGGCGCGACGTCTTTCTCGCGCTGCCCTATTTCGATCACATGCACCGCTACCTGGTCGCGCTGACCCTGCGCGAAGGCTACGAGGTGCGGTTCGTCGATGTGAACCATCGCCCGCGGCTGTACGGCCTGTCCAAATACGGAATCCTCGACCGGCTGGCGGTCGGCATCAGCGATGTGCTGGGCGTGCGCTGGCTCCAGTTGCGCGACCGCGGCCCCGACGAGTCGAAAGAGATATGATGCCGAACCATCTGCTCGCCTGGTTCACCAGCGATCACGTCTGGGTCATCGTCGGATTCCTCGGCACAGGCCTTTTTGCTTCGCGCTTTATTGTCCAGTGGTTGCAGAGCGAGCGGGAAGGCCGAAGCATCATACCCGTCGCCTTCTGGTATTTCAGTCTGGCCGGCGGCGTGATCACGCTGGCCTACACCATTCACCTCCAAAGTGTTCCGCTATCCCTGGGACAGGCCAGCGGGCTGATCGTCTATGGCCGCAACCTTTATCTCATTTTCCGCGAACGCAGGCAGTTGCGCGCGCTGGCCGCACAATCCGAAGCGGGGGCCTGAGTCGCGTTCGCCGGATTGTGATAAGGGGATGGTTTCGTCATAAGGTCTCAAGCCCGAGGGGGAGAGTGAAATGTTGCGCATATTTCCGCTGCTGCTGGTAAGCGTCGTCGTCTACAATCTGCTGGCGTTCGGCCACGGCTTCGCCAGCCATGACGCCATGCAGGCGTTCCTGACCCAGTCCAGTTTCAACTTCCATATGTTCTCGGGCGACGTGTGGAGCGTCACCATCGGCGATCTGCTGATTCTGCTGACATTGGGGCTGCTGTTCTTCGAAATCGTCAAATCGACACGCACCTCGCGGCGCGAGTTGCTCAATCACGGCCTTTCGGCGATCGTGTTCGTCATCGCGCTCGTCGAGTTCATCGTCATGAAGGGGTTCTCGACTTCGACCTTCTTCTTCATCGTCGCGATGACGGCCTTCGACGTGGTGGGCGGATATTCGATCTCGATCGCCGCCGCCGAGCACAATATCGGTCTGGGCAAGGCGGGGGTGGATTAGGCGCGAAGCCCGGAAAGCACGGCCTGCGGCTCTTCCGCCCGGTGCGCGGCTTGCGGGGCGTTCGCCAGACGCTATAGTCCCGGCCCTTTCGGGCGCGAAGCCCTTTAGCGTGGACAGGTGGCCGAGCGGTTGAAGGCGCACGCCTGGAAAGTGTGTAACGGTTAACAGCCGTTCGAGGGTTCGAATCCCTCCCTGTCCGCCAATTTCCTGTGTAACGCTCTGTTATTACTCTTAAACTTGTCACCGCAAACTATTGCCCTCACGACAACCCTAACAGAAAACTGAACTGTGAGGTTTGCTGCAAGACGGGAACATCTCGCGTCCCGTAACGCGGGCGGTGTAGTGGAGGGGGAATCTATGAAACGCACATGGACGATAATTGGCGTAGCTGACGTATCCGAGAGCTTCAGGTGGTACCTGTCGTTACTTGGCCTGCCGGAGACGGCTCCAGCCCACGACTATTTTGGGCAAATCCTCGACGCGGATGGAACGGTCTTGCTCTGTCTCCACGAGTGGGCCGCCCACGATCATCCCTCGCTGACGAGCCCCCATGACGCCAAGCCTGGCAACGGCCTCTTGTTGTTTTTCCGGATCGACAACTTTGACGCAGCTTTGCCAAAAGCGCGCGCTCTCGTCAGCAGGCTGGAAGAAGAGCCACATGTGAATCCCAGCAC
>DATCBQ010000058.1:0-5127 GCA_036511745.1 Rhizomicrobium sp.
TCGCCGGTGACGGCCGCGGACACTGAAGCCGAGGCCGCGATCCGCGCCGGGCTCGTTGCGGCCGCACCAGCCCTTCCGATCGTTTCCGAAGAGGAGGCCGTGCACCGTCACCTGCCCGCCGGAGCCAGCTATTTTCTGGTCGATCCCCTCGACGGCACGCGTGAATTTATCGCCGGCAGCAACGAGTACGTGATCGCCATTGCGCTGATGTCGGACGGCGCACCGCTCGCAGGCGTCATCGTGGCGCCGGCGCTCGGCACCATCTGGCGCGGCGCCGCCGGCTGTGGCGCCGCGCGTCTGGCATTTGACGCTGACGCGACGATTTCGCCTCCGGAGCGCATCCGAACCCGAACGCGGCCGCAACAGGAGCCCATCGCGCTGGTCAGCCGGTCACATCTTGACTCGCGCACCCAGGCCTATCTGCAAGGCCTGCCGCAACCGCGGACGATTGCCTGCGGTTCGGCGCTGAAATTCTGCCGCATCGCGGAGGGCACGGCTGACATCTACCCGCGGCTCGCCCCGACCCACGATTGGGACATCGCCGCCGGCCACGCGATTGTCGTCGCGGCGGGCGGACAGATGCTGGCGCCGGATGACACACCCGTTCGCTACGGCACCCCGGAGCTCTTGATCCCCGGATTCATCGCTTCTGGTGAGGTGAAAAACCGCACGCCCTAGGGATCGAGGGTGCTCATAACGTCGGGCCAGCGGCGCTCGGACGTGGCGAGGTAGCGCGGCGGATTGGATAGGAATTTCTTGCGCTGAGCATCGTCGTAGAACAGAAACAGCTGCTCGTTGACGATCGCCCATAGCTGCGGATTTCCCGGCACAGCAACCCCCCTCGCCACACCGACCGGATCGTAGCCGCCATATTTCGGCATGTAGACGTCCGGCCGCTCGGTAAAGGCGGCTCGATTTCCGCTGCTGGTAAACCGCCAGACGGCTCCAGCGTAGCGGAATTCGAAACTACCGCTGCCAAGCTCCGATTTGCGGTCGGTAAAGAAGGCCACCGGGTCGTAGCCGTCGATCGCTAATCCGGAATGCCAGTCGACCACGACGCGTTGTGTCAGGGCGGCGAGCGCGGGCGCCGTCATCGTCGATAGCGCCAGTGCGACTGCAAAGCCCCCGCGGCGCAAGCGGTTTTGCTTTCGTTCTCGCCGCGCTGGCGTCATAGTTTTGGTCAAGGGTTCGGCTGATTCGGAACGGCTTGCCGAGACTTAGATGCAGCCCATGTGCAAGGCGTTAAGACCGGAGATATCAATGAAGTTCGCCGCCAGGCTTGCCGCCGTCGCGTTTCTCTTCGCCGGCGCCATCGCCATGCAGGCAGCCGCGCAACCGGCACCGGCCTACCCACCCGCGGCCTCGCCGTATCCGCCACCGGCCGCGAACCCCTATCCTCCACCGGCTGCCCCCTCCTACCCGCCGCCTGCCGCAGCCCCCTACGCTCGCCCGGCAGAGGGCCCTCCGCCTGCCTATGCGGCGCATCCGGTGCCGCCGCGGGACGATCAATTCTCCCCGGGCGAACTCATCGAAGCCGGCCACCGCTTTTTCGGCGGCGTATCGCGCGGGCTTGCCCTGGTCGTGCAGCGGGCAGGCGGCCAGTGGGGTCAGCCGAACGGCTACATTTTGGGCGAAGAAGCCGGCGGCGCCTTCGTCGGCGGGCTGCGCTACGGCGACGGCACACTTTATACGAAGAATGCCGGCGACCGCCGCGTGTTCTGGGAAGGGCCGACTGTCGGCTTCGACGCCGGTGCCGACGGCGCGCGCACCATGATGCTGGTCTATAATCTGCCCGCCACCGACGCGATCTTCGATCGCTTCGGCGGCATCGACGGTTCCGCCTATTTCGTCGGCGGCCTTGGCATGACTGCGCTCACGGCACGCGATATCGTCCTGGTGCCGATCCGCACGGGCGTTGGGCTGCGGCTCGGCGCCAATCTCGGCTACCTGAAATTCACCGCACGACCGACCTGGAATCCGTTCTGATCGCAGCCGCCGCCGCTAGCCTTCGGCCAGAACGGCATTCCGCCTGCCGTTGCGCGTTCGCACGGCCGAATTTAGGTTAACGGCTGGTGAATGTGGTAGGATTTAAGCGCGCGTGGCAAGTTGATGCTCGCTCTCGTTGTTGCGTCTGCCACAAAGGCCGAGGACCGAGAGTGTTGGAGGTAGCGTATGGTCGAACCGATCATGTATTTCGGCATCGGCTTTCTGGTCGCGGGCCTGTTCGCGCTGATGTTCTTTCCGCTGGTGCATAACCGGGCCGTGCGCCTGACCGTGCGGCGGCTGGAAGCGGCCACGCCGCTGACGATTGCCGAAATTCGCGCCGATAAGGATCAGTTGCGCGCCGAGTTCGCCATGTCGACGCGGCGGCTCGAAATGAGCGTCGACCAGATGAAGACGCGCGCGTCCTCGCAGTTCGCCGAACTCGGCAAGAAGACCGATGCCATCAATCACCTGAAGAAAGAACTGGGCGAAAAGACCGCGGCGTATTTTGCGCTCGAAGCGCGCGACAAAGCGCTGGCCGATCAATTGCGCGCCACCGAGCAGGAGTTTGCGCTCAAAACCGGTGCATTGCGCGAGGCCGAGCGCGCGCTGTCCGATAAGGAGACCGAGCTTACCAAGCTGGTCGGCGAACTGGGCGATCAATCGATCGCAGCCGACAGCCAGCGCATCGAACTCGCGGCGGTGCGCACGCAGGTCGAAGCCATGAAGGTCAGCGTCTCGGGTTACGAGCGCTCGGTGAAAGAGACCGAAGAGCGGCTGGCGCACGAGCGTGGCGACGCGACCAACAATCTCACCGACGCGCGCGGCAAGCTCGACCTGCTGAACGCGCGCAAGGCCGACCTCGAACAGCAGCTCGTGGCGCAAACCGCCGAAGCTGAACAGTTCAACCAGCGCGTCCAGGAGCTGGAAGCCCGCCTCGGCGAACAGGGCCGCCTCATGGCCCAGCGCGACGATGAGATCGAACGCCTGCGCCAGGAAGCCCAAGCCGCCCACAGGGCACATGACGATCTGCACGATGAATTGGCAAGTTCAAGTACGCGCAGCGTCGAACGGCACAAAACCGACATCGCCCGCCTCGAAGGCGAACTTGCCGCCGCCCACGAGGTGCGCGCCAAGCTTGAATCAGAGATGGCCGACCTCAAACGCGAGGCCGAGGCGAGCTGGGCATCCGAGCGGGTCGAGAATGCGCTACTGCGTGAGCGCATCAACGACGTCGCCGCCGAAGTCGCACGCCTCACGGCCGCCCTTGAAGGGCCGGACTCACCGATCGATGCCATGCTGGCCCTCGACACGCACGATCTCAGTCTTGCGACCGTCCCGGCAAACGGCAGCCCGCCGATCAATATGGTGCGCGGCGAAGCCGGACCGGCCCGCGTCGAGCCCAACGAGCAGCGGCGCACACTTGCCGACCGCATCCGCGCGCTGCAATCCGGCGCCTCGCGCGTCGCCTCAACGAACTGAGAGGCGACGCCGCTCGGCTCGCTTGACACCCTGCCGAGGCGCTCCCTAAATGCACCCGATCCGTCGATCAGGCACGGGCGCTTAGCTCAGCGGGAGAGCGTTCCCTTCACACGGGAGAGGTCGTAGGTTCAATCCCTACAGCGCCCACCAGCTAAGCCGCTGTTTTCAGGATTCTTTCGCAACCGTTTACAGTTCGGCCGTGACGTTTCGCTACCGAACGAAGCGCGAAAACGACGCCTCGATCCGTGGAAAATCCGTGGACTTTGTTCACCAAATGTCCTAACAGACCCCCGTCCGATGAGAAAAATTTGAGTGACGGCGGCGCAGGTCAATGCCAAATAAGCCCAAAAGCAGAAAGCAGACCAGTGCGCCGATTTGGCGAAGCACGGAATGGTTAGTTAAGCCGGGGAGACTCATTCCCGGCGTCTTCATCGCCGTCAGCGACTGCCGCGGGCGCCGCCGCTCTTGCGGTTGCGCCGTTAGCTTGCTCACACCGCGTCTTTTGCTGCTTTCACCGGACGAGCCCTGACAATCTTTCTGGCCGGCTTAGCCTTAAACACGGTCGGCTCTTTCGTGAACGGATTAATGCCCGCGCGCTCTTTGGTGGCAGGCTTTTTGATGACGACAAATTTCGCAAAACCAGGCAACAGGAATGCGCCATTCTTCTTCAATTCCCTGTAACCCACGGATGCCAGTGACTCGATGACGCTCTTAACGTCTTTCTTTGCCAAAGAGTGTTGATCGGCGACCTTATTGATCAGCTCTGATTTCGACATCAGCTTTGTCATGGCACTTTATTTCCTAAAAGATGCGCTGAAAAAATCGCTCGGGCGGAATCGCCGCCCGAGCTGCGAGGTTGCTACTTCTTCTTTTTTGCCTTTTTCACCTTCTTCGCCTTCTTTGCTTTCTTAGCCATAATACCCTCTTCGTTTGCGGGGCGGTCCGCCTTGGAGGGGCCGGCCGCGTTCCATACAATACGAGCATCAACTGATTCGGCTTGACCTGTCTGCAAATGAGCCAATGATTCTTGTTGACAGCGTTTCGACAAAGCTGCCTACCAACGCCGCTTATCGGTCATTTTCGACCGTTTGCACCTTTCAGAAGGTGTTCGTTGTCACCCAGCTTTGCGAAATCACTCCCCTGCCCAACAATGGGAATAAACGGCGCGAGGTGGAGACGCGCCGTAGTGCCCGAGGGTAAAACCGGAACCCCTCGCCGGGGGCAATCGATTCCGCGTCCCCGCGTCTCCTTCGCTCTGAGAGCGAGCGACGCGGGCGCCGGTTGGCGCTCCTGCGGCTGCCCTGTTACTCGGCCGAAGGGCTGGCGAATTGGCTCGCACATTAGCCGGACGACGCTCGCCCATACGCCCACTTCCTTGCGCCGGATACGTGACGGCTTTGGGAGATTGGTGATATTGTGAACGTGCTGGAGGCTTGGGAATCTAGTTCAAGACTCGCCAAGTTGCATTAGGCGCACTATTCTTCTGGCGTTTTGGGGCACGCCTCATATGCGCACATTTATCCGTGCATTCGAAATTGAATCAAATGCGGATGGTAGGGCCGCATTTGATCCCGAAACGGTTGGCATTCTAATTGCCGCATTTGATGACGCTTGGCAACCCGTCAAAGCAAACGAAATTGACCTATCTTCCGAAAATCGAAT
>DATCBQ010000059.1:0-3282 GCA_036511745.1 Rhizomicrobium sp.
TGAAAGGCCGTCTCGATATTGTGCTGAAGATCGACGAAGGCACACTTGAAGCCGAGGGTGGGCGCGGAACCGGGGCGAGCGTTTCGGCTACTGTGTTGTCGATTCCGGATCGGGCCACGAAAGAACATAGCGAGGCGCAACGCTGCCTGTCGCGCCGTGATTCGGCCCGTGCCGTCGCGCATCTTCGGCGCGCCGTGGAGATTGCGCCGCAATTCACTGCGGCGTGGAACCAACTGGGGATGCTTGCGTATCAGGCGCGGCAATATGCCGATGCGGAAGCGAATTTTCGCAGGGCGCTGGAGGCGGATCCCGACGCGTTCGAACGGGTGCGCGACGTAAAAGTGATAGGGGGGGTGGTCATGCAGCGCGAGCCTCGTCCCAGTAGTCCTCAAACCTTCCGTTGTGGCGGCAGCAGCGGAGCGCGATGATGGCGTTGGCGCCGCGGACGGTCCAGAACATGCCAGATCGTTTGAGGCGGGCTCCGGTGATGGCCTTGCAGCCCGCTTCGATGACGCCTGAGCCGACGAAGAATCCTTGTTCGCGAAAGGCCGGATAGCGCATGCGATCCATGTTGGTTGCGAAGTACTGGGCTTCGATGAGGATTTCCTTCGTCAGACCGGGGTTGGCGTCGGCATGCTCGGCGGCGGTATCGTGCAGCCACTCCACGAGAAGTTCCGTCCTGCCGTGATCGAGCAGATCTTTCATGGGTATCATCCAGCGTTTCTTCGCCGCCGCATCGTGCGGATAAAGCAGTGCGGCCAGATCCCAGAGGTGTTGCCTGGCATGATAAAGATCGACGATCTGGACGGCGCCCGGGAAGTGCCGATCGGCGAGATTCCAGATCCAGACGGCTCCATCGCCAATGACGATTTTCGTGGTGGCCCACTCCCAGCCTCTGCGCCAGGCTTCCGTATAGATGCGGTATCCGAACTCATCGGCGGTTTCAACTGCGCCGACATAGCTGGTCGAATCCGGGTCGCGAATGGGCCATCCGTCTTTATCCACGGTAGTTTGCGTGAACACGGCGCCGAGTTTGCACTCGCGGGTGCGGGCTCGCTGCCCTTCTACTCTGCCGGCCCGGCCCTCGGTTTCAGAAGCCACCACAGGAATCTGAACGCCATCCATCAGCACATATATTTTCGGGATGTTCTGTCGGGAAACCATAGGCAGGACGAGTTGTTTGGCCCGGTCGATTTCCTGCTGGTCGCGTGCGGCGATCGCCTCGCCGATACTCTCGGCAGCGCGCTCGATGGCTTTGGCGGGGACTTCCAGACCCGCCAGGACCTTCATCGGTTCGCAGGCTGGCGTAAACGGCATCTCGGAGCCCACTATAGCTTCCATGCGTCGTACACCCGGGGAAGATTCCAGCCCGGCAATACCCAGTTCGCAGTCGACAGGATGTTGGCCTGTGGAGCACAGAACACAGTGATAGTAAGGCCGCCGAACCTCCACCGTGCCCATTACTGAGAGGAAGGATTTGGAGCGCATCTCCTTGAAGCGCGCCTGATGACCGCACAAGCAGGGGACCTGAAGGTGATCGGCATCCGGTTGCTCGAATCGCAGCAGTTGCGTCAGAGCCATGGCGCCGGCCTGGTGCATCGCAGCACGGATCGCTGTCTCGATACTCTCAAGATCGAGTCGGCCAGTGGCCTGCCGGTCGCGAAAAATGATGCGAAGCAGTTGCTCTACTTCGCGGGTGACTTCTTTCCGGATCGCTTCGGCCGTTTTTTTTCCTGGGCCGATGGGACGGTCTCGGCCACTGGCCGGAGTTCGCAGATCCGTTCATTAACATCCAACAGTTGCTCGCCCAGTTCGCGGAAGCGCTGGCATTCCGCAACCTCGCGCCGCGCTTTGGCCAAACCTCCCGGAGAAGAAAAGGTTGCTGTGACCGTTTTCCCTTTTACCTTCCGTGTCAGCCGGTAGTAAGGCCCGTGGCCGGGATCACCGGCCTGATGACAATGACAGTTCGGATTGCCGCAACGGCCACCTGTACCCGTGATGGAACCAGAGCGCATGTCACCCAACCGGGCGATCTCCATCTGAACAGCGGCGCGGCGATTTTCAAGGTCAACCAGCGGGTCAGCCATTTGCACCTCCTCAACCTAGCGTATCACTACGCTAGGTTCTATGCCGCAAAAAAAGAAAATTCTCGAACCGTCATTTTTACGTCGCGCACCCCGCCGACACCGCGTTTTCCCGCCCGGCACTTGCGGGATTGGATAATGGCAGATTGACCCCTGTGACAACTCTCCGTGTTCCCGGTTCCAGCGCCAATCTGGGGCCGGGGTTCGATTCCCTCGGCATCGCCCTGCAGGTTTATCTCACCTGCCGCTTTACCCGCGCCCGCAAGCTTGCCATCCGCTGCTCCGGCCGCGATGCTGCGCTCATCTCGTGTAACGACGATAATCTGATCTGGCAAACAGCGCTCACCGTAGCCAGCCGCGTCCGCCGCGCGCTGCCCGCCGCCGATCTGGAGATTACCAACGAGATCCCTCTTGGCAAAGGCCTCGGCTCGAGCGCCGCAGCCATCACCGCCGGTGTCATCCTCGGTGCGCGCCTGCTCGATCTCGACTGGAAGCCCGCGCGCATTCTCGACGAAGCGGCCCGCCTCGAAGGCCACCCCGATAATGTGGCTGCGTGTGTGCTCGGCTCCATTGTTGCCAGCGCGGTTGAACCCGGCGGCATCACGCGCGCGGTCCGGCTGGAGATGCCGGCGAATTTCAACGTCGCCGTGGTGGTTCCGAACTTCACGCTCCCCACCAAAGAAGCCCGCGCTGTGCTCCCGGATACCTACTCGCGCGCCGATGCAACCTTCAACATCCAGCGAACGGCCCTGCTGACAGCGGCTCTGGCGACCGGTGACGCCTCGGTTTTTCCGGCCGCGCTCGACGACCGGCTGCACCAGCCATTCCGCACCCAACTGGTTCCGGGGCTGGCCGAAATTCTGCGTTTGCGCGCCCCGGGCCTGCTGGGCTGCACTCTCAGCGGAGCCGGCCCGGCCGTGCTCGTGTTCCACAAACGCGGCTACGAGCGTGTCTGCGAACTGGTTCGGCAGACGTTCGCGATGAGCGGGTGCACGACGGAAGTGATCTCTTCGGGCGTGGCCACTGCAGGCTACGAGTTCCTGTAGGCGGTAAAATCGGAACAGCATGATGCGACGTCCCTGGCTGCTCCTGATTGTTGCGCTCCTGATTGCTGCGTTCACGCTGCTCGCCCAGAAGAAGCCGGCCACGCTCGCGCCGCCGCAGAAAGATTCTTCCACCCCCGTCTTCGCTGTTGAAA
>DATCBQ010000060.1:0-10157 GCA_036511745.1 Rhizomicrobium sp.
AAAAACTCGTCTCGCTGGCCGAGCCGGGCGACCGCATCGTCGTCATGGGCGCTCGCGACGACACCCTTTCCACGTTTGCAAAGGCGTTGATCCAGGCGATCCGGACAAGAACGCTCCCGCCTTGCCAGCGGACACCCGATCCCCTATAAGCCGCGGCCTCGATCCCGGAAAGCCGCGCCATGAAAAAGGGCATCCACCCGAATTATCATATGGTTTCGGTCGCGCTGAATGACGGCACGACCTACAAGACCCGTACGACCTGGGGCGAGCCCGGTCAGAAGCTGACCCTGGACATCGATCCCACCACTCATCCCGCCTGGACGGGCGGGCAGGCGCATCTGATCGACCGCGGCGGCCGGCTCACGCGCTTCAACAAGCGTTTCAAGGATTATGTGAAGAGCTGACGGGCGCCACGGGCAGCGGCAATCCCGGCTGGGTCTATATTGCGCCGGTTCCGGTCTGATCGAACGATTGCTTCAGACGCTCGAAATGTTCCTTGATGCCGGACGGTACCGGCGGCCCGGCGCCGAACAGAACATCGTCAAGCCGCGCGATTCTGCGATACAGCCCATCGCTGCGCTTGAGCAGTTCCTGCAGCGTTGCCGGCAGGGAATCGACGTCGTCGCTGCGTCCGCCGAGACAGATTTCCTTTGAACCCAGGCGATAGCGTTCGCGTGCGGCGTCTTCGGCGCGCATCTCTCCTTCATGCACGGCGCGCTGGATGAGAAGCCAACTGGCTGCCTGCATCAACCTCGTGGTGACCCGCATGCTTTCACCCGCATAAAGCAGGGCAGTCTTGCGCGGCAGGTCGCGTGCTTCGTCGCGGCCTCGGCCATCGAGATAGCGAGCCGTTTCTTCGACCAGTGACATGCCTTCGTCGAAAGTGCGCGTGAACAGCGCCGAATTGGCAAAAGACTGGAGATTGAAATCGCGAACCTCGTCGTCCGCCTCAGCCAACATCATGCGCCCCGCCCCGTC
Organism: Rhizomicrobium sp.; assembly: GCA_036511745.1. Classification (GTDB taxonomy): domain Bacteria; phylum Pseudomonadota; class Alphaproteobacteria; order Micropepsales; family Micropepsaceae; genus Rhizomicrobium. The sequence goes on from DATCBQ010000060.1 coordinate 979, forward strand.
ACTCGTCCCGCGCTCAAGCTAGCAAGTCGCGGGCGCGGTGCAAGCGCGCTGCATGGTTACCCCGCACGTAAACCATGGCAGTGGTGCATGCGCGCAACGCTGCAAATCGTTAAGCCCTGAATTCTTTCCCAATTAATGATGTTGCGGCGCGGCGCGGCACACTCTGCGCGGAGAGTCAGGCCTTGCGGAAAAAACCTTCGGCCGCGGATTTGGTGGACCGCCGTACATTGATGGCGTCGCGGCAACGCGAGATTTCCCCTTCGATCGCCGCGATGCGCCCGACAAGCTCATGCTCGGACATCGCAGACAAGTCTTCTCCCAGCATCAATTCCGTGAGTTTCTTCTTCCTGGGCAACAATTCGTCGGGATCGATCGGCATTGCTTCTCGTCTCGTTCGGGCCCTGATAGTGTCGATCATCCCGTCGCGACATGACAAGCGGCGAACGGAGCGTTCTGCGGTGAAAGCCATCCGGGTTGAAGATCAGGGCGCGAACTACAGCTTGATCGTTGACGAATTGCCGCGGCCCCTGGCCGGGCCCGGCGAAGTGCTGATCAAGGTGACCGCGGCAGGACTGAACCGCGCCGACCTTGCACAGGCCATGGGCCGTTATCCCCCGCCGCCGGGTGCGCCCGATATCCTCGGCCTGGAGGTCTCCGGGGAGATCGTAGAGTTGGGCAACGGCGTAGACGATCTTCGTGTCGGACAGTCCGTTTGCGCATTGCTGACAGGCGGAGGCTATGCCGAATACGCAGCGGCGTCCGCGCGGTGCGTTCTGCCCGTTCCCCCATCCGTCGAGTGCCTTGCAGCCGCAGCGCTTCCCGAAGTGCATTTCACCGTCTGGACCAATTTGATGGATGCCGCGCGGCTCAAGCCGGGCGAAAGCGTTCTTGTTCACGGCGGATCGAGTGGTATCGGCACCGCCGCGATTCAACTATGCGCAGCACGGGGAAACCCCGTATTCACGACAGCCGGCAGCGCAGACAAGTGCCGGGTGTGCGAAGAGCTCGGCGCTGTGAAAGCCGTCAACTACCGTGAAGACGACTTCGTCGATGTGGTGCTGCAGTCGACCGGCGGCGTTGGCGTCAACGTCATTCTCGACATGGTGGGCGGGGACTATATCGAGCGCAATTTTCGGGCCTTGGCGCGCGGCGGACGCCTGGTGAACATCGCTTTCCAGGGCGGCACGACCGCCAAAGTCAATTTCGGACCAATGCTCGTGAAACGCCTCACTTTTATGGCAACAACCCTGCGGGCGCGTTCGAACGACGAGAAAGGCGCAATCCGCGATGCGCTGCTGCGCGAGGTCTGGCCCCTCGTCGCTGCCGGGCGCGTCAAGCCCGTGATCGACCGCATTTTTGCCTTCGAAGAGGCGCAGGCCGCCCATGCCCGCATGGCAGAAAGCGTGCATATCGGCAAGATTTTGTTGACGCCCTGAGCAAAACCCCTTTTCCTTGGAGGGGTCTGTCTGTAAAAAGCGGCCATTCCTCCAAAGGTTAAGCCTTTAGAGCGGGCTGGCGTCCGAAAGCGCCAGCCGGGAAGGGAAATTTTATGGCCGACACTAAACCGCTGATGCCCAAGGCGACCGCCGTGTGGCTGGTGGACAACACATCGCTTAGCTTCGAGCAAATTGCCGATTTTTGCGGACTTCATCCCCTCGAAGTCAAAGGCATCGCGGACGACGACGTGGCCAAGGGTATTAAAGGCCAGGACCCGGTTACGACCGGCCAGTTGACCAGGGATCAGATCGAACAGGCAGAAAGCGATCCCGCTGCGCGACTGGAAATGGCGGCGCCGAAGCACAAGATTCCGCCCGTCAAGCTGAAACGCGCGCCGCGCTACACGCCGGTCTCCAAACGTCAGGACAAGCCCGACGCGGTCTACTGGCTGCTGCGCAACCATTCGGAATTCACCGATGCCGACATCATCAAGCTGATCGGCACAACCAAGTCGACGATTCAGAAAATCCGCGAGCGTTCCCACTGGAATGCGCAGAACATCAAGGCCGTGGACCCTGTGACACTCGGTCTTTGCTCGCAGCTTGAACTCGACCTGGCAGTGGAGCGGGCTTCCCAAAAGCGCGACCGGCTGGTCAAGCGGCCGGAAAACAAAGGCGCTTCGCTCCGGCCGATCGCAGACACGACTCCCGAACCGGAACCCGAGCCGGCGCATGCGGAAGAGGAATAATCAACCCGTCCGGTACCTGCTTTCGATGGCCCTGACGACGGCAGCCATCTCGTCGAGCGGCTGCGCCGTATAAGGTTCGAGCGGAATTGCGAATGATCGGCCAAAGCCGCGCTCGGACAGCGCCTGGCGAAAGCGCGCGGCTTTTCGCGATCCACCCGGTAAATCATAGATGTAAACCGGTTTGCCGGTAGCGCAGGCTTCGGAAATCATGTTGACCGAGTCCGCTGTCACCACGAGACATTCGGACAGGCCCAGAATACCAAAATAGGGGTTCTCGCCTTCGCCGTCCCAGACGAAAGCCGGTACATCTGCCAGAGCCGACTTCAGCAGCGATATGTTTTCTCTGCCGGTGCGCCGCGAGGGCGTTACGAGAAGACTGCCACCCTTGGACTTTGCGAGGCGGCGAAGCTGTGAAGCGAAGGCAGCTATTTCCCGGGTTCCCAGCCGAAAGGATGCATTCGGCCCTCCGATCAATACGCCGACATGGGGGGGCCGCAGTTTCGCCACGCGTGGCGCAAAAGACCGGGCTTCGCGAACGAGTCTGTCCGGCGCGATCCGGTGCAGGGCGCCGACCGTGGAGACGACGTTGCCGCCTTCCAGAGCGTCGTGCAGCGGCGCGATGACAAGATCGAAATGCGATGGTGCGATCGCAGGTTTTTGGATCTGAACCGTGAAAGTGCGCTTGCCTTCACGCGCGCTTTGCCTGCGCACGAAAAGCGACGCCGGAATGCTGAGCCTGCCGGTGGCGATAAGGAGATCCGGCCAGGGTGGCGCCAGTCCTGCTGCGTTCTCGAATGCATGGTCCAGGCCCAACCGCAAATGCGGAGAGAGCAGACGCCAGGGCCCCCGCATGCGCACCCGTTTGATGTCGGGTTGAAGGCCAAGCGCTTCGGCAACGCCCAGGCACTGGCTTTCCATGCCGGCTTTGCCGTCGGTGACAACCCAGCAGGTGGAAGGTCGGCGGCCCAAGCTGTTTCAGAACCCGAACATGTGATCGAAGCTGAAACTGCCGCAAGGCGAGCGCGCGCCGTGATAACCGAAGAGGCGGCAGGTTTCGTCGCGAATGATGATGTAGGCATGACGGCCGGCGCGGGCGACAAGGTCTTCGCCGAAGATTTCTCGTACGGTCCAGAAGCGCGAGCCGGACGAGGGAATCGTCATGGTCTTGCAGACGAGCTCTTCGCCATTCGCCGCGCGCAAGGTGACCGTGGTCGTGGATTGCGGATGCCAGACATCCGACACCGGATAGATCAGATGGCATAAGGTGTCGAAAGGCGGTGCGGCGACGTGCAGAAAAAGCCGGGTGGACAGACCCGGGGGCGGCCCGGAATAGGACTGCGGCTCGCCGCGATAGGTAACAGCGGTGTTGAACATGTGGGAACCGAAGCTCGTTTCGGCCTGGTGCCCGCTGATGTTTTCGCGGTAGCGAAACAAGGCATGCAGCCAGCCATCGGCCTCTTTGCCGGCTTCGAAATCATAGACAAGCTCGACATGTCCGTAACCGGTCGTGAGCTTCCCCAGTGCCAGCGCCGACACGTCGAGCACCGCGCCATGGTCGCGCGGCAGATTTCCGAAGCGGTGTTCGGCAACGCGAACACCTTTCGCGTCGTAAACCAGCGCCTTGACCGGAAGATGATCTTGCGCCGTCGACATCGGGGTGGGCAAAGCCACGCTCGAGAAACGGTCCAGCGGCAGAATGGGAGCGGGCAGGATGTGGCCTTTGCCCAGAAGATTTCCCAATCGCGCGAGGTTCGGATCCGGCTTGAGATCCGCGCGCTCGACATTGGGGTGTGCGATCCGCGAATGACCGTTCTGGGAGGTCACCTCGTAGCGCGGACGCACGAAATGCTTGCCGGCATGAATCTCGATCTGACGCGGCCAGCGCAATTCCGGCAAAAGTTCCGAGACATGCAGGGCGCGCGTGGCAAATGGTGCAAGGGTTTCGTCGAGTCGAACGATCGCGTTGCTTCCCATGGGCGAAAGCCCGATCTCGCCGGCGGCGATCGTCAGGGGGTGGCTGTTTTGCACCCACAGGACCACGTCTTCGTCTTCCGCCGGCGCGGGTAGCCCCGCGTAGAGATCGGAAGGCCAGGAATTGGCGTCATGCGTAGCGGAAAGCAGGCGCGGATCGTCGCCATACGTGTCCAGCGCGTACTTCACGATATCGTGGCCGGCAACACCGACGGCGTGAACGAAGAGCTGGCCGGTGAATTCGGGCAGATCGAAGCGCGCGCGAATTTCACCGCTGTCGATCACAATGGAAGCTTCCGGCGCCCCACCCTCCTCGAACCAGGTTGCGAGCGCGCTCCCGTCGCTTGCGAAGAGGCGACACCAAAGCCGCACCTCTTTCGCACCGTAACGCGTCCAGTAGTTTGCCGTGACGAGACGTGTGTGGTGGCCGCCTTGATCGCGAAAGAAGACGAAATTCGTGGCAAAGTTGAGGGGCGAAAGATAGCGCGCCCGGTCGGTCAGCATTTCGTCGGGCAGGTTCAGTCCGGCAAAGCTGAATATTTCCGCCCCCGCCGGAACGAGATGACGAATTTGGGCCAGCGCTTTTCTGTTGTCGAAGCCCGCGATCAGAAGCGCGCGAAATTTCGCTTCGCCAATTTCCGTGACCGCGCGCGCGATCAAGTCGCGGTAACTGCGCCCGACATGCTCGACATTCTGGACGAAATACCCCGCGCACTCGACGCCGGCCATCGAATGGAAGGTCTCGAAAGCGGGCGCGAGACCGTCGGGATCGTAGATCGCGATCGGGCCTTGGCGGGCGAGCTTTGCCGTCAGCGCCCGTGCCGGATCGGCAGCAAGGGGATGCGAAAGCGCCTTGTAGATGGCACTGCCGCCCGCATCGTTGCGGAACGTCTCAATGTTGAGCGGCATGAGCCTTGGCGGGCGACAGAAGCCGCTTGAAGAACGCGCTGACGCGATGACGCGCCTGTTCGCGCGCGACCACGGTTTCGTCGGTGACCCAATTGACCTGGATGACGCGGCGTTGACCGCGAAACGGCGCGAAGCCGTGCCAGGCTTTGGGGCCGTTCCTGAAGATCACCAGTGTTCCTTCCTCGGCAGGAATCTCGGCAGCGAAATCTTCGAGATCGTGGGCCGAACGCAACAGCCTCAGCCGGGCGCTCGCGCATTCCCAACTCTTGTTGATATAGAGCAGCATCGTGACGAGCTTGCTTGTGCTGTCGGTGTGGATTTGTCCGTCGCGCTTCGCGCACATTCCGCGCACCGTCACCATGACCGGCTTGCTTTCGAGATCGAGGTCGAATTTCCTTTCGACGATGGTCCGCATCCTTTTCGCGGAAAGGCTGTCGATCATTCCGGCGAACGCAGGGCCGAAGCTGAGCGAGCCGAGCGGGAAACTTCCCGACCGCGCGATGGCAGGAAAATCGCTCTCGATGGCGGCGCGGGCTTCGCGGCGCACGAACCCCGGTATGATCACGTGGGGAAAAGGCTCATTGGCGATTTCGGCCGAGTCCAAACGCTCGAAGTCCAGCATCTCGTCCCGTTCTGCCTGAATGGTATCCGCCATGATGCGTCGCATTCGCGCGAAAAACCGCCGCGCCCGGCCCCCGAGTACCCTGCCTGCGGTCAGACCTAACAGCACATCCCGTTAAAGGGTAGGACTTTTTTTCATCGGCCCCATGCGCGCCGGGCCGCCTGCACGCCCGGCCACAAATCGACAATCGCGAACGGCGCGTACCAGAACAGCATGAAGAGTACGCCCGCGATCAGAAGCTCCGGCAAATACCAGGGCCATGGCGACATGATGTCGAGCAACGAGAAATGGGCGGGCTTGGCGCGAAGAAAACCGTAATTCGTGCCGAGCAGCCAGTCTGCCGCGCCCGCTGTCGCGCCATAAAACAGAGTCCATCCCGTCACTCGCGCAATCGATGCAGGGTAGGGACGCATCGTGAGGCTGAGCGTCAAGTAGAGGACAGAAGCAACGATGCTGCCATGATAGATGAAGAAAAGCGTGAACTGCGCATCGGGAAAATCATAAACGCAATCGGGCGTAATGAGCGCCTGCGTTGTGCCGCACAGAGCCCAGAAATAGGCCAGCTCGTAGCTTTTCTGCGTCGGGTTCACGAGAGCGATGAACGTCGCCATGGTGGCCCAGTCGCACAGATTGAGCGGGATCGCGTTGCCGACGCCGAGCCAACCCCTTTCCGCAAGCAGCAACATCCAGGCCAGCCAGTTGACGGCGATCAGCGCCGCCAATCCCCAGCGAATCCGGGTTTCCCAAGATTTCCGCGCTCTCGTAACCGCAGTCAGGACCACCGGCACCGCGAGGGTAAGCGCAAGCGCCGTCACATGCGAAGGTCCGAGAAAAACAAAGGGCTTCATGGCCGGCGACGGTCCTTCAATGGAAAAGCATGCGCGGGTGACCTGGCAACCTCAAGCGTAATTCCCTCACACAGTCGGAACTACTTTGACTCTATAGAATTACTAGTGTATTAGTTGCCTGAAACCGGCAGCCGGGAGTCGAAATGGTCACGGAGGCGCTCATGGACAGAAGCCTGCAGATCAACAGTCTCAACTTGCGCCCCATGCGGAGGATGAGCGGCCATTCGCGGCACGATTTCTCCCTCGTGATCCCGGACGGGGGCGACGATCATGAAATAGCCGAAGCATTCGGCAATTCCCTGACGCGTGCCAGCGACCGTATCGTCGGCTTTCTCGCGGGCGCCGGCGTCCTGGCAGTCGCCTGGGTGGTGTGGGTGCTTATCTGAGCACTGCGCTGTTTGGCATGCCAATCGCGCATGCTATGAAGGTGAAAGGACATGCGCGGGCGTAGTTCAATGGTAGAACGGCAGCTTCCCAAGCTGCATACGAGGGTTCGATTCCCTTCGCCCGCTCCAAACATATGGCCTTTTTTCACAGGCAGGCCGTAGTGGTTTTTCAGAATTGGCTCTGACGGCATTCCCAACGGCGTCACTGGCCCCAGCGATACGCGAGTTGTAGTCGCGCGGAGTGATCTGCTCAGAAATCGGATCGATGGGTTCCCCCGTGAAACGAAGCCCGTGCGGTACAGTCACATACTCAAGAAGGTGGTTTGTAGAATGAGAGGCTCCACGCCATAACTTTCCCCAGCGGGTATTTCAATTCCTGTGGAGGCTCAACGACCGCTCCGGCGCCTGCCAGCCATTCGGCCGTCTTATCGATTCCCTTCCTGTCCAGTGCAGCGTCTATCTGCGCCACCTTTCGGAGAGTACTTGCCTGGATTTGCGCCTCCCAGGTGTCAATCTTGCGCAAAGCGTCTGCAGCCGCATGGAAATCGGGTGCTCTTGCCAGACCCGAAAGCAAAGCGACGACATTGCGCGCCAGTCCGAACGCGGGCTCGTTTCGGAGACGCGACTGCAATGTGGCTACTGCTCTCCGAAACTCTGTTTCCGCCTCAACTATGGCAGCGCGGGGAGCGGAGCGCCGATAGAGTTCGAATACGGTTCTGCCCAATTGAAAAGCACCGATACCGGCGAATACCGATCGGTACGCCGCGATACTCCTGGAAGCCCCCTGTGTGATGGCGCTGTCAGCATGATGCAACACAAAATGTCCGCAACCACCCGGAGCCAGTACCCTGATCGCCTCGTGAGTGGCCGCAGCGGCGTCTGCGTATTCGATGCCGAACTGCGATGTTACGCCGTCGAAGGTGGCGTCTGAGAATGGGAGGCTAGAAAGATCGGTACTTCCTATGAACTCAATTCCGGGGATTGGTAACGTGGCGCTCACTGCTGTGAGATCAGCCAGATCGACACCCGTAATGTTGAAATCCCGACCAAGGGCAATTGCCCTGCGAATGACATCGCCACCGCCTGTTGCGAGATCAAGTAGCTTGGCTCTGTCGGGAATTCCCGAGAAGAACTTTCCCCATGCGGAATCCAGTGCCCCGAGACGGCCCGCGGCACGATCTTTGGGTAAGCTTTCGGCGTGACCTTCATTCCAGTGCTGGGTCCAGGCAGATTGCATTTCAAGAGACGTTCGCATCCTAAAGAAGCCTTTTGTCGGCCAAGTTGAACAGTTGCTTGGTGCAGATTTTGGTATGACGCAATCAGACCGTCGGATAATCGTCGCCGGACGGAAGGTGCTCTCAATGCCGCCCGCCGCGCAAAATGGCTGTCGTATTTCCAGTCTATCATTATGGACAATCTCGGCCGCCTGCCATTGCGCCTTCATAATAATGGGGATTGTGGGTCCCCATTGTCGGTAGGAGTATCCCCATGTCACCCGAATGCCGGGACTGCAGCTTTGCAGGCGACCTTGTCGACGAATGCGAACAATTTCGATGGAGTGGAGAGAGAAGCGATGACCATGGCAGCAAATGAACCGGGTGCGCCCGAACGCCGCGCGGCGGGCGCCAACGAACAATATTGCAGGGGCTGCGGCACGATCATCTCTACCCTGGCCAACGCCTGTCCCAGGTGCGGTGCCCCCACGGGCACGCGGCCCGCCGGTGCCAGCCCGAAAAGCCGGTTGGTCGCGCTGCTTTTGTGCTTCTTCTTCGGCCTCTTCGGCATTCACCGTTTTTACGTCGGAAAGATCGGAACTGGCGTCCTTCAGCTTTTGACGGTGGGGGGCCTGGGGATATGGGCCTGTGTCGATTTCATTCTTATTATCCTGGGCGAGTTCACCGACAAGGAACGGCGCCGGCTTTTGGTCTGGACGGATTAGAAGCCGTCCAGGTTCCGCAGGGTCCAAAACTGGGCTCGGGGGCGCACTTACAAGGTTTCGAGCCATTCGCGGGCCGCATGGCTGTCATAAGTTGCTTTGTAGTAAGTCGGGCTTATGTCTCTCCCGCAGTCGCTAGATGGCACTTCATACTAGCCACTGCCAATAAGGAGAGGCAGCCATGTCAACCCAGTCCATCAATGGCGAATCGTTCGGCAGCAACCTGCTGATGGGTGCTGTTATCGCCGCGTCGGCCCTGCTGCTCTACACCTCGCTGGCCACGTCGCAGGTACAGCCGGCAGCGCAGCCCGTCACGCTAACC
>DATCBQ010000061.1:0-10182 GCA_036511745.1 Rhizomicrobium sp.
ACAACGTCGATTGATACCGCGACTGCCCCGCCAGGTGCGCCATCGTCGCCTTCCGCTTCGCTCATTGCATCAAACCTCACGGAATCAGCACGCCTTCAATAAATCAATGCCAAAGTTTTTACACAGGCTGGAAAGCGGGAATGACAGCAAGTTGGAGCGGCCGGTCTGCTTCGCGCGGGCCTCCCTTGCGCGCGACGGTCCAAACGTGCACGGATTTGCCGCAAATCTTCGAGCATTGTTGCAGGCGAAAGCCCGATGTCCCGCATTCTGATCACCAGTGCGCTGCCCTATATCAACGGCGTCAAGCATCTGGGCAATCTGGTCGGCTCGATGCTGCCGGCGGACGTCTTCGCGCGCTTTCAGCGGGCGCGGGGCCGCGAGACGCTCTATATCTGCGCCACCGACGAGCATGGCACGCCGGCGGAGCTTGCGGCGCTGGAAGCCGGCCAGGACGTGGCGGCCTATTGCGCCGAACAGCACGAAATCCAGAAGGGCCTTGGCGCGCGCTTCGGGCTTTCGTGGGATTATTTCGGGCGCTCTTCGGCGCCGCCCAATCATGAGCTGACCCGGCATTTTGCGCGCGTGCTGTGGCAACGCGGTCATCTCGACGTGCGCCTGACGCGACAGGTCTATTCCAATCGCGAGAAACGCTTCCTGCCGGATCGCTACGTCATCGGCACCTGTCCGCATTGCGGCTATGAGCGGGCGCGCGGCGACCAGTGCGAGAACTGCACCCGCGTGCTCGACCCGGCCGACCTCATCGCGCCGCGCTCGGCGCTGTCCGGCTCCACCGACATCGAGATCCGCGACAGCGCGCATCTGTTCCTCAAGCAGTCGGCATTCGTCGATGAGCTGCGGCGCTGGATCGACGGCCACCGCAGCGCGTGGCCGCTGCTCGTCAGTTCGATCGCGTATAAATGGCTGGACGAGGGGCTGCACGACCGCGGCATTACCCGCGACCTCGCATGGGGCGTCGCCGTGCCCGACGAAATCGGCGACGGCAAGCTCACAGGCAAGGTGTTCTATGTGTGGTTCGATGCGCCGATCGAATATATCGGCGCCACGAAGGAATGGGCCGACGCCAACAACAAGGGCGAAGCCTGGCGCGGCTGGTGGTACGGCGAAGCGGCGAAGGACGTCACCTATTACCAGTTCATGGGCAAGGACAATGTGCCCTTTCACACCGTGGGATTTCCCGTCACGATCCTGGGTTCGGGCGAGCCGTGGAAACTCGTCGACCGCATCAAGGGCTTCAACTACATCAATTATTGCGGCGGCAAATTCTCCACCAGCAACCGGCGCGGTGTGTTCATGGATTCGGCGCTGGAAATCCTCCCCGCCGATTACTGGCGCTACTACCTGATGGCCAATGCGCCGGAAAGCTCCGATGCCAATTTTACCTGGGAGCATTTTGCCGCCGTCGTGAACAAGGATCTGGCCGACGTGCTGGGCAATTTTGTCAACCGCGTCACCAAATTCTGCGCCGCGCGCTTCGAGGGGCGCGTGCCCGGCGCGGGAAGTTACGGCGAGGAAGAGTTGGCCCTCGCCCGCGAGCTCGACGGCCGGATCAGAACGTATACGGATTATCTCGAGGACATCGAGTTTCGAAAGGCGCTGGGCGAGCTGCGCGCCATTTGGGTGGCGGGAAACGAATATCTGACGCGCGCGGCGCCATGGACCGCCATTCGCACCGATCCCGATCGTGCGGCGGCCGGCGTGCGCATGGGACTCAATCTCGTCCATTTGTTCGGGCATTTGTCGTGGCCGGTGATCCCGCAGGCGGCCCGGACGATCCACGAAGCGATAATGCCGGCCCCAACGATTATTCCCTGGCCCGATCAGCCGATGGGCGTCTTCCTCGACCAGCTCGAATCCGGCCACGCCATCCAGCCGCCCGACGTGCTGTTTGCAAAAATCACCGAGGAACAGACCGCGGCGTGGAAAATCCGCTTTGGCGGCGACGAAGCCGCGTGAGCGCCTGCGCGATCCGCCGCGATAAAGCTGTCACGGAGTGAATCGAATCCAGCCGTCGGCGCTGAGGGCTTCGAGCGGGCGGAAGCGCGATTTGTAGCTCATCTTGGCGCTGCCCCGCACCCAGTAGCCGAGATACACGTAGGATAGTCCGCGGGCGCGCGCGGCGGCGACGTGATCGAGGATCATGTAGGTCCCCAGGCTGCGCATATCGACGCCGGGGTGAAAAAAACTGTAGACCATCGAAAGCCCGTCGCGCAGCACGTCGATCAGGGCGCAGGCCATCAGCGGCCCCGGCTCGCCGTCGGCGTCGCGATGGCGATATTCCACGAGATGCGTTCTGACGGGCGTCTCTTCGACCATGGCGACATAATCGAACAGCCCCATGTCCGACATGCCGCCGCCGGAATGGCGCGAATCCAGATAGGTGCGCAGCAGCCCGAACTGCTCGCGTGTGGCTTCCGCCGTCACTTCCTTGCGCGACAGATCGGCGTTGCGCTTTTCGATGCGCCGCAGGCCGCGCGACGGCGCGAACTCGCCCGCCACGATCCGCACGGAGATGCAGGCCGCGCAGCCGTCGCAGGCCGGCCTATAGGCGATCATCTGGCTGCGGCGGAAGCCCGAATGGGTCAGCGCCTCGTTCAGCGGTTGCGCCAGCGAGCCGTTGAGGCGGGCGAAAACCTTGCGCTCGGTGCGGCCCGGCAGATACGGACACGGCCCCCCCGGCGTCAGGAAGAACTGCGGCAAGCGGGAATTTCGCTGGTCCGTCACCCTTGGCAGCCCCGTCGTGCTTCGTGGCCCGCGCAGTATGCCAAGGGAACGGCCGCTCGCGCCATAGGGCACGCCGGCGTTCTTCGTGTTGCGGTTACCTTCCGCCGTCGCCTATTTTCGAATCGTCAAACCCCGTCACACGGGGTGAGGGCAGGGACTGCCAGATGAAATTCGACACCCGCGCCTTTCGTCAGGCTCTCGGCTCGTTTCCAACCGGGGTCGCGGTCGTCACCGCGGGCGAAGGCACCCATGTCGGCATCACGGTCAATTCATTCACCTCCGTCTCGCTCGATCCCCCTCTCGTGCTTTGGTGCATCGACCGGACATCGGATCGCTTCGAGGCTTTCGTGGGGGCCCAGGCCTTCACGATCAGTGTTCTCGGCGTCGCCCACGAGACGGTATCCGTCCGGCTCGCCCGGCAGGGCGCCCATCAGCTGGATGGGATCGCGCTTCTACCCACCGAATTGGGACCGCCGGCGCTGGGCGAGGCGCTGGCGATTTTCGAATGCGTGAAGGAATCGCTGCACGACGGCGGCGACCATGCCATCGTGCTGGGGCGGGTGGTGCGCTTTTCCCGCCACGAGGCCGGTGCGCCCCTGGTCTTCTTTCGCGGCCGCTACGGCAGCTTGGCAGGGCCCGGGCGTTGAAGCTATGCGTCCGTCGCGCGGCAAATTACCCCTTGCAGCTTATAATAGCGTAGCTTATCTTATCGTGGCTTAGAGATTGCTGCGATGCACACTTTCGACCGCGATATCATGATGTTGCTGCACGACGTGGCCCGGCTGATGCGGGTGCGCTTCGATCAGCGCGCCCGGCTCAGAGGCATGACGCGGGCCCAGTGGGTGATCCTTGCCCGGCTGGAGCGCAAACCCGGCCTCTCCCAGAATGAAATGGCGGCGATCCTCGAAGTTGAGCCGATTTCGGTGGGCCGGCTGATCGACCGGCTCGAAGCACGCGGGCTGGTCGAACGCCGCCCCGATCCGACCGACCGCCGCGTGCGGCGGCTTCATCTGTTGGCGGCCGCGAAACCGATTCTCGACGACATCTCCGCTCAGCGCGATCTCCTCAGTGCGGAGATCCTGGACGATGTTGCACCGGAAACGCGCACGCAGCTCATCGAGGGTTTGTTGCGCATGAAAACCAATATGACCGAAGCGCCACAGTTGAAAGCGGTGGGAGAATAACATGGCCGCGATGCATACCGACACCATCGCTTCGCCCTATACGGGCACGATGCCCGGCGAGGGCCTGCGCCAATCCTTAGGGCGCCTGATCGCGAATCGCGCGCTGCTGCGTCGCGTCCTGATGATCGGCGGCGTCGCGATAGTGGTTGTCGTTTCCGCGGCATTCTGGCTGACGGGCGGTCGCTATGTGACCACCGACGATTCCTATGTCCACGCCGCCCAGCTCCTGGTCACCACCGACGTTTCCGGGCTGGTGAAAGACGTGGACGTGCACGAAGGCCAGCATGTGAGGCGGGGCGACGTCCTGTTCCGCATCGATCCGCTGCAGTTCCAGATCGCGCTCGACAATGCGAAGGCCAATCTCGGCAACATCAGGCTGACGCTGATCTCGCAACGCGACAATTACGCGCGCATGCTGAAGGACATCGAAGCCCAGGCCTCGCAGGTCGATCTCGATCAGACAACGTTCGGCCGCTATGCGGCGCTGATGAAGGTCAACAGCATCGCGCCGGCGCTGTACGACCAGGCGCGCTTCACGCTGGCTTCGGCGCAAAGCACGCTCGCTTCCCTCAAGGAACAGGCCGTAACCCAGCTCGCCACGCTGGGCGGCAATCTCGACATTCCCGTCGAGCAGCTGCCGCAATATCGCGCCGCCGCGGCGCAGGTTGCCGAACAGCAGCGCCAGCTCGATCACACGGTGGTTCGCGCGCCGTTCAACGGCATTGTGACGGCGGTGGATTCGCTGCAGCCCGGGACGCTCGTCATCTCGGCCCTTTCCTCCTTCACCACGACCAGCGCCGTGGCTCTGGTTTCGACCAAGGATGTCTGGATCGAAGCGAACATGAAGGAAACCGATCTCACCCATGTCCATATCGGCGATCCGGTCGATGTGACCATCGACACCTATCCGGACCGCGACTGGCACGCCACGGTGGATGCGATCAGCCCGGTGACGGGCTCGGACTTCTCGGTACTGCCGGCGGAAAACGCGAGCGGCAACTGGGTGAAGGTCACCCAGCGGGTGACGGTGAAGGTGCGCCTGCACTCAAAGCCGAACGATCCGCCGCTGCGCGCCGGCATGAGCAGCTATGTCACCATCGACACCGCCCACCGCCGCTGGTGGCGCCTGCTGAACACCTGAGTGCCGGCCCTCCCCTGGGAATACAGGATTCCCACGTCGTGGCCGCGCTGCATCGGGCCTTTCCAGGTCAAATGCCACACGCGGAAAGAAGGAAAAACCGACATGGTGGATGGTTTCCCAACTCAGGCTTTCGTTTGTCCCGGCATATGATTCACGCGGAGAGCAGGAGACGCGGAGGGCCGAGGACGATCGACGATCCGCAGGGGTCCCTTTGCCTGTTCAGCGCTCAGCCGCCGCGCCTGCGCGCAGCGAATGGCGCACCCGGTAAGACAGGAAACGGGCCGGATCCACGATCTTGCCGGAATCTCGTCTGGCGCTCTGTGCAGCCTGGCACCTGCTCCGCGTTCTCCTTGTCTCCGCGTGAGCAATTTCCGAGGAACGGCAACCGCAATACTTGCCGGTTGGTCGCGACATTGCCGCGCGACACGGATGCCGCATCCGCACATTCCCCGGACAGTGCGGCCCTTATGGGAGAAGGCGCCCGCTGCGCGGGGGAGGGGCCTTTGTTTTTGTCGGGGGGGATTTTGCCCGGATGACGGCTCCGCTCGGCGTTTCTCACGAATCCTATACCAGCAAGCTCGATCTTCGGGTGGTGATGCTGTGCTCGATGGCGGGCACCTTGATGCAGGCGCTCGATTCCACGATCGCCAATGTGGCGCTGCCTTACATGCAGGGCAGCATGCAGGCCTCGCGCGACCAGATCACCTGGGTGCTCACCTCCTATATCGTGGCGGCCGCCATCATGACGGCGCCGGTGGGCTGGCTGGCGGCGCGTTTCGGGCGCAAGAATTTCGCGATCGTCAGCCTCGCCGGCTTCACTGTCGCGTCGATGCTCTGCGGCGCGGCGCAGACCCTGAATCAGATGATCATTTTCCGGCTGCTGCAGGGCGCGTTCGGCGCGGCGCTGTCGCCCTTGTCGCAATCGATCATGCTCGATCTCTACCCGCCCGCGAAGCGCGGCACCATCATGGCCATCTGGGGCATGGGCGTGATGGTGGGGCCGATCCTGGGCCCCACGCTCGGCGGGTATCTGACCGACGCCTATAGCTGGCGCTGGGTGTTCTATGTCAACGCGCCGTTCGGCATCGCCGCCGTCACCGGCTTGTGGATCTGCTTCCGCGACACCCATCGCGATCGCACGCTGCAGTTCGACTGGTTCGGGTTTTCCGTCCTGGGCCTGGGGCTGGGAGCGCTGCAATTGCTGCTGGACCGCGGCACCACCAAGGACTGGTTCTCTTCCGGCGAGATTATCGTGGAAGCGGTGATCGCGGGGCTGGGACTTTATCTTTTCGCCGTCCACCTGCTCACCGCGAAGAAGACGTTCATTCCGCGCGAAGTGTTCAGGGACAGGAATTTCGTCTCCTCCCTGGGGCTGATGTTCGTGGTGGGGCTGATCATGCTGGCGAGTTCGGCGCTGTTGCCGCCTTACCTGCAGAATCTCGGCGGCTATACGGTCACCGAAACCGGATTGATGATGGCGCCGCGCGGCCTCGGCACCATGTTCGCGATGCTGTTCGCCGGCAGGCTCGCCATGCGCCTCGACCCCCGCTACCTGATGACGGTGGGGACCTGTCTGATTCTGTGGTCGCTCTACGAAATGTCGCGCTGGACGCCCGGCATCGCGCCCTGGTGGCTTGCCACCACGACGGTGGTGCAGGGCGTCGGCATGGGCCTCGTCTTCGTGCCGATGAATCTCGTGGCCTTCGCCACGCTGCCGGCGCAGTTGCGCACCGACGGGTCGGCGCTGATCAATCTGATGCGCAACATGGGCAGCGCCATCGGCGTCTCGATCACCACCACGGTGCTTGCCGGCAGCGTGCAGCGCATTCACGCCCAGCTGGCCGAGCACATCAATCCGTTCAACCGCGCGCTGGGGGTCAATGCACCGTCGATGTTGTGGAATCCGCATCTGCCCTTCGGCCTGCAGCAGCTGAACGGCGTGGTGGAAATGAACGCGCAGATCATCGCCTACGCCAACGACTTCCTGTTCATGTTCTTCATCAGCCTGCCGGCTCTGGTGGTGATCTTCCTGATGCGCCGCCCCGCCATGCTCCCCACCGCCCCCAAATTCGAGCCGGTGGAGTAGGGGCGCGGTCAATCCTGCGTTGTCATCCCCGGCGAGTGCAAGCGCGGCCCGCGCGCGAGGTCAAGGGGACCCAGGGGCATCAGGCAGCGCGATCTCGCCCGGGAGGCGGTCGTAAAGATCGTTCCAGCCGGAATTGTTCGTTTCGATCAGTTTGATTTTCCAGGCGCGGTTCCAGCGCTTCATCCGCTTTTCGCGCGCGATTGCTTTATGGATAACTTCGAACAGTTCGTACCAGACGAAAATATGCACGCCGTATTTCTTCGTAAAGCCTCAACGAGTCCGGTTTTGTGTTCCCATGTCCGGCGCATGATGTTGTTCGTGACGCCGATATAAAGCGTGCCGTTGCGGCGGCTGGCGAGAATGTAGACATAATAGAGGTGTTCGCGCATCGCAGGAACGCAATGCGCGATTTTTCTGCAAACCACCGTTGTCCCCGGCCACTGGGTCCCCTTGACCTCGCGCGAGCGTAACACGCTCGCGCTCGCCGGGGATGACACCACCGCATTTGCCCCGATACGCGGCGCTTGCTAAGCAGGCGATGCGCAAAGAACCGAGGGCGAGATGGTTCAGTTTTCGCTGCCCAAAGGCAGCCAGGTGAAGAAGGGCAACGCGTGGCCGTCGGCGCTGACCGCCAACGGCAAACGGCCCAAGCGGACGAAGGATTTCCGGGTCTACCGCTACAATCCCGACGAAGGCGGCAACCCGCGCCTCGACACCTATCGCGTCGATCTCGAAACCTGCGGCCCGATGGTGCTGGACGCCCTGATCAAGATCAAGAACGAGATCGATCCGACGCTCACCTTTCGCCGCTCCTGCCGCGAAGGCGTCTGCGGCTCCTGCGCCATGAACATCGCCGGCGGCAACACGCTGGCCTGCACGAAAGCGATTGCCGATATTTCGGGCTCGGTCGCCGTCTATCCGCTGCCGCACATGGCGGTGGTGAAGGACCTGGTGCCCGACATGACGAATTTCTACGCGCAGCACGCCGCGATCGGCCCCTATCTGCAAACGAAATCGCCGCAGCCCGAGAAGGAATGGATACAGTCGCCGGAAGAGCGCGCGAAGCTGGACGGGCTTTACGAATGCATCCTGTGCGCCTGTTGTTCAACAGCGTGCCCCAGCTATTGGTGGAATTCCGAACGCTATCTCGGCCCCGCGGCGCTGATTCAATCCTTTCGCTGGCTGGCCGACAGCCGCGACGAAGCGACTGGCACCCGGCTCGACGCCCTGGAAGATCCGTTCCGGCTCTATCGTTGCCACACCATCATGAACTGCGCCCAGACCTGCCCGAAAGGATTGAATCCCGCCAAGGCGATCGGCGAAATCAAGCAGATGCTGGTGAAGCGGGCGATGTAGCGCGAGCGGACAGGCTGCTGTTTTGCGCCCGGAAGCGCGAAAGATTTTCACCATGGAGACACGGAGGTCACAGAGAAGAACCACCGCGCATTCGCGCAAGCTCTCTTTTCTCCGTGTCCTCCGTGTCTCTGTGGTGTAACTCTTGCGGGTTTCGCTCGCGTGGTATCGGGGAAGCGTCTGGACAGATTGCAGATTCTCGGAATTTGTCCGCGAAACGTTCCGCGTACGAACTAAATTGTTGCGGCGTTTGGTCAAATGTCGTATCCATTCCGGCATGTCGGCATGGTGCGCCCCGCCCTGAAACGAGCGCGTCCGACTTGGCCGCACAGCACCGTGAACGAATGCTCGGGAACGACCGTTATTACCCTGGCAGGTCAAAAATCGGGGCAGTAGCTCCGCAAGCGAACGCGATCTACACGGTGGGCATCGGGCCTGCTGTTCGATCCGGGCCCCAATCCGGGCGCTATTTCTTTACGCTGAAGACGACGCCGTCGTTGTCCGTGCCGCCCTCGACGGCGGTGCCGTAAAGGATGCCGCTCTTCAGGAGCAGCGCGGCGGCGGGATTGCGCCCCTTGTTCCTTTTGTCGAAGGCGTAAAGCACCGTTTCCGTGCCGTCCGGCGCCAGCTTGAACACCGTGCCGCAACCCGCGCCATGACACGCGGTGCTGCCGCCTTCATACGTCGTGCCATAGAGATTGCCGGATTTGTCCCTGATAACACCGGCAAACGGAAGATTACCATCGCTTCCACCCTCAAAAGCATAAAGCGCCGTTTCCGTCCCGTCCGGTGCGAGCTTGAAAACCACGCCGCAGCCGTCAGGCGCGGCACAGGATTGCGTATTGCCGCCTACATCCGAAGTCCCATAGAAATTGCCTGCAGCGTCCGAAACCAGCGCCGAGCGCGGTTGGGCGCCGTCGGAACCGCCCTGAAATGCGTAAAGCACGGTTTCTGTACCGTCCGGCGTACTTTGAACACCACGCCGCAACTGCCGCCGCCCCTTCCAATCCCCCCACACGCGGGATTGCCGCCCTGCATTGTCGTGCCGTAAAGATTTCCGCTGCTATCCTTAATCAATCCGCCGCTGGGAAATGCGCCGTCGCTTCCGCCCAGAAACGTATAGAGTGTGATTTTTGTCCCGTCCGCTTTCAGTTCGAAGACCGTTCCGCAACCATCGAAAGCGCATAACGAGCCATTGTAACTGCCGCCTGCCCCTGTTTCCCCAAAGAGATTTACGGTTCTCGTGGCCCGGCACTACAACGGTTTTGTGGACTCACTGCTGGATGCGCACCAAACCGGAAGGGTTTGTGGGCATTCTGCCGGAATTGCGGACACTCCAAGCTCGTGCGGCCGTGGGATTTGATCCGCAAGGTTCGCAGCGCAGACATGACGGTCGTCGCCGCACTCGGAAAGAGATTTGGCTGCACGAAATGCCATCACCATATAACGATCCTCATCCCGGCAGACGCACGGCTGTACGGGGAAAGTTTCTGAATCATCGCGAAAGTGTTTTCACGACAACGAGATCGGGCGGCATCGCGGATTCCCGACTTAGGGTTTTGTTGTGCCGCAAAATGATTCACGCGGAGATAATGTATGCCCCCTGAACATCTGCCTTCTCCCCATTGTGGCACGGCTGTCCGGGGAACGATTCACTGTGACGCGGGTACATGCCC
>DATCBQ010000062.1:0-4093 GCA_036511745.1 Rhizomicrobium sp.
TCGCATCAACAAGGTGGTGCTTGCCTATTCGGGCGGGCTCGATACCTCCGTCATTCTGAAATGGCTGCAGAGCGCCTATGGCGCGGAGGTGGTCACCTTCACCGCCGATCTCGGCCAGGGCGAGGAACTGGCGCCGGCCCGCGCCAAGGCGGCGCTGCTGGGGGTGAAGCCGGAAAACATCTTCGTCGAAGACCTGCGCGAGGAATTCGTCCGCGACTATGTGTTCCCGATGTTCCGCGCCAACGCGCTTTACGAAGGTACCTATCTTCTCGGCACCTCCATCGCGCGGCCGCTGATCGCGAAGAAACAGATCGAGATTGCGGAAAAACTCGGCGCCGATGCCGTCGCCCACGGCGCCACCGGCAAGGGCAACGACCAGGTGCGTTTCGAGCTCGCCTATTATGCGCTCAAGCCCGACATCAGGGTGATTGCGCCGTGGCGCGAATGGGATTTGACCAGCCGCAGCAAGTTGATCGAATTTGCCGAAGCGCACCAGATTCCAATCGCGAAAGACAGGCGCGGCGAGGCGCCGTTCTCCGTCGATGCCAATCTGCTGCATTCCTCCTCGGAAGGGAAAGCACTGGAAGACCCCGCCCTGGAACCGGACGAAAGCGTCTATCAGCGAACGCTTTCGCCGCAGGACGCTCCCGACAAAGCGACGGCGGTGCGGATCGGTTTCGAACGCGGCGATGCCGTGTCCGTTGATGGAGAAAACATTTCGCCGGCGGCGTTGCTGGCGCGGCTCAACGCCCTGGGTCGGGCGAACGGCATCGGCCGCATCGATCTGGTGGAAAACCGTTTCGTCGGCATGAAATCCCGCGGCGTCTACGAAACACCCGGCGGCACCATCCTGCTCGCGGCCCACCGCGCGATGGAATCGCTGACCCTGGATCGCGGCGCGGCGCATCTGAAGGACGAGCTGATGCCGCGCTACGCCGAACTGATCTACAACGGTTTCTGGTTCGCGCCCGAACGCGAAATGCTGCAGGCGGCGATCGACAGGAGCCAGGAGTTCGTCGGGGGCGCCGTGAGCCTCAAGCTCTACAAGGGCAATGTGATCGTCACCGGCCGCTCGTCGCCGCATTCGCTTTATGCCAAAGACCTCGTCACCTTCGAAGACGATGAAGGCGCCTACGACCAGAAGGATGCCGCCGGCTTCATCAAACTCAACGCCCTGCGCCTGCGCACGCTGGCCATGCGAAAGAGGAAGAAAACGTAAAAAAATTCACCACGGAGACACGGAGAACACTGAGAAAAAAGAATTTGCAAGGAGGCGGCGAGTCAGTGAGGTTTTTCCGCGCGCGTGCCGCGCGCAAACCTTCAACGCGCCGTCTCGCTGTCTCCCTGTGATATTTTCCTTTCTCTGTGTCCTCCGTGTCTCCGTGGTGAATTTTTTACCGGACAAAGGACGAACCCATGGAATCCGCATCGTCAATCAATGCCCAGCAGATCGAATTCTGGAACGGCGCCGCGGGCGAGCGCTGGGCGGCGTTGCAGGAACGCATCGACCTGCACATGAATGCGATCACCGATGCGGCGATCCCCTTCGCAGCACCGCTGACCGACGAGCGCGCGCTCGACATCGGCTGCGGCTGCGGCACGACCACGCTGCTTCTGGCCATGAAGGTCGGCCCCGAAGGTGCCGCGGCCGGCATCGACATCTCCGTGCCGATGCTCAATGTCGCGCGGGCCCGCGCGGCGGCGCAGAACGCCAATGTCGCGTTTGTCGAAGCGGATGCGTCGACCCATGATTTTCAGCCGGTGTTCGACCTGGTCTTCTCCCGTTTCGGGGTGATGTTTTTCGCCGATCCCGTTGCGGCGTTTTCCAATATCCGCCGCGCGCTGGCGCCGCGCGGACGGCTCGCCTTCGTCTGCTGGCGTTCGGCGAAGGAAAACCTGTGGGCCTCCGCGCCGATGCAGGCGGCGAAGGATCTGTTGCCGCCGCAGGAGCCGGTGGACCCTTACGCGCCGGGGCCGTTCGCGTTTGCCGAAAAAGACCGGCTGCGTTCCATGCTCAAGGAAGCGGGCTATCACGGCATCCGCATCGAGCCGCTCGACACCACCATGAACATGGGCGCGACGCTCGAATATGCCGCCGACGAATCCCTCAACATCGGCCCACTGTCCCGCGCGGCCGCCGACGTCGATGCCGCAACGCGCGCGAAAATCCACGACGCGGTCGCCGCCGCCTTCGCGCCCTTCCAGTCGCCGACCGGCATCACCCCGCCGGCTGCCTGCTGGCTGGTGGGCGCGAGGGGATAGTTTCCTGGGAGCGCGGGCATCCTGCCCGCATAACATGATTTTGCAGCGAAATTCTGGTAGACGACGCTCTGCCGACGGGAAAGCCATGACGCGCGATGAGGCCATCGAGAGGTTGCGGGAGCACGAGGCCGAGCTGAAGCGCGCCGGTGTGAAGCACTTCTTTTTGTTCGGATCGACCGCGCGCAATGAAGCGCGGCCGCAGTCGGATGTCGATCTGTTCTTCGACTACGAAGAGGGCGAATTCGGACTGTTCGCTCTTGTAGGGGTCAAGGAGATGGCGACCGAAATTCTCGGACGTCCGACAGACGTCATGACGCGCGACAGCCTGCATCCGGTCTTGAGGTCGCGCATCGAAGCGGAAGCACAGCGGATATTCTGATGACGGGACCTTCCGCGAGGTGGATAGAATGCGCGTGACGGTGAAGAAATGGGGCAACAGCGCCACGGTGCGGATTCCCTCGGCCGTCATGCAGGCTGCCAAGGTTTGCCTGGATCAGGCCGTGGACATTCGCGAGGAACGCGGCCGCATCATCATCGAGCCCGTGCGAACGCCAGCCTTCGACCTTGACGAACTGGTGGCGGGAATCACCGACGAAAACCGGCACGGGGAGGTCGATTTCGGCAAGCCTGTCGGTCGTGAGGCACTGTCTCACTTTGAAATTTGACGGCCGGTCTGGCAAGCTCCATGCTTAGCGGCAAGCAATAGAGTGCGAAATGTCCCTGCTTTCTGAAATCAAAAAGTGGCACTGGGTAATCACTTGGGACAATCCCCAACCGGCCGATTCATCTGCGATGCTAAAAGCGCTGTCCGGACTTGGGAAATTGACCCAGGTCCAAACCAAGACCACTTACGTACTCGCGCCCAAGTTGGGCGTCACTTGGCGGCGCATCCGAAAGGCGATTGTAACCAATCTCCATCCGAGCAAGGGAAACGTTTGCTATGTGAACCTGCGAAGCGGGTTAGCCTTTGAGTTTGGGAGCCGTACCGGGCGCAAATGGAGACGGGTCAACTAATGCCCAAGGGACCTAAAGGCGAACGCCGCCCCGCAGACGTGATCGGAGCCGCCGTCATGGTGGCCAAGATCGCCACCAGCGAGATTCAGGAAACACCGGAGCGGTTCAAAACCGCAGCGGCAGAACTCGGAAGCCGAGGCGGAAAGGCGCGGGCGGCTGCGTTATCAAAACGCAAACGCGCAGAGATTGCGAAAAAAGCCGCCGCAAAGCGCTGGTCTAAGTAGACTTTTGGGGGCCCCCGCCGTCCTAGGGTCGGATCAAAAAGCCACAGAGGCACCATAAATTAACTGGAACCTTAGTTAAGAGTTGGAGTCTTATACCATGGCTGGTATAAGGTATGGTTTGCAGATTCACAAGGATGCCGACGCTGATATCCGAGCCCTCATGGGCAGTGATAAGAGGGCGGCGTTACAAATTGTTGCCTTTTTACAGGAGCTTAGTGGCGATCAGGAACTCTTGGACGCTCTGACTATCGAAGGGTTCGAAGATGAGCGGATCACCATCAAAATGGTTGTGCAGCTTCAAAGCGTGCTGTGGAACGCGTATCGGCTCACGGTTCAGGACTTGGAGCCGCCCGAAGATAAGTTGCCCTATCGAATTCTGTATGCGTTTGACAGCCGACGACGCATCTATCACGTCCTTGCAATTAGACCTAGGAGCATAGCGTACGATGACGCAACTCTCGACCGCGCATGTGCGGCTTGCGGATCGCTCGGGATCGACCCCTTACCTCGTCGTTGATGGCAGCCATCGCGTTGTCACGCTTCCCGGTGCGTTCAAGTCTGCCAGAGAACCTTCGAAAGTAGTTCACGCTAGT
>DATCBQ010000063.1:0-76491 GCA_036511745.1 Rhizomicrobium sp.
GGCGATGGTCCTCACGCGCGCCTATGACGACCGGATGTATCGCGCCCAGCGCCAGGGAAAGACTTCGTTCTACATGAAATGCACGGGCGAAGAGGCGGTCGCGGTGGCGCAGACCATGGCGATCGATGCCGGCGACATGTGTTTTCCGAGCTACCGCCAGCAGGGCATCCTCATTGCGCGCGGCTATCCGCTGGTCGAGATGATGTGCCAAGTCTATTCCAACGTGCGCGATCCGCTAAAGGGCCGCCAGCTACCCATCATGTATTCGAGCCGCGAATACGGCTTCTTCTCCATCTCGGGCAATCTCGGTACGCAATTCAGCCAGGCGGTGGGCTGGGCGATGGCGTCCGCCTACAAAGGCGACGACCGTATCGCCGCCACCTGGATCGGCGAAGGCACCACCGCGGAAGGCGATTTCCATCAAGCCCTGACATTCGCCGCCGTGTTCCGCGCGCCGGTCATTCTCAATGTCGTCAACAATCAATGGGCGATTTCGAGCTTTCAGGGCATCGCCGGCGGCGAACAATCCACCTTCGCTTCGCGCGCCATCGGCTACGGCCTTCCCGGCCTGCGCGTCGACGGCAACGATTTCCTGGCAGTGTATGCCGCCACGCAATGGGCGGCGGAACGGGCCCGCAACAATCTGGGCGCCAGCCTGATCGAGCTCTACACCTATCGTGCCGAAGGCCATTCCACCAGCGACGATCCGGGCCGTTACCGGCCGGCGGACGAGGCCGGCGCGTGGCCGCTGGGCGATCCGGTCGCACGGCTGAAAGCGCATCTGATCGCGCTGGGCGAATGGTCGGAAGAACAACACGAAGCCGCGCAGAAGGAAGCGGCGGAGCAGGTGCGTGCGGCGAACAAGGAAGCGGAGGGCTTCGGCACGTTGGGCTCCGGCTCGACCGCGAGCACCAAGACGATGTTCGAAGATGTCTACAAGGGAATGCCCTGGCATCTTCGCAGGCAGCGCCAGGATCTGGGGGTCTGACTCGTGGCGACGATGAACATGATCCAGGCGCTGAATTCCGCCATGGACACGATGCTGACACGCGATCCCGATGTGCTGGTGTTCGGCGAAGACGTCGGATATTTCGGCGGCGTTTTTCGCGCCACCGACGGCCTGCAGAAAAAACACGGCATGACACGCTGTTTCGATACGCCCATCGGCGAAGGCGGCATTGTCGCTGCAGCGATCGGCATGGGCGCCTACGGCCTGCGTCCCGTGGTGGAAATCCAGTTCGCGGATTACATTTATCCCGCCTTCGATCAGATCGTCTCCGAAGCCGCCCGGCTGCGGTATCGTTCGGCCGGCGATTTCTTCGTGCCCATGACCATACGCACGCCGTATGGCGGCGGCATTTTCGGCGGCCAGACGCACAGCCAGAGTCCGGAAGCGCTGTTCACCCATGTCGTCGGTCTGAAGACGGTCATTCCCTCGACGCCCTACGACGCCAAGGGCCTTCTCATCAGCGCGATCGAGGACGACGATCCGGTGATCTTCCTGGAGCCCAAACGCATCTATAACGGTCCGTTCGACGGTCACCACGATAGGCCGATCTCGCCGTGGTCGCAGCATCCCGCCAGCGAAGTGCCTGACGGCTATTATACGGTGCCGCTGGGCAACGCGGCAGTCCTGCGCGAAGGTGCCGATCTCACCCTGCTCGCCTACGGCACGATGCTGCACGTGGCGCTGGCCGCCACCAACGACTGCGGTGTCGATGCCGAGGTGATCGATCTGCGCACGCTGGTGCCGCTGGACATCGAAACCATCGTCAAGTCGGTCGAGAAGACGGGGCGCTGCGTCATCGTGCACGAGGCGACGCGCACCAGCGGTTACGGCGCGGAGCTCGCCGCCCTGGTGCAGGAAAACTGCTTCTATCATCTCGAAGCGCCCATCGAGCGGGTGACGGGATGGGACACGCCTTATCCGCACGCCTTCGAATGGCAGTATTTTCCGGGACCCGCGCGCGTCGTCGAAGCGATACAGCGCGCCATGGGAGCGTGAAATGGGACGCTATGTTTTCAAGTTGCCTGACGTGGGCGAAGGAACGGCCGAAGCGGAGATCGTCGCCTGGCATGTGGCCGTCGGCGACCGCATCGAAGAGGATCAGCATCTCGTCGATGTGATGACCGACAAGGCGACGGTGGAGATGACGTCGCCGGTGACTGGAGTCATCGTTTCGCTGCACGGCGAGCCTGGCGCCATGGCCCCTGTCGGCGCACCGCTGGTGGAACTGGAAGTCGAAGGCGCCGGCAACGCGAACGGCAAGACAGCGGTGGCAACAAAACCCGGCGCTGCGGTGCCGACGAAACCAGCACCACCGCCGAAAAGCGTCGCGCCGGCCCCGGTTGAAACACCGGCCACGGAAGCGCTGCGGCAACAGAAGTCGCCGCCTGCATTTTTCACGCGCACGCCGGGCGACAAGCCGCTCGCGTCTCCCGCCGTGCGCCGGCGCGCGGAAGAGCTTGGCATCGCGCTGCAGTTCGTTTCCGGGTCCGGCCCTGCGGGACGCATCGACCATGGCGATCTCAACGCCTACATCGCCGGTGGCGGTCATACGAGCATTGCGCGCTCCACCTATGCCCGGCGCGACGGGGTGGAGGAAATCAAGATCATCGGGCTTCGGCGCAAGATCGCCGAGAAGATGCAGCAGGCCAAACGCCGCATTCCGCACTTTGCCTATGTCGAAGAGATCGACATGACGGAACTGGAAAGCCTGCGGGCGTATCTCAACGCCACAAAACACGCCGAACAGCCGAAGCTGACTTTGCTGCCGTTTCTCATGCGTGCGCTGGTGCGGCTTTTGCCTGAGTACCCGCAGATCAACACGCGCTTCGACGACGAGGCCGGCATCGCGCATCGTTTCGCCGCCGTGCATATCGGCATCGCGACACAGACTGCGAACGGCCTTATCGTGCCGGTGGTCCGCAATGCGGAAACCCTCGACATCTGGAACGCGGCGAGTGAAGTCGCGCGCGTGGCGCAGCTCACCCGCGACGGCAAGGCTTCGCGCGAGGAACTGTCGGGCTCGACCATCACCATCACCAGCCTCGGCGCGCTGGGCGGTCTTGTCACCACGCCGGTAATCAATCATCCGGAAGTCGCCATTGTCGGACCCAACGCCATTGTCGAGCGGCCTGTCGCGCGCAACGGCCAGATCGTCATACGCAAGATGATGAACCTGTCCTCGTCGTTCGATCATCGCGTGGTCGATGGTTACGACGCCGCCGAATTCATCCAGAAGCTCAAGCGCCTGTTCGAACATCCCGCAACGCTGTTCATGGATTAGGCATTGGGCATTAGGCCGTTTTCATTACTGCCTAATGCCCACTGCCCCGCTGCCAACCATCCAGGAATTTGCATGTCCGAAATCCTTCACACCAAAGTTCTTGTCGTGGGCGGCGGACCGGGCGGCTATGTCGCCGCGATCCGCGCCGGCCAGCTCGGTCTCGAAACCATTTTGGTGGAATCCGACACGCTCGGCGGCACCTGCCTGATCCGCGGCTGCATTCCGTCCAAGGCCTTCATCCATGTCGCGGGCGAATTCGAAGCGATGACGCAGGCGTCGCAAGGTGCGGGCCGTCACGGCGTCTCATTGAAGTCCGCGCCGGCGCTCGAGATGGGCGAGCTGGTGCGCTGGAAGGAAGGCGTCGTTCGCAAACTGAACACCGGCGTCGCCGCGTTGCTCAAACGCGCGAAAGTGCGTGTGTTCGATGGCTGGGCGAGCTTCTCCGACGCGAAGTCCTGCACCGTGCAGGGCAACGGCGAGCCGGTAACGGTGAGCGCCGAGCACGTGATCCTCGCCAATGGCTCGCTGCCCGTGGAGCTGCCGTTCCTGCCGTTCGGCGGCGAGGTGATTTCCTCGACGCAGGCGCTTTCGCTCGACGCGTTGCCGAAGAAGCTCGTCGTCGTTGGCGCGGGCTATATCGGCCTCGAACTGGGCATCGCGCTGCGCAAGCTCGGTTCCCAGGTGACGATCGTCGAAGCACTGGATCGCATCTTGCCGCTCTACGATGCGCCGCTGGTTGAACCGGTGGCGAAATGGCTGAAGCGCGCCGGCGTCATCGTGCATCTGGGCGCGAAGGCGAAAGGCGCGGACATGGGCGCACTCGTGGTCGAAACGCACGACGGCGGGACCGAACATCTGCCGGCCGACAAAATCCTCGTCACCGTCGGGCGCAAACCCAACACGGAGGGTTGGGGCCTCGAAAACATGGCCGTGGATATGGCCGGCCGCTTCGTGAAGATCGACGACCAGTGCCGCACCTCGATGAAGAATGTGTGGGCGATCGGCGACCTCGTCGGCGAACCGATGCTGGCGCACAAGGCGATGGCGCAGGGCGAGTTGGTGGCCGAGATCATCGCCGGCCATAAGCGCCGCTTCGATCCTGTGGCGATTGGCGCCGTCTGTTTCACCGAGCCCGAGATCGTCAGCGCGGGACTGTTGCCGACGGACGAACAGGCGAAGGCGCAGGAGACGATTAGCGCGATGTTTCCGTTCTCGGCCAACGGGCGCGCGCTGTCGATGGATGCGGCCGATGGCGGCGGTTTCGTGCGTGTGCTGGCGCGCAAGGGCGATCACCGCATTCTCGGCATCCAGGCAGTCGGCGCGCATGTCTCGGAGCTGTCCGGCGAATTCGCCCTGGCGCTGGAGATGGGAGCAGTGCTGGAAGACATCGCCGGCACCATTCACGTCCATCCTACCCTGAGCGAAGCGTTCCACGAAACCGCGCTACGCACTCTGGGCCACGCGCTGCATATCTGATCCGGATCGCGGATTTCCAGCCCGCACCACGGTGGGACGCCGTCAGATGCGGGCACGATGCCCGCGGTCCCAGTGATGCGGCCATCACAACTGATAACCTGTCAGTGTGCCTGGAATCGCGGTACAAAGCCTCAATCCAAGTACGAGGCCGAATCCCATGCCGCAAGAGCGTCTTCCCAGTATTTTCGACCTCACGCCGCTCAATCCGGAATTCAACGCCAACCCGCACAGGATTCTCGACCGGCTGCGCCAACAATGCGCCGTGCTTCGCGACGAGGGCGCCGGCACCTTCATCATGACGCGCTATGCCGATGTCCGCGGTATCGTTTCCGACACGACGCAGTGGCGCGATCCCGATCGCGCAGAACCCGCTGCGGTTCTTGCCAAGCGCATCCGCGAGGATCGCGTCGACGGCGTCAGGGACGAAGAGGAGGGCCGGATGGGGATCCTTTTGCTCGACGATCCCGATCACGCGCGCATTCGCACGCCGCTGGCGAAAGCCCTCTACAGGCGGGTGGCGCGCTGCAAGCCCTTGGTGCAGGCGGTCGCGGACGAAATACTCGATCCTCTCGCGGGCCGCGACGGTTTCGACGTGCTGGCAGATTTTGCCATTCTCGTGCCGATCGACGTGATTGCGCGCATTCTCGGCGTCGACAATGCGCGGCTGAAGGAATTCCGCGAATGGTCCGAAGGCGTCATTCAGAGTCTCAATCCATTCCGCACCGCGGAACAGACGCAACAGCTTGTCTGGGCCGCCAATGCCCTGTCCGGCTACATGAAGGACCTGATTGCCGCGCGGCAGGCGCACCCCGAAGACGATCTTGTCAGCGACATGACGGCGCTGCAGGCGCAAGGCGCGCCGCTCTCCGACGGCGAAATTTCGATAAACCTGCAATCGCTGCTGGTCGGCGGCAATCTCACGACCACCGATTTGATCGGCAACGGCGTGTATTTGCTGCTGTCGCATCCGGGCGAGCTCGCGAAGTTGAAAGCCGAGCCCGCGCTGATCAATTCCGCGGTCGAGGAAATTCTGCGTTACGAGTCGCCGGTGGACATCACCGGCCGCGTCGCCTCGCGCGACATGGAGGTGGGCGGCTGTCCCATCCGCAAGACCCAGTCCATGTTTCTTTCGCTGCGCGGCGCCAACCGCGATCCGGAAACATTTCCCGATCCTCACCGCTTCGACATTTCGCGCAAGGATGCGCCGCATGTCGCATTCGGCGGCGGCGCGCATCTTTGCATCGGCTCGCCGCTGGCGCGGCTGGAAGCGCAGGTGGCGCTTGGGACGTTGTTCGCTCGCTTCCCGAATCTTCATCTCGCCGAGCCCGACGCACCGCCGCGCTGGCGTTCGCTGCCGTTCTTCCGCGGCCTCGAAAACCTGGCCGTAGAGAGGTGAATTCGAATTCGTGGCTGGAAGCGAAAGCCCTGCGACCTATTTTCACGAAAACATCTGCACGCCGCCCAACCAGATCATTCGCAGGGCGACGTAGACGATGATGATCAGACCCGCATAGCTGATCCAGGGGTGTTTCTGCAATAGATTGGCGATCTTCGACGCCGCGAATCCTATCAGCACGATGCTGAGCAACAATCCGACGACCAGCACCCAGACATGGTTCATGGCTGCACCGGCAACAGCGAGCACGTTATCCAGCGACATGGACAGATCGGCAATTGCGATTTTCACAACCGCGCTGCGCACGTTGCGCGTCCGGCTCGGCTGGCAGGACGGATTGATTCCGTTCCGGACGGCGCCCATGGATTTCGCGGCGACTAGTTCTTCGTGCGCCCGGTGAATGTCGCGATAAAGCCGCCAGGCGACAAACAGCAGCAATGCTCCGCCCGCAAACAGAAGAAATATCGAGTGCAGGAGGAATTGCGCGATCACGCAGGCGACGACGATCCGGAAAATCACGGCCGCCGCAAGTCCCCAGAAGATCACCCGCGGCCGCTGCGGCTTTGGCACCAACGCGGCCGCCAGGCCGATGACGACCGCATTGTCGCCCGCCAGGACAATGTCGATCAGGATGACCTGAAGCAGCGCCGCAATCGAAGGAGAGACCAGATGGAAGCCGAACAATGCCGTGTCGACCGCTGCGTCAGGGCCAGCGGACAACAGGCGGCAGCGACATCAGGATCGCGTCCGTGTTGCCTCCCGTTTTCAGGCCGAAATGGGTGCCACGATCATACAAGAGATTGAACTCCACATATCGGCCGCGCCGAATGAGCTGGTGCTCCCGTTCGGCTTGCGTCCAGGGCAGGTGCATGCGCCTCTCGACGATTTGGGGATAGATACGCAGAAATGCGAGGCCTACCTCCCGGGTAAAGCTGAAATCCGCGTCCCAATCACCGGAATCGTGATGGTCGTAGAAGATGCCGCCAGCGCCGCGCGGTTCGCTGCGGTGCGGCAAATAGAAATACTCGTCGCACCACTTCCGGTAGCGGGGGTACCAGGCGGCATCGTGCCTGTCGCAGGCATCCTTCAACGCGGCGTGAAAATCCTCCGTGTCCTTTTCCGCATCCGTCATCGGCGTCAGATCCGCGCCGCCGCCGAACCACGCTTTGGTGGTCACCAGATGTCGCGTGTTCATATGCACGGCCGGCACATGCGGGCTCTGCATGTGGGCCACGACCGAGATGCCGGAAGCCCAGAAACGGGGGTCCTCTTCGGCGCCCTCGACCTGTTTGGCAAAGGCCGGGTCGAAGCGGCCATATACGGTCGAAACATTGACGCCGACCTTCTCGAAAACCCGGCCGCGCATGACCGACGTGATGCCGCCGCCGGAATCGATAGCGTCATCGCTTCCTTCAGGGCTTCCGGTGTCAGCGGGGCGCTTCCAGGACGATCGCTCGAAACGTCCGGGCGGCCAGTCCGCCTGCTGACCATCGTATTGGTCTTCGAGGGCTTCGAAGCGCGCGCAAACACGGTCGCGCAGCTCTTCGAACCATGCCTTTGCGCGCGCCTTGCGCTGCTCCAACAAATCAGCGCCACTATTCAAGAGGGAAATCCGTTCGTCTGTCTCAAGGCTTCCCCCAGAACCATTGCGCCGGCCTGCGCGACATTGAGCGAGCGCAAACCGGCGCGCAACGGAATGCGCAGGCGCGCGGCTGCCGCTGCATGAACGTCGGGTGGAACGCCGGCGCTTTCCCGACCGAGAAGAATCGTGTCCTCCGTCGCGAAGGCAAATCGGGTGTAGGCAACGTCGCCATTGACGGTCAAGAGAACGAGACGTCCGCGCCCATCGCGCGATGCGATGAATGCGGGCCACGAGGCGTGGCGGACAATTTCGGCTTTCTCCAGATAATCCATTCCCGCGCGTTGAAAGCCTCTGTGGCTGAACAGAAAGCCGCACGGCTCGATGACGTCGATGGCGATGCCGAGACAGGCCCCCAGCCGCATCAACGCCGCGGCATTCTGCGGAATATCGGGCGCGAAAAGGGCAAGGCGCATGGTTGACTTCCTTTTAGGAAGTTACTATATGTAGTAACTCATCCCGAAGACTCAAAAACAATGGCGCTTTATGAGCCGCTTGGCGAGTATCTGAAGCGAAATGCGGGCAGCCGTATGGCGATGACCTTCCGCGAGGTCGAGGCGGTCATCGGGCGAAAATTGCCGGCGTCCGCTTATCGTCATCGGCCATGGTGGGCAAACGAGGCGCGCGGCCACTCGCACGCCAAGGCGTGGCTTCAGGCCGGCTATAAGACCGAACAGGTCGATATGGCCGCGAAAAAACTTGTTTTCGCGCGTAGCAGTGCGCCGCGCGGCGTGGCGGAGTCTCAACGCGAATTCGGAGCCGGCGAAATGCAATCGAGTCAACATCCACTGATCGGCAGCATGAAGGGAACATTCACGATCGAGCCCGGCTGGGATCTGACAAAACCTGCAATGGATCCCGACGAGTTGGATGCGATGGAAGCCAATCTTGATCGAACAGGCGATCTGATCGAAAAAGGCCTCTCCAAGATATCGCGATGAGGCAACCGTTTCTACTCGACACCTGCGCCGCGCTCTGGATCGTCGCGGGCGAGATATCCCAAAAGACCGTCGATGCGCTTTCGCAGGCGCGCAGCGCCGGCTTTGTCACCTACATCTCTCCGATCACAGCCTGGGAAGTGGGGCTGCTGGCGCGGAAAGGCCGTTTCAGGTCGGACATCACGCCACAGCGATGGTTCGAGAAATTGATGAAGGTGCCCGACACGGCGCTGGTGGAATTGTCCGCAAGGGTTCTTCTGGAATCCTCTTTTCTGCCCGGCCGTCTTCAATCCGACCCTGCTGACCGAATCATCGCGGCGACGGCGCGCGAATACGGATATACGGTGATGACGCGGGATCGCGCGCTGCTCGATTATGCCGGGCAAGGCTATTTGAGCGCGATGGAATGTTAGGGGCGCCTCTCGCGTCGCAACACTTTGGAACGGCGCGCATTTTATGCGTCATCGTGCCGCAAGACCCTCCAGAATCGACTCTCTATTTTACGCCGCGAATTGGGCGCGCCGAGACTTCCGGGGACGGCGCGGCCCCGGCAGTCCCGCCTCCCCGAGCGCCTCGATACAGAAAGGTGAACCCGTGGCACATGCGACGACGGCCGAACCCACCCGGCGCGACTTTCTCTATATCGCGACGGGAACCGCGGGGGCCGTCGGGGTGGCGCTGACGGCGTGGCCGTTCATCGACCAGATGAACCCCACCAGCGCCGTCCTCGCCATGTCGTCGATCGAGGTCGATCTGGCGCCCATCCAGCCGGGCCAAAGCATCGTACTGACCTTTCGCAGTCATCCTCTCTTCGTGCGGCGGCGCACACCGAAGGAGATCGCTTCGGCGAAATCCGTCCCGCTGTCCGAACTGCCCGACAAGCTGGCGCGCAACGAGAATCTGCCCGACGACGCGCCGGCGACCGACGAGAACCGCGAAGTGAAGTCGGAATGGTACATCAGCTCCGGGGTCTGCACCCATCTGGGCTGCACGCCGACGGCGTTCGAAGGCGACTACGGCGGCTGGCTGTGCCATTGCCACGGCTCGCAATACGATACCGCCGGGCGCGTCCGCAAAGGACCGGCGCCGCAAAACCTGGCCATCCCGAAATACGCTTTCCTTTCGCCCACGCGCGTCAAGGTTGGGTAGAGGAGCGCCAGATGTCCCATCCGTCCTCCTACGTTCCCAAATCCGGGCTGGCACGATGGCTCGACACGCGGCTGCCGCTCCTGCGTTTTGCCAACGACACGGTCACCACCTTCCCGACGCCGCGCAATCTGAACTTCTGGTACACCTTCGGCGGCATCCTGACGTTCTGCCTCGGCGTGCAGATCGTTTCCGGGATTGTGCTCGCCATGCACTACGTGCCGAATTCGGACCTCGCGTTCGACAGCGTCGAATCCATCATGCGCGATGTGAACTATGGCTGGCTGCTTCGCTATATTCACATGAACGGCGCCTCGATGTTTTTCCTCGCCGTCTACATCCACATGTTCCGCGGGCTGTATTACGGCTCCTACAAGGCGCCGCGCGAGATATTGTGGATACTCGGCGTCGTCATCTTCGTGGTGATGATCGCGACCGCGTTTCTGGGTTATGTGCTGCCCTGGGGTCAGATGTCGTTCTGGGCCGCCACCGTCATCACCAATCTGTTCAGTTCGTTCGACCAGATCGTTCCGCATCTCGGCACCGCGATCACCACCTGGCTGTGGGGCGGTTTCGGCGTCAGCGATGCGACGCTCAACCGTTTTTACAGCCTGCACTACCTGCTGCCGTTCGTCATCGCCGGTCTCGTGGGTCTGCACATCTGGGCGCTGCACGTTCCTGGCAACAACAACCCGCTCGGCATCGATGTGAAAGGTCCGCAGGACACGGTTCCTTTTCATCCCTATTACACCATCAAGGACCTTTTCTATCTTTCGCTGTTCGTCATCGTGTTCGCGGTGTTCGTCTTCGAATACCCGAACCTGCTGGGCCACCCCGACAATTACGTGCAGGCCAATCCGCTGGTGACGCCGCCCGATATCGTGCCGGAATGGTATTTCCTGCCCTTCTACGCGATGCTGCGCTCGATTCCGCAAAAGCTCATCGGCGTGCTGGTGCTGTTCGGCTCGATGCTGACGCTTGTGTTCATTCCCTGGCTCGATACCTCGAAGGTTCGCTCGGCGCGCTTCCGGCCGATCTTCAAATGGCTGTTCTGGATTCTGGTGCTGGACGGCATTGCGCTCGGCTATTGCGGCTCGCAATCGGTGGAAGCGAATCTGCCGGGAACGGAATTTCCGCTGGTCTGGGTCGCCCGCCTCGGCACCATCTACTATTACGTTTTCTTCTGGCTGCTCATGCCGCTCGTGGGACTCTTCGAACGTCCCCTGCGCCTCCCTGACAGCATCGCCAAATCCGTCCTCGGATCGGGCGCCCCGCAATCAGCGCCCCAGCCGGCGGAGTGAGGATCCTCGACATGGCAGGAACTTTCCGTCTCCGGCTTGCGCTCGCCGCTCTGGTTGGCATGACGGGCGTTGCCTGGGCGCAATCCACCGAACCGGCGTTGCCGCCGAAATCCGTTGCCTGGTCGTTCCAGGGGCCTTTCGGCCGCTATGACGTTGCGTCGCTGCAGCGCGGCTTTCAGGTTTACAAGGAAGTCTGCTCGGCCTGTCACAGCCTCAATCTGGTCTCTTTTCACGCGCTCGCGGAACCGGGTGGTCCGGGATTCACCGATGCGCAGATGAAGGCGATCGCCGCGTCCTACAAAATCCCTGCCGATCCTAACGACAAGGGCGATCTTTTCGACGCCAGCGGCACGCGCCTCACCCGGCCGGGCACGCCGGCCGATCACTTCCCGGCGCCGTTCGCAAACGAACAGGCGGCGCGGGCGGCCAACAACGGCGCGCTGCCGCCCGACCAGTCCGTGCTCGTCAAGGCGCGCGAAGGCGGTTCCAACTACCTCTATTCGATTTGCTCGGGTTACGGCCAGAAGCCGGCCGCCGGTTTCAAGGTGATGTCGGGCAAATATTACAATCCGTATTTCACCGGCTGGAACATTTCGATGCCGCCGCCGATCACTGACAATTCCGTCACTTATGCCGACGGCACGAAAGCGACGGTCGATCAGGAATGCCACGACATCACGACATTCCTCAGCTGGGCAGCCGAGCCCACGATGGACGAGCGCAAGCATCTGGGCTTCGAGGTGATTCTTTTTCTGCTGCTGTTTTCCGGCCTGTGCTTCCTGTCCTACCGGCGGATTTGGCGCAACATGCATTGAACGCGCTCTTTGGCGTGATAGAAGGGCCTCCCGGGAGCGCGGGCTTCCGCCCGCAATTGATGGTGCGGTACCGTTGTGCGGGCAAGATGCCCGCGTCCCCAGAAAGACTTAGCGGCCATGGCCAGCACGGTTCTCGCCGTCATCGGCGGCAGCGGCGTTTATGAAATCGCAGGTCTTGAGGATGCGCGCTGGGAAGAGGTGCGAAGCCCGTGGGGAGAGCCGTCGGACGCTATTCTGACGGGCAGGCTCGCCGGCATCGACATGCTGTTTCTGCCGCGTCACGGCCGGGGTCACATCCATTCGCCGAGCTCGATCAACTACCGCGCCAATATCGATGCGCTGAAACGCGCAGGCGCCACCGACATCATCTCGGTTTCGGCCTGCGGCTCTTTTCGCGAAAGCCTGCCCCCGGGAACCTTCGTGATCGTGGATCAGTTCATCGATCGCACCCACGCGCGCGAAAAAAGTTTTTTCGGCAAGGGCTTCGTTGCGCATGTGTCGCTCGCCCATCCCGTTTGCCCGAAGCTGGCCGATGCGCTGGTCGAAGCCTGTCGCGAGGAAGACATTCCTCACGCCAAAGGCGGCACTTACCTGGCAATGGAAGGACCGCAATTCTCGACGCTTGCGGAATCCCGGCTCTACCGCTCCTGGGGCTGCGATGTCGTTGGCATGACGGCAATGCCGGAATCCAAGCTCGCGCGCGAAGCAGAACTGCCTTACGCGGTCGCCGCAATGGTGACGGATTTCGACTGCTGGCATCCCGGTCATGATCACGTGACCGTCGATCAGGTCATCGCTGTCCTTGGCGACAACGCCGAGAAGGCGCGCCGGCTCGTAAGGCGCGTGGCGCCGAAGCTGGGGCCTGCGCGCACGCCGTCGCCACTCGGCATCGAGCATGTGCTCGACACGGCGCTCATCACGGCGCCCGACAAACGCGATCCGGCACTGTTCGCCAAGCTCGATGCGGTTGCGGGCCGCGTTCTGAGGGGTACGTAAGCCAATGGATTTCGCATCGGTCATTCGCGCGATTCCGGATTATCCCAAAACGGGGATCATGTTCCGCGACATCACCACGCTGCTGGGCCATCCGCGCGCGTTTCGCCGGGCGGTGGACGAGCTGGTGCAGCCATACGCCGGTGTGCGCATCGACAAGGTGGCGGGCATCGAGGCGCGCGGATTCATTCTGGGGGGCGCGGTCGCGCATCAGCTTTCGGTCGGCTTCGTGCCCGTGCGCAAAAAGGGCAAGCTTCCCTGGCAGGTTATGGGGGAGGATTACGCGCTCGAATACGGCACCGACCGCGTCGAGATTCACACCGATGCCGTGAAACACGGCGAGCACGTCATTATCGTCGACGACCTCATTGCCACCGGCGGCACGGCCTTCGCGGCGATCAAGCTGCTGGAACGCGCCGGCGCGCGAATACTGGGCTGCTGTTTCGTCATTGATCTGCCGGAGCTGGGCGGCGCCGACAAGCTTCGCGCCCTGGGCAAGGAAGTCACGACGCTGGTTTCCTTCCAAGGCCATTGAGCAGAAGGAAGCGATAGAAGTCAAAGAGGCTGTGAGGCCGTGAGAAGGAATTGCGCGCGAGAAATTCTCATTGCCTCACTGCGTCCCTGTGAATTTGACTGTCATTCCTCCGGATGCCGTGAAAGCATTGTCTCCCCATGAAAATTGCCGGGCGCCCGTACCGCACCATCTGGCCTGTTGGCGACGCAAGAGTGGACGTCATCGACCAGACGAAGCTGCCGCATGAATTCGCGACCGCAACCCTGCGCTCGGCCGGCGATGTGGCCGACGCGATTCGGCGCATGGTCGTTCGCGGCGCGCCGCTGATCGGCGCCGCAGCCGCTTACGGAATCGCGCTGGCGATGCGCGAGGATGCGGGCGATGCGGCGCTCGACCGCGCCCACGATGCTCTCCTGGCCACACGTCCGACTGCGGTCAATCTGCGCTGGGCGCTGGCGCGCATGCGCGATCGGCTGCGCAACCGCGCGCACGCGGAGCGCACGGCGCTCGCCTGGGCCGAGGCCGCCGCGATCTGCGACGAGGATGTCGAGACGTGCCGGCGGATCGGCGAACATGGTCTCGCGATACTGCGCGACGCGGCAGAGAAAAAGAACGGTGCAAGGCTCAATGTGCTCACCCATTGCAACGCCGGCTGGCTCGCCTGCGTCGACTGGGGCACGGCGCTGGCGCCCATTTATATGGCGCACGACGCCGGAGTTCCGGTGCATGTCTGGGTCGATGAAACGCGGCCGCGCAATCAGGGGGCATCGCTCACCGCCTTCGAGCTCGGCGCGCATGGCGTGCCGCACACCATCATCGCCGACAACGCCGGCGGCCATTACATGCAGGCGGGCGAAGTCGATCTCGCGATAGTCGGCACGGATCGCGTGAGCGCGAATGGCGACGTGGCCAACAAGATCGGGACCTATCTGAAGGCGCTGGCCGCGAAAGACAACGCCATACCGTTCCATGTCGCACTTCCGTCTTCCACCATCGACTGGAGCCTGCAAAGCGGACGCGAAATTCCCATCGAAGAGCGATCTGCCGACGAATTGCTGACGATGACGGGGCGCGTTGCCGGCGGCGGGCTTGCGACCGTGGAAATCGCCGCGCCGGGAAGTCCCGCCGCCAATCCGGGCTTCGATGTCACGCCGGCACGGCTGGTCACCGGATTCATCACAGAGCGCGGCGTTTGCGAGGCAACGGCAGATGGATTGCGACATCTGTTCCCGAAACGATAGAACTGCGCTATCAGAAAACAAAACGTCATGGCCCGCGAATGCGAGCCACACACAGGTTGATCATCTGCGCTGCCAACTGGGTGGCCCGGACTTCGCTTTGCTCCGCCGGGTCATGACAAACATGGGAATGAGGAACCTGAAATGAAAAGCCGCTGGTCTGACACCGAGGCGCAGGCCTGTGTCGAGCGCTATGCCGCGAAAGGTGTCGGCGAGGATCTGGCGCTGCGGGTTTACACCACGCAGCTTCTGGGCAGCGATCCGCGACTGGTGCTGCATGGCGGCGGCAACACTTCGGTCAAGACCCACGTAAAGGACTTGCTTGGCGACACGGTCGAAGTGATCTGCGTCAAGGGGTCGGGCTGGGACATGGGCAATATCGAGCCCGCCGGATTGCCAGCCGTGCGGCTGGCGCCGCTGCGCCGCCTGCGCGCGCTCGACCGGCTCTCCGACGAGGACATGGTCAATTTCCAGCGCGTCAATCTGCTCGATGCAAGCGCGCCCAATCCGTCCGTCGAAACGCTGCTGCACGCGTTTCTGCCGCAAAAATTCATCGATCACACGCATTCGAGTGCGGTTCTGGCGCTGACGGATCAGCCCGACGGTGGGCAAATCGCCCGCGACGTGTTCGGCAACCGTCTCGCTTATGTGCCGTACACGATCCCGGGCTTTGCGCTCGCCAAAAGCGTCGCCGATGTATTCGAACAAAATCGGGATGTCGAAGGGCTCGTGCTGTTGCAGCATGGCATTTTTACATTCGGCGACACTGTGCAAACCGCCTACGAACGCATGATCGCATTCGTCAGCCTGGCGGAAGGGCGGCTGCAGCGCGATCGCACTAATCTCGTTGCGGGAAGCCGGTCGCGGAATTTGGCGCGCACGGCCGAAATTGCACCCATCCTGCGCGGCGCCTGCGCGATTTCGCGCGACCGCAATGCGGGCACGGTAAAGCGCCAAATCCTCTGTTTCCGCACTTCGCCCGCGATATTGAATTATGTGAACGGCGCCGATCTCGCGCGTTATTCGCAGGCCGGCGTAGCGACGCCGGATCATACCATCCGTACCAAGAACTGGCCGCTGATCGTCCCGGCGCCCGAAGCGGGCAAGCTCAACGAATGGAAGGAAGCGGTCGAAAACGCCGTGACCGCATACGTCGCGCGGTACCACGACTATTTCGCGCGCAACAACCTGCGTGCCGAACCGAAGAAGACGGAACTGGATCCACTCCCGCGTGTCGTGCTGGTGCCGGGCAAAGGGTTGTTCGGCCTCGGCGCCAGCGCAAGAGACGCGGCCATCGCCGCCGACATCGCCGAGAACACGGTTGAGGTCGTCACGGATGCGGAAGCTGTCGGCCGCTATCGCCCGATTCCCGAAGCGGACATGTTCGACGTCGAGTATTGGTCGCTCGAACAGGCCAAGCTCGGCAAGGCGGCCGAAAAGCCGCTGGCGCGGCAGGTCGCGCTGGTAACCGGCGCCGGCTCGGGCATCGGCGCGGCAACGGCCAGCGCCTTCGCGCGGGCCGGCGCCGAAGTCGCGGTTCTGGATCGCGATCGCGCCGCCGCGTTGACCATCGCGCAGCAGATCGGCAAGACCGCGATCGCCGTCGGCTGTGACGTAACGAAGCCGGAGAACGTGCGCACCGCGTTTGGCGACGTCGCCAAAGCATTCGGCGGCGTCGATATCGTGGTGTCGAATGCCGGCGCTGCCTGGCAGGGGGCGATCGGCACCGTGGACGACGAGGTTCTGCGGCGGTCGTTCGAACTCAACTTCTTCGCCCATCAGAGCGTGGCGCAGAACGCGGTGCGGGTGATGAAAGCGCAAGGGACGGGCGGCTGCCTGCTGTTCAACGTCTCGAAGCAGGCGGTGAATCCCGGCAGGGATTTCGGCCCTTACGGTTTGCCCAAGGCCTCCACGCTGTTCCTGATGAAGCAATACGCGCTCGATCACGGCCGCGACGGCATCCGCGCCAATGCGGTGAACGCCGACCGCATCCGCACGGGGCTTCTGACCGAGGCAATGATCGCGGCGCGCTCGAAAGCCCGCGGGTTGTCGGAAGTCGATTATATGGGCGCCAATCTGCTGGGCCGCGAAGTGACGGCCGAAGATGTCGCCGAAGCTTTCGTCTACCTGGCCACCGCCACCAAGACCACCGCCGCCACGCTCACCGTCGATGGCGGCAACATTGAAGCGAGCTTGCGGTAATCTCAGGGCTGCCACGGCCCAAAGCAGCGATGGCTTTGCAGAAAGTCGCTGTTTGTGCGGGCGCTCACTGGCTGAGAACGAACCCCGCCTGTTCGATCTGCCGGCCAATCTCGACAAACAGTTCGTTGCTCAGCCCGCTTCCACGGGCCTCGCGAAAGTTAGGTGATTCTCGCAACGCCGTTCGCGCTGATGGCGCAGGTGCTTGGTTGCCTGATTATCCCTGAACCGAATCGCTGGTCGACCTGCGCGTCTTTGCGCCAACGTCTTGTCGTTGAAGCAGAAAAGCCTCGTCCGCTGCGCAATCGCGGAAAATCTCGCTGTTACCAGCGAAGCAACGCTTACTTCCCCAGCCCCAGCTTCTGCGCGAAGAACACGTAGCTCAGCGCCCACATGTCGGCCTGCTCGGCGTTGGTGGAGCCGGGGCCGTGGCCGCCTTCGAGGGCTTCGTTGAATAGCACGTCGTGGCCCTGGTCTTCCATCTTCGCCGCCATCATGCGCGCGAACACCGGCGTCACGCGGTCGTCGCTGGTCTCGGTGATGAACAGCACCGGCGGCATCTTCGCGTCGGGGCGCACATTCTGATAGGGCGAATATTTCGCGATCGCGGCGCGCATTTTCGGATCCGCCGGATCGCCGTATTCGTCCACCCAGGAAGCGCCGGCGCCAAACTGGGTGTAGCGCAGCATGTCGATCAGAGGGCGCTGGCAGACGACCGCGCCGAACAGATCGGGCCGCTCGACCATTGTGGCGCTGACCAGCAATCCGCCGTTCGAGGCGCCGACAATGCCCAGATGCTGCGGCGTCGTGAAGCCGTGTGCGATCAGGTCTTCCGCCACTGCCTGGAAATCGTCGAAGGCGTGCTGGTGATTGTATTTGAGCGCCGCCTGATGCCACGCCGGACCGAATTCCCCGCCGCCACGGATGTTGGCGACCGCGATCGCGTCGCCTTTCGAAAGCCAGACCTGACCGGCGTCGAGCGGGCGATGGCCGTCGTTCCAGTACCAGGGGAACAGCGGCAGCTCGAAGCCGCCGTAGGAATAAAGAATTGTCGGCGCTGGGCTTTTCGCGTCCCTGGTGTGGATCAGGAAATACGGGATCGCCGTGCCGTCTTTCGATTTCGTCCAGAACTGCTCGCTGACCAGCGCGCTCGCGTCGAACAGCGCCGGCTGCGACTTGATCGCCGCGGCCTTGTCGTCGCCGATGTCGTCGTAAAGCGTCGGCGGAACGAGAAAACTTTCGAAGGTAAAATAAGCTTCTCCGCTCCAGTCGTCCGCGGTGACGGCGGCGGTCGAGCCCCCCGA
The DNA here is from genome assembly GCA_036511745.1 of Rhizomicrobium sp. Taxonomy (GTDB): domain Bacteria; phylum Pseudomonadota; class Alphaproteobacteria; order Micropepsales; family Micropepsaceae; genus Rhizomicrobium. The sequence goes on from DATCBQ010000063.1 coordinate 18,250, forward strand.
CGGCAGCGCGAGTTTCGCATCGGACCATGTATCGCCGCCGTCGCGGCGGAAGGCGTGGATGGAACCCGTGATATTTTCGAACACCGAGGCGTAGACCGCATCGCGCCCCGCCACGATGCTATCGACCGTGGCATGGGGACCCGGCGCGTAGAGCAGCGCGAAATGCGGCTGCTTGCGGGCGGCCAGGAATTTCTGCGCGTCGAAGGCGATCAGCGATCCTTTGCGAAAGATTTGCGCGGACCCCTGCGGCATCCAGTCGTCGCGCAAGGTGAGGAGCAATGCACCGCCGGTGGCGCCGTGCAGCTCGGCGCCCAGCGGCAGGGGCAGTTTCACGGCGCCGCCGTCCGGCAGCACGGCGAAATATTCCGAGGTGAAGAAGGTGACGCCGCGCCGCACGATCGCGATGGTGCCATAGGGTCCGCGAAAGACGCGGGGCTCGGCGGAGATATCGCTGGCCTTCGCTTCATAGACTGTCTTCGCGTTTTCGACCGGCTCGCCGCGATGCCACAGCTTGACGATGCGCGGATAGCTGGATTTCGTCAGCGTGCCGGCGCCGAAATCGGTGGCGAACAGGATCGTGTCGTCGTCCAGATAGGTCGCGTTCGATTTGGCAAGCTTGAGGGTGAAGCCGTCGGCGGCGAAAGCATGCGCGGCGGGGTCGTATTCGTAAATCTCCGTCGCGTCGCCGCCACCGGGAGAAAGATCGACCAGACAGCGCTTCATCGACGGCGAACATTGGGCGCCGTGAAACACCCAGTCCCGGTGCTTGTCGGCATCGAGCCTGTCGACGTCGAGCAGCACCTCCCAGTTGGGCGAAGCATTCCGGTAATCCGCGACATTGGTACGCCGCCACAGCCCGCGCACATGCTCTGCGTCCTGCCAGAAATTGTAGACATTGCCGTGATCGAGCGTGCCGAGCGGAATGCGGTCTTTGGTATCGAGCGATTTCAGGATGGCATCGCGGACGGTCGCGTAAGCCGGATCATGCGTCAGCACCGCATCGCTTTTGGCATTCTGTTGCGCCACCCAGCCGAGCGCTTTGGCGCCGCGAATGTCCGAGAGCCACAGATACGGGTCGTCGTCGCCCCCGGCTGCCAGCACCACCTGCCAGCCGCAGGCCGCTACGGCCACCGCCGCGAGCACCAGTTTTCGAATCTGCAATGGTTCCTCCCTGGGCGGATGTCGGCCGGCCGCGAACGATGACTACCACCCCGAACAACCTACAACCAAGCCCATCTCCCGATTGCGCGCGCAAGGTTCCTCACCCGTATAACGCGGGGCTGTCCGGGGAAACGGGAATGTGCCGCGTTCGTATCGCGCGGCACTGTCGCGACCAACCGGTAAGCATCGCGGGTGAGGGTCCCAAGAAAATGCTCACGCGGAGCATCGCAGACGTCGGAACCGCCAGACGGGATTATCGGAGAGATCGTGTGTGCCGCGTGTTCTCGTTGACCGAGTGCGTGCGCGCTGAACAGGAAAGGGACTCCTGCGTATCTTCGATCGTCTTCGGTCCTCCGCGTCTCCTGCTCTCTGCGTGAATCATTCGCCGGCCGGCACAAACGAAACGCCAAGTCGGCAACCCACCCCGCTTGCGCAACGCCTTGCTGAACAAGCTCTTGCGATGATTCAGGAATTTCCCGCAAGGGAGGCGCTTTTGCATTCAGTTGTCGGTGGTTTCTTAACGGCGCCATAACCGGTTTTGCGCCATCCTTCGCCGATTGTTTGGATCGCAGCATGCAACCGGCCAGAGCCTTCGGACGCCGCGCCGCCCCGTCTGCCGCACCAGTCGCGGTGCGGCCGCTCACGGTCGAACCGACCGTCGAGGGGCTGCCGCCGGCGCCTGTTACGATGTTGGCCGCGGTCGGCGATGTCGCGCCGAAACGTGCCGCGCGCGAGCCCTCGTCCCTCGATCAGGAACTCGAAGACTGGAACAAGGCCCGCAAGACCCGAAGGCGGTCCTTTCGCGAGCCCTGGCGTTCGGTTTCGATCGCCGCCGGCCTCGGATTCCTCGCAACGTCCTGGATGCTTCCCGAGTCAGTCGCCAACGTCGCCCAAATCACGCTGGGCGTTCTGAGCGCCGGCAGCTTTTACGCCGGCTGGCGCGCGCGCAAAGCGTAGCGGCAAAAACCCGGTCAGGACGTTGTTGCAAGCGCGTGCGCGGACGCGCGGCTTGCGCTCGCGGGCGGCACTGTTATTTTGCGTGCCCGCGCTCACAGAGGTTTTGCATGAACATCCACGAATATCAGGCCAAGGACGTGCTGCGCGGATTCGGCGTGCCCGTGCCGCGCGGAAAGCCGGCGTTCACGACCGATGAGGCGGTGAAAGCCGCGGAAGAACTCGGCGGACCGGTGTGGGTGGTGAAGGCGCAAATCCATGCCGGCGGCCGCGGCAAAGGCGGTGGCGTGAAAGTCGTCCGCTCGCTGGACGACGTTCGCAGCGAAGCCGAACGCATGCTTGGCATGACGCTGATAACGCATCAGACCGGACCGGCGGGGCGCGTCGTGCGCCGGCTCTACATCGAAGACGGCTCGGCCATCGCGCGCGAGCTCTATCTTTCGGCGCTCGTCGATCGCGGCACCGGCCGCGTCGCGTTCATCGCCTCCACCGAAGGCGGCATGGATATCGAGGAAGTGGCGAAGCACAGTCCCGACAAGATTCTCACCTGCCAGGTCGAACCGGCTGCGGGCTATCGGCCCTATGTCGGCCGCAACATTGCGTCGGCGCTGAAACTCGCCGGCGAACAGGCGAAGCAATGCGGCACGGTTGTAGAAGGGCTTTACGAGGCATTTGTTGCGAAAGACATGAGTCTGCTCGAAATCAACCCGCTGGTGGTCACCAAAGCCGGCGACTTGATCTGCCTCGATGCCAAGATCAATTTCGACGACAACGCGCTTTTCCGCCACAAGGACATGGCGGCGCTGCGCGATCCCGACGAAGAAGACCCCACCGAACGCGAAGCGGCGAAATACGATCTTTCCTACGTCAAGCTCGACGGTAGCATCGGCTGCATGGTAAACGGCGCGGGCCTTGCCATGGCGACGATGGACATCATCAAGCTCTATGGCGAGGAGCCGGCGAACTTTCTTGACGTGGGCGGCGGCGCCAGCCGCGAGAAAGTGACGGCGGCGTTCAAGATCATCGTCTCCGATCCGCACGTCAAAGGCATTCTGGTCAACATTTTCGGCGGCATCATGAAATGCGACATCATCGCCGAAGGCATCGTGGCGGCGGCGAAGGAAATTTCGCTGTCCGTGCCGCTGGTGGTGCGCCTCGAAGGGACGAATGTCGACAAAGGCAAGGATATTCTCGCGAAATCCGGCCTGCCGATCGTCTCCGCCAGCGACCTCGCCGACGCCGCGCAGAAGATCGTCGCGGCGGTGAGGGAGAAGTAGCAACAAGCACCGTGCTCGAGTCCGGGGCCAACGCCGGTCCATGGGGCTGCCTGTGATCCCCTATTCGGGCGAAAGGACGCCGACGTGATTCCGCGCCTTGAAACCGAACGGCTTGTGCTGCGCGAATGGCGCGCGGAAGATTTCGAGCCCTATGCGCGTTTCATGGCGGATAGCGATGTGACCCGTTATCTGACGGGCGAGCCGATGTCGCGGGCCGATGCCTGGCGCAACATGGCGACGTTCATCGGCCACTGGGAATTGCGCGGCTATGGCATGTGGGCGGTCGAACGCAAAGCCGATCGCGCGTTTGTCGGCCGCGTCGGCATGCACAACCCCGAAGGTTGGCCCGGTCCCGAAGTGGGCTGGACACTCGGCAAGAAGTATTGGGGCGCAGGGCTCGCCACGGAAGCGGCGCGGGCGGCGATGGCATACGCCTTCCTCACGCAAAACTTCGACCGCGTGATTTCGGTAATCCAGATCGACAATGCCGCCTCCCAGGCGGTCGCGCAGCGGCTGGGCGAGACCCGCGGCGCGCGGCACGACGTCGTCCATGGCGGCAAGACTTTCGTGACCGACGTCTGGAGCATCGCGCGCGCCGATTGGGCGCGTTCGCAATCCGCATGACCGCGCCGCCGGAGCCGGTTTATCGCCGCCGCGATTTCGCGCAGTTCGTGGGCGCGCGTTTTCTGTCCTCGATCGCCATGCAGGTGCAATCGGTGGCGGTGGGCTGGCAGATTTACGATCTCACGCGCGATCCGTTGGCGCTGGGCCTGGTGGGACTCTGCCAGTTCGTGCCGATGTTTCTGCTGGCCCTGCCGGCGGGCGACATTTCCGACCGCTTCGATCAGCGCCGGGTGTTCTGCGCCAGCGTGATTGCGCAGGCCGTGGCGAGCGCCACCTTTCTCGTGCTCACCCTGACGCAGGTGCACGCAACCTGGCCCTTCTATGCGGTGCTTGTGTTCTTCGGCGCGTCGCGCGGATTCGCCGGTCCCGCATCGCAATCGCTGCTGCCGTTTCTGGTGCCGCGCGAAAGCCTGCAGCGCGCGCTGGCATGGGGATCGTCGAGCTTCCAGGGGGCGGTGCTGGTGGGTCCGGCGCTGGGCGGCTTTCTCTTTGTGCTCGGGCCGTCCTTTGCCTATGCCGCGTGCTGCGCGAGTTTTCTTGCCGCCGGTGTTGCTGTGGTCTTCGTCGGCGGCAGGCGGCGCGCCGCCAATGCGCAGGGGCTCGCCACTGCCGTCGAACGGGTGACGGAAGGCGTGCATTTCGTTCGTACGCGCCCCGTCATTCTGGGCGCTCTCTCGCTCGATCTTTTCGCCGTTTTGCTGGGCGGCGCCACGGCGCTGCTGCCGATATTCGCCCGCGACATTCTGCATGCGGGCCCGCTGGGCCTTGGTTTCCTGCGCAGCGCGCCGGCGCTTGGCGCTGCCCTCGTCGGCGTGACTTTCGGAAGACGACCGCTAGAGCGGCATGCAGGCCCCGCGATGTTCGCCGCCGTTTTCATGTTCGGCATCGCCACCATCGTCTTCGGGCTCTCGACGAATTTCTGGCTATCGCTGGCGGCACTGGCGATTTTGGGCGCGGCCGACATGGTGAGCGTCTTCATCCGCCAGTCGCTGGTGCAGATGGCGACCCCCGACGCGATGCGCGGACGCGTGAGCGCGGTGAACATGCTGTTTATCGGCGCGTCCAACGAGCTTGGCGAGTTCGAATCTGGATTCACAGCGGCGTGGTTCGGAACCGTGCCCGCCGTCGTCATCGGCGGCCTCGGTACCCTCGTCGTGGTAGCCACTTGGATGGGCGTTTTCCCGCCGCTGCGCCGTGTCGATCGTCTGGCGTCGATTTCGCCGTAAAAGTTCAGCGACCGTAGACCGCGACAAGCTCCGCGCGGGCGATGGCATGCGTTTTCAACCAGGCGGCAACATCTTCGCTTTTCGAACCGGCGGCGAATGGCGCATCGGCCATTGGCAATGCCCAGACCGTGAATTCATAATGGTGCGTGCCCGAACCCGGCGGCGGACAGGCACCGCCATAGACAGCATCGCCGAAATCGTTTTCGCCCTGCGCCGCACCCTGCGGGAGGCCGGCGCCGCTGGCGGCACCCGCGGGCATCGACCCGACGGAGGCGGGAATATCGAACACGGTCCAATGCCACCAGCCGCCATGGGCGTCGGGATCGAACACCGTCACCGCGAAGCTTTTCGTTGCGGCCGGCGCACTGCTCCACGAAAGCGCCGGCGAAATGTTCCTACCGCCGCAATCCGCCTTCACCTGATTGGGAGACAGCGACGCGCCGTTGGCGACGCTGGAACTGGTGAGCTCCATCGCGCGGGCGCTGGTGCTCAAGAGCATCGCCGCCGCGATTGCCAAAAACGCCCGCATCACCACCGGTAATTCAGCGCAAACACGGCGCCCTTCGGCGTGGCGTACACACCGCTGTAAATATTGTCCGGCGCGCGATAACGATCGGTGACGATCCAGTTGTAGACAAAGGAAATCACGCCGCTGGTCGCAACGTCCCACACCCGGTGCTCGCCGGCCACGACCCGCGTCGCGCCGACGAAGCCGGCCGCCGCGTAAGCCGGCACGCCATATTCCCAGCCGTAGCGATTCCACAGATATTGCGCCGGCGCGAACGCCAGCGCCGAAGTGTTGGACGGGAAGGAATGATCGTCGCACCCGACTTCGCCTTTGCAGTAAGGGCGCTCTTCCTTGACGAAACGGTTGAGCAGATAAGTCGTGCCGACGGTAGCGCCGGTGACGAGCGCAAGCTGACCCGCGCCGTTCCAGTCGTCCTTATAAATCGAAATGCCGCCCGCGATCAGGGGAAGCGCGATTGCGACGCCCTCGCCCACGTCCTGCAATCCCACGTCCTTGGGCATCGCCAATGGCGTCGGCGCCGCAACCGCGCCAGCGATCGACGCCGCACAGAAGGCGAAGGCAATTCCGATCGCCGCTCTTGCTTGCATCTTTGCGCCCCCAAGACGATAAGTCTGCGCGACTATACAGGCGGGCGAGCGTTGCCCGTCAAGCCGAACGGACGACAATGAGCAAAGTTTATGGGAGCGCCGCGGCAGCGCTCGATGGGATTCTGTTCGACGGCATGACAATCATGTCGGGCGGCTTCGGGCTGTGCGGCATTCCGGAAAACCTGATTCTGGCCTTGCGCGATTCCGGCGTGAGGAACCTCACGGTGATTTCGAACAATGCGGGGGTGGACGATTTCGGGCTGGGGCTTTTGCTCCAGACCCGGCAGATCGGCAAGATGGTGAGCTCTTATGTCGGCGAGAACGAAACTTTCGAGAAGCAATATCTGAACGGCGAGCTGGCGCTCGAATTCAACCCGCAGGGCACGCTGGCCGAACGCATCCGCGCCGGCGGCGCCGGCATTCCGGGCTTCTATACGAAGACGGGCGTGGGCACGACGATCGCGGAAGGCAAGGAGCACAAGGAATTCGACGGCGAGATCTATATTCTCGAACGCGGGCTGCGAGCGGACCTCGCAATCGTCAAGGCGTGGCGCGGCGATGCAGAAGGCAATCTCGTCTATCGCAAGACCGCGCGGAATTTCAATCCGATGATGGCGACGGCGGGAAAGCTGACGGTTGCCGAGATCGAAGAACTGGTGCCGACGGGGGCGCTCGATCCCGATTCCATCCATACGCCGGGCATTTACGTGCAACGACTGGTGGCGGGACTGGCCTGCGAAAAGCGCATCGAGAAGCGCACGGTGCGCGGAGGTTAGCAGCCATGGCCTGGACCCGCGAAGACATGGCCAACCGCGCCGCGCAGGAATTGCGCGACGGATTTTACGTCAATCTCGGAATCGGCATTCCCACGCTGGTCGCCAATTACATTCCCGACGGCATGAATGTGACCCTGCAATCGGAGAACGGCATGCTCGGCATGGGTCCGTTCCCGCGCGAGGACGAGGTCGATCCCGATCTCATCAACGCCGGCAAGCAGACGGTCACGGCGCTTCCCATGACCTCGTATTTTTCCTCCGCCGACAGTTTCGCGATGATCCGCGGCGGCCATATCGACCTTTCGATTCTGGGCGCGATGGAAGTCTCCGAGCGCGGCGATCTCGCCAACTGGATGGTGCCGGGCAAGCTGGTCAAGGGCATGGGCGGGGCGATGGATCTGGTGGCCGGCGTCAAACGCGTCGTCGTCACCATGGATCACACCGACAGGGCGGGGCGCCCCAAGCTTCTCAAGTCCTGTCGGCTGCCGCTCACCGGCGTGCATTGCGTGCATCGCATCATCACCAATCTCGGTCTGTTCGATGTGGGCGAGCGCGGCCTGACGCTGATCGAACTGGCGCCGGAGGTTTCGCGCGACGAGGTCGCAGCCAAAACCGACGCGACGCTGGTGTAACGCTGCCTGCCGGCGCTGGGGATTTGTCGATTGATTACCGGCATGGCATGGCATATAGTTGGAGGGCACCCACCCCGAAGTTTGCGCTCCGGGGCGGGGCCGGTGTTACCTCAGAATCAGAAGGATAACCCTTCTTTTCCCGAGGAACCGGAGGGAGATGTATAGCGTCATCTCAGTCCCTCCTGTGGCAGGGGCGGTCGTTCCGCCCCTTTCACCACTCCTTGAAGCTACCCCACTGCGAAACCGAACGGCGAAATTCATGGTCGCTATTCGTCCCGGCTTGGATCGTCGAGACAAATTCCGACATTTTCGGACCCATGACACGCTTTCGCCGGGATGATATTCCGGCCGATGCGGGGGACCGGTTTGCGCCGGGACCGGTGCGCGGGGAAACGACAGATGCCGATAGCCGCACTGAGAGGCTGGACACGCGAGCAGAAGCATGTCGTGGCGGCGAGTTATCTCGGCTGGACGCTCGACGCGTTCGACTTCTTCCTGCTGGTGTTCGTCGTCACCGACATCGCGAAGGAATTTGCCGCCCGTGTTCCCACGATCCTGATCGCCATCACCCTGACGCTGGCGCTGCGTCCGGTGGGCGCCTTCATCTTCGGACGACTTGCGGACCGCTATGGGCGACGCCCGGTGCTGATGCTCGACGTGATGCTCTATGCGGCACTCGCATTTGCGTCGGCTTTCGCGCCCAATCTGTTCGTGTTCCTCGTGCTTCGCGCACTGTTCGGCATTGCGATGGGCGGCGAATGGGGTATCGGCGCGTCATTGACCATGGAATCGATTCGCCCGGATTCGCGCGGCGTGGTGTCGGGAATTCTGCAGTCGGGCTATGCGAGCGGCTATCTGATCGCCTCGGTCGCCTACGGGGTGCTGTTTCCCTGGTTCGGCTGGCGCGGCCTTTTCCTGCTCGGCATTCTGCCGGCGCTGCTGGTGCTTTATATCCGCCGCAACGTGCCGGAGTCGCCAGGATGGAGCCCCGCCCGTGGGCGCGAGGGCCGCGCGGCCGATGTCTTGCGCCGTCATTGGCGGCTGGCGCTCTACGCCGTGCTGCTGATGACCTGTTTCAATTTCTTCAGCCACGGCACGCAGGATCTCTACCCGACCTTTCTCAAGGTGGATCATGGATTCACCCCGCGGGAGGTGAGCACCATCGTCGTCATCGCCAATATCGGCGCGATCCTGGGCGGCTTGGTGTTCGGCATCCTTTCACAGCATCTGGGCCGTCGCCGCATGATCGCCGTGGGCGCGCTCCTTTGCCTGCCCATGCTGCCATTGTGGGCGTTCTCGCAGTCTGCGGTTCTGCTGACGCTTGGAGCATTCGCAATGCAGTTCCTGGTTCAGGGATGCTGGGGTCTGGTGCCGGCGCATCTGAACGAACTTTCGCCGGCGGAAGCGCGCGGCACCTTTCCCGGCGTCGTCTATCAGCTGGGCAATTTTTTCGCTTCGTCCAACGCGTGGTTGCAGGGCGTGCTGGCAATCTCGCTGGGAAGCTATGGGGTTTCTCTCGCCGTGGTGTGCGCCATCGGCGCGATCATGCTGGCCTTCTTTGCCAGCATCGGAAGCGAAGCGAAAGACGTGGACCTGCGCGTCGCGTTACCCGCGGAATAGAGGCGCGGCGCGGTCAGGCGGCGCGGATGAACACATCCACGCGGTCGGCAGGGCCTTTGTCGTCGGCGCCGCCCATGGCGCGCACATTGATGCGGGCCGACGGCACGCCGTCGTCGATCAGCAACTGCCTGACCGCCAGCGCGCGTCTGAGCGAAAGCCGCCGTGCATCGGAAGACTTGTCGCCCGGCGCGCCGCCATAGGCTTCGAGCTGAATGCCCGACGCGCCCGACGCCAGCGCGGTGTTGAGATTGTCGGCCAGCACTTTCACGCCGCGGTACTGCGCCGGCGATGGCGACGGCGCGTTTTTCTCGAACAGGATGGCGCCTCTCTTTTTCAGATCGGGACGATCGCCGCCGCCCGACACAGCGACGGATCGCGTGGCGCCCCCGGCCTTTGACGGCGACGGACCGGGACGCGCGGCGGCCACCGCGGGACGAGCCGGTGCGCCAGGCGCCGTCGCGGGTGCGGCAGGTCCGCTGCCTGCGCCGAGCGAAAACGGAATGGTCTCCGGTGCAGCGGTTTGCGGCGCGATCTTCGCAACGCGCGCCGATGCCCGTGTCCGCGTCGGCGTCGCGTGTCTCGGGTAGTGCAGTCGAATGATCGGGGATGCTTCCGCGTTGTTCGGGGACGCGGATGCCGCCGTGCCGGAGGTTTCGCCGGTGACGGATGGCGCAGCCGGCGCCCTCTGTGCTACCGGCGTTTTGCGATGCAGCGGCGGATGCAGATGCACTTGCTCCTGTGCCGCAGGATGCAGATGAATCGGCTCCTGCGTCGTGTCGGGATAGGGCTCTCCCGGCTGCAGCAGCGGCGAGGGTGGCTGCTCCGGCGTTGATTGCGCGAACGCGTTGCCGGCCGGCGCCGCAAGACAGACGAGGACGGCAACAAAGATTGGAGCTCTGCGCGACATGGTTCTCTGTTCGGTGCGCCCGGCGCGCGGCAGCCGGCCAACCGCTCCCGGGGAAGGATAAAGAATAGTCCTCCGTGCGCCTTCGCTCAACCGGGGCTCTTCAACAGCTTGAGGAGCTGGGGATGAAGGGTATCGTTGGCCGCGAGAATATCGCCCGTCTCCAGCGCACGCGCGCCGCCGCCCAGATCGCTGACCATCCCGCCCGCTTCGCGCACGATCAAAATTCCCGCGGCAATGTCCCAGGCCTGCAATCCCCGCTCCCAGAAGCCGTCATAGCGGCCGGCCGCGACATAGGCGAGATCGAGCGCGGCGGAGCCGAAACGCCGCACACCGGCGCTCGATCCCATCACTGTGCTTAGTTCCTTCAGAAAATCCTCGTGGCCTTCTTTGCCCAGAAATGGAATGCCGGTGGCGAACAGCGACTCCTTCAGATGCTTGCGCGTGGCGACACGCAGGCGCTTGTCGTTCAGATAGGCGCCGTGGCCGCGTTCCGCCGTGTACATCTCGTCCGTCACGGGATTGTAGATCACCGCCGAGACGAGCAGGCCCTCGCGTTCCAGCGCGATGGAGATCGAGAAATGCGGAATGCCGTGCAGGAAGTTCGTCGTGCCGTCCAGCGGATCGATGATGAAGCGGTGGCTTTTGTCCGGCCCCTCGATGACGCCCTGCTCCTCGACAAGGAAATTGTAGCCGGGCCGGGCCTTCGAAAGCTCTTCGATCAGCATGCGTTCGGTGCGCCGGTCGGCGGCAGTGACGAAATCCGCAGGCCCCTTGAACGAGATCTGCAAATTCTCCACTTCGCCGAAGTCGCGCGTCAGCTTTCGCCCCGCCTTGCGCGCGGCTGTCGTCATTACGTTCAGCGCGGGCGAGAGGTACGGCATTATTCCGCGCGACGGATGTAGGAGCCGTCTTCGGTGGAGACGAGAACTTTCGTTCCTGCATTGACGAACGGCGGCACCTGGACCTTCAGCCCGTTTTCCAGCACCGCGCCCTTGTAGGACGGCGCCGCCGTGCCGCCGCGCATCACCGCATCGGCTTCGACCACTTCGAGGATCACATGCTGCGGCAGCTTGATGCCGATGGGCCTGCCTTCGTAAACCTGCACCAGCACTTTCATGCCGTCCTGCAGGAACTGCGCCTGGTCGCCGACGAAATCCTTTTCGATTTCGATCTGGTCGTAGGTCGCGGTGTCCATGAAAGTGAGCATGTCGCCGCTCTCATAGAGATACTGGAAATCCTTTTTCTCCAGATAGATTTCTTCCACTCCTTCGTCGGAACGGAAGCGCGTGTTGAGCCTGGTGCCGGTGACGACGTTCTTCAGCTCCACCTGGTTGTAGGCGCCACCCTTGCCCGGCTTCACCGCCTGGCACTTCACGGCCATCCACAGCCCGCCCTCATGGGCGATCATCACGCCGGGCCGAATCTCGTTGCCTGCAATCTTGGCCATGGCGGGCGCGCTCCTTCGGGCGCCTGGACGCGGGGGGTTGCTGAAAAGAGCGCGGGTTCTAGCAGGGCGGCGCGCGCGGGCGCAATCGCAACCCGTCAGAACAGCGCATTGAATGCCTTGACCGCCGCCGCCGGCCCCTCGCTGTGGTTCCACACACCGGCGCAGACGGCAACGAAATCCGCGCCCGCGTCCACCAGCAGTCGCGCATTGGCAACCGTGATGCCGCCGATGGCGACGCAGGGGACGATCATCAGTTCCGACCACCAGGCGAGCAGCTCGATGTTGGCCTGCGTCTTCGCGTGCTTGGTGTCTGTCGGGAAAAACGCGCCGAAGGCGACGTAGTCCGCTCCCGCCTCGGAGGCCTCGATCGCCAGATGCCGCGAATCGTGACAGGTGACGCCCAGAGCGCGATCGGGGCCCAGCAGCGCGCGCGCCTTCGCGCACGCCAAGTCGTTCTGGCCGATATGCGCCCCGTCGGCGCCGAGTTTGGCGGCAAGGTCGGGCCGGTCGTTGAGGATGAAGGCCACGCCATGGCGATGCGCCACCGGCATCAGGATTTCTCCCGCCCGCAGAATCTCGCTGTCGTCCGCGTCCTTCAGCCGCAACTGCAACGAAGCGACATCGCCGCCGTCCAGTGCGCGCTCGAGAGTCTGCGCAAAACCAACTGGTTCGACCCTCGCCGGCGTAATCAGATAAAGCCGGCATCGGTCCATAATGCGTCACGCCGCCGTCTTTTCGAGATCGGGGCTCCATTGGCCAAGGGTCGCGAGGCTGTTCATGCGGGCGCGGTGGGCGAAGGCGCGTTGCGCGGCGGGAATGTTTTCTGGCTTGCCGCTCCATGCGTGCTGCGGCGCGGCCTGCAGGGCGCGGCCGTAGGAAAATGTCAGCGGCCACGGCAGCTGCCGGTGCGCGGCGTTCATCGCGTTCAGATGGGCGGTGGCGTCTTCGTCGGACTGGCCGCCCGACAGGAACGCGATGCCCGGCACCGCCGCCGGCACGCAGCGCTTGAGAATCGCCACCGTTCGCGCTGCCACGTCAGCCACGCTCGCCTGCTTCGCGCATTTGGCGCCGGGCACGACCATGTTGGGCTTGAGCACCATGCCCTCGAGCTCGACCTTCTGGTTGAACAGCGCGTAGAACACTTCCTTGAGCGTCCATTCCGTCACCTTCGCGCAGGTCTCGATGGTGTGATCGCCGTCCATCAGCACTTCGGGCTCGACAATCGGAACGATGCTCTCCTCCTGGCAAAGCGCGGCATAGCGCGCCAGCGCATGGGCGTTGGTGAGGATGGCGTCGAAGGTGGGAAGGCCGCGGCCGATATCGATCACCGCGCGCCATTTGGCGAAACGCGCGCCGAGGCCGCGATAGGCGATCAGCCGCTCCCGTAACCCGTCGAGGCCTTCGGTGATCGTTTCACCGGGGCAGCGCGCCAGCGTTTTGGCGCCCAAATCCACTTTGATGCCGGGAATGGCGCCGGCCTGTTCGATAAGCGCAACCAGCGTCGTGCCGTCCTTCGCCTTCTGGCGGATGGTTTCGTCGTAGAGAATGACGCCCGAGATATGGCCTTTCATCGCATCGGTGGTGCGGAACAGAAATTCGCGATAGTCGCGCCGGTTGGTTTCCGTCGAGTCGACGCCGATCGTCTCGAAGCGTTTGGCAATCGTGCCGGCGCTTTCGTCGGCGGCAAGAAGGCCTTTGCCTTTCGCCACCATCGCATGCGCCACGCGCGCCAGTTCGTTGCTGTCCATATTCATCCTCCAGCTTGCGCGAGCGCCGCGACGCCCGGCAATGTCTTTCCTTCCAGCCATTCGAGAAACGCCCCGCCCGCCGTCGACACGTAAGAAAAGTCCTCCGTCACGCCGGCATGGGCCAACGCCGCAACCGTGTCGCCGCCGCCCGCCACCGACAGCAGCGTGCCGTCACGGGTTCGCCTGGCGACTGCCCGCGCCGCCGCGACGGTCGCCGCGTCGAACGGTGGCGTCTCGAAGGCGCCGAACGGCCCGTTCCACACCAGCGTGCGCACCCGCTCCAGCCTATCAATGAATTCTTCGACGCTTCGCGCGCCGACATCCAGAATCATTTCGTCTTTGCCGACGCTTTTCACGTCCACGGTGTGGTGGATGGCGTGCGGCTTGAAGTCCTTTGCCACCACGACATCGACGGGCAGCACGATGGCGGCGCCGTTCCGCGCGGCGGATTCCAGAATGTCGCGCGCGGTATCGAGCTGGTCGCGTTCGCAAAGCGATCTTCCCACTTCGAGCCCTTGCGCCGCCAAAAAGGTGTTCGCCATGCCGCCGCCGATGACCAGCACATCGACGCGGCCGATCAGGTTGGCGAGCAGCGCGATCTTGGTGGAAACCTTGGCGCCGCCGACCACCGCCATCACGGGACGCGTGGGGTGGTCGAGGGCCTTGTGCAGATGCGCGAGCTCGGCTTCCATCGCCCGTCCCGCCGCGGCCGGAAGCAGGTGCGAAAGCCCTTCAGTGGTTGCGTGCGCCCGATGGGCCGCGGAAAACGCATCGTTGACGAACAGATCGCCCAGCGACGCCACCGCTTTTGCGAAGTCCGGATCGTTTTTCTCCTCGCCCGCGTGAAAGCGCGTGTTCTCCAGCAGCAGCACTTCGCCGTCGCGCAGGTTTGCCACCGCGCTCCGCGCCGTCTCGCCGATGCAGTCATCGGCGAAGGCGACCGGGCGCCCGATCGCTTCGGAAAGCACCGGCACGATGGATCTGAGCGACATGTGCGGCACGATCTTGCCCTTCGGCCGGTCGAAATGGGACAGCACGATCACGCGCGCGCCCTTGCCGGCGAGCTCGCGGATCGTCGGCGCCTGGCGCTCGATTCGCAGCCGGTCGGTGACGGCGCCGCCCCTCACCGGCACGTTCAAATCGGCGCGAACAAGCACGCGCTTTGCCGTCACGTCCAGGCCATCGAGCGTGCGAAAGCCTTCCATCTCAGAGCAATTTGCCCATCGCCACGGCGGCGTCGGCCATGCGGTTCGAGAATCCCCATTCATTGTCGTACCACGCCATCACCCGCACCAGATTGCCGTCGACCACTTTCGTCTGGTCGAGCGCGAAGCTGGAGGATGCGGGGTTGTGGTTGAAGTCGGACGAAACCAGCGGCGCATCGACGATGTCGAGAATGCCTTTGAGCGGCCCGGTTGCCGCCGCCGCTTTGGCGACGGCATTGACTTCTTCAACGCTGGTCGAGCGTTGGGCGATGAAATTGAAATCGACCAGCGACACGTTGGGCGTCGGCACGCGAATGGCAACGCCGTCGAGCTTGCCCTTGAGCTCCGGCAGCACCAGGCCCACGGCTTTCGCCGCGCCGGTGGAGGTCGGGATCATCGAAAGCACCGCCGCGCGGCCGCGATAAAGATCCTTGTGCAGCCCGTCCAGTGTCGGCTGATCGTTGGTGTAGCTGTGCACCGTGGTCATGAAACCTTTTTCGATGCCGAAGGCCCGGTGCATGATTTTCGCTACCGGCGCCAGGCAGTTGGTGGTGCAGGAGGCGTTGGAAACGACGATATGTTCCTTTGTCAGCTTGTCGTCGTTGACGCCGCAAACCACCGTCAGATCCACGCCGTCGGCGGGCGCGGAGATCAGCACGCGTTTGGCGCCCGCGGTCAGATGCCCCGACGCTTTCTCCTTCGAGGTAAAGATGCCGGTGCATTCCAGCGCGATGTCGACGTCCAGTTCGCGGTGCGGAAGCTCGGCCGGATTGCGGATCGCGGTGACCCTGACGCGGTTGCCGTTGACGGTCATGTGGCCGCCATCGATCTCGACCGCGCCGGGAAAGCGGCCATGCACGGAATCGTAGCGCAGCAGATGGGCATTGGTTTCCACCGGGCCCAGATCGTTGACGCCCACGACGACGATGTCCTTGCGCTGCGATTCCGCGATCGCGCGCAGCACCAATCGTCCGATGCGGCCGAAGCCGTTGATCGCGACGCGGATGGCCATGATTCTCCTCCTGGTTCCTGCCGTTGGGGCCGGGAAGGGGCAGTCCGTCGCCGCTTCGGCCGCGAGTCCGATTTAATGCGCGAAGAGGGTCTTGCGAGCCCCAAAGAGGCCCGAGCCCTTAGGTGCGGCGCGCATGTCCGTCAAGGGTTGTCGTTGACCCTGCTTCCGCCCCCGGCTTAAGTTCGCAACGATTTGCAGGATGAGGTGGGCATGGACGCGCTTGACGCAGCCACGTCGCGTTTGATGGCTGCGCTCGAAATTATCGAGCAACACGGAGAGGCCATGGCCCAGGCCAAAGACGAGGCGAAGACCTGTTCGGATGAGCTGGCCCGGCTCAACCGGGAACGCGAGACCCTGCTGGCCCGCATCGCAGAACTTGAAGAAGAAACCCGCTCTCTTGCCGGAATTACCGAAGAAGTGGAGACCAGGCTGGACGGCGCCATCGCCGAAATCCGCGCCACCCTTGGACAGGCTTCGACCGGCCAGGCATGACGACGATTGCCGACGCCACCTGCAAGCTGAAATGCATCATCCGGAGACCGTAAATGCCGCTCGTGAACATCATGGTGAACGCCCGCGCCTATACCATCGCCTGCGACGAAGGCGAGGAGGATCATTTGCGCGAGCTGGCGGCCCATGTGGACGGAAAGGTTCGCGAATTGCTGGAAAGTGTGGGTCAGGCGGGCGATGCGCGGTTAATTCTGATGGCGGCCCTGCTGGTTACCGACGATTATTTCGACGCCGTGAGCCGGCTCGAACAGCGCACCAAACAGGTCGGCGAGCTGAATTCCGCGCGGGAGCGGATGACCGAAAACCTCTCCACAGCGGAATCTGTTGCCATTTCGGCGCTGGAAACGGCCGCGACCCGCGCCGAGGATATTGCGGCGCGGCTTGAGCGCGCCTAAATTGGAGGCGGACGGGTACTGCTCCGCGCGTCAGGAACGCGATGCCCAGGGGCCTTAATGGTACTCACCGGGAGCTGTCCCTGACCGGGGCCGTGGTTTCGGTCATATGGCGCCCACCTGCACTTGCAGGCCCGTGAGGATCCGCATCCAACGGCGGGCGCGGTCCCGTCCGCTTTTCATCCCATGAGCCCGAAGGGGGCCTTTCGGGCCGAGGCGCGCGTGCTTCGAGAGACGCTCTCCGCCGCCTTGCCCGATTTCGCAACGACGATCGCGGGTTTTGCGGGCGAGATGGTGTTTGCCGACGCAGCGATAGTTGCCGGCTATTTGCCCATCCGCGAGGAGGCTGATCCGCGCGCGCTGATGGCGGCGCTGGCGAAGCGGGGCCATCGGCTTGCATTGCCCTGCATGGCTGAGGGAAAGCGACTCGTCTTCCGCGCCTGGCGCGAAGGCGACGCGACACAGCTCAATGTCCACGGCATCGGGGAACCGGCTTCGGGGGGTCCCGCCGTGACGCCGGAATTGGTGCTGGTGCCGCTGCTGGCTTTCGATGCGCATGGGCATCGGCTGGGCTATGGCGGGGGCTATTACGATCGTGCGCTGGATCGGCTTCGCGCCGGCTGCCGTGTAACGGCCATCGGCATCGCCTACGCCGGCCAGGAAGTGGACGCGCTCCCGCGCGAACCTCACGATCACCGGCTCGATCTGGTGGTAACGGAACGCGGCATCCGGCATTTTGAAAGTTGAAGCGTGCTCTATTGCGCGCGCAGACGCGCGCGCGCTGGGTTCTCGCTTGCGCGAGAATGACATGCGTGGTTGACGGCAGGTTCTACGTCAATAAATTCCCTGTCATCCTCGGCAAGCGTCGCTTGCGACGCGCAGACCGAGGACCCGGTCGCCGCATGAGCTTGCCCTCGCGAAAGCGAGGGTCGGCGCGGCGAGTAGCGAACTTGGTAAGAGAGAAATCCGCCCCAACCACGATCTCGCCAGAAATCCCGTCTGGCGCTTTGTGCAGCCTGGCACCAGCTCCGCGTTCTCCTCATCTCCGCGTGAGCAATTTCCGAGGGGAACCGCAACCCGCAATGCCTGCGGTTGGTCGCGAGAGTGCCATCCGATACAGAATACGACATATTCCGGTTTCCCTGCCACTGCGCGGGGGCGAGATCTTTACGCAGTCAGGCACCAGAGCATGCGCATACTTTTCATCGGCGATATCATCGGGCGTCCCGGACGCGAAGTGGTCGGCGCCGAATTGCCGCGTCTGAAGCGCGAGCTCGCGCTCGATTTCGTCATCGGCAATGGGGAGAACGCGGCCGGTGGCTTTGGCATCACCCGCGCCGTCGCCAACGAATTGTTCGCCACCGGTGTCGATGTCATCACGTCCGGCAATCATTGGGCAGACCAGAAGGAAATTCTGTCTTTCATCGGCGACGAGGACCGAATTTTGCGGCCGCGCAATTATCCGGCCGGAACGCCGGGCCGGGGCGCGGGACTGTTCCAGTCGCGCGGCGGCCTGCACATTCTCGTCGTCAATGTGATGGGCCGCACCTACATGGACCCGCTTGACGATCCCTTCGCGGCCGTTGCGGGCGAGCTTTCCGCCTGTCCGCTGGGCGAAGGCGCGGACGCGGTCGTTATCGACATGCATGCGGAAGCCACCTCGGAAAAAATGGCGATGGGCCATTTCTGCGATGGCCGCGCCAGCCTGGTGGTCGGCACCCATAGCCACGTGCCGACGGCGGACGCGCAAATCCTGCCTGGGGGCACCGCCTACCAGACGGACGCCGGCGCCTGCTGCGATTATGATTCGGTGATCGGGATGGAGAAGTTCGAGCCCCTGCAGCGCTTCACGAAGAAACTCTCGTCGTCGCGCTTCTCGCCGGCGACGGGACCGGCCACGCTTTGCGCGGTGTTCGTCGAGACGAACGCGAAAGGCTTCGCCGCTCGCATCGAGCCCGTACGCGTGGGTGGACGATTGAAGCAGAGTGTGCCGGAGGGGTGAGGCGTTTTATGTCTTCGTCCCTTTCTGTTAGAGTGGATGGCATGGCGATGACGCTTGACGAAGCCTTGGGAATTCTGCGCGCCAACGCGGGCGCCTTGCGCGCCCGGGGGGTCGTGCATGCGGCGGTATTCGGCTCCGTTGCCCGGGGCGAGTCGAATGCCGAAAGCGACGTTGACATTCTGGTCGATCTGGAGCCGGGCAATCCGTGCGGCGTCTTCGAATATGTCAGGCTTCGCCACGATGTAGCAGCGCTTTTTGGTACGCCGGTCGACCTCGTGGAGCGCAAGGCGCTGAAACCCCTTGTACGCCAGGAGGCGCTCAAAGAGGCTGTCGATGCATTCTGACCGCGTCCGCCAGCGGCTGAGCGACATTCGGGAAAACATTGCCCGCGCCCGCGAATTTACCCGAACCATGACGTTTGAAGAATTCGTCGCGGACATAAGAACCTTTTACGCAACGATTCGCGCCCTCGAGATTGTGTCGGAAGCCGCGCGTTTTCTGCCCGACGATTTGAAAGCGAAGCACCCCAACGTCGATTGGGTGGCCGTGCGAGACGCCGCAATGTTTACCGGCACAGCTACGAGATGGTGACGGAAGAGCGCATCTGGGACACCGCGACCAAGCGCCTCGATGCGCTCGAACAGGCCGTCGTCGCGGAACAGCTTCGCGGCGAAAGGCCCTAAGTATCGGCTTGCTTCGCCAATCCGACGTTCCGAAAGTTGAGACAACGTCCGCGCAATCCCGTTCCGATGAAATGCCGGTTGCTCGCGCGCCTGAATGGCGGATAGAGCGATTGCTATGTGCAGAAAGTGATCTTCCTTTGGTTGAAGATTGGTTCCCTGTTAGCTGTCGCGAAGATACGGGCATGGAAACGTCGAACGACGTCGATATACGCGCGTCTATGCGGCGATTACACTGATTTTGCCCGCGGATCGGGAGCGGGGCTTCTTGCGGATTGAGATCTCGATATCCCGGTCCAGCGCCGTCAGAAATATCATGAGCCGCTCGACGGAGAAGCCGTCTAGCTTGTAGCGCAGCAGCGCCGATACTTTGGGCTGGTTGACCTTGAGAATATCAGCGGCCGCCGCCTGGGTCAGATGGCTCTCCCCAATAATCCGGTTAATGGCGTAGGCCAGCCGCAATTTGGTCTGGCGCTCCTCGGCGTCGGCAAAATCCAGATCGGCAAACACATTGCCGGTGCCATGAATAACCTTCTCGTTCTCTGGTCTACTTGTCCTTGCCATGGCGTGCTTCGTAATCCTCTCGTGCCGAGTTCAATCGCCGTCCGACCAGTTCCACATCGCCTCTGGCCGTACGAATTCCCTTCGGCGACTTTTTTCTGGAACGCGTGGAGCACATAAACGACCTCCCGAAACCGTACTGTATAGACGGCCCGATAGGTATCGCCGTCGAAATCCTCCACGATCTCGAACACCCCGGAGCCGCGCCCTTTCCAGGGTTTTGCCGAAGGGTGTTTGCCGCCAAACTGGGCAACGCCCAAGGCATTTCCCATCTCGCCGATAACCGGTCTCGGGAATCCCAGGAAATCGCGCTTGGCGGAGCCGACCCACGCAACGGGCTTCTCGCCCTTGACCGATTGACGTGCCATAGATATCCCAGAATTAGGATGAAAGCAAACCGGAGGAGGTCGCTGCCTTGAACCGATTCAAGCGACCTGTTCCGTCCTCCCAAAGACAAGAAAGATACGGCGACACAGACCAAAGATTGCAGTTCTGTATCCCCTCGCCGGAATGATCAACTACTGTGGTCCACGAGCATCTGGGCGGTCGCGGCTCAGGCGCGCGCCAGTGTGGAAGGCGGCCCCAACTTGCGCGAGCCAGAATTGCTCCGGTCCTGACTGCGTGTCAGCATTGCTTAATTTGCAATCAATGATTACAGGGAGAAATTCCTGGCCAGCATTACGATCCGCAATCTCGACGAGGTACTGAAGCGCAAATTGCGTCTGCGCGCCGCGCTTCGCAACACGTCCATGGAAGACGAGGCGCGCGACATCCTGCGCACAGCGCTCGCCAGGGGGCCCGCGGAAGCCGGGACTCTGGCCGATGCCATTCGCGTCCGCATCGCGCCGCTTGGTGGCGTGGAGCTTTCGCTGCCGCGTCGCGGGCCCATGCGCGATCCGCCGCAATTCGAATGATCGTTCTCGACACCAATGTGCTCTTGGAGTCACTGCGTCCCAGGCCGTCGGCGCGGGTCCTGGGATGGCTGGGTTCCCATCCGCGACAGCATTTTTTACGACCTCGATCACGGAAGCCGAAATCCATTTCGGCCTCGAGCTGCGGCCGGCAGGCAAGCGGCGCAACGCCCTGAAGGACGCCATTGCACTGGTATTCGAAGCCGACCTGTCCGGTCGCGTGCTGCCGTTCGACAGCTCCGCCGCCCGCGAATACGGCATCCTTGCTGCGAACCGCCGGCGCATCGGGAAACCGATGTCCCAGGCCGACGCACAAATCGCGGCCATCGTGCGCTCGCGCGGCGCGGCACTGGCAACCCGCAACGTCACGGATTTCGCCGGCTGCGCCTTCGAGGTGATCGATCCTTGGCAATAAAGTCGCGCGCCGGCAGGTCATGGATTTTCCAGCCTCGCGGCTTGCGTGCATCGTGCATTGAGCGGCGTCGGTGAACGAATCTCCTGCCGCGATGCAAACGGATCACGCACGAATTGTGGCAACAGGGAATAAATTCGCTGTTCTTTCTCGGCCTCGCGAGAGGACGCACAGGCGTCGATTTTCACGCCGCGGGCGCATCGGATAGAATTCAAATCCGTCTCCGGTGGATACGCGTGCGTTCGGACTTGTGCCGAACACACGGCTCTTTGACATTGTGATTTCTATTTTGCTGCCCCTGGGACCGCGGGCTTCCAGCCCGCATCGATGGTGCGGCAACAGCATGCGGCCAGGATGGCCGCGCTCCCAGGGGACATTCGCAAGAAAAGGAGGCGAGATTGTCCGGCGCCTGTGATTTCATTGACAGCGGCGCCCCGGAGAAACGCGGTTTGCCCGGCGCCCTTGATTGTCTCTCATTTGAGATACATAATCGACATCCGACCAAGAGGACTGGATTATGACTGCCCGCACCTCGATGCTGCATGTGCGTATTGACGACCGGCTGAAGACGCAGGCGTCGGAGACGCTTGCCCGCGTTGGCCTCACCATTTCTGATGCGGTTCGCATCCTGCTCGCCCGTGTCGCCAGGGAAGGCGGATTGCCGGCCGGACTCGCTACCGATCCGGCGGCCCACGACGAATGGTTTCGCGACAAGGTTCGCGAAGCTCTGACCGACACGCGCGCCACCGTCCCGCATCGAAAAGTGGTGGACGAGGTACAGGCGCGGATCGACAGGAAGCGACGTGGCCGAACCGCCGCCTGAATGGCGCGAGGCAGCGCGGGCCGACTTGCTGGCGAATATCCCGCGGCGATGCAAACAGGTCACGGACGAATTGGGCAGCAGGGAATAATTTCGCTGTTCTTTCGCATGCTCGCCGCGAGGGCGCGCGCGCGTCAGTTTTCAAATCGTGTGCGCATCGGATAGAATTCAAATTCGTCTCCGCTGGATACGCGTGCGTTCGGACTTGTGCCGAACACACGGCTCTTTGACATTGTGATTTCTATTTTGCTGCCTCTTCCGGGACCGCGGGCTTCCAGCCCGCATCGATGGTGCGGCAACACCATGCGGCCAGGATGGCCGCGCTCCCAGGGGACATTCGCTGCTACATTCGCTGCCGGGTTGGCGCGGAGAAAGCGCGAAAAACGCCATGGAATGGGCATTTCCGCGCGCAAACGGAGCCGCGCGCTGGGCGCCTATCGCTGATATTCGCTGCGAAGATCGCTGTTACCAGCGAATGGGCCCACGCGCCCCCGAGCACGGGACTCCCTTGAAAGGGCACGGACGCCCCGGCTATCTCTCCCCGCCGAAAGCTGAAGCGCAAACCATGGCCGGTCATTCGCAGTTCAAGAACATCATGTTTCGCAAGGGGCGCCAGGACAAGGAACGCTCGAAGCTGTTTTCCAAGCTGGCGCGGGAAATCACCGTCGCCGCCAAACACGGCCTTCCCGATCCGGCGCATAATCCGCGGCTGCGCTCGGCAATCGTCGCGGCGCGGGCGCAAAACATGGCGAGGGACATCATCGACCGCGCGATCCGCAAGGCCCAGGGGGGCGAGGCGGAAAACATCGAAGAGATTCGCTACGAAGGCTATGGCCCGGGCGGCGTCGCGCTCATTGTCGAAACCCTGACCGACAACCGCAACCGCACCGCGGCCGATCTGCGCGCGGCGTTTTCGAAATACGGCGGGGCGCTGGGCGAAACCAACTCGGTTTCGTTCCTGTTCCATCGCGCGGGCGTCATTGTCTATCCGAAAAACGCGGGGTCGGACGACGCGATGCTGGAGGCCGCGATCGAAGCCGGCGCCGACGAATGTGCGTCGGGCGAAGAGCTGCATGAATTCCTCGCCGGCATCGAAAGTTTCGGCGCGGTGCGCGAGGCGCTGGAGCAGAAGTTCGGAGCGGCGCAATCGGCGAAGATCGAATGGCGGCCGCAGACCATGACGGCGGTGAGCGACGAAACCGGCGAAGCGCTCGTCAAGCTGCTCGATACGATCGAAGACCATGACGACGTGCAGAACATCTACGGCAATTACGAGCTGTCCGACGCGCTGATGGCGAAGCTCGCGGCGTAATCTCAGTGTTCGCTGTCGAGCATGCGCATCTGCTCCGCGGCGTAGCGGGTGCCGGCGATGGCGCCTTCCGGCGCCACGGCGTCGATGGCGCGCAGTTCTTCGTCGGTCAATTTGATGGCGAGCGCGCCCAAGGCTTCGCTCAGTCGTTCGCGTTTGCGCGCGCCGACCAGCGGCACGATGTCGTCGCCGCGGCCAAGCGCCCAGGCGATGGCAAGCTGCGCGACGCCGATGCCCCTTTTGGCCGCGATATCGCCAAGCGCGCGCACCAACGCCTCGTTGCGTTTGAGGTTTTCTGCGGCAAAGCGCGGGAAATGCGCCCGCTCCTTCATCCTGCCTTCGACGGTCGCCGTCGAGATCAGCCCACGGGACAGTACGCCATAGGCCGTCACCCCAATGCCGAGTTCGCGCAAAGTGGGCAGCAACCGCGTTTCCATCATGCGCGTGACCAGCGCATATTCGATCTGCAGGTCCACGACCGGATGCACCGCGTTGGCGCGGCGCACCGTTTCGGCCGAGACTTCGCTCAAGCCCAGATGGCGCACATAGCCTTTGCCGATAAGCTCGGAGATCGCGCCCACGGTTTCTTCGATGGGTATGTTTGGGTCCAGCCGGGCGGGGCGATAGATGTCGATGTAGTCCGTGCCAAGCCGCTTCAGGCTGTAGGCGAGAAAATTGCGGATCGCGGCGGGGCGCGCGTCGAAGCCGCCAAAGCCGCCGTCCGGACCGCGCAGGGCACCGAATTTGACGCTCAGGACCACTTTCTGCCGCAAGCCGCCGCTCAACGCGCGGCCGATCAGCATTTCGTTGTGGCCCATGCCGTAGAAATCGCCGGTATCAAGCAGCGTGATGCCAGCCTCTACCGCGGCCCTGATGGTGGCGATGCTTTCCCCTTCGTCTGCCGGGCCATAGAAATCGCTCATACCCATGCAGCCGAGGCCGATGGCGGACACCGATGGGCCATTTTTCCCGAGCTTTCGCTGCTGCATGGCGGTCGGTCTCCCCTGTGAGAGGCTTCGATAGCGATTGCGCAAGCGAGGTTCAATCGCGGACACTGGGGCCAAGCGATTCTTTCGGGCGTCAAATGGCGATCAACCGCATTCTGGGTCTTGATCCCGGGCTTGCGCGCATGGGCTGGGGCATCATCGCGGTCGATGGCGCCCGCCTTTCCCATGTGGCGCACGGCGTGCTGACGAGCGATGCGAAGTGCTGTCTGGGCATGCGGTTGCTTGTGCTCCACCGGGCGCTGTCGCAGATCATTGCGGAGCTTTCGCCTCGCTCCATCGCGGTGGAGCAGGCCTTCGTCCACAAGGATCCGTCCGCCGCGCTGAAGCTGGGCCATGCCCGCGCCGTGGCGCTGCTGGCGGCGGCCCAGGCGGGGCTGGAGATCGCGGAATATGCGCCGAACCACATCAAGAAATGCGTTGTCGGCGTGGGCCATGCCGGAAAAGAGCAGGTTCTGGCGATGGTGAGACGGCTGTTGCCGACCGCGCAGGTCGAAGCCGTGGACGCGGCCGATGCGCTGGCGGCCGCCATTGCGCATGCGCATCTGTCCGCCACGCGCGCGCGCATCGAGGCGGCGCTCGCATGATCGGCAAGCTGGCCGGCCTCGTGGATTCCGTTGGCCCCGATCACCTCATTCTCGATGTCGCGGGCGTGGGATATCTGGTGCACTGTACATCGCCCACGCTTTCGCGACTGGCGGCCGGCGCTCCCGCGGCACTGATGATCGAGACCCGCATTACCGACGAGGCGATCCGTCTTTACGGGTTTTCCAGCGCTGAAGAGCGCGAGTGGTTCCGGCTGCTGCAGACGGTGCAGAATGTCGGCGCGCGCGTGGCGTTGAATGTACTTTCCGCGCTTTCGGCCCGCGAACTGGAGCGCGCGATCGCCTTGAGCGACAAGGTCGCCATCGGCCGCGCGCAAGGCGTCGGCCCTAAGCTCGCCACCCGCATCGTCACGGAACTCAAGGACAAGGCGCCCTCCATGATGCTGCGCGGCCATGGCGAAGAGGCAGCGCTCGCACCTGTTTTCTCGCCGCGCGGCCCCGAAGCCGATGCGGTCGCCGCGCTCGTCAAGCTCGGTTATTCTCAAACGCAGGCGGCGGAAGCGGTGGCCCGCGCCGCGCGCGGTCTGGGCGATGCGCCGGTGGATGTGCTGATCCGCGAATGCTTGCGGGCCATAGGGAAGACATGACCTGCCGATCACGAATTGCTTCGGCGCGCCACGTCCGCAAGATGTCGGTATGGTGGGCGTCCGCGCCCAAAGTGCACGGCTTCGTCATTCCTCCTCGCGACTGATAAAATTCATGGCCGCTTCCAGCCCAAAAAAAAAACCCAACCGTATTGTTGTGCCGGAGCGCGGCGAGGACGATACGCTTGAAGCGAGTCTGCGGCCGAAGCGGCTCTGCGAATTCGTGGGCCAGAAACAGGCGCGCGAAAATCTCGGAATCTTCATCGAGGCGGCGCGTCAGCGGGGTGAGGCGCTGGATCATGTGTTGTTCTCGGGTCCGCCGGGTCTGGGCAAGACGACCCTGGCGCAGATCGTGGCCCGCGAACTGGGCGTCAATTTCCGTTCCACTTCGGGGCCGGTGCTCGCGCGCGCGGGCGATCTCGCCGCCATTCTCACCAATCTCGAGCCGCGCGATGTGTTGTTCATCGACGAAATTCACCGCCTCAACCCGGCGGTCGAGGAAATCCTCTATCCTGCAATGGAGGATTTCGAACTCGATCTCGTCATCGGCGAAGGCCCCAGCGCACGTTCGGTCAAGATCACGCTCGCGCCGTTCACCCTTGTCGGCGCCACCACGCGCGCCGGGCTGATCACGACGCCGCTGCGCGACCGTTTCGGGATCCCCGTAAGGCTCATTTTTTATTCGCCCGAGGAGCTTCTCTCCATCGTCGAGCGCGGCGCGCGGGTTTTGCATCTGGAATTGACCAGCGATGGCGCGCGCGAAATCGCGGCGCGGGCGCGCGGCACTCCGCGAATCGCGGGAAGACTTTTGAAGCGGGTCAGAGATTTTGCCGCCGTCGCCGGCCACGCGCGCATCGACGCAAAGCTTGCGGACGCAGCACTAACAAAGCTGGAAGTGGATCAGCGCGGACTCGATGCTTTCGACAAGAGGTATCTGCGGCTGATCGCGGAAGCGTTCGGCGGCGGACCGGTCGGGATCGAGACGATCGCGGCGGCACTCGGCGAAGCGCGCGACGCTATCGAAGAAACCGTTGAACCCTTCCTCTTGCAACAGGGGTTCGTCCAGCGCACGCCGCGCGGCCGTTGTCTCACAAACGCCGCCTTTGGACATCTGGGACTGGCGGCGCCCCCGCGCGATGCGGCGCAGTTCGCGCTGTTCGGCCAGGAGAAAGGCGACGATGCCTGACAATGGTGGATTTGGTCGCTTCGAAGGAAAGGTTCATGTCCTACCACTCAGGGTCTATTACGAAGACACCGACCTTTCCGGCATCGTATATCACGCCAATTACCTGCGCTTCATGGAACGGGGCCGCTCGGAGTTCTTCCGTTGCGCCGGCATCACGCGGCTGGCGGGGTGCGAAAAGGAAGAAACCTGGGCGTGGACATTGAGGAGAGTCGAGATCGACTATCTGCGGCCTGCCCGCGTCGACGATCTGGTCGAGGTGCATACCGCCGCCGTGTTGCTTACGGGCGCACGCATGACGGCCGATCAGCGAATCTTTTGTGACGGCGAGCTTCTCACCCGTGCAACAGTGCAAGCCTGCATCATTGCGCTGTCGGGCAAGCCCAGGCGGATACCCATAGAGATGAGCGAAAAACTTGCACCTTTGCTTAGCGCAACACTCGCATAATGGTCGCGCCAAAATTCGGCCACGTTCCAGTGCGCGATTGGCGCCCGCCGTTCGGCTGCTTCGGCGCGCAGTGGCTGCAGACGGAAGAGGTTGACAAATGATGGGCAGACGCTTGGCCGCTCTCATCGCGGCGGCGGGATTTTTTTTGTTGAGCTCCACTTGGGCTTTTGCGCAGTCCACGCCGCGCGCGGCGCCCACAGGTCCCGATGCGCAAACCCAGGAACTGGCCGCGCCCACCGGGAGCACGGCGGTTCTCGCGGACGCAAGCCAGACCGACACCGGTTTCGGGCCGCAGATTAACGGCATCTCGGTCTATGGCCTCTTCATGCGGGCCGATCCCATCGTCAAGGCAGTGATGGCGCTGCTCATTCTTGCCTCGCTGTGGTCCTGGGCCATCATTTTCAACAAATGGCTTGCGCTCGGCACCCTGCGGCGACGGGCCGACAAATTCGAAAAGACGTTTTGGTCCGGACTGTCGCTGGACGAACTCTACCAGCAGTTCGCCCAGAAAGCGGATCATCCCATGGCGTCGGTGTTCACGGCCGCCATCCGTGAATGGCGCCGTGCCTTCGAAGCCGGGCCCCCGCGTGACGCACTGCTCCCGGGAATTCGCGATCGGGTGGAAAAGGCGATGTCCGTCAGCATTCATCGCGAAACCGACAGCGTGGAGGCGCAACTCGGTTTTCTCGCGACTGTCGGCGCTACTGCACCGTTTGTCGGTCTCTTCGGTACCGTGTGGGGCATCATGAATGCGTTCTCCGCCATCGCGGCGCGCCATGATACGACGCTCGCGGTTGTCGCGCCCGGCATCGCCGAAGCGTTGTTTGCCACGGCAATGGGTCTGCTAGCAGCGATTCCGGCCGTGATTTTCTATAACAAATTCGTCAACGACATCGGCCGTTACGGCAATCGCCTGGAGAATTTTGCCGACGAATTTTCCGCGATCCTGTCGCGCCAGCTCGATGAAAAGGCGAAGTAATGGCGGCGACGCTCAGACATCCGGGAGGCAGCCGGCGTGGACGGCGGCGCACCCGCCCCATGTCGGAAATCAATGTCACCCCGTTTGTGGACGTGATGCTCGTGCTGCTCATTGTTTTCATGGTGACGGCGCCGCTTCTCACCGTGGGTGTTCCCGTCGACCTTCCTAAAACGAAGGCACAGGCATTGAGCCAGGATCGCGAACCTCTCACCGTGACTCTGAAACGCGACGGAGACGTCTACCTGCAGAACACGCGCGTGGCGGAAGACGATTTGGTGCCTCGCCTCACGGCCATCGCCTCCAATGGATACGACCAGCGCATTTTCGTGCGGGGCGACAAAGCGGTGGATTACGGTCGCGTGATGGAAGTGATGGCGCTGATCAGCGCGGCGGGTTTCACCCATATCGGGCTCGTGACGGATGTTACCAGACCACACAAAAAGTCCGGCGAGAACTAGAATTTCCACCGCCTCGCTGGCGGGAGACCGGCAATCGCCAATGGGCGTCGTCGGCTCGCTGGCGCTTCATGGCGCGATCATCGCAGCCACGCTGTTCACCTTCAGCCATCGCCTCGACATCATCGACCAGTCTTCGCCGGTCGTGCCGGTCGATCTCGTGAGCCTGAGCGCGAAGACGAACGTCACGGCGACGGTGCGGCCGGCGCCTAGAATCGAGCCGCAGGTGAGCCCCGCGCCGCCTTCGCCTGCTCCTGCTCCTGTTCCGGTACAGGCCCCGCCGCCCCAACCGGAAAGCGAGGCAACGCCTCCTCGCGACGCTGCCGAGGCAATTGAGAAGCCGCCGACCGCCGTGCCGAAAGCAAGACCGCAGCAAGCGATGAAGGACGAAAACAAGAAGTTCGACGTCGACAATGTGCTGGCGCTGTTGAACAAGGTTGCGCCCGCAGCGTCGCGCACGAACGCGCGCACGGCAGAGCGCACGGTTCGGGGCATCGGCGACCAAAATGCGATGACGGCCGACCTTCAGGCATTGCTGTTGAGCGAGATCAGGGCTTGCTGGAGCCCGCCCGTAGGAGCGCCGCACCCCGAAGATCTGGTTGTGGATTTCGACGTCTTTCTCAATCCCGACGGTTCGGTCGCACGGCCGCCACAATTGCTTGCACAATCTTCGTCCTCCTCTGGCGATCCCTACTTCCGGGCGGCGGCAGAGGCGGCACGTCGCGCGATCTACACCTGCGCACCTTACAAATTGCCGGGAGATCGCTACAGCCAGTGGCGCGAGATCGGCGACTTTCGCTTCGATCCGCGCCAGATGATGGGAGATTAGACCTTGCAAAACGCACTGCGGACCATTGGAGCCGGAATCCTTGTGCTTCTCGCTTTCGTCGCACTCATCGCGCCGGCATCCGCAGCGCTGCGCGTGGACGTGACTCAAGGGAACATCCAGCCGCTCCCCATTGCGATTCCGGATTTCAATACCGCCGAGCCGGGCGAATCCGCAGGTCAGAATATTGCCGGCGTCGTGCGCGCCGATCTCGGTCGCTCCGGCATCTTTCGGCCGCTCGATCCCAAATCCTTTCTGGAACAGGCCAAGGACATCAATGTACCGCCCGGTTTCGCCAACTGGCGGGTGATCAATGCCCAGGCTCTCGTAACCGGCCAGGCCCTCATGCAGCCGGACGGCAGGCTGCGGGTCGATTTCCGTCTGTGGGATATTTATGGCGAAACCCAGATGCTGGGCCTGCAATACTTCACCGCACCGGAGAACTGGCGGCGCATCGCCCACATGATCTCCGACGCGATCTATCAGCGGATCACGGGCGAGAAAGGTTATTTCGACACGCGTATCGTGTTTATTTCGGAAAGCGGCCCCCTGACGAACCGCAGGAAGCGGCTAGCGGTGATAGATGAAGACGGCGCCAATCCGATTTTCCTCACGCGTGGCGACTATCTCGTGCTGACGCCGCGTTTCAATCCCACCGCGCAGATGATCGCCTACCTATCCTATATCGGCGGCAAGCCGCGGGTCTATCTGTTCGACCTTGAGACGGGCCGTCAGCAGATGCTGGGCGATTTTCCCAACATGACATTCTCGCCGCGCTTTTCGCCCAACGGCAACAAGGTCGTCATGACGCTGGAGAAGAACGGCAACTCGGACATCTATGTGATGGATTTGCGAACCCGCGCCGTGACCCGGCTCACCACCGATCCTGCCATCGACACGTCGCCCTGTTATTCGCCCGACGGCAGCCAGATCGTATTCGAATCGGAT
This sequence comes from Rhizomicrobium sp., assembly GCA_036511745.1. Classification (GTDB taxonomy): domain Bacteria; phylum Pseudomonadota; class Alphaproteobacteria; order Micropepsales; family Micropepsaceae; genus Rhizomicrobium. The sequence continues at coordinate 48,584 of DATCBQ010000063.1, forward strand.
CGCGGCGGGGCGCAGCAGATTTATGTGATGAATGCAGACGGCAGCAACGTGCGCCGCATCAGCTTCGGCGGCGGCAAGAACGGCACGCCGGTCTGGAGCCCGCGCGGCGATCTGATCGCGTTCACGAAGCAGGAAGGTAGCACGTTCCGCATCGGGGTCATGCGTCCCGACGGTTCTGGCGAGCGACTGCTAACCAATGGCTGGGAAGATGAAGGTCCCACTTGGGCGCCGAACGGTCGCGTGCTCATGTTCGGCCGCACCTTGCGCGGCGGTCGCGGCTCGCAGATATGGTCGATCGATGTTACCGGCAGGAACGAACAAAAAGTCATAACACCGGGCGACGCATCGGATCCGGCGTGGTCGCCCTTGATCCAGTAGAAACTAGGTTTATACCCTTGGCGGCTCTGCCGCAGAACTCTCGGGCCTATCAAACATTAAGCTGACGGTGCGCACGTCTTTCCTTTTCGCGTCCTCCCTCGCGCACGAACGGAGCGCGCTTTTCGCGGAGTCCGGATTGATGCTCAAATTTTCGAGTGCCCTGAAATTCACGGCCGTCGCGGCAGTCCTCGCGCTCGCTGCATGCACGACCAAGCCCAAGCCGACCGAGGAAGCGCCGCCGGTGGCTCCTTCGGGCGCAACGAGCCAGCCGATGATTCAATCGAGCGTGGTGCCCGGCAGCATTCAGGACTTTCGGGTCAATGTCGGCGACACGATCCACTTCGCTTACAACAAGTATGACATCGGCGACGAAGACAAGGGAATTCTCCAGCGCCAGTCGGAATGGCTGCAACGCTATCCGCAGATACGTGTGACGGTCGAAGGCCATAGCGATGAGCGCGGCACGCGCGAGTATAATCTGGCTTTGGGCGCGCGCCGGGCCAACTCCGTAAAGGAATATCTTGTGAGCCTTGGCGTATCTGCCGCCCGTGTTGACACAATCTCCTATGGCAAGGAACGCCCTATCTGCACGGAATCCGACGAAAGCTGCTGGGCGCAGAACCGCCGTGGCGTCACCACCATCGTCAGCGGCGCTACGTCCTGATTCTCCAAATCGTTGCGCAAAGAAGGGGCGTCCTTCGGGGCGCTCCTTTTGCCGTCTCCCGCTCGCCTGGATACGAATGTCCCAATGAGTCTAAGCCCGCTTCCTTGCGGCTCGTGTCAGCGACAACAGCCGATAATTCTGTGCGACGATTTCCCAAGGCGAAGCCAGTCGGCAAATGTCCGCGACCATACCAAATTCGGCCACGGTTCCCTTCCACAGACCGATCTTCTCGAACTTGCGACTGTTGAAGACGTTCTCCCATCGCACGACTTCGACGCGCAATTGCCTTTCGAGCAGCAGACGATTGAACCACGCCTCAAACCCAAACGGGGGCAAATCGGCAATTTCGCCGAGCTTGCCGGCAAGCATCGCGCGGAGGAAAACGCGCTCGCCCGTTACAAAATCAAGCCCAATCAGACGATAAAGGGGGAGGCTGTTTCCCCGCAGGCTCACGGTGACATCGGCGTTGTCAAGGAGTACCGGAAGAGCGAGCTGCTCGATATTGTTGTGCGATAGTCCAACCAGATCGGCGTCAAGCAGCATCACGAGATCGTGCCGCGCCGCGGCAATGCCCGAAGCAACCGCGGCGCTCTTTCCGCGGTTTGTCGCATGCGTCACCAATACAATGCGATCGTGACTGTGAACGATTTGCGCCGTGTCATCGGTGGATCCGTCGTCGACCACGATGATCTCCGCGACAAGGGCGTGCGTCGAGAGTACCGACAGCAATCGGTTGATGGTCTTTTCTTCGTTAAGGGCGCAGATGACGCAGGATATCCTTGGCACGCCGATCATCGTCTATTTCACCTTTGGACGGAATGCCCTGCGAATCGCCTATCGCCGCGAACACCATCTGAGATTCAGGACATGGCGGCGACCGCGTCTCTCACAGTATGCGCTGTTCCCACGCCGCCAATCAACTCGCATGGACACCCGCCAGGCTCAGTCGAGAAGCAACAGCAGGCGCGTCAGGTCGGGGTGGGACGAGGTACGAATGTCGCGGAACCTCAGCGATTGCAGCGAAGTTGTTGCAGCTTCGCTGATGCAGCAGGCGATGAGAGCCACGCAACAAGATCGGAGACCTTCGTCGATTATGCGGTCCACGAATGTTTGCGCCGTTTGGGGCGAGAAAAACAAGACCGCGTCGAGCACTCCGGCCAGCAGAGCCTCACGCGCTGTGTCGGGCAATCGTTGCACCGGTACGGTGTGGTAGAGTGCGCAGGTTTGCACGCGATAGCCTCGGGCAGCCAGATCCGAGACAAGCTTGCCCGGCCTCCCGCTGCCGGCAAGATGCATCAGTGCTCCCCCTTCCGGGTCGGCCCACCCCGGTATGGCTTTGCAAAGCGCGCGTGCATCACCATCGGCACTTTTGACGTTGCAGAAACCTTGCGCCCTGGCAACGGATGCCGTTTGCGCGCCAACCGCGAAAAGCGGCAAATCGCGTCGCGCGCTTCGTTGCGAAAACGCACGCACGCCGTTGGAGCTGGTCGCGAGGATCGCCTGCACGCCGTCCAGCGCGAGCGGCGCTCCCTCGAAAAAGCGTATTTCCAGCAGCGGTGCGATGACGCTCTGGTGGCTACGTGAAGCAAGCTGCGATGCGGTTTCGATCGCATCCTCGATGGGCCTGGTGACGAGCACGCGCATGTGTCAGGGCTCGAGCCACGCGCGCACGCGCGGCTTCAGTGCCTCTCCGGCCGCATGGCCCGCGGCGACAGATTCCGCGAGCGCATGGGTCGTAAGATCGGCTTCGAATGAGATGTCCACGAAATCGCTTCCGTCAGGTGCCAACACTTCGCCATGGAACGCAAGTTTTCCTTGCGCAAAGGTCGCCAGGCCGGCAATCGAGCTGTGGCAGGAACCGCCCAACGCCGTTTGAAACGCCCGTTCGCAGCCAATCGCAATTTCCGTTGCCCGGTCGTTCACCTTGGCTACCGCGCGCGCGACATAGTCGTCCGTCTGTCGGATCTCGATTCCGATGGCGCCCTGCGAAAGCGCGGGCAGCCATTCGTCTGCCGAGAGAACACAAGTGGCGCGATGCTGCAGTTCCAGCCGTTTCAAGCCGGCATAGGCGAGGATCATCGCATCGAAGGCACCCGAATCCAGCTTTGTCAGGCGCGTATCGACATTGCCGCGAAGGGGCATGATTTCGAGATCGGACCTTAGCCGGGCGATTTGGGCTGCCCTGCGGACCGAACTGGTTCCGATACGCGAGCCTTCGGGAAGTTCCGCCATAGATGGCGCGGCACGACTGAGAAACGCATCTCGCACGTCTTCGCGCGGCAATACTGCGCCGATCCCCAGATCGGAAGGAAGCCCAACAGGTACGTCTTTCATCGAATGCACGGCAAGATCGATTTTGTCCCCCAAAAGAGCTTCCTCCAGTTCTTTGGTGAAAAGCCCCTTTCCGCCCAGATCGGCGAGCGACCGATCCAGAATCCGGTCGCCGGAGGTTTTCAGAACAACCAGCTCGCAGGCGACACCGGCCTCGGCCGCAAGCGCGGCACGCACAATTTCGGCCTGCGCGAGGGCAAGCCGCGAGCCCCGGGTACCGAGCCGGAGAACGGGTGGGGAGGGGCTTTGCGTCATGCTCCGGGTCACGTAAGACCCTCACGCTATCATGTCCGCTCCTTCAAGCGCATTCACCGTCCTCGGATTGGAAACGAGCTGCGACGAAACGGCTGCGGCGGTGGTGCGCGGCCGCGCGCCGGGCCCGGGCGAGATCCTGTCGAACATCGTCCGCACGCAGTTTGACGAACACAGGCCTTATGGCGGAGTGGTGCCGGAAATTGCGGCACGGGCGCATGTCGAAATCCTGGACGGAGTGATCGAGCGGGCCTTGGCACAGGCGGGGCTCGGGCTGGAGGCAGTCGATGCCGTCGCTGCCACCGCCGGTCCGGGATTGATTGGCGGCGTTATGATCGGCCTGACAACGGCAAAGGCTCTTGCTCTTGCTGCCGGCAAGCCATTGGTTGCCGTCAATCATCTTGAGGCGCACGCGCTGACGGCGCGGCTGACGGAAGGGGTAGAGTTTCCATTTCTTCTGCTGCTGATTTCCGGGGGACATTGCCAGCTATTGGCCGTGGAGGGCGTTGGGCGGTTTCGGCTCTATGGCACGACCATCGATGATGCCGTCGGCGAAGCATTCGACAAAACCGCCAAACTCCTGAATGCCGGTTATCCCGGCGGCCCCGCTATCGAAGCCCTGGCAGTCGGCGGAGACGCGCGGCGCTTCGCATTGCCGCGCCCGATGGTGGGGCGCGAAGGTTCGGACTTCTCACTTTCCGGACTGAAGACGGCGGTTCGTCAGGTTGCGCGGACAGTGCTGCTTGATTCTTCTGCCAAATCCGACCTTGCGGCCGGTTTCCAGCAGGCGATTTGCGATGTCTTGACGGATCGCACGCGCGCGGCGATGGCGCGATACGTGAAGGAAATCGACGGCAACCGAACCCTCGTAGTTTCCGGAGGCGTTGCGGCAAACCATGCAATCGGCAAAGCACTTAGCGGACTCTGCGGACGCGAGGGCTTCGCGATGAAAGTGCCGCCGCCCAAACTCTGCACGGACAACGCCGCCATGGTGGCGTGGGCAGGAATTGAACGAAGTCAGCTCGCCCTTTTCGATGATCTTGCGACAGCGCCGATGGCGCGTTGGCCGCTTCAGGAGACAACGAGGGGAGAGCCTGGCCCGCCGCGCCATCCTGAAGCCGTGAAACTTGGATGCTCAGGTCGCGAACTGGCCAAAAAAAATGACGGCCGATAGCACCAGGACCAACCATCAGCGCATCGAACCACATAAGCGTTGATCCGCGATTCCGGCGTTGCCGCATGAATGGACAATTGTGGCATGACGAAAGTATTATATTACAGTGATATATGTGTGAAACACGGTAAGTGGGTTACATGAAAATCGCAACTTGGAATATCAACTCGGTGCGGTTCAGATTGCCGCTGATCGCCCGTTTCTTACGCGGTGAAATGCCGGATGTCCTTTGTCTGCAGGAGACGAAGGTGGTCAACGACCTGTTTCCGGCCGACGCCTTGACGCGAATGGGTTACGTCCACCAGGCCGTGAACGGCCAAAAAGGCTATCATGGAGTCGCCATTCTTTCCCGGTTGCCGTTCGCGAGCCAGGTCGCGCGGGGTTTCTGCGGCAAGGATGATTGCCGACATGTATCCGCCCTCTTTGAAAACGGGGTGGAGCTCCATAATTTCTACGTGCCAGCTGGCGGTGACGTCCCTGACCCCGTGCTGAACCCAAAATTCGCCCACAAACTCGATTTTCTCCGTGAGATGTCAGACCTGTTTGAGCGGCGGCGCGAACGGACGAGCCCTGTCATTCTGGTCGGCGATCTCAACGTGGCGCCCCTGGAGAATGACGTCTGGAGTCACAGACAGCTTCTTGACGTGGTCAGCCATACGCCGGTCGAGACGGAACTTTTGGGGCACGCCCGTTCGGCTTTCGACTGGATCGACGTGACCCGCAGCTTCGTGCCTGAAAGCGAGAAAATCTATTCCTGGTGGAGCTATCGGGCCTTCGATTGGGAGACTTCTGATCGCGGCCGCCGGCTGGATCACATCTGGGCAAGCCCGGCACTCAAGGGCGCGGTGCACTCCCATGCCATTTTCCGACACGCGCGGGGCTGGACACAGGCCTCCGATCACGTGCCGGTGGTCGCGACCTTCGCATTGTAGCGATTGCCGAACACTCGTTCCTGCCATGCCAGTCTCCCAATTACGAAGGATGGCGCAAAAGTTTTGTGCGGGCGACGGGCGTGAGATTCGGCCTTTTGCTTTCCTTGGGACGGAAAGCTGATATTCTCTTCCTGAAATGGGCATCATGCCCCAAGGGGAAATCAATCGATGTTGCGTCGTATCGTTCTCGCGGCCGCTCTGTCCGCGTTGCCTGGCCTTGCGCAAGCGCAAACCGTGCAGGCGTTGAAACACCAGGCACCAAACGGTGCCCAGCTGACCTTTCAGCTGACGGACGGCACCGTGCTGGCTCAGTCTTACAACGACCAGCAATGGTACAAGCTCACGCCGGACAACACCGGAAGCTATGTCAACGGCACCTGGACACAGGTTGCCAGTCTGGAATCCAGCTATTCGCCGGACGCCTTTTCGTCGCAGGTCCTTGCCGACGGTCGCGTGCTGATCGAAGGCGGCGAATACAATTTCGGCAATTTCGCGCTCACGAACCTGGGCGAAATCTACGATCCGCTCGCAAACACCTGGACCAGCGTCAAGCCGCCGAAGGGTTGGCAAAACATCGGCGATTCGCCTTCGGTCGTCCTGCCCGATGGCCATTTTCTTCTCGGAGACAAGTTGCACAAGCGATTGGCCGAACTCGATCCGTCGTCGATGAAATGGACGGCAGTCGGCGCCACCGGAAAGGCAGATTTCAACGCCGAAGAAGGCTGGGAGTTGATGCCGGACGGCACGATCCTCACGGTCGATGTCCAGGATCATCCCAATTCGGAAAGCTATTCTCCAAGCGGCGCCGCCTGGTCGAGCCTGGGCAGCACGGTTGCCGATCTGCAGGGACCGCCCTGCTGCGGCTGCATCAACTATCCTCCCAAGAACAAGTGCTATTACCCGCCCGGGGAAACCGGCCCCGCCATGTTGATGCCGAACGGCAAGGTATTCGCCACCGGCGCGCTGCATCAGGGAGCGTCGGCAGGGCATACGGCAGTATATTCTCCCGGAAGCGGCTGGGCGGCCGGTCCGGATTTTCCCAACGGCGACGACGCTGGCGACAATTTCGCTTCGCTTCTCCCCAACGGCCATGTGCTCGTTCAGGCAACAAGCGGAACCCTTTACGAGTTCGACGGCAAGAAGCTGACCGCCGAACCGGTTAATGGCGGATACAATAGCCTGATGGTTCTGCCGACGGGGCAGGTGCTTTTGGGCGGCAGTGAAGTCTACAGCAGCGCGGGCACCTATAAGGCCGCGTGGCAGCCCACGATCACGACGTCGCCGGCGACAGTGACTCGCGGGTCTACCTATTCGATTTCAGGCACGCAGTTTAACGGTCTGTCGCTGGCCAATGCGTTCGGTGACGAATACCAAACCTCAACCAACTATCCACTTGTGCGCATCACCAACAACGGCACCAGCCATGTGTTCTATGCCCGCACCCACGACCACAGCACGATGGGCGTGGCAACGGGCAGCCAAACCGTCTCGACGAATTTCGATGTCCCGAGCGGAATGGAAACCGGGGCGAGCGCGCTGGTGGTCGTTGCCAACGGCATTCCGTCGCAGTCGGTTTCGGTGACGGTGCAGTAAACTTTTTCCTGTCGCATTCAAACCGGCGAAGAGGGGTCCTCTTCGCCGGTTTTTTTATGGCCTAACGGTCCTCGGGAACGCTCCAAAACGTCTCGGTACGCGCGAACTTCTTCCAGCGCGAGACGGCATCGTCCCACATGCGCGCGGCGTGCGCGAGATGCCAGCCATACACAATCCCGGCCGCGAACGAGAGCTCGGAGCGCGGCAGGGACGATGGCGCCGCCTCCGCTCCTACCAGCAAGTCCAGAGTCTTGCGCGCAACGGCCACGTCGTTGAGGGCCCCCAGAACATCCTGCATGCGGCTCAAGCGGGAAAGAAATTTTTCCACTTTGCTTTTTTCATAGAATGGCGCAAAGAACTCGGCGGTGTAGCGCAGCTTCTTGAGGGAAATTCGTAGATCGTGCCGTTGCGCATCGGTCAGCGATTCCAGATGCCGCGCCCGTTTGCGCGCGCCCTTCAGCCGATGCGCCAGCATGCGGTCAGCGAGAATCACGCACGGCGCCTCGAAGGCCAGCATGCCCTTCGTGGCGTGTCCCTGACCGGGAAACAAACCGCTCCACATGCGACGATCGATGGCGTCGCCAAGATCGGCAAGAAAAACGCGAAAAGCCGGGCCTGTGACGTGAATCACGGCGGCGTCCCACGCGGCAGCGCGCGCGCCATGCGCGCGCTTGCGCAACAGCTCGAATGCATCGAGCCCGCCATTTGCCGTGGCAGCGGGTTCGAACAACTCTTCCGAAAACACGTCGAGATCGCGCGCCGGCGCCAGCTTGCCGGCAACGATTTTCGCGCGGATGCGAATGGCCTCGAGCTGCGGATTGCGGAAATCGCCGCCGAACGAGGACAGCGCCACGCGCAGACGGCGCAATCCCACACGAAGTTGATGCATGCCTTCCATGTCGCGCGCTTCGACGGCAGCCATGTTTGCGGTGATGTGCCACTTGCATTGCAGGAGCGTCAGGCGGAACGCATCCGCTGCCAGCGAATTCCCCGGCAGCAAAGACGGCTGCGCCCTGAGTGCGCGGGCATGCGCGCTGCGGCTGTCGCGCTCCGGCTCGACGTCGATGACAGCAAGCCCTCTTGCCCGCGCATCCCCGAACGGCATTTTGCAGCGCAAAATTTCTTGCGGACCTTCCAGCAGGTGGAGTTCGTATTGCTGGGCCATGGCGGGTGCGCCTGTGGCGGCACACCGATCCCCTCGATTATCCCCAGCAATCTATCATCGACGAATCCGAACTGTCATCAATCTCTGCTTAGCCGTTGCGAACGGAAATACCCGCTTCCCGAAGTTTTTCCCTGGCTTTCCCGATGCTTGCCTCGCCAAAGTGGAAAATCGACGCGGCGAGGACCGCGCTGGCATGCCCGTCCCGCACGCCGGCGACCAGGTCATCCAAGGTGCCGACGCCGCCACTCGCGATCACGGGCACCGGCACGGCGTCGGCGACAGCCCGGGTCAGCGCGAGATCGTATCCCGACCTGGTGCCATCGCGATCCATCGATGTGAGCAGGATTTCTCCCGCACCGTAGTTTGCCAGCATTGCGGCATGGGCTACGGCGTCGATGCCGGTGGCGCGGCGACCGCCATGCGTGAATACTTCAAAATGACCTGGCGCGCATTGTTTGGTGTCGATCGCGGCGACGACGCACTGGCTGCCGAATTTGCGGGCGGCCTCGCGCATAAACGCCGGTCTCTTCACCGCTTCCGTGTTGATCGAAACCTTGTCGGCGCCGGCGAGCAACAGGATGCGGATATCCTCCAGCGTTCGCACGCCGCCACCCACAGTAAGCGGCATAAAACATTTTTCGGCCGTCTGACGCACGACTTCGAGAAGGATGCCCCGCTTCTCGTGACTTGCCGTTATGTCGAGGAAACAAAGCTCGTCGGCGCCCTGTGCATCGTAGAGGATCGCCTGTTCCACCGGATCGCCGGCGTCGCGCAGGCGGACGAAATTCACCCCCTTGACGACGCGGCCGTCCTTTACGTCCAGACAGGGGATGATGCGGACTTTGAGCATGGAACGCCTTGCGGGACGAGGATTTGGCCTAAGACGGCCCGAAATTCGATACATTGAGTAGCAGAAACAGAGGACCGTTCCCCGTTACCCCACGAAATAGATCGTAGGAACAACATCGTTTATAGTCCCGGCGCCATCGAGGGGGAGTTTTATGCGCAACTGGTTCTGGGCCGGCATTGCCGGCGGCATTCTCATGTTCGTCTGGACTTCGGTCGCTCATGTTGCGACCCCTTTGGGCCAGACCGGTTTCAGCCGAATTCCGGATCAAACACCCGTGCTTGCCGCCATGCACAATTCCATAGGGGACAAATCGGGGCTCTATTTCTTCCCGTGGGTCGACATGAAAAGCAAAACGGCGATGGCCGACGAAGTGGCGGCGAGGAAGGCCAATCCGTCGGGGCTTCTTCTCTATCATGCGCCCGGCGAGGCCGCTGAGATGAAACCTCAGACGTTGCTCTTCGAATTCGTCAAGGAAGCGATCGCCGCGCTGATCGCGGCCTTCCTGTTGTCCCTGACCGCGATCGCGGGTTATGCCGCGCGCGTGGGCTTTGTTTCGCTCATCGGCTTTGCCGCCGCCATCACCACCAATGTTTCGTATCTGGTCTGGTATGGGTTTCCCTTCGATTACACACTCGCTTATGGTTTCATCGATTTTTTCGGCTATGTCGCGGCGGGTCTTGCGATCGCCGCGATCCTGAGAAAACGCGCGATCTGACGGCAACAGAAGCTCGTTCGCCGGCCACGGCGCGTTGCAACATCTAAGTCCGGACTGTTCATGAAAGCCGATGCCGCGCTGGCCGAAGACCGGGAAGTCTTGCCGCGCGATCTCCATTTTCTGGGCCATCCGCTCGGGCTGGCCTATCTCGCCTTCACCGAGGCGTTCGAGCGTTTTTCCTTTTATGGCATGCAGGTGCTCCTCGTCCTTTACATGGTCGACCAGCTTCTGCGACCCGGACATATCGAACACATTCTCGGCTTCTCGGGTGTGCGGGCGGCGCTTGAAACGGTCTACGGCCCCCTATCGACACAGGCGCTGTCGTCGCAGATCTTCGGCTGGTACACGGCGCTGGTTTATGTGACGCCGCTGCTCGGCGGCTATCTCGGCGATCGCTGGCTGGGCAGACGCAGCGCCGTCTCGCTCGGCGCCCTGATCATGGCACTGGGCAATTTTCTCATGATGTTCGAAACCAGTTTTGTGGCGGCGCTTGGTTGTCTGGTTCTCGGCTGCGGGTTGTTGAAAGGAAACATCGCTTCGCAGGTGGGCCTGCTTTATTCCGATACCGATCCGCGGCGGGCCGATGCCTTTCAGGTCTATGTGCTCGCCATCAACGCCGGCGTGATTGCGGCGCCCCTCATCTGCGGCTCGCTCGGCGAGGAATTCGGCTGGCGTTACGGCTTCGCGGCAGCCGGCGCCGGGATGCTGTTGGCGCTCTGCATCTATCTTTCGGGTTACAGGCATCTGCCGGCCGACAACAAGCGCGAGCGGACCGATGCGGCTGTTCCCCGGACAGCGCTCACGAGCCGGGAGTGGCGCGCCATTACAGCGTTGCTGTTGCTATTGCCCATTCTGGCGGTTGCGTTCGTCGGCAACAACCAGATCTACAACGTCTATATGATCTGGGCGCGCGACAACGCCAACCTCACGCTCTTCGGCTTTCGCATGCCGGTGACGTGGCTGCAGTCATGGGATGCGGGCGTGGGAACGGCAGGGCTGGCGCTCGGGGTCTGGTTCTGGCGGCGTATGGCCAAACGCGGGATCGCACCGCATGAGCTGACGAAACTCCTGCTCGGCTGCGCCACTTCGGTTGCCGGCTTCGTCATTCTGGCGCTCGCCGCATATCTGAGCGCGCACACGGCCGCGAAAATTGCGTTGCCCTGGCTGCTGGCCTTTCACATCGTCAACACGCTCGGTTACATCAACATTCTGCCGGTGGCGCTTGCCCTGTTCTCGCGCGCTTCTCCGCCTTCGGTAAACGCGACAATGATCGGGATTTTTTACCTGCTGTTCTTTGGCGCCAACGTCCTGGTCGGCTGGATCGGCAGCTTCTATCAGTTGATGGATCACACAAGTTTCTGGATGCTGCACGCCGGGCTGTGCGCCGCTTCCACGCTCGCCATTCTGGTGCTCTATCGCCCTCTCAGAGCCGCTTTGTAGAACCGGACGGATCTCCCGAGCCCGCCAATTCCCGCAGGATATTTGTGGCGATGCCGGCGGCCTGACGACCAATCTCCGGCATCGCGGTGATTTCCCACCAATGGCCTTTGGTGAGCGCGCCCATGGCAAACGCGGTGCGCTGCGCCGTTCCGTCCCGCGCGATCAATCGGTTCGCATCGTCCACGTCCAGCCCGACACCGAGGGAATTGCTGCGCCCCAGGCGTGACTCGACGATGGTGCGGATGAAACGGTCGCGCGTCTTTTCCGGATCGGGATTTGGGCCCGTGCAATTGATCACGCGATTCACGGCCAGCCGGATTTCGCCGTTTCGGCGGCTCACGTCGACATGCAATGTGCGGGCGTCGCTCAGCGAAATCCGGAGCAGCCTGCCGGCCAGCACTGTAACCGTGTCGCCGATGAGCGGGAGGACGCGGGCGCCGACACCAGGCGCCATGCGGTGGCGATTCACATTCCACAGTGTCGCACCGTGACGAAGACATCTGCGCTTTTCCTCGCGCGGCAGGCTTTGCCAGACGTCCTGCCAGCAGGACCGCATCGCTTCCATGAAGCCCTGGCGGCGCCCGTCGGAGGCCTGCGCACCGACGCAAGTCCGAATCGCCCGTGCCAGCTGGCGCGCGGTGGGCGGGTAAGGGGACTGCAAGGATTCGCAGACATCGCCACGCACATGGACGTGCGGAAGCAAACCGTGGCGCGACACCAGCGTAACCCGACCCCGGTGACCGCGGCTAACCAGAGTTAGCAACGCATCGATAGCGGTCAGTCCGGCGCCGAGCATCAGGACGCTTTCGCCTGGTCCGATCTCAAAATTGCCCCAAGGATCGTCCACCACGAACGGCGCAACGTCCTCGCCGAAGCTCTGCGCGATCGCTGCCGGCTTGTCGGTGCCCGTCGCGAGAACGACGATGCGCGCCGCAAGCGTGCCGCCGGTATGCGAGACGATCGAGCCGGCTCCGTTTCGTGCGACGCCGCCAACTTCCGTGCGTATTGTTTCGAGAGCGATTCGACCGTGCGAAGTCGCACCCACTTCGTCCGCCAAATGACCCAGATATTCGCCGTAGAGCCGGCGTGCCACGAACTGGTCTTGCCAGCGGGCGAGGCTGTGGCCTCTCGCGGAAAGCCATCGCGCGAACTGGTCAGGATCGTCGGCATCCGCCGACATTCGTCCGGCCGGCGCATTCAGCAGATGCAGTGGATGTTGCGTCGAGTACGCGGTGCCCAGGCCTGCCCGCTGTCCCCGGCCGAGGATCGCGACGGATGTATTGCTGCGCGCGGACTTGGCCAGCGCATGGGCCAATGCAACCGCACTCCCACCGTCCCCGCAAATTACGACATCATGCTGATTCACTTTTTCGACCGTGCTGCAGAGAGGATGAAATGGGGCGGTTAGCAATGCGATCGACATAAACTATTCCACCATCGACTGAAAATACTATTTCTCTATCAGATCATTATAGTATAAGAAGAGCGTCAGCCCGGCCGCCTGGGCGGTCCATATTTGCGAGAACGGGCTATGCCAATTCAAATCGGCGGGTATGAGCGCGTCGTCAAGCATCGCGGCAACGGACTCGAGGCGGTGTTCTTCAGATGGCCGCCCGGCACTCGCACGCCAAAGCACAATCACCGGTCGCACGGCACGGTTTGCGTTCTGGAGGCGAAGTCTTCGAGGTCAGGAACGGGGCAAAAATCCGCTACACGAAGGGCGACTCGTTTCCGGAAATCCCCTTCAGCACGGTTCATATTGTGGGAAACGATTCGGATTTGGTGGCTGTGACATTTCACATTTATCTCCCGGAACTCGCGATGGAGACTTTTGCTGACGACGAATCCGATTACACAGCTATCGGCGCGTTCCACGACGGGTTCCCGTCACGCCGCCGGATTTGAAGCTGTCATGCGATTCGCGCAGATTGAGAAATTCAATGCCGATTGCCTGGTTCGTCGCGTTCACTGTAGCGGAAAAGGCCTGCGATAGGAGAGCGCTTCGGCGATGTGGACGCGCGCCACCTTTTCGGCGCCGTCGAGGTCGGCGATGGTACGCGCAACGCGCAGCACGCGATGATAGCCGCGCGCGGTGAGTCGCATGGCTTCCGCCGCATCGCCCAGCAGGCGCGCGCCCGACGGATCGTGAGCCGCAACTTTGTCCAGCAGCTCGCCTTCCGCCTCCGCGTTGGTGCGCAGCTTGAGGCCCTCATAGCGGCGGCGCTGGATTTCGCGTGCGCGGGCGACGCGCGCGGCCACCGCCTCGCTTCCTTCCGACGGTGGCGGCAATGCGAGGTCCGATGCCGAAACGCTTGCCACTTCGATATGGATATCGAACCGGTCGAGCAGCGGTCCCGAGATGCGTCCTTGATAATCCTGCGCGCATTTCGGCGCCCGGCCGCAGGCGCGCCCGGGTTCGCTCGCAAAACCGCAGCGGCAGGGGTTCATCGCGGCCACAAGCTGAAAGCGCGCCGGATAGCGCACATGGGCATTGGCGCGGGCAACCACCGCTTCACCCGTTTCGATAGGTTGCCTCAGCGAATCCAGGACCTGCCGCTGAAACTCCGGCAATTCGTCGAGAAACAGGACGCCCAGATGCGAAAGCGAAACCTCGCCGGGTTTTACCCGCAGACCACCGCCAACCAGGGCTGCCATGGAAGCGGAATGGTGGGGGCTGCGAAACGGCCGGCGCCGCGAGATGGCGCCATCGCGCAATTCGCCGGCCAGCGACTGGATCATGGAGATTTCCAGCGCCTCGCGTGCGTCCAGCGGCGGCAGCAGTCCCGGCAGACGTGCGGCGAGCATCGATTTGCCAGCGCCCGGCGGCCCCATCATCAGTAAATTGTGGCCGCCAGCGGCGGCGATTTCGAGCGCGCGCTTGGCGGTTTCTTGGCCTTTTACGTCCTTCAGGTCTGGAACGGTGAATGTGTCTTCCGCAAGCTTGGCAGCTGGGGGATTCAAGACCTGCACGCCCTTCATGTGATTGACGAGAGCGATGAGTGACGGCGCCGCGACGATCTCGATACCCCCGGCCCAGGCGGCCTCCGCGCCGCTGGCGGCGGGGCAGATCAGTCCGCGCTGCGCTTCGGAGGCTGCCAGTGCTGCGGGCAGTACGCCGGCAACCGCTGCAATCTGGGCATCGAGCGACAATTCGCCGAGCGCGGTGTAGCGCGCGACCTCTCCTGCCGGCAGCACGCCCATCGCAGCGAGGAGACCCAGCGCAATGGGCAGATCGTAATGGCTTCCTTCTTTCGGCAGATCGGCCGGTGCGAGATTGACCGTCAGGCGCTGAAAGGGAAGCGCCAGTCCGATGGCCGACAGCGCGGCGCGAACTCTTTCGCGGCTTTCTCCCACCGCCTTGTCGCCGAGCCCGACGATGTTGAAAATGCCCTGGGTGCCGCCACCGATATGCACCTGCACGTCGACTTCGCGCGCCTCAATGCCCTGGAACGCAACCGTGTAGACATGCGCGATGGTCATGGCGATCCTCCGATAACGGGAGGATCATGGCGCGATCTGCTCGCGCGAAGTTCGCGATTCTGTCAGCGATTGTCGCGGCATCTGTCGCAAAATCTGTCGGCGACAGACTCCGGCGAAACTCTATCGCGTCAACCGAGCGCGATGCCCGCAGCCAGTCCTGCGAGCAGAAAACGCGCCAGATAGCCTGCGCAATGCGCAACCGTGATCAGCGGATCGAGCTTGATGAAAAAACCGTTCGCGACCAGCACCAGAAGTGGTCCGGCTACCCACACCAGCACGGCGAGCAGCAGGCCGCCGTGGACGCCGTGCACGCCGGCGAGCGCACACAGCGTGACGATGGCGGCGGCGGAGACATAACCCAGCACGCTGGCCCAGACGATCCCCGCGCGGTCCTTGCCTTCGCGCACGCCCGGGCGCCAGATTTCGGGCCATGTGTTGTAGCGTGCGTGAAACAGGACTCCCATAAACAGCCAGTCCGTAAACATACCCACTGTGCCGGCTGCCAGCACGGCAACAACCAGATGCCAATTCATATGGACCCCCCGTTCTGTCGTCAGATATCGAGCGCGCGGCGGTATTGCCGCTGAAACCACGCCACCCCGTCTTCGTGTTTGGGCGATAATCTGCCCGTCTGGTAGATGCCGGCATCGAGATTGCGCTGTACGGCCTGCGTAATCGACACGTCCTCCGCCGTCGTGGTTTCGGAAGACGCCATGGCGCGGTCGATCTCGCTCTGCGGCGTAGCGGCCGGAAAGAAGTACAGATAATCGAGCTGCGTACGCGCATGGTCGAGCGGCCACATGCGTTCCATCATCAGGCCGTCACGGTAGACGTTAATGCCGAGACACGGCCAGGTCCAGGCCCATAAACCGGCGACGGGAACGCCATCGCGGACGGGCGCGCGATGGATGATCGCCGGGACATCGATTTCCACTTCGTAGCGCGTGGCATCCACGGCGTCGTTCAATGCCGGATGCACCAGCGGAATGTGATAGCCTTCGAGATAGTTCTCGACATAGGTCTTCCAGTTGCAGCGAATCTCGTGGCGCGAATGGTGTGCGAAGGAAAACGACTCGATCGGCATGCCGGAGGTGCGCTCGGCAAGCGGAAGGATGGCGCCTTCCAGCGGCGCGGCATCGGGCGCAAGATTGATGAAGACGAAGCCGCGCCATGTTTCGCAGGCCAGAGCGTGCAACGCGTATTCGCGGGGGTCGAAATCGGTCGCGGGGCCAAAATCGCGCGCGGCTGCGAGCCTTCCGTCAAGCGCATACCGCCAGCCATGATAGCGGCAGACAAGCGCTCGTTCGCAATGACCCGCGCCGTCTTCCGCCAGCGGCCCCGCGCGATGGCGGCAAACATTGTGAAAACCTCGCGCCACACCGTCCTCGCCGCGCACGACAATGAGGGGATAGCCTGCAGCGCTTGCAGCGACATAGTCGCCCGGCTGCGGCATCTGGGAATCGTGGGCAATGAGCAGCCAGGAGCGCGCAAAGATGTGCGTGCGTTCCTTCTCGTAAAGCGCCGCGTCGCGATAAAAGACAGCCGGCAGCGTTGTGGGAGCAGTGCGATTCATGATCCGGACACTACCAAGACTCTCGCGGCCTTGCGAACCGGGTTTCCGCCCCTTACCCTGCTCGAAACGCTATTCTAGGGAAATCCATGAGTAACAGGCGCTTCCAGGGGACGGATAGCTATGTCGCGACCGACGATCTGCGAATTGCGGTCAATGCCTCGATAACGCTCGAACGGCCGCTGCTCATCAAGGGCGAGCCTGGCACGGGCAAGACCCAACTTGCCTACGAAGTGTCGGACGCGCTGGGTACGCCTCTCATCACCTGGCACATAAAATCGACTACCAAGGCGCAACAGGGACTCTACGAATACGATGCGGTGGCGCGGCTCCGGGATTCCCAGCTCGGCGACGTGCGGGTCAAGGACGTGAAGAATTACATCAAGCGAGGCAAGCTGTGGGAGGCGTTCGACACGGATGTGCGCCCGGTGCTGCTGATCGACGAGATCGACAAGGCGGACATCGAGTTTCCAAATGACCTTCTACTTGAACTCGACCGGATGGAATTCTTCGTCTACGAGACCGGCGAGACGATCAAGGCGCACCAGCGGCCGATCGTGATGATCACGTCCAACAACGAGAAAGAGCTCCCCGACGCATTTCTGCGCCGCTGCTTTTTCCACTATATCAAGTTTCCGGAGCGAGAGACGATGCAGAGGATCGTCGACGTGCATTTCCCCAACATCAAGCAGAAGCTTGTTTCGGAAGCGCTCAACGTGTTCTACCAGATTCGCGACGTGCCCGGGATGAAGAAGAAGCCGTCCACCTCCGAACTGCTGGATTGGCTGAAGCTGCTGCTGAACGAGGATATCCCACCCGAGGCCCTGAAGGAGCGCGACCCCACGAAGTTGATTCCGCCGCTGCACGGTGCGCTGCTCAAAAACGAGCAGGACGTACATTTGTTCGAGCGCCTGGCATTTCTCGCGCGCCGGGAGAGCAGAGGATGAGGCTCTCCTGCAAGTGGGCGAGATATCCGCTTTTCGTGCTGCTCACGATCTACATCTCTTCGCCGGCCAATGCCCAGGTCGTCGCCGGCGATACGTTTTCGGATGGCAAGGACGGCGCGAAGGTGCATGTCGCGTCGGGATTTGTTTGCCCCGCGAAGATCGGCCTGTTCGAGCGCGACGCGGTGGGGGAATCCGATCCATCCGCCGGCGCCGATTTCTGCGCCTATTCTACCCAGGACGGTGTGTATGGCACGATCAAGCTGACGCCGGTTACCGCAAATTATGATCCGAAGCTTTCGCTTGTGCGCGATTTCACCGAACAGGAAGCGACAGGAGGAAAGAAAATCTCCGAGGCCGACACAGATCAATCCGCAAAGGGCGCGGCGCCGATTGCGATCTATACGCGAAGCTATGAGACATCGAAACTGGAGGACCTGCATTATCGCGTGTTGTTCGCGGGCGCCAACGTGAAGGGCTGGGCCGTCGAGGCGGTGATCGAATATGCCGACCCGCGCGACACCAGCCTGGAGCAGGAATTTCTGCACGCAGTCTATGCGGCGGCGCCCGGCGAGATCGGTGCGAAGTAGCGCCGCCGATCCCCTTGCGCTAGGGTTTCGCACACCGCCATCGGACGACTGCCATGTTTTTCCAATTCTTCGACGAGCTGCGCAGCGCACGGTTGCCCGTGACGCTCAGGGAATATCTGGCGCTGATGGATGCGCTGGATCACGACATCATCGATCGCAAGATCGAGGAATTCTACTACCTCGCGCGTACCGCTCTGGTGAAAGACGAGCGCAACCTCGACAGGTTCGATCGCGTGTTCTCCCATGTGTTCAAGGGCCTCGAAACGCTGGAAGGCACTGAGATCGCGCAGATCCCGGAAGAGTGGCTGCGTGCGCTCACCGAGAAATTCCTTACCGAGGAGGAGAAGAAACTGATCGAGTCCCTGGGTGGCTGGGAAAAGCTCATGGAGACGCTCAAGCAGCGCCTTGAGGAGCAGAAGAAGCGCCACGAAGGGGGATCGAAGATGATCGGAACGGGCGGCACTTCGCCGTTTGGCGCCAATGGCTACAACCCCGAAGGCATTCGCATCGGGCAGAACAAGGGCCGTCACGGCAGAGCCGTGAAGGTCTGGGACAAGCGGGAATACAGGAACCTCGACGATTCCGTCGAACTCGGCACGCGCAACATCAAGGTAGCGCTCAGACGCCTGCGCAAATGGGCGCGTCAGGGCGCGGACGTTGAGCTCGATCTGCCGGGAACCATCAAGGATACGGCGAGCAAGGGGTATCTCGACCTCAGGCTGATTCCCGAGCGGCACAACACGGTGAAGGTGCTGATTTTCTTCGACATCGGCGGTTCGATGGACGCCTACATCAAGCTCTGCGAGGAGTTGTTCAGCGCGGCCAAAACCGAATTCAAGCACATGGAGTTCTTCTACTTCCACAATTGCCTCTATGAAGCGGTTTGGAAGGATAATCGCCGCCGCCAAAACGAAAAATTCGCCACCTGGGACGTGCTGCACAAATTCCCGCACGACTACAAGGTGATCTTCGTGGGCGACGCGACGATGAGCCCTTACGAGATCACCTATCCGGGCGGTTCGGTCGAGCACTGGAACGAGGAAGCCGGCGCCATCTGGCTCGATCGCGTGGCGCAGATCTACGAGCATGTGGTGTGGCTCAATCCCGTGGCCGAGAAACATTGGGAATACACCCCTTCGATCGAGCTGATCGGACAGGTCCTTTCGGGACGCATGTACCCCCTCACGCTTGGCGGCCTCGACGCGGCGATGCGGGAGTTGAACAGGTGACTGTGTAGCGAGTAGTGAGTTGGCGGCAGAGCCGCCGTTGCCGCTCACCACTAACTACTCACCAGGAGAACACGCCATGCTGAAGGTCCATCACCTCAACAATTCGCGCTCACAGCGCATCGTGTGGCTGCTGGAGGAATTGGGCACGCCTTACGAGATCGTGAAGTATCAGCGCCTGTCGCCGATACCGATGGCGCCCCCGGAATTGAAGGCGGTGCATCCGCTGGGAAAATCGCCGGTCATCACCGATGGGGCGCACACCATCGCGGAATCGGGCGCCATCATCGAATACGTCCTCGACAGATACGGCAACGGTCGCCTGCGTCCCGATCCCAAATCCGACGATCACGTCAAGTACATCGAATGGATGTATTACGCCGAAGGCTCGGCCATGCTGCCCCTGATGATGCATCTTTATGCGGGTTATCTCGGCGACGGCGCAGCGCCTTTGCGCCCGCGCATCGACAGCGAAATCGCCAACAACCTCGCCTATATTGCGAACGCCCTGAAGGACCGCGAATATCTGGTGGGCAATGCGCTGACCGGCGCCGATATCCAGATTGCATTCGTGCTGGAGGCGGCGAACTCAAGCGGCCTGCTCACGGACTATCCCGTACTGACGAAATATCTGGAGCACGTGCAGGCGCGCCCAGCCTATAAACGCGCCATCGAAAAAGGCGGTCCCTACGATCTCGCGGGCAACCGGCGAAGCTCATAGTATGTAAGAGAGAAACATTTCACGCGGAGATGCGGAGAAATCTTGTGCCACAAGAAGCACGCAGGAATGGTATCCGCGCGAAGGGCATACTGTACTTTATGTTCTTCGCGTTCCGCGTGAGCAGATCTCGCGCCCTCCGCGTCTCCGCGTGAATAAATTCCTTCTTTTCTGCCTTCGGTAGCTGGGCGTGAATGCCACGCTCACCCCTTCGTCGCCGTTCCCCAATAGTTGAACCCCGCGAAGCGCGGCGTGCCCGGCAGGTACATGGTCTCGAGATTCTCGACGTGAAAGCCCGCATCGCGGATCATGCCCGGGATCGGACGGCCGAGATGGCAGCCGCCGCCGATGGCTTTCCACAGCGGCGTCAGCCGTTTCTGCCAGCGTTTCACGCTCTGATCCGGCGCTTCGCCGTGCTCGCAAAAGATCATCTGTCCACCGTTCGTCATCACGCGGCGCATTTCGCCGAGCGCTTTCATCACGTTGGGAATCGTGCACAGCGTATAAGTGACGAGCACGGTGTCGGCGCTCTCATTCTCCAGTGGAATCTGTTCTCCGGGCAGATCGATAAACTCCAGCGCGATGGGCGAGGCCGCAACGCGTTCCGCCGCCCGCACCCGCATTTCCTTCGCCGGTTCCAGCCGCCCAGATGCGGCTCACCCTCGCCGCGTCGTAGAACGGCAGATTGTGACCGGCGCCGAAGCCGATCTCCAGCACGCGCCCTTGCGCGCGCGGCACTACCTTGCGGCGTTGATTGGTGACGGGCTTGGTGTCCATAGCCGCCGAAAGCAGCTGCGGCAGGATGTGATGGCGGTAGAAACCCATGTGCTGTCTTCGGGTAGTGTCTCACGGACATTTATAGGTTCGGCGATCCAATGCGCCGATTCGGATTCGGGAAAAGGCGCCCCATCGTTTCTAATTCCCTCCATTCAGCAGCCCCGTGATCGTTCCGCTGGGGAAGCCGTAGCAGGGCACGCCGAGGTTCGCGATCGGGCTCTCCTGAGGTGTGCAGGCATGTTCTATGGGAACGGCCGGGGCGTTGCGTTTCGCAATCGCCTGGGCGAACGGCGAATTCTCATCTACCGGTCCCAGCCGCAGGCTCGGTTCCTGCGGCCGACCGAACGAGAAGTGTCCGCATTGCATGCGCTGGTCGGGCGTCAGCGACGCGAGATTGTCGATGGCGCAGCCCGACAGCGAACGTCCGAGGCCTTCGAGCGGGGTTGGGGTGGGAGCGGCCGGCGAGACATCGACCTGCGGCATGGGAATTTGCGGTGCGGTGATCGTGCGTGATGGCTCGGCCCATAGGGGCAAGACCGCTCGCACCCGCACCGGTGGCCTCAAAAGCAACTCAATGAAGCGCGCCGCCGGAATTGCAGGCGGCCTGTACATGACCGCGACCAGCGCAAGAATGAAGACCGCGTGCAGCAGCAGCACGACAGCGGCGGAAACAAGATTACGCGGCAGGTCTCGAGTCACTTCGGATACCTGCATTTTCGGCGAGTCGTGCAGCTCAACCCGGCGACATTCCCGCAATAGATGCCACGCCCGTCACAAGATTACCACACGGAGACACCGGTTACCGCGGGCAAAAGGAAGCGCAAGTACTTGCGGCGCCCGCGGACTGATATCAGAAGTTGGAAGCATCCGCGCGTGCCGATGCTGGCTTAATACTCCGTGATGCGGATGCCGTCCTGCTTCCGGCCTTATTGCACCGCGGCTTCGCCGGTCATGCCGAATGTGGCATGCAGGAAATGCGAGCATTGGAATTTGTAAATACCGGGCGTCTGCGGCACGAACTTCACATCGACGGTTTGACCACCATCGACTTCGATCTCCCCTTTGTTGACCTTGGCTTGATCGTCATCGGCGATGCGCGCGGCGGCAAAGAGTTCGGGTGCATCAAAGCTGTGGTCGCGACCGGTATTGTTCACGAGCCGAAGGCGATAGGGCATATTCGCGCGGAACTGAAGCAGGTTGGGCGTGAATTTGTAATCGGTCATGACCACCTCGACCGATTGCGCGTTGGACCCGCCGGGCGAAGCGGCTTCGGCGCTGTTCCAGGCGTCTGTCGCGTTGGCGGAAAACAGGAAGGCAAGCACTGCAAATGTCGCGCCGTCTCGGAAAGGCTGCATTGTGTAGATCCTTTGCCAGGAACCCCATATCCGAACGCGCCGCGAATGTGAATAGCGTTGGCAAGCGTAGTATTACTGGTTCCACGAAGGCGCCGGAGCATTTCAGAGCCGCATCGCGCGCGCTGCGGCGCACGCGATTGTCGCCGTTTCACTCCGGCGCGAGCGTCACTCGGATGCCGTCGAGCTCGGGCTTGCAGACGATCTGGCAGGAGAGCCGCGAGTTTGGCTCGACGGCGAGTGCCATGTCGAGCATGTCGGTTTCGGCGTCGCTTCGAGGCGCCAGCTTCGCAAGCCACGCCTCATCCACGTAGACGTGGCAGGTCGCGCAGGCGCAGGCGCCGCCGCATTCCGCCGTGACGGGAAGGCCTGCGTCGCGCAGAATCTCCATCACCGTCCAGCCGTCGCGTCCTTCAACGACATGCTCGGCGCCCGTGCGATCGATGGCGATGATTTTCATGCTCGATCAGTTTTTCTCGAAAAAATCCTGTAGCACAGAGACACCGAGGGCGCAGATATCTCTGCGGTTGTTGCTGCGCGCCGATCGCGGTCCTCCGTGTTCTTTGTGTCGCCATGGTGAAAAGTGTTCGCCGTCATGCCACGCCCAGTTTCTTCTGCAGGCTCGATGACGACGTCGTGTACTGGAAGCGCAGCTTCTCGTTTGGCCGGCAGATGTGAAAGGCGGCCTGTGCCATCAGTGCCGCTTCGTGGAAGCCGCACAGGATCAGCTTGAGCTTGCCGGGATAGGTGTTGATGTCGCCGATGGCGAAAATGCCCGATGTCGTGCTTTCGAATTTCGCGGTGTCGACGGGGACGAGATTCTCATGAAGGTTGAGGCCGAATTCCGCGATGGGGCCCAGCTTGATGGTGAGCCCGAAGAAGGGAAGGAAAATGTCGCAGGCGTGCGCCCATTCCTTTTTGTCCGCGCCTGAAAGCGTCACCGCTTCGAGCTGTCCGTTGGCGCCGTGCAGTGCCTTCACCCCGGCAACGTGAAAATCGATCTGACCTTCGGTATGCAGCTCGCGCATCCTGTTGACGCTGTGCTGCGCGGCGCGGAAGCCGTCGCGGTGATGCACGAGCGTCAGCCGCTTCGCCAGTGGCGCCAGAGCAATGGTCCAGTCGAGCGCGGAATCGCCTCCGCCGGCAATGAGGATGGTCTTGCCGCGAAAGGTCTCCATCTTGCGCACCGCATAATGCACGCTGGTGCCTTCAAAGGCGTCGATGCCCGCGATAGGCGGACGCTTGGGCACGAAGCTGCCGGCGCCGGCAGCAATGACGACGACGGAGGCGACAATCTCGGTTCCCGCATCTGTTGAAAGCTTCCAGCGCCCATCGGGAAGTTTCGCCAGTCCATTCGCCATCTGGCCGAAATGGAATTGCGCGCCGAACGGCTTGATTTGATCCATCAGCCTGTCGGTCAGTTCCTGACCCGTGACGACCGGAAGCCCCGGGATGTCGTAAATGGGCTTTTCGGGGTAAAGCTCCGTGCACTGACCGCCCGCGCGGTCGAGGATGTCGATAATTTGGGCCTTGAGGTCCAGCAGGCCAAGTTCGAACACAGCGAACAGCGCCACCGGCCCTGCGCCCAGAATCGCCACATCGGTTTCGATCGGCATATTTTACAATTCTCAGTTGTATGAATGGCGCAAACTGACGTCGCGCAGGGCTATAGCCAAGCCGCGCCGAAAATCAAACGCAGGTGTCTCTTTCCCTACCGCTGAGATTCGGAATTTTGGCCCTGTTCCGGCAAAAGATCATTCTGGTAACATATTGATATTGATAGGAAAAATGTGACGAGAGCGAAGAAACGCATTTCCTGCTATATTGCCTGTTACGACCGTTGTTACCCGGCAACCGGCGGCGCAGCGTTACCTTTTAATTCTTAAAGTGGCTGTGAAGGAATAGCTTCACTCTGGTGATCAGCGACCGCAGCCCATCGACGGCGCGGCCAGCTTCCTCGCCCTGGCTTGCCGGATCCAACACTTCGGCCGCTGCCGCGGCATCGGCCAAAGCGAAGGCACCGATGCAGCCGGCGGCGCCTTTCAGCGCATGCGTCGTTTCGTGCCAGCCCTGGGCGTCGGCTCTGTCAAGCTGGATGCGAAGCCGCGCGATCAGTTGCTCCGCCTGCCCGGTGAACAATGTCAGCACCTCGGTGTCGATCGTCCTGTCGCCGCCGGTGTAGCGGGCAAGGTGCACAAGATCGACAGGCCGCATTGGCGAGATAACCGACATGGCGCAGGCGCTCCAACGATCGCGAGCGCAAACCTGCACCCGTTCGGTCAATGGCGCGTTAACGCGGCACACGGCTCAATACGGAACCCAGCCATTGGGAAACGGCGAAACACCGAAAATGTGCGCATGCGAAAAAAGCACCGCAAGAAATACGAACGCCGCCACCCAGAATCGCCAGCCGAAATCTTCGCCAATGCGCAAGGCGGTACGGCCGCCGATGACGGCCGCGAACGGAATGTTCGATGTCTTTGCGGCGAAGGTGTTCCAGGCAGCGCCCATTTTGCGCTTTCGCTTGGCGTCGATCGCCAGCGTCCCGAAGATGGAAAGAACGAAAAATGTGCCGAACAGAACGACGGATGCCTGGTCGCCGTTTGCGGCGAGATGGAACGCGGACCAGATCGCAACGCCCCACAGGAATGGATGACGCGTAATGCGCACGACACCCCTGATCGTTCCTTCCTTCGCCGCCGCACCCTCCTGGCGAACCGCTGTCGGATTGGGAGAAAGCAGGCCCTGAATACCGAGAAAAAACGCTATGGCGACCACCGGAATCCCCAGGTGCTTCGCACCGGGCCCGAAATCGTAAAGCCTCGGATCCGCGCCGCTTCTTTGCGCTGCGTTGTAGGCGATAATGAGCCATATGATGGCGGCCAGCGATGCGAAAGAAAATAGTCCCGTATAGGCGTTTTCTCCGATCGCAGTGGTGATAGTGTCGCGCAGCCGCGTTCCGGATACGAGAAAATGGATACCAAGAAAAACCGCCGCAGCTGCATAGAGCATCGTCATGCGTTCCCCCTTCGAATCAGACGCGCGCTTTCATTACGTGGGCACGCCCGCTCAATTTCAACCCATCGTCGCGGTTCGCAAAGTAACGTGCGTTGAGCGCCGACGCATCGAAGTCTTCCACTTTGCTGAACCTCATGGCCGCAATCTCGCGCGCAAGCTGTTCCGGCTCGAAGAAGCTCCGAAACGGTTCTCCCACGGACGCCACGCGCTGCGCCAGCGCCGCGAAGTCCGCGCGCTGTTCCGCCGCGAGGATATTTGCGGGTTCCGCGTAATCGAAAGGCGATTATATACTTGACTTAGCGACAGGAAGGATTAAATTTGAGGTCATAGGAGATAGCCATGACCTGCGATTTGCCCGCCCCGATTTTCACCAATGAAGCCAAGGCGATAGAGCATCTGGAAGCCTCGCGCTGGCCGAACGGCGTGACGTGCCCCCATTGCGGCGCCGATAACGTCCACAAGATGGCCGGCAAGACGCAGGCCGGGATGTTTCAGTGCAACGCTTGCCGGGACAAGTTCACTTGCCGCACGGGCACGGTTTTCGAGCGGTCGCATATCCCGGTCCACAAGTGGTTGCTCGCAACGCATCTTGTCGCCTCATCGAAGAAGGGCATTAGCGCCCATCAACTCCATCGGATGCTCGGGATCACGTACAAGTCCGCATGGTTCATGGAGCATCGCATCCGCGCTGCTATGGCCCCGGCGAAGAAAGAGCCGATGGGCGGCGAAGGCAAGACGGTTGAAGCCGATGAGACGTACATCGGAAAGAAGCCGGGCCGTAAGGTGAAGGTCGGCTGGGGCCACAAGCATACGGTCGTTTCGCTTGTGGAACGTGGCGGCTCGGTTCGCTCATTTCATGTTCGCGGCAACATGGATCGCCGGAAGGCGGGGAAAGTTCTTTTCCGCAACGTCGATCTTGCGACCGCGCTTATGACGGATGAAGCCAGCCTGTACAAAGCGCCGGGCGATTTCTTCGCCTCGCACGATGTCGTTACGCATAGCAAGGGCGAGTATGTTCGCGGGTCCGCGCACACGAACACGATTGAAGGCTATTTCAGCATTTTCAAGCGTGGCATGAACGGCGTCTATCAGCATTGCAGCGAGCGGCATTTACATCGCTATCTGGCGGAGTTCGATTTCCGCTATTCGAACCGCGTTGCCTTGGGCGTGAGCGATGCAGCGCGTGCGGCTCGCATCCTCAAGGGCGCGGAAGGCAAGCGGCTCACGTACCGGCAACCTCACTGATCCTGATGGGCGGAATTTCCGGCTCGGGATGGCTAAACTGCGCCTGATTTTAGCTTGGCTCGACCCTGACGCTTAGGCGGCTTACGCTTCCTGCCAGCCGTCTCATGCGGCTGGTGGGGGGTGTTCAGCATCTGTTTTAGTGCGGCTTCACGCCTCTGCACAGTTTCCGCGTCGCTGTACATCGCGTTGTCAGAGTGTGAGAGCTTGGTAGGCATTTGCCCATACCTCGTTCATGACGAAGCTCGTGTATCTGAGCGGAAGATCGACAATCCGCGCGATGTCTATAATCGTAAGATTGCCAGCCTGGAATTTCGGCATCAACAGTTCCCGCGTAGCGTACGGAAACAAAATCGCCACGGCCTGAAAGATCGCGAGCCGATCAACGTTGGCGGCGTGGCCGTCATTGAGCGGGTCCTGCATATCCTCTGGGAGAGAGATTTTTTCGAACAGTCGCTTAACCTCGTCTGAAGTGCTGACGCGGCAACCCTCCGGGTCCAATATGTGAAGCAACTCCTTGCAGCATACGAGCCGCTGCCAATCGTCTGACATGGTCCTGTCGAAATAGATGTCAGCGCAGTATTTGCAATTCCCCTTCATATCCTCTGGATATTCCCATTCTTCTGTCTGCACCAACTGTCCGCGCAATTTCTCTCCGTCGAGATCGGCCGGCCAAAAATAGATTTCGTCCTTGACCCCTCGCTTAGTCAGCTCTTGGACCACATCGTTGACATCGACAGGGACCAAAACCCTATCACTAAAGTCGAGAATTAGCTTCTTGACTGTCATCCGATTGCTCCAAACGTAAAAGGCCCGGTCAACCCGGGCCTTTTACGCAGCAGGCTGTGTGCCTGACTACATATCGGATACTAGCGCGCGAACGTCAACTACCGGCTGTTTACTGCGCGGCGCTTCGCTCGATCCTTCGATGGAACAGAGCCGCTTCTGCATGATTGCCGAATGCGACTGCTCCTGCAACTCAGCGGGCGAGATCATGTCCTGATCGCCTCGGCAGAGCTTGATATTCCTCAGCTTCGCCGTCGACCCTAATGAAAGGGCGGCGAGGATGCCGTCTTTCTCGGTGGACATGACCATATTCCCTTTTCTTCCTTCGTCGTTACGCTGGTCCCACTAGACGCGCGTTATCGGAAAGCCACTGTGGCCTCCGTTCGTTCTGATCTACAATGTCCCGATCCCCCATTGACGGGTGGATCGCGACTCCGTTCCCCGTTCGGGCGCCACCTTATTTTGCCTGCCGGGCCAGCGCAAGATGCCACCTACCGGCGATTTTGGCTCGAATACCGCAACAAACCCTTAACGGCTCGTGACTGAGATAGTGCCATTGCTGCGGCGCAACAATAGCTTCCGTAGGTTAATTCCAAGTTGGACCGAAGCATGGTCGCGGATCATGCAGCGGGGTCCATCCCGGAAACCTTGAGTCGGCCTGTCGGCTGAAATTTATTTCAGACCGGCTGCTAACTCAAGTACACATACACC
>DATCBQ010000064.1:0-38916 GCA_036511745.1 Rhizomicrobium sp.
TCTTCCATCCGCTCGACGATGCGCGCGGCCTGCGCGAAGCCGAGGCTTTGCCTCAGCTAAGGCAGGGCGGCACGATTCAACCGGTCTCCGATCGCAACGCTATTCAGCCGAGTTCGACCAGGGGCTCGCCGCGCTCAAGCGGCTCGATCGACTGCCTCAGGTTGTGCCCCAGTAACAGCTTCAGATTTGCGTTTGTCGTGTTGCCGCAAGTCAGCCAAATGACCCGCGGCGGCGGGCCAAGCCTTTCGAGGATCGCAACGAAGTCGGCATCCTTGGTGATCAGAACCACATCGGTCCTTCGCGCGGCATCGAAAATATCTCGGTCCCTGGCGCGCTCAAGACCCAAATCCCGGAGGGCAGCCGCGTCAATCCCGAAGTTTTGCGTAATCCACGCCGCCAGCAGCGGCAAGAGATGCGCGTCCAGCCAAATTCTCATGCCGCGATGACGGGATGGTCCACTCGGCGGGAGGCAAACTCCAGCGCAGCTTTGATATCGTCAGCTTCAAGATCGGGGTGCTCCGCGAGAATTTCCTCGTGGCTCATCCCCGCCGCAAGGAGATCCAGAACATCGCTCACCCGGAAGCGCAGCCCACGGATGCACGGCCGCCCGCCGCACTTGCCGGGCTCTGAGGTGATACGGGAGATCAGGTCGCTCATGTATGCAGCTTACCACTGTCGCGGATGCGGCGCCACCGATGCGGGCAAGATGGTCGGGTCAAGCCCGACCACAAGCACCCGCGGTCTCAAGACCTACTCCCTCCCCTCCGGCAGCAACACTTCCCGCTTCCCCTGGTGGTTCGGCCTTGAGATCACGCCTTCTTCTTCCATCCGCTCGACGATGCGGGCGGCGCGGTTGTAGCCGATTTCGAGGCGGCGCTGGATGTAGCTGGTTGTCGCCTTGCGTTCGCGCACGCCTCCCCGCGCCACCGGTCCGCGCAAAGCGCGGCCGGAGCGTAAACTCCAGCGGGGATCCACATCCGAGTGAACGCGCTCCTCCATCTCGCGCGACCTGCCATTTGAGCGCCACCACCGCCTTCTTCGGATCGGTGACCACGGGGGAGAGCAGATGGGGGATGCCTTCGTAGACGGAGAGCTCCAGCATCTTGGGATCGATGAGGCGCTGTGATTCAGGCCGCCGATGTGGCCCGCACGGGCAGCGCGACCGTTTCCAGCGTGGAAAGATCGAAACGCTGCGAAGCCAGATCGATGTCGAACCCGACAACCTGCCCGGATGCATCGAGATCGACGACCAGACCCTCAGCCACTTCGCGTGTCTCTGCCCCCGGTGTGGGTTTCAGCTCGATATAGAGGCTGTCGGTGTCGGCGTAGTAATGCAGCTTCATGGGGCGCTCACCTTGAAATTGCGGTCGAAGAACACGTTGTGGACCGTCACTCCGTCGGCCAGTGTAACAACCCGGAGGAACCTTGTCTTGCCGTCGCGTGGATCGACGACGGCTCCCCAGAACCGCAGACGGCCGTTGGGCTGGGTTTCGCGGCGGATCGGCCTGGCAAGAAATTGGGTCACACCAGGCGCGGTCGATGTAGGGGCGCTTACGAAGGACCTGCTCTTCGAAGTAGCGGGTCGTCTTCATTGGTGGCGCTCACGGGGCGGGACGGAACAGCAGCCAGTTTAACCGCGCAATGATGCGGGGGGAATAGTCATTCGGCGCGACGCAATCCCTTTGCAATTCAGGCAAAAGATCCCCTGCGTTCTGTCCATTCGCGGCCCCGGTAACGGGAGTCCGTTGCCCGAAAGGGAGAGATTTGGCCCGGGGAAGCCTCACGGCTCCCCTTGGTTTTTTTGGCCGTCGCGATCTGCAATTTTCCCTAGCTACGGCGCCGGGAAACCGGTGTCCGCGTCCCGAAAGAGAGTGAATTGCCAAGGGAGTCCCGCGAGGGGCTCCCTTTGGTTTTTTGGCCCGGTCGCCGCAATCCCGTGCCGGCCAACCTGTCACCCAATTTGTCTGTCTCACCCAAAGGGTGCAGTCCAGTAATTATCCGAGACGCCCCGGACGAATGCACCATCTGCTTTCAAAGGCATATCTTGGATGCGTTACAAGGCATCATTCATCTTGCTCTCCTGATGATTTCGCAGCGAAAACACGCACCCGGGCCGCTGACAGCGGTCAACGCATTCAAGTTTTCAGCCTTTGAATATATTTTCGCGGTGAAACCGCAGGAATTGGGAATGCGGCCAGAATTCCTGCCGCCCTTTAGGCAGTCGCAGCTTGCCGTCGGGATTGAGCATGCGCTCGACCGGTTCAGGGACTCTCCCCTTCGCCAAGAGCAACGAATAGTCGTCGCTGATTGACAACAAACCTCGATCGAACATCCAGTGAACCGTTCCGGACAATGCCAAGCCGTTGCGCACGGAATCCGGGCCCGATGCGGCCACAGGTTTTATGTGCGCCGCCTGAGCTTCGGAACGACCGCCTCCGTTGATAATGCGAAGTCCAGTGATCGCGCACGTGTTGTCGTAGGCGGCTTTAACTGCGGTCGCGAATGCCGCGTCGCGAAACGGGCGCGATACGACTCGCTCAATGATCGGTCGCTCGAACGTCGCCGGCTCGTCGGCCCAATTCGACGGAGAATGCTTTGCGTCCTCTGTTGGCGCTAGCACCTGCGAAAATCCGCGTTTCAAAATCAGGTCGTATTCCGACTCCGGAATCGATCGAACCGACCTTCCGAATTGACCCTTGTTCGTGCCACCATCGTCACGCAGAAGTCCGGATTCGTAATAGTGGTCGCCCTCTCGAAAGGGCACCGCGTCATCGAACTCCAGATAATCCGAGACAAACGCATAGAAGTGATCCGGGAGTGCAGGGTCCGGTTGAATCGCGTTCAACCGTGCGGTCGCGAAGTATGCTTGGCGTCCTCCGGTACTACCAAGATCGCCGCTTGTCCGGCGCGGCTCGTAGTAGATGATCCAATCGCCCACCGCGGCCTCAGCCTGCCGCAAATATGTTCTCGGGAAGTGGTAGCGAAACTCGGGAAGGTCGTCGTAGGTGGGATCGACCTTGGTGGTGAAAACCGCCTTGCTCATCGAATCAGTATGTGCTCGTGCGCCAGTCTCCTCTTTATTCTGATTCCTTCACATACTGAACAACAGACTCTTGGTATATCCTCTGGCAGTATGGCCCGGAAGTCGGCTACCTTGACTCAGGAAGGGGCCGTCATGGCTATAAAGAAACAGGAATTTTACGAAGGCGCCGCGCTGCATCTAATCGCGCGAAGCGGTAAGGTGCTCGCTCTACGATATGAATCACCGTTTTTCTTGTTCAACGGTCATCTGTCTGTCCTTCTGAAATACAGTACGAAGGGACGAAGTCCATGGGGATTCACGTTTACGGTTGACGAGCAGGAGCTCTTGGTGGCCCAGGCCTCCAAGTGCAAAACAGCAATCGGCCTCATCTGCGGCGCAGACGGCGTGGCCGCATTCGATTTCGACTCATATTTGAGGATTGCTGAGCCAAAAGCAGTGGCGATTCACGTCGCCTGCTTTCGCGATCACGGCAAACACTATGAGGTAACTGGTCCGGATGGGACCATAGGCAGAAAGGTGTCCCCCTCAAGCTGGCAAAGGTTACTTGAAGGCTAGGGAGTACATGGGATGAATCACTCGGACCAAGTCTTGGCGCTGCTCACAAAGCAAATCGGAAACGAAGCCGAGGTCCACGACATTAGCGTTACCGCCAAAGAGGTGGTTGGCAAGTGGGTCAATCCATTGAGCGGCGGGACCGAGGAAACAAACGGTTTGGTGTACGGACTGGTCCAAAGTGGCAAGACAGGCGTCTTGACGGTGACGGGAGCGATGGGCGCAGACGAGGGATACCGCACGATAGTAGTGCTCACGTCGGACAATGATCCACTATATGACCAGACGTTCGGTCGAGTGCAAGAGGCGTTCCCTGGTATCGATATTATTGGAAAGAGCGACTTCAAGGATGCAAACGCGTTCTTGCAGAGGGTTAAGGTCGGGACATGCGCAATTGTAACGACAAAGAACTCAAGCCATTTGAAGACACTCATTGAAAATTTCAAAACCGGCAAAGTGCGGGGGCTCACCTGTCTCATTATCGATGACGAGGCTGATCAGGCGAGCCTTAACACACTCGCAAGACGAGACGATGGACGAAGGAGCGCGATTAACGATCGAATTGCAGAATTGCGTGCGTTCTTTGACAAGAATACGTATTTGCAGGTTACCGCGACGCCGCAGGCGCTGTTCCTCCAAACTCCTGGCCACAGCTTCCGCCCGAAATTTACTGTTCTAAGTCATCCTGGTC
The DNA here is from genome assembly GCA_036511745.1 of Rhizomicrobium sp. GTDB lineage: Bacteria > Pseudomonadota > Alphaproteobacteria > Micropepsales > Micropepsaceae > Rhizomicrobium. Next base: position 4,287 of record DATCBQ010000064.1, read on the forward strand.
GCGACTACGTCGGCGGAGATGACTTCTTTGGTGACCACTCGAAGCTTGTTCGGGAATTTGACCCCAATGATATTGCCGTGCTTGCACCTGGGCCACAACCAACGCCAGCGCTTGCGATTCCCAAATCATTGGCGAGGGCCTTGGACACTTTTATGGTCGGCGCAACTTTCAAGCGGACAAAAGATGCGGATCAAAATTGTGCGTTCTTGTGCCATGTGAGCACCCGTACTTCCGACCACAATCACATCGTCAATTTGTTGAGAAAATATAAAACGGATTTGGCGGCAGGGCTGAAGGATAAGGACCAGAAGGTCATTGCTAGGCTTAAAGCGGCGTATGACGACTTGGCGGCTACGCATGCGGGGCTAGCCAAGAGCTCTTTCAACGATCTCTTGGAGGCAGTCGAATTCTTCTCGCCTGGCATTGTAATAAAGCTCGTTAATGGCGAGACTGATGAAGACGTTGCGGTCAGATCACCCTACAACCTGTTCGTCGGCGGCAATAAGCTGGGTCGCGGTGTAACGATAAGGAATTTGTTGGTTAGCTATTATGGCAGACATCCGAAGAAACCCCAAGCCGACACTGTGTTGCAGCACGCGCGCATGTACGGCTATCGAAGAAAAGATATCGGCCTGCTGAGGTTGTTCCTTCCGCCAACTTTGCACGTGGTATTCCGAGCGATTAACAAGATGGAGAACGGTCTGCGGGACCTAATTGCAAGAAACCCCAATGAAGAATTTCGAGGGATATATGTGGAGGGCGGCCTTAATCCCACGCGCAAGAACATCTTAGCGCCAGGATCCGTTGGCGTTTACACAGGCGGCAGCAATTACAACCCGGCCCAGGTTGTACGTGACGCGTCAGTGAAGGCATCTACAGGCAAGATCGACAAATTGCTCACGAACATTGCGAACAAAGGCTTTTCGGAGATGTCGATTGGGGATTTGAAGTCGATTATCGAGTCGACAAAGCCGGATGAATCTGCCTCCGAACGAGTTTGGGATTCGATTGCCGTCGGGGAATCGCTCACCCAATTTTCAAGACTTAACAAGCAGTCAACTGGCTATGTCTATGTCGATCGAGATCGTGACCTTGACGCAAATCGTCGCGAGACTGCCGGCATTTTGACCGGTGGAGAGGTGGGGGCGGTGCCAGGCGACAAGATTGCGCTCTATATGCTCCGGACAAAATCAGGTCGTGGAAAGGAGCCGTCCTGGTGGCCACAGATTAGATTTCCCGACGGTCGTTACGCGTTTGCATTCGCAATCTAGGACGTTAGATTCCCCATATGGCGAAGCGAACAAATGCGACCCTTTGTGCGATAGATTTATTTTCGGGGTGCGGCGGGTTGACTCTCGGGCTGAAACAGGCGGGCTTCGACGTTGTTAGCGCAATAGAGATAGACCCGATCGCTGCGAACACATTCAAAGCGAACCACCCCGAGGTCTTGGTGAAGCAGTCGGACGTTCGGAAAATCTCTGCAACGGCGCTGCGTCGCGAATTGAAGATTCGCCGAGGTCAACTTGATTTGCTTGCCGGATGTCCGCCGTGCCAGGGATTTTCGTCGCTTCGTACGCTGAACAGGGCTCAAAGGAATAGGGATCCGCGAAATAACCTAGTCCATCAGATGCTGCGGTTCGCACACGCGTTTCGACCGAAGGTAGTAATGATGGAAAATGTTCCGGACCTAGTGCGCCATAAGCCGTTTGACGACTTATGTCGGGGCCTCGAGAAACTTGGTTACACAGTTACATTCGCCATCAAGGATGCCGCACGTTACGGAGTCCCGCAACGTCGGCGCCGACTCATTCTTCTTGCTGGCCGAGGCTTCAAACTTCAGTTTCCGCGAGAATCTCTGCGTTTGCGGAGTGTGCGTGGTGCAATCCGCCACCTTGCCGAACCGGGGCGAAGTCGCGATGCGCTGCACAATATTCCCGAGAAAAAACGGCTGCCGAGAATATTGAGGCTTATCAGAGACATTCCGAAGGACGGCGGGAGCCGTGGAGATTTGCCAAAAAGGCGGCAGCTTCGATGTCACACAAAGTGTGACGGCTTTCACGATATCTATGGCCGAATGGCCTGGGACGAGGTGGCCCCAACGATAACAAGCGGGTGCTTCAATCCTTCAAAGGGTCGATTCTTACATCCGGAGAAGAATCGCGCAATTACTATGCGAGAAGCAGCGATTCTTCAAAGCTTTCCGCGTGATTATGTCTTTGATGCTACTGTCGGCAAAGAAGCAATTGCGCTGATGATCGGCAACGCACTGCCGCCGGAATTCATTCGACGGCACGCTCTAGAAATTCATAGTTTGCTTAGCGAACGAGCCGCCAAAGAAAAATGACGGATGTTTTTTCGCCGGCGCAACGTTCGTCGGTCATGTCGAAGGTGAAGGCGCGCGGTAATGAAGCGACCGAATTGCGGCTGATGCGCATTTTTCGCGAATATGGATTTCGTGGGTGGCGCAGGGGATCGACTATTTGCGGCAAGCCCGATTTCGTCTTTCCAATGGCGCGTCTAGCTGTATTTGTGGACGGCTGTTTCTGGCACGGATGTCCCTTGCATGGCAGCATTCCTGCTAGCAACACCGCGTTTTGGACACGCAAGCTGAATCGAAATAGGGAACGGGACAAGGCCGTTGTAAGAAATCTTCGAAGCTCGGGCTGGAGCATTCTTAGAATATGGCAGCATGAGCTTCGAAACTCCCGCAGAGTGGCGCTTCGAATTTCACGATCCCTGATGCGCACAGCAACCGCTTCGCTCGTCTAACTACGAAATCTGGCTATAACGCGTTACTTCGGAACGCTGAATATCGCGATGCGCGCATTGCCTTTGTTAACGGTGCCGAGCAGCGTCCCGGCAAACACACGCTTTCTTCCCTTTGTCGTCGCGAGCCGCCAACCAGTGCGGCCCGTCATGCGTTCGCCTTTCTTTGCCTTCGTTCCTTTGATTGTGATCCCGCCCGCCATGGTAGTTCTCCCTACGAAAGCGTCACACTAGCCCCAACCGCGATCACGCAGAAGCGACGCAGGCTGCGATGTCTTCGTGCGTGAGGCCCTGATAATTGGCGAGAATATCGGCTTCGTTCCAGCCCTCGGCCATCAAGCCGATGATGAATTCGACCGCGAGTCTCGTACCGCGCACCACGGGCTTGCCGCAGAGGACGCCCGCATCCAGCGCGATGTGCGATTCTTTCGTGTCAGCCATTGTCCTGCAACTATGCCATCACTTGCCCGGCTGCAAGTGCGCCCATGCCGCGTACTCTTCGGGTCTGAGCCAATCACTATGCTCAGTCAGCCGGTCGAGATCGCGGCGATCGGCGGCGAGGTCATCCGCCGTGTACGTTCCGAAGACTCCATGCGCTGTCAGGAACTCGTCGAGTTGCGCGCGGGTGGAAAACCCAAGAAGCTTGCGTAGCTCAGCCCTGCTCAAATGGTCGAGTTTGAATTCCTCAAGCGCAAGCGCTTCGAGCGCGCGCCGCTCCAACTCGCCGGTTGTGCCGAGGCGAGACGCCAGTTCATCGGGAATTTGAACGATGATATTCATGTCGCGAACTTAGCATTGTTACGGATGCTGCGCCACCAATGCGGGCAAGATGCCCGCGGTCCCAGGGAGCAAACCTACTCCCTCCCCTCCGGCAGCAACACCTCTCTTCGCTTAGTGGTTCGGCCGTGAGATCGCGCCTTCTTCTCGATGAGGCGGGCGGCGCGTGGTTAGGCCGCTTCGGGCGCGTAGTGCAGGACGAGGAGCGCGGAGCGCCGGCACGGAGCCACGGCGTAAGCGCGCCCTTCGTCGTCGCTGAATTCCACCAGCGCTGCGTTCTCGTCGAGCAGCTCGACAATCGTTCCAACCTGACCGCGCGCGAGTCTTTGGTCGGGCAGCTCGTCCAACAGAGCCACGGTGTCGAGGAGCCGAAGGTCATCATGCGCGTGGTTGACCGGATGATCACTCATCGCGGAACACCTCGTCCAGATCCATTCGCCCGTGAAGCACGCGTACAATTTCGGCACCGTCGCTGTGAATGCGATAGAAGATCACGTAGGGGTCGGACAGCAACGACCGTAATCCCGCTCTTAGTTCGTCGCGCGGCCTTCCGCCGAACGGATGGCGTTCCAACATTTGGGATTTCTCGACAATCGCACGGAAGATTTTGTCGGCGGTGAGCTCGTCCGCCTCGTCGCGGTAATAACTCCAGACTCCGAAGAGATCGACGCGCGCTTCGGGCGACCAGAGAACCAGCCGCTTATGTTCGGCCATGCCGCGTGCGCGCCTCGGCGAGGAATTGTTCGACGTTGAGCTCTTGCCCCTCACCGGCGTCGAGCGAGCGAACGCCTTTGTCGAGCTCGGAGCGAAGGCGGCGAAGCTTCTCGACATGCGAGAGCAGCTTTTGCCCGATTTGTTCCTGATCGGAAACGGGGAGGGATGTTACTTCAGCGATGGCGCGTTCGAGGGTTTTGACCATCTACGCTCCTTATCACCATCAAGGATGTTGCGCCACCAATGCGGGCTGGAAGCCCGCGGTCCCAGGGAGATTTACTCCCTCCCCTCCGGCAGCAACACCTCTCTCTTCCCCTGGTGGTTCGGCCTTGAGATCACGCCTTCCTCTTCCATCCGTTCGACGATGCGGGCGGCGCGGTTGTAGCCGATTTCCAGCCTTCGCTGGATGTAGCTGGTCGTCGCTTTGCGTTCGCGCGCGACGATGGCGAGCGCCTGGTCGTAGAGCCGGTCCCCGGAATCGCCGTTGCCGCCGCCGCTGCCCAAACCGTAAGGATCCTCGCCGTCGTCGTCGGGCTCCTCGGTCACTTCGTCGAGATATTCGGGGCGGCCCTGGGTCTTCAGATATTTCACCACGTCTTCCACTTCGCGGTCGCTGACGAAGGGGCCGTGGATGCGTTTGATGCGACCGCCCGCCATCATGTGCAGCATGTCGCCGGAACCCAGCAGCTGCTCGGCCCCCTGCTCGCCCAGGATGGTGCGGGAATCGATCTTGCTCGTCACCTGAAACGAGATGCGGGTGGGGAAATTGGCCTTGATGGTGCCGGTGATGACATCGACGCTGGGGCGCTGGGTGGCGGCGATCAGATGAATGCCGGCGGCGCGCGCCATCTGCGCCAGCCGCTGCACCGCGCCTTCGACTTCCTTGCCGGATGTCATCATCAGATCGGCCACCTCGTCGACCACCACCACGATATAGGCCATCGGCTCGAGCTCGAGGGTTTCGTCCTCGTAGGTCGGCTTGCCGGTCTCGCGGTCGAAGCCGGTCTGCACCGTGCGTTTCAACACCTCGCCCTTGTCGCGCGCCTTGCGGACGCGCTCGTTGAACGCCTCGACCCCGCGCACGCCCAGCTTCGACATCTTGCGATAGCGCTCCTCCATCTCGCGCACCGTCCATTTGAGCGCCACCACCGCCTTTTTCGGATCGGTGACCACGGGGGAGAGCAGATGGGGGATGCCTTCGTAGACGGAGAGCTCCAGCATCTTGGGATCGATCATGATCATGCGGCAATGCTCCGGCGAGAGGCGATAGAGCAGCGACAGGATCATGGTGTTGAGCGCCACGGATTTGCCGGAGCCCGTGGTGCCGGCGATGAGCAGATGCGGCATGCGCGCCAGATCGGCCATCACCGGCTCGCCGCCGATTGTTTTGCCCAGGGCCAGGATCAGCGGGCTGCGGGCCTTTTCGTATTCGCCCGCCGCCAGCATTTCGCGCAGATAAACGGTTTCGCGGCTGTGATTGGGAAGCTCGATGCCCAGCACATTGCGCCCGGGAATCACCGCGATGCGCGCCGCCACCGCGCTCATCGAACGCGCGACATCGTCGGCGAGGCTGATGACGCGGGAGGATTTGACGCCGGCCGCCGGCTCGAATTCATACAGCGTCACCACCGGTCCGGGACGCACCGCCATGATGCGGCCGCGGACGCCGAAATCCGACAGCACCGCTTCCAGCATGCGGGCGTTTTCTTCCAGCGCGTCGTCGGTCAGCGCCGTCTTTTCGTGGATGCGCACCGGCTCGGCCAGAAGGCCCAGCGGCGGCAACTGATATTCGCCTTCCGCCAGACGCAGCGCCGGCTGGTTGGCGGCTTTCGGGCGCGCCGGCGGCTGCTTGCGGATGTCTTCGCGCTTGACGCGGGTCTCGGCGCGGGCTTTGGCGCGCGCGGCGAGCGGTTCGGGCGCGATGTCGAGCGCGTAAGGGTCTTCGTCGTCGTCTGCTGCGTCGCTGTCTTCGATGTCTTCGCCTGCGCGCACCCGGCGCCTGTCGTCGCGCACGACGCGGCTGCGCGCGAACGGATTGGAAAGATGCAGCAGCCGCGCCAACCAGATGAAGAAGGCGGGGATGTACGAGGCGCCGTGCAGCAGCGGTCTCAGTTTCAACCCCGTGGCGAGAAAGGCGAGCGGCAATCCTGTGACCAGCAGCGACAGCGGCAGCGCGATGGCGATGGCGCTTTCGCCATAGGCATTGGCGGCATGGCGCGATAATCCGTATACGGCGATTCCGATCAGCCCGCCGGTTCCCGCCGGCATCGTGAAGGGCGGCGGAAAGATGCCGAGCCCGGCCGCCACGAACACGGTGCCGAGCGGCCAGGCGATCGCCCGCCAGATGGCGCGGTTCAGTCCATGGCCCAGAAAGGCGCGGGCGCCCCAGACGGCGGGGGCGGCGAGGGCGCACAGCGCGGCCAGTCCGAACGACTGCAGCAGCAGGTCGGCGGCCGTCGCTCCCACCCCTCCGAAGAGGTTCGATGCCACCCTGGCGGTGGCGTTGTTGAGGCTCGCGTCATGGGGGTTGAAAGTGACAACAGAAAGACATGCCGCCAGTGACGCGGTGAAAAGAAAAGCACCAGAAAGGCGTAAAATAGCGACACGGGAAAGATGCAGAAACGTAATCCTCGCGTCATCAAGCGCCTCGGCCAGCCGGGCGCTGCGGGCGCGGGGCTGATAGACGCCGCTCATCGTTCGGCTCCGGCTCACGCGGCTGCTCCGAGAATTTCCGCCATACGTTCGAGTGTGGCCTCAATGGTTGATAAAGGGTGAACAAGCGCCACCCGGATGCGCGAAAACCCGGGGTTTGACTGGGTTTTTCCCCGAATTATTTCGCGACCCATATAGGCGCCGGGCAACACCTTGATGCCGGCCTGGCGCCACAGCGTCACTGCGGCGGCTTCGCCGTCGCCCACTTCCAGCCATAGAAAAAAACCGCCTTCCGGCAGGCGGAAATTGCTGCGATTGCCAAGGATTCTCTGGGCCGCTCGCATTTTTTTGCCATAGTTTTCGCGATTTTCCGCCACGTGCGCTTCGTCGCGCCAGGCCGCGGCCGACGCGGCCATCAACGGCATCGGCATCTGGGGACCGGCGTAGTTTCTGAAATAGCGGAACCTGGCGATGAGCTCCGGATCGCCGGCGACAATGCCCGATCGCAGGCCCGGCAGGCCGGAGCGTTTCGACAGCGAATGGAAGGTCAAAAGCTTTTGGAATCCGTGGCTTAGCGCATAGCGGGCGGGCAGCGCGCAGGCCGGGGGATGGTCGAACCAGATATCCGCGTAACACTCGTCGGCGAACACCGTAAAGTCGTAGCGATCCGCCAAACCGAACAGTGTTCGCCAATAAGTTTCGTCGGCGCAGGCGCCTTCGGGATTGGACGGCGAACAGAGGTAAACGGCGACCGTGCGCGCCAGAATTGCCGCCGGCACCGCCGCGAAATCGGGGAGAAAACCCGTGTCGGATGAAGCACTTACGTAATAAGGGTCCGCGCCGGCCGCGAGCACCGCCGCTGCGTAACATTGGTAGAACGGGTTGGGGAGCAGGATCACCGGGCGCCCGCCCGCCTTGCGTTCCGGCGTCACCACGAAGGCGGCCAAAAACAACCCTTCGCGGGTGCCGGACAGGGGCAACAGATGCCGCTCCGGGTCGATCGCCGCGGCAGGTAAATTAAAGCGTCGAATCAACCAGTTAGAAGCCGCTTGGCGCCACTCCGCCGTGCCCTGGATGGGGGGATATTCGCCGAATTGCCTGGCGTGGCGCGCGATGGTTTCGCCGATGAAATCCGGCACCGTGCCTTGCGGATCGCCCACCGCCAGGCTGACCGGCTCCGCCCCCGGCGCAATGGGATCGAGCAGGCTCGCCAGCCTCGCAAACGACCCCGGCGGCAGCTCCGCCAATCGTCCCGGCAGCACCCCAACCCCTCCTTTTTGTTACCCTTTTGGCATCCTACAGGCACTCTACGCGCATCGTCCACAAGCCCTCTTTCTGCGGTCGGTGCAGGAAAACCGGTCGCGAGACATTCCGCGCTGCGCTAGCCTCCACCCATGGCGCGCCAATCCAAACCCGATGTCGTAATCGCCGGCGGCGGCATGGTGGGGCTGACGCTTTCGCTGGCGCTGGCGCAGGGCGGGCTCAAGGTTGTCGTTGTCGATCCGGTGCCTGCAAAAACCGTGGTTGACGAACGCTTCGACGGGCGGGTCAGCGCACTTGCCTATTCCTCGGTGCGCATGTTCGAAGCGCTGGGCGTCTGGCACGATCTCGAAGCCGATGCCCAACCCATCCACGACATCCTCGTCACCGACGCAGGATTGGGGCGCACGCCGTCGCCGTTCTCGCTGCATTTCGATCATCGCGAGATCGGCCGGCCGATGGGCGCCATCGCGGAGAACCGCCACATCCGCCGCGCGCTTTACGCAGCGGTGGCGCGCGCGAAATCCATCACGTTGCGCTCGCCTGCTTCCCTCGTCGATCTGGAAGACAACGGCCAAGCGATCGTCGCGAAGCTCGAAGACGGCAACGCGATCGCAGCGTCGCTCGCGGTCGCCGCCGACGGCCGGGAATCGCCCATGCGCGAACGCATGGGCATCGGCACCATCGGCTGGTCGTATCCGCAATGGGGACTCGTGACCACGGTCGCGCATGAGCGCCCGCATAACGGCACGGCCTACGAGCATTTTCTGCCTTCCGGCCCTTTCGCGATTCTGCCGATGACGGGCAACCGCTCTTCGCTGGTCTGGACGGAGCGCGAAGACTCCGCATCCGCCATGATGAAGCTGACGGGCGCCGATTTCGACGCGGAAGTCGCCCGCCGCTTCGGCGCCCATCTCGGCGCCACGGAGGCAACCGGTCCGCGCTGGTGCTATCCGCTGCGCTTTCATCTGGCCCGCGCTTATGTGCGACCGCGTTTTGCGGTGGCGGGCGACGCCGCGCACGGCATTCATCCCATCGCCGGCCAGGGCCTCAATCTCGGTTTGAAGGACGTTGCGGCGCTGGCCGAAGTGGTGCTCGACGGAGCGCGCCTCGGTCTCGACATCGGCGATCTCAATCTGCTCAAGCGTTACGAGCGCTGGCGGCGTTTCGATTCATTCACGCTCGCCGCGGCAACGGACGGACTCAACCGGCTGTTCTCCAACGACATCGCGCCGCTGCGCCTCGCGCGCGATGTAGGGCTCGGTATCGTCGACGGGATCGGCCCCTTGCGCCGCTTCTTCATGCGCCACGCCGGCGGCGACGTTGGCAAGCTCCCGCGGCTGATGCGCGGCGAAGCGGCTTGAATGTTCCAAACCGCAAAGCGACAGCGCAGCGGCGGAGCCCGACCTACTCCCTCCTTATCTTCCCCTCGCCGCGCTGGGTCAGAGCGGCGGGGAGATCGCGATAAAACTCGCGCGCTCTGGCGACCACGCTCTCGTTACGCACGGCTTCGGCTTCGTCGCGCGAATGAAAGCGTTCGCCCTCGAACAGATAAAGCGTTACCGGCGTCCCCGTGCGCGCATCGGGAACGACCGTTTCGCCGATTTCCTCCACCTGCTCTTCGGCGAGGCGCATCGTGTGTTTGTAGTGCGCCAGCCGGTCTCGCCGGTCCTGCAGTTCTTCCGTGCGACGCTGTTCGTTTCGTTCGTCGAAGCGTTTGAGCCGCGCCAGAATGGGGCGCCGCAAGCCGAAAATAAGAACCAGCGCCAGCACGAACGCTGCCATCGAATACAAATCGCGCATGCGAGGACAGTATCACAACTCTGACAATTGCGGGATAGGGCGAATGATGCGTAGGTGGCGAATGACGCCTTATGGTTGTCTCACCGCTCGCGACTCACCGCTTCGACCTCCAGGACTGCGTAAGTATTCGTCGCTTTGCATCTCCATCAGGCGCGACGCGGTGCGGCGGAAAGCCTGCTCGCCCTCGCCAAGAGAATACAGCGCGTGCGGCGGTGCCGCAGCGGAGCACACAAGATGCGTGACTTCGTCATACAGCGTGTCGATCAGAACGGTAAAGCGCGTGGCCGCATTGCGAAGGTCTGCTCCCATAACGGGAATGCGATCGATAAGTACCGTATCGAATGCGTGCGCGATGGCCAGATAATCGGCCGCCGCCAGCGGCGCCACGCACAGCGCGTCGAACGTAAACCGCGCAACGCCGTTTGCCGCCCGGGGAACAACGAGCTCGCGGCCGAGCACTTTCAGCGTCTGTTCCTCGGCATGTCTTCCTTCCGCAAGCACTCTCCATGCTGCATCCATCGCCGCATCGGCCTTCGGCCCCAGGGGTGCGATGTAACGGTTGAGACCGGCCATCCGGTCCAGGCGATAATCCCGCGGCCCGCTCAGCTCCACCACACCGAGGCGGTCCTCGATCATTGCGATGAAAGGAAGAAAAAGCTGACGGTTGAGCCCACCTTCGTAAAGCCGCGCGGGCGCGATGTTCGACGTTGCCACAATAACGACGCCGCGCGCGAACAATTGCTCGAACAGCCGCCCCAGGATCATTGCGTCGGCAACATCGTTCACCTGGAATTCGTCGAAGCAGAGCAGCGTTGCCCGATTGGCGATGGCAAGCGCCACCGGTGCGATGGGATCGTCGCCCGCCTCGCGCACGAATTCGGGGCGCTGGCTGCGCGCCCGCCTATCGAGATTGCGCCACTCGTGAATGCGCGCATGGATCGCCACCATGAAGGCGTTGAAATGGATGCGGGTCTTTGGCGCCGCCGGGGCGGCAGCGAAGAACAAATCCATCAGCATGGATTTGCCGCGCCCAACATCGCCCCAGAGATAAATTCCCCGCGGCGGCCTGCGCGCGGCGAAAATGCTGCGCCGCGCGGGACGGTAGCCCTTCAGCGCCGCGGCCAGCGCCTCGAGACGTTTCGCGGCCGCCTCCTGTGCGAAATCGCGCTTGAGCTCGCCCGAGGCCACACGGGCGCGATATCTGTCGAATAAAATCTTGGGCATCAGCGGCGGGGCATCATTGCCCAGTAGTCGAAATCCAGAATGACGTTCTGCGGATCATGTCCTTCCGACTCGCTGTCGGGAAATCCTTCGCAAGAGAGGTTTTTGGTCGCAACCAGCCTTAACCGCAGCGCGCCGCAATCCTCGCGCCCCCGAAGCTCGGCCTTGTCGAGGACTTCGGACCACGCGAACACCGTATCGCCTGCAAAAAGCGGATTGACGTGACGGCCTGCGTTGATCGCCAGAATCGAAATTGCATTGGCAAGCCCATTGAAGGAAAGCGCCCGCGCCATGCTGATGACATGGCCGCCATAGACGAGCCTCCTGCCGAATCGTCCCTGATTCTCGGTATACTGATTGAAATGCACCCGCGCCGTGTTCTGGTAAAGCCGCGTCGCCATCATGTGTTCGGCTTCCTCGACCGTGACGCCGTCCAGATGGTCGATTTTTTCGCCCGCTACATAATCGTCCCAGCAACAAGCGCTGCCCGAGTGAGCGAAGTCGAAGTCCCGCAAGCAAATGTCCGGGGAGACGACGAGCGTATCGGACGGGACAACGGGCGCGAGCCCGGGCGTGTGAAATTCCGCAATTGGTGTGTCGGGTTCTCGCATTCGCACCATCACCCAGCGTACATAGGAAAGGACGCAGGCATCGCTTTCGTCGAAACCCTCGGTGCGCACGGTGACGACGCCCGTCTTCCGGCTCGAATTTTCCTTAAGCCCGATCACTTCGGATTGCGCGCGCAATGTGGCGCCGGGATAAACCGGCTTTAGAAAGCGTCCTTCCGCATAGCCGAGGTTGGCGATCGCATTGAGGGAAATGTCCGGTACCGTCTTGCCGAAGATGGTATGGAAAACGAGAAAATCGTCGAGGGGACTATGCGGGTGCCCCAAGGTACGCGCGAAAGCGTCCGACGATTGCAGCGCAAAACGCGAACCATAGAGCGCAGTGTAAACCGCGGCATCGCCGGTCGTAAGCGTACGCGGCGTGGCATGAACCATCCGCTGACCCAGCCGAAAGTTCTCGAAAAAATTCCCGGGTGCGGTTTTCAAGTCAGACCGAGCCATTGCGGCCATGCCGATCCAGCGAACGTCTCACTTCCCCTCCAATTCCGCAATTGCTTCGGCGAGAGCGATGGTGCGGCGGGCGATTTCGGCATGCAGGCGCTCGACCATGCGTCCGTCCAGCGCGATGGCGCCCGTATTAGCATTTTCCTGCTTTTCGAATGCAGCGATGATCCTGCGCGCGCCTTCCACCTCCTGCGGCGAAGGCGCGAAGACCGCGTTGCAGGGCGCGATCTGCGAGGGATGAATGAGCGTCTTCCCTTCGAAGCCGAAATCGCGGCCCTGGCGGCAGATCAGATAAAGCCCGTCGGTGTTGTGGATGTCGTTGTAAACGCCGTCGATCGCGGCAAGCCCAAAGGCGCGCGCCGCCGCGACGGACAGCGAAAGCGCCGCAACAAGATTTTGCCGCTCGGGCATGTGGACGCCGCGAAATTCCTTGATGAGATCGTTGGTGCCCATCACGAAGCAGGCGAGCCTGCCGCCCGCGCCGGCGATTTGGGGCAGGTTGAAAATCGCCAACGGGGTTTCGATCATGCCCCAGAGCGCCATATTACCCCCGGGCAGCAGCGCTTCGACCTGGCGCAACTCGCTTGCGCTCGAGACTTTCGGAACGAGGATGGCGTCGGGATTTGCGACGGCGACGGCCGCGACATCGGCCTCGCCCCAGGCGGTGGACAGCGCATTGATGCGCACGATCACTTCGCGCTTGCCGAATCCGCCGGCTTTCACCGCCTCACAGACGAGCGCACGCGCGTTTTCTTTGGCGTCAGGAGCCACGGCGTCCTCAAGATCGAGGATCAGCGCGTCGGCCGGAAGATTCCGCGCTTTTTCCATCGCGCGGGCGTTGGAGCCCGGCATATAGAGCACGGACCGGCGCGGCCGGATCGCAGCAGTCATGGCCTCTCCCGTTAGATATGCCGCGAGACCTAGCCCAAGGCTTCTGTCGAGCCAAGCCGCCCCGCTATATTGGTCTCATGAACATTCTGTCCCTGCAATCCGAAGTGGTTTACGGCCATGTAGGCCAGGGCGCGGCGCGCTTCGCGCTTCAGCGCCTGGGCCACGAGGTTTGGGCCATTCCGACCGTCATCCTTTCGAGCCACGCCGGGCACGCGATGGTGGAAGGCGAAGCGGTCTCGCCCGAGGCGATGCGCCGGCTGGTCGGCGGTCTCGCATCCAATGGCTGGCTGGAACAATGCGACGCCGTCATTTCCGGATATCTGGGGAGCGCAGCACAGGCCGAAATCGTTCGCGGGGCGGTGCGCTGCGTGAAGGATTCCAATCCGGCGGCCCTCTACGTCCTTGATCCGGTTTTTGGTGACGACGGCCGCGCCTATGCCAAACCGGGTGTGGCCGAAGCGATGGCGCGTACGTTGCTGCCGCTTGCCGACATCGTAACCCCCAACGCCTTCGAGCTTTCGAGTCTGGCCGGTGTCGCCGTGCGCGATGTGACGGACGCACTGGTCGCCGCGAAGCGGCTGGCGCGACCGCTGGTGGTCGCCACCTCGGTGCCTGCCGCCGCCGATCGCATCGGCGCGCTGGCAGCAGGAGCTAAAGACGCGTGGTTCGCATCGACGCCACGGCTCGACAATGTTCCCCGCGGTGCCGGCGACCTTTTCGCGGCGCTGTTTCTATCCGCGCGCTTGGAAGGCCACGACCTTCAACCCTGTCTCGAACGCACAACGTCGTCCGTGTTCCACGTTCTGGAAAAAAGCATCGCCGCCCATTCGAGCGAAATGTTGCTGATCCAGGAGCAGAACTGTCTGCTCCAACTGTCGGTTCGCGGCGAAGTCCGGCTGGAGCAAATCAGTCCGGGAAAAGGATACTGAACCCCATACGTGCCATGGCGCGAGCGACAATCCCGGACCCGGAATGCAACCTTCGGGAGCGAACCAAACGCTGTTGCCGCCAACCGCAGAAACGCTATTCGGATTTCTGTCGCGACGAATCGGGAGCGCTCCCGCGGGCAACGTTGCGAAGCTCGAGAAACTCGGCGATAGCGCCGACGTCGCGTTGGATGGGCAGCGCGGCGCCGGATACGGCACAACTCAAATCCGGCGAGTGATCCGTTCCAACTGCCACATGAGTCGAACTCCCGAATGACGCTGACTTCATACATGACGTTGCCGACAGGCCCGACAAGGGCAAAGCTGCAGCAATGTCGCGCTTGAATCGATCGAACATCCGACGCGGAAGGGACGCATGGCCCCAACTTTCGCCGCTCGAATAGGTGGCTTGTCCGTTCGATGAAATATTTACACGGTAGCCAGTCGTATTTGTGGAGCCGGAATTGACGATAAGGATTGTTGCGGGCGCGGCAATCGCGTTCAAAGAGTGTCGGTCTGTCACACAGCCGACCACCAATATCCCGATCAGGGACGATACGCTCAATCCTGCCCGTCTCGATTTCATCGAATCGTGCTTTTCCGGAGGAATTTGTCGAATCCCTTCAAACTCGCGCAAGACAGGTCCTCCGGCAAGACCGCAGCAAACTGCGGAGGCGAAGTGTTCGGTTTGTCCTTGCGGGCAGCCCGGCCACCGGCGCGGCCGGCACCCGATCAGGTGAGGGGAAGGCGGCGACGGAGGCCGTCGCTCATGCTTTCCTTTGCCACGGAAAACCGGTAACGTTTCCTCCATCCGGGCTCGCGTGGCGCATGTCGCCGTGAGGGTGCGTCTCAAACAAAAAACCACACGACTCAAAGGGGAGTTAAATCATGCGTCGAATTTTGTCGGGCGGGCTGCTGTCAGCGCTTGCCGCAATAGGCCTTGCCGCGAGCGCCAATGCAGAGGCGCCGATCGTGGAGCGGTCGGGGAACACCTATCATGTCGCGGTCTGTGGACAAGTTTTCGGGATGGTGGCTCGCTGCCTGGCCCATGTCGTCACTGATCGGTTTGGGCATGCTCTGACCGGCCAGAAGCCGATCGGCGGTTTCGCGCCTTCCAGTCTGCGCAGTGCCTACAACATCACGAAGAATGGAAGCTCATCCACGATCATCGCGATCGTCGATGCTTATGGCTACACCAACGCAGAATCCGATCTCGCCGTCTACCGCGCGCAGTGGGGACTGTCAGCCTGTACCACCCAGAACGGCTGTTTCAAAAAACTGAACCAAAAGGGCAAGGAAGGTAACTACCCGCCGGATAACAGCGGTTGGGACCTGGAGCAGGCGCTCGATCTCGATATGGCGAGCGCCATGTGCCCCAGTTGCACCATCTATATCGTTGAAGCGAACAAGCCTTCCTTCAAGGATCTGGGCAAGTCGGTCGATACAGCGGCGACGCTCGGTGCCCATGTCATCAGCAACAGCTATTGCGGAGGCGAGGCAAAGATAAACAGGATGTTCGCACCTTACTATGACCACCCCGGCGTTGCGGTCACGGCCGCCAACGGCGATAGTGGCTATGGCGTGTGTGCCCCAGCCAATATTCCGACGGTGGTCGCGGTGGGCGGAACACATCTCGTGACGGCCAATAATAGCCGCGGTTGGACCGAGACGGTCTGGGATGGCACCGGCAGCGGCTGCAGCACGGTCTTCAAGAAACCCACCTGGCAGACCGATACCGGATGTTCCAAGCGAACGATCGGCGATACCGCCGCCGTTGCGGACCCGGCCACGGGCGTGGCGGTGTATGAAGGGACTTGGTACGTCGTGGGGGGCACCAGCGTGGCGACGCCTCTCGTCGGCGGCATCTTTGGTGTCAATGGCGGTGCCGTGAATGCGGCCAGCACCATCTACGCTGATCCGACCGCGCTGTTCGATGTCACGTCCGGGAGCAACGGGACGTGCAGCCCCGCATATCTCTGCAACGGCGAAGTAGGCTACGATGGGCCCACGGGCATGGGTACGCCGAACGGAACCGCCGCTTTCGGAAACTGAGTACAGTAACCTCCGGTCGGGAAACAGACCCGCGGAGCGGATTGGTTTGAAGGGCGGCGACATTCGCCGCCCTTTTTTCTTTGGGAAACCGGCGCCGACAAATGGGACCTGAAAATTCCCCTTACGCGGCCTGTCGTATCAGCTTGCGGTTGATCAGGCATTCGGCAATCTGCACCGCGTTAAGGGCGGCGCCCTTGCGAAGATTATCGCACACCACCCACAGCGCCAATCCGTGCTCGACCGTCGGGTCCTTGCGGATGCGCGAGACGTAAGTTGCATCCTCGCCGGCCACTTCAATCGGCGTGACGTAGCCGCCGTCCTCGCGCTTGTCGACCACGAGAACGCCGGGCGCCTCGCGCAGGATTGCGCGCGCTTGCGCCGCCGTAATGGGGCGCTCGAACTCGATGTTGACCGCTTCCGAATGACCGATGAATACCGGCACGCGCACGCAGGTGGCGGAGAGTTGGATCGACGTATCCAAAATCTTCTGGGTCTCCACCATCATCTTGAATTCTTCGTTCGTGTATCCCGAATCGTGGAATTCCTGGATCTGCGGAATCACGTTGTATGCGATCTGTTTGGTGAAATGCCCGGTCTCGACCGGATCGGCCACCAAGATGGCGCGCGTCTGGCGGAACAGCTCATCCATTGCTTCCTTGCCGGCGCCGGAGACGGATTGATAGGTGGAGACCACGACTCGCCTGATCGTCGCCGCATCGTGCAGAGGTTTTAATGCCACGACCAGCTGGGCGGTGGAGCAGTTGGGATTGGCGACAATCCCCTTCTTGATGCCCTCAAGCGCATGCTCGTTCACTTCCGGGACCACGAGCGGGACATCGCGATCCATGCGCCAGCATGACGAATTGTCGATAACGACGGCACCAGCGGCGACGATCTTCGGCGCCCATTGTTTGGATACGACCGAACCTGCCGACATGAGAACAATGTCGGTACCCTTGAAGTCGTAATATTCAAGCGCCTTCACCTTAAGGATGGCGTCGCCGAACGAGATTTCCGTGCCAATAGAATTGGTGGAAGCAAGCGCTGCCACTTCGCTGGCCGGGAAAGCGCGCTCGGCGAGAACATTGAGCATCTCGCGTCCAACATTGCCGGTCGCGCCAATGACGGCGACTTTGTATGGCATCTTCAACCTCTCGATCCCCAAGCCAGGGGCGAGAGCAATACAAGAAGACCGTTCGCGGTAAAAGCGGGTCTGTATGCTGCCGCCTATTGCATCGGCAATGTAAAGAAGACGTTGGCACCGTGCCGATCGATGCTTCCGCTGATGCTCGAATTCCAGAACACCCGCGTGTCGATCACATAGCTAGCCAGATGGCCGTGTCCGCGACCGCCGCTGGTGCCCGCCCCGCCCAAGGTCCCATGGAACAGACCCATGTTGACGCCCGGGAGACCTCTTTTCTCCATTACCGGCGGCGGTGTAAGCGGTTTGCTCAGCAAAACGTCTTCATCCGTTTCGCCTGGTCTGGGAGCGAACCTGGCCGCGTTCCCAAAATCGATTGCGGGTGCGGCCACGATCTGCCGGTCCCGCAGGGGTGAGCTTTCCTCCGCCCAGTTCGGCGAACCGGCATACGCCGGCAGTGCCGCCAGCCCTGAGATGACCAAGACCAAACCTGGGCGCATTGCGCAGCCCTCCCACTCAAAAAAGTAAACGCGGGTCCTGACGTGTCGTTGCGCGGTAAAAAAAAATTCAGACGTCGGCCAGTTTACGACAGGACGCACAATCATGCCGCGGCGCAGTTCGGAATGTTCGATTTTGAGACGTCTCATGCAGAAAATAAGACATTCGCGCGAACAGTGGAGTTCGCCACCGCGGCCAGACCGTTTGCGGCTAATGCGTCGGCAACGTAAAGGTGAGCTTGGCGCCGTGACCACTCGCGCTGGCGGCGATACTCGATTTCCAGAAGTCCCGTGGATCGAGCCGATCTTCGGCCGGATTGGAGACTCCCGTATTGATGCCACCAAGCGTGGCATGGAACGGGCCAACGTGAAGGCTCGGGAGCAGGTTCCTCTCCTCCTGGGGAGGGCCTAAAAGCGGTTTACGCAGCATCAGACCGATATTTTCGTCACCAGCACCGAAGGCATTAAAGCTGCCCGTATGACTGAAATCGATAGGCGGTAGCGGAAAAGGCTTCTCGCCATGCATCGCATGCGATCCGGCAACGGCCGGCATGACGCCAAAAGTGAGTATTATAAGAACCAGACCCGGGCGCATGCATGCACCCTCCCGCTCCGAATTCTAGGTGCCGGACCCTAACACGTTCTTGCCTCAAAGGGGAAATTCTTAACGATCGAGTTCCGGATAGTGCCGGAAGATACCCTCGGTCGAGAAAGCCACACCCCGCGGCCCTGAAGGTCCGGCCAGTAATAAAGATCGTTGCGTATAAAATTCCTTCCCGGCAAAGCTAGATGATGGCCTTGTTCCGCAGTTCCGCAATCTCTTCCGAGGAAAGCCCTAGCGCCTGGCGCAGGATCTCGTCGGTATGCTGGCCAAGCAGCGGCGGCGGCTCGCGGTAATCCGGAGGCGTTTTCGACAGTCGTAACGGACTCGCGACAAGATCGACGGCGCCCGAGGGGTGCTGCATGGAGATTGTTAAGCCCCGCGCAATCGCCTGCGGATCGGAAAAGACCTGGTCGATACGGTTGATCGGCCCGCATGGAACATTCGCCTGCTCCAGCACCGCAATCCAGTCCCCGCTCGTGTGCGTCGCCAGTACGGGTTTGAGGACTCCGATCAGCGCCTCGCGATTGTGCACCCGCGCAGCATTGGTGGCGAAAGCTGGATCGGCAGCGAGACGTTCGAGCCCGGAGGCCCCGCAAAAACTCCGGAATTGCCGATCGTTTGCGATCGCGAGGATGACATGCCCGTCCGCGGTAGGAAATACCTGGTAAGGAACGATGTTGGGATGGGCGTTGCCCAGCCGCTCGGGAAGCGTCTTCCCGTCGAGAAAATTGATCGCCTGATTGGCCAGCGCGGCCGCCTGGCAGTCGAACAGTGCCATGTCGATGGTCTGGCCTTCGCCGGTACGGGACTGGTGGAGCAGCGCGCCGAGAATCGCGATCGTGGCGTAAAGGCCGGTGAACAGATCGGACACCGCCACGCCGACCTTCATCGGCTCCGCGCCCGGCGCGCCGTCTGGTTGGCCGGTGATGCTCATCAAGCCGCCCATGCCTTGCACAAGATAATCGTATCCGGCTTTATCCTTGTACGGGCCATCATGGCCGAAGCCGGTCAGCGAGCAATAGACGAGGCCCGGATTTTCCGCCGTCAGCGCGTCCGCGCCGAGGCCGTAGCGCGATAGCGTACCGGTGCGGAAATTTTCCACCACGACATGCGCGCGGCGCGACAGCCGCCTGATCAGCGCGGCGCCTTCGGTCTTCGCGAAGTCGATGGTCGCGGACTTCTTGTTGCGATTGGTTGAGAGAAAATACGCCGCGTCGCCGCGCGTCCCGTCGCTGTTTTGCAAGAATGGCGGTCCGAAGGCGCGCGTCTCGTCCCCTTCGCCAGGTTTTTCGATTTTGATGACTTCCGCGCCGAGATCGCCGAGGATCTGCGTTGCCCAGGGCCCCGCCAGTACCCGACTCAAATCCAGCACTCGAATATGCGAAAGCGCGCCCAGAACCACCTCCATCGCTTCACGCTTAACGCCTGGCGCTGCAAACGAAAAGGGCGCGAGAGAACCGCCCCTTTGTGAACGCACACGACATCGTCTCACCAACGGGCGCACTGCCGCCGTCGTGACAGCGCGATAAGGCCATACCGATTTTTCAATCCCGCCCTAGATTTCGGTGCGGACGTCCCAAAGCTCCGGATAAAATCGAAGATCCAGCGCGCGCTTGAGATAGCCCACGCCGGAGGTTCCGCCGGTTCCCGGTTTCGCACCGATGATGCGTTCGACGGTCTTCATGTGGCTGAAGCGCCAGAGATGGAAGCGGTATTCCAGATCGACCAGCTTCTCGGCGAGTTCGTAAAGATCCCAATACGTCTCGACATCGCGATAGACCTGCCGCCAGCATTCGGTGACACGCGGGTCGGCCTCGTAAGGTTCGGAAAAGTCGCGCTCGAGTTTTTCGGCGGGAACGGCTAACCCGCGGCGCGCCAGAAGCGCCAGCGCTTCATCGTAGATGCTGGGTTCGTTTAGAGCCCTGTGCACTTCGCCCGCAATCGATGGATGCGATTCGAACACGCGCGCGGTCTGGCGATTCTTGTTGCCGAGCCGGAACTCCAGCACGCGATACTGGAAGGACTGAAAGCCGGATGATTTGCCCAGCGCATCGCGAAAGCCTGAGTAATCGGATGGTGTCATCGTCGAAAGAATTTCCCACGACTGGATCAGATTGACCTGAACGCGTGCGACCCGTGCCATCATCTTGAAGGCCGGCCCGAGCTCGCCTGCCCGGATTTGGCGAATTGCGCCGTGAATTTCATGAAGACAGAGCTTGATCCAGAGTTCGGAAGCCTGGTGCATGACAATGAAAAGGATCTCGTCGTGGCGGTGGCTTTGCGGCCGCTGACAACTCAGAAGCGCATCGAGACAAAGGTAATCGCCGTAGGACATCGTCTCGCGGAAATCCCAATGGACTCCTTCTCCGGAGAGATCGAGGCCTGGAGGTTCGCTCATGCAATCGGTTTCCTTTAGCGGTTCCGTGGTCTTGGGAGTCGCCTCGCGCTTCTCGCGATGCTATTCTGAGGATTGCCGTTAAGATACGCGATGGTGGGCATGAAAAGCAGGATTGGTGCAGGGGCGTTGGCGCTTTCGGTGCTGGCGGCGGGTTCGATGGCCTCGGCCGCACCGCTGAAATGCGCGAGGCCCGATGAGGTGACTGCCATTCAGGCTTCGGCAATCCAGCAGCAGCTGATGGTCGCCGCCCTGACCTGCAGCGAGATACCGCGCTTTAATGCTTTTCAGAGGGGGTACAGCAAAGAGTTGAGAGGCTCCGACGGAACGCTTCACAGAATGTTCCTGCGCCTTTACGGCGCCCGACAGGGCGAAAGCGAGTATCATGCCTTCAAAACAAGACTTGCCAACAATTCATCCATCCGCAGTATTCACGGCAACCAGGATTTCTGCCGTGAAGCGAGCCAGGTTTTTGCGGCGGCACTCGGCTCCGAAAAGCCAAGCCTGGCCGGGTTTGTCTCCGGTATCGAGGTGACCGAGCAAAGTCCGGTCGATACCTGCTCGATCAATGTAGCGATGGGGCTGGCCGGAGCCAGGGTCGCACCGAATGTGGTGCCGCGCCCCAATCCGATACGGAATGCCAGTCTGGCTGCGCCTGCCGAAGCGCCGGTGCCCCCCGGAGGACAGACTCCCTAGCTATTCGTGGGCTGCTGCCGCAAGCGACCAAATTTCTGACGATCAACCCAGGCTTCACGACGGGCGGTCTTTTGTTGGATCGTGCCCTGGAACCTCAGCCTTGCGCCGGTGCAAAAAAAGAAGAGCGGACTTTCGCCCGCCCTTCTCGATTCAATAAGGATGCGACCGGCGCGAAGCCGGCCACACCAGCAGATCAGCCACCCAGATCGATGACGGCGCGGCGGTTCTGAGGCTCGCGAACGCCGGGGCCGGTTGGTACCAGCGGATCGTGGAAGCTCTTGCCCTCGATGGAGACGGTCGAGCCGTCCATGCCCTCGTGAACCATTTCGTCCTTGACCGACTCGGCACGGCGAACCGAAAGACCTTGGTTGTAGCTATCGGAGCCAACCGTGTCCGTATGTCCCGTTACCAGAACGCGGACGGCACCGGTTTCCTTGGCCGCCTTGACAGCTTCAGACACTACGGCCTGGGCTTCCACTGTCAGATTCGACTTGTTGAAGTCGAAGAAGACAATAAAGGTCTTCGTCGCCGGAGGCGGTGGGGACGGCGGAGGCGGTGGCGGAGGCGGCGGTGGGGGTGGCGGGGGTGGAGGCGGCGGCGGCGAGGCCCACGGATAAAACCGCACGCTCAGCACCAGAGCCTGATCGTGCAGATCCTTGAGGTGCGCGCCAACCCCGGCGAAATAGAGCTGGTTTTCGGAGAGCGACCGGTATCGCCAGTCGAGATTCAGGCTGACATCCGGACGAAGCCAGTAATCGAAGCCGGTAAAGGCCTGCCACATGAAGCCCTGATGCGTATCGCTGGCACCGTATGCATCGGCCCTCATGCTGCCGATGCCGGCGCCCGCGCCCACCGTGAAGTCCCACCTCGGGCCGAGAGGAAAATCGTAGGCAAAGTTGCCGAGGAAGGAAAAGGTCCGGTCCCTGCCGTCAGCGGCGGGAACATCATGAGAGTCCCAACCGAATTCGCCTTCCACCCGAAGCCTGTCGGGGAAGCGATAGCCAAGTGTGCCAAGGACCAGCGCGGAAGAATTTGTCTTGTCCGTGATGTTGCCGGTGCCGGCCACATCGTACTGCACACTATCGGCGCGATCGTAACCGCCGCCCAATCCCAGATACCAGCCCTGCGTCATCCATCCCGGCGTGGGCTCCATCATCGGAGGAGGCGGTGGAGGGGGCGGGGGCGGGGGCTGCATCATAGGCGCGCTTGGCGCGCTGGAGGTCGCACCACCTGAAGCAGCTCCGCCCGAGTCTTGCGCCGACGCGGCCAAAGTGAGTGCCAGCAGCGAGGCGCCCGCAAGCGCAACGATCCGTACTTTCATATCTGAAACCCCCGCTAATACCATCGGCCGGCAGGGAAATCCCGCCGACAGCCGTGGTGCTTCACTTTGAAACGCATAGTGGACGATGCTTTGCGCGCTTGTCCACCGACAGGAGGGGGAGAAATCCGCGCTTTTAGGGTTTCGTCAACCTCTGTGACTCCTCTGCAACATCGGCCAGCCCCAGCCGGGCGAGATCGCCCGCCCGGCAGCGCCAGGAAAATGCGTAGCGGCCGGGAGAAATCCACAGGTTCCCCCCCATATCGCGTGCTACCGGCTCGACGACCCCCAATATCTCGGCCCTTGGCGCCACATGAAACAGCTTGAGCCAGCCGCGCAACGCGCCGCCCGCCAACCGGCCCAAGCCGGCCAGATCGCCGAAATCGACGATGTCGATCACCCCGTCGGGCTTGAGAACGCGGGCCGCGGCGGCCAGCGCGCCCCGCCAATCGGGGATCATCGACAGGCTGTAGGAGAACAGCGCGCGGTCGAACGAGGTACAATCGGTGCCGAAAGTATGGGAAGACAATGCCGCAGCGAAGTCGTGTTTTAGCCGGATTTTGCCGGAGTATGCCGGGTTGAGGCGGGCTTTTGCGGTTTTCAGCATTTCCGCCGAGGCGTCCAGGCCGTAGAGCCGCGCTTCAGGGTAGCGCTTGGCGATCGCAACAAGATTGCGCGCCGTGCCGCAGCCGATTTCCACCAGCGTGTCGCCCGGGCGCAACCCCAAATTGCGGATGGTCCGGTCGCGCCCGAACAGATAATATTTTCGCGTCAGATCGTAGATGTGGCGCTGGCGCCGGTAGACCCGGTCCATCAGCGCCGAGTGGCCGCCCTCCTCCGCCGCGTCCATGCTCTAGGACGCGAGCCGGCGGCGATAGACGTGAAAGCCGCCATAGATGGAGGAGCGGTCGCGGGCGTGGAAGTCGCGGCTCTCGGCGGCCAGATAGTCCCACGGCGCCAGCAATTCGGGCGGCAGCTTCTTCGGCAGCGGCGACTCTTCCCCGGCGGTGCGGAAAATGACGCGGGCATCGCGCGCGTCCGCCGTGCGGTCGATCTCGCGCCACAGATCGGCCGTCACCTCGGGCGTCATCCAGTCCTGGGCGTCGAGCAGCACATAGCGGTGCAGCGAACCCGGCGCCTCGCTTTTCAAATGGCCGGTGAGCGAGGCAAGATGCACCGACACCCGCTTTGTCCGTGTACGGATGACGTTGTAGGTGTCTTCGCGCAGATAGGCGGGAACGGCGGTGCGGTGCTTTGTATCGTAGCCGCGGGAAAACGCCTGCCAGGCGAAATAATTCTGCTGCATGGGAAAATCGCAGGCGAGCTTCTCCACCCGCGCCCGCAACACCGACGCCGCATCGCCATTGCCCGCCGCCACCAGCTCGTCATATTGCGCCGGCGGAATGCCCAGCGCGTACAGCGAAACCGGCGTCTTCGACAGGAAGCGGATGGATTTGTAGTCGAACAGCGGCGCGATGGTGCGATCGAACAGCTCGCGCTGCTCGGCCGCGCTTTGCGCGTTGACGATCGGGCTCAGCCGCTTGCCGTGCAGCCGCGCCACCGCATGCAGCACCCCGATGAAGCGCCCCAGCAGGCCATAGCGATAGAGGTTGCGGGCAAACATGTTGATCCGCCGGCCATGCAGCGGGATGAACTTCTCCCAGTATTTCCGCGTCACCGGATCCAGCCGGTGGCTGAGAAAGGTGTCGAAGGCCGCGCGGTTGGATTTGTCGTTGGCCTCGCCGAAGAAGCGGAAGAAATCCTCGAAGGACGGCAGATCGGCCAGCGCCGTCAGCTTCAGCCGGGTCAGCGCCACATGATTGGGGTTGAGATCGACGGCGACGATCTCCGCCGGGTCGGCGGCCAGATAATTGAGGATGTTGCAGCCGCCCGAGGCGATGGTGATCAGCCGGTGATGCGACGCCAGCTCGAGCGCCTCGAGGTCGATATCGGGGTCTTCCCAGATCTGGTTATAGACGAAGCCCTTGAACATCAGGGTGAACAGGCGCTCCAGCGCGCCGCGTCTGGTATTGGCGGGGCGCGTATGCGCGGCCCGTTCGAGCAGCGTGCCGGTCAATGGGGAATGGCTCCGTTTGCGGCGGTCCGCGCGAGCCCCCGCGCGCCTGTCCGTCAAGGCCGCCCTGTCTATGCCGAAAAATCCCGAAAAGCAAAGGGAATTACGGGGTTGACAGGGGGGATACGATCTCTTCGGCAATGTGAAGGGTGCTAACGCCGAGCGGCGGCAGAGAAGAATTCCCGTCGTGCTCTCACGCCAGTTCGACCTCGACCCGCTTCAAATCGGCCTCCGGCAATCGCTGGCGAATGTTGAGCATTTCGACGCCCACCACCCGGCCGCCGGCATCGAAGTCGAGCACGACACCGGGGCTTACTTCCTCGGATTCGACAATCTCGGACTCCTGGAGCCGGATGTAGAGCGCGTCGTCCGCTTCATCCATGCGCAGTTTCATTTCGCGGCACTCCTTTTCGCCAGCCCCGGTCGAAGAACACGGTGATGATCCGGCGCCCGGCCGGCTCTTCGCAATAGACCACGCGCAGCACGCGGTTGCCAAATGCCGCGACGGGCGCAAAGGCGCGAATGGCGTCCTTGTGGTAGAGGTCCGGCTCCGTTGCGAGGGGTCGCTCGATTGTCTCGATGATCCACTCTTCGCGTATGCGGCGCTCCGCAACCACCCGCGCGGCGTGCAAAGTAAGCTTGATCGGCTTGGGGCTCACTGCCTGCGGCCTCGAATGCGTTAATATGTTCTTGGCGTAAGCGGCGCGCCAAGGCAATTGCACGGGAGCATCGGTCTCATGGCCGCCCGAGATCGCAGAGCACATGGGTGAAGAAGGCGTTCTTGAGAGGGAAGCCAACCGGTGCGCCCGATTCTGCATCGCTTAAAGATTTGCGCATGCTTCTCCGGTATGATCTGTTTTTGATCCCGGCGGGCCTGTGGATTTAACCGACTATCACGCAAAATACTTTGCCTATGAGCTGACGAAGCGCAGTCCGTCGGACAGCGTGGAGAAGCTTGCGGGCGCCTTGGCGGACGCACAAGTCGATCTCAACCCGCATCAGGTCGAGGCAGCGCTCTTCGCATTTCGAAGCCCGTTTTCCCGCGGGGCGATTCTCGCCGATGAAGTGGGCCTCGGAAAAACGATCGAAGCCGGCCTGCTACTTTCCCAGCGATGGGCAGAACGCAAGCGCAAGCTGCTGATCATTCTCCCTGCAAATCTGCGCAAGCAATGGAGCCAGGAGCTTTCGGACAAATTCCATTTGCCGTCGGTGATCCTGGAAAGTCGCAGTTTCAATGAAACCATTCGCGCCGGGAATCTCAATCCGTTCGCGCAGGACGCCATTGTGCTTTGCTCCTATCAGTTTGCGCGGAGCAAGGAAGCCTATGTTCGTCAGACGCCATGGGACCTCGTGGTGATCGACGAAGCCCACCGGTTGCGCAACGTCTACAAGCCGTCGAGCCGCATCGCCCAATCCATCAAACAGTCGGTGGCGAATTTTCCGAAGGTTTTGCTGACCGCCACGCCGTTGCAGAATTCGCTTCTTGAACTTTATGGCCTCACCAGCATCATCGATGATTTCACGTTCGGTGACGTGAAGAGCTTCCGTTCGCGCTTCTCGCGGCTGTCCGATCAATCGGATTTTGCCGAACTGAAGGAGCGTCTGAAGCCGATCTGCAAGAGAACGCTGCGAAGGCAGGTGCTCGAATACGTCCCCTACACGGACCGGCACGCTCTCGTGCAGGAATTCATTCCGTCCCCCGACGAGCAGCGGCTCTACGATCTCGTCACCGACTATCTGCAAACACCGACGCTCTACGCATTGCCGGCAAGTCAGCGCCAGTTGATGACGCTGATCCTGCGAAAGCTCCTGTCGTCTTCCACCTACGCGATTTCGGGCACGCTCGACGGCCTCGCCCGCAAGCTTGAAGCAGCGGCCGGCGCGGCGGAGGCCGTCAATTCTCCACCGGAGGAGTTGCCGGACAATCTGGAGGAATTCGACGAACTGGCGGACGAGTGGGATGACGAGCGCGAAGCGGTTCCTCAGCAGACCAAACTGACACAAGAACAGCTTGGCGAATTGCGGGCGGAAATGGCGCAACTCCGCGAATTCCGGCAGCTCGCCGAGTCGATCGTCAAGAATTCGAAGGGTGAAGTTCTCCTCATGGCATTGCGGCGCGGCTTCGAGGCAGCGGCCAAAGCGCAGGGAAAGCAGGATGCCAAAAACGACGGCGCCAGATTCCAGCAGAAAGCCGTCGTGTTCACGGAATCCCGCCGTACGCAGGACTATCTGTTTCGCGTCCTGGAACAGACGGAGTTCAAGAGGCGGGTGATGATCTTCAACGGGGTGAACAACGATCCCGGTTCGAAGGCCATCTACCAGCGCTGGCTGGCGAAGCACGCGGGAACAGACCGCATCAGCGGCTCGCCGACGGCGGACATGCGGGCGGCGCTTGTCGACTGCTTCCGGGACGAGGCAGCGATTCTGATTGCCACCGAAGCGGCCGCGGAAGGCATCAACCTCCAGTTCTGCAATCTCGTCGTGAACTACGATCTGCCCTGGAACCCGCAGCGCATCGAACAGCGGATCGGCCGATGTCACCGCTACGGCCAGAAGTTCGACGTGGTCGTGGTCAACTTCCTCAACAAGATGAATGCGGCCGACCAGCGCATCTATCAGTTGCTCGATGAGAAATTTCAGCTCTTTAATGGCGTGTTCGGTGCCAGCGATGAGGTATTGGGCGCGGTCGAGTCGGGCGTCGATTTCGAAAAGCGTATCGCCGCGATCTATCAGAAGTGCCGCACGCCGAAGCAGATTTCGTTCGAGTTCGACCAGCTGCAGAAGGACCTGGAGAGCGAGATTGCAGAGGGTCAGCATGAAGCGCGCGAAAAGCTGCTGAACAATTTCGACCAGGAAGTGATCGAGAAGGTTCGAATCCAGAGCCAGGATGTCCTTGACCGGTTCAACCGTCGGCTCTGGCTGATGACACGGCGTGTTCTTGCGGACCACGCCGCCTTCGACGACGCGAACTACAGCTTCGTGCTGCGCGACAATCCCTTCGAAGGCGAAACGATTCATCCGGGGCCGTACCGGATCGGCAGAAATGTCGAGGATGCAAACACCTACCGGGTTGGCCATCCGCTGGCACAGCGTGTCATCGAACGGGCCAAGGATACGCAGACACCGGTCCGCGAGGCGGCGTTTGATCTTTCGGGCAGCGGCAAGAACATCGCGGTCTTGAAAGCGCTTGTCGGCAAGTCGGGATGGCTGCGTTGCGCGAGGCTCTGTGTCACAGCACTGGAAGCCGAAGATCATCTCATTTTCGGTGCTTTTGCCGACGGCGCAGAGCCGTTGGACGATTCGCAATGCCGCCGCCTCTTCGATCTGCTGGCGGAGGAGAAAAGCGCGAGCGAGCCGTCAGCAGAAGCAGAATCGAAGCTGGCCGACAGTATCGTGCGCGCAAGGCAGGGTGTCCTCGAGGAAATGGGGACGCGAAACGGCCAGTGGTTCGACGTGGAAATGGAAAAGCTCGAACGCTGGGCGGAGGATCGCCGCGTTTCACTCAAGGCGGAGCTGGAGGACCTGGACGAAGCGTTGAAGCTCGCAAAGAAGACGGCGCGCATGGCGCCCAATTTGCCGGAAAAGCTCGAACGGCAGCGCGAGGTCCGCAAGCTGGAGGGCCGGCGCGACGAAGCCTGGCGTGCCTTCGATTCTGCAAGCCGCGATCTGGACAAGCAGAAGGACAAACTACTGGACGATATTGCCGCCCGGCTGGAACAGCAGGTACAGGAGACGGTGTTGTTCACGTTGCGCTGGAGGTTGGCGTGACGCGCACTTGGCAGGCCGTGGCGACCCGGCTTTGCGTTGCGAATCGACCGAGGCTATGCTTCGCGCGCCCTGGAGAGTGAGCGGAAATGTCGCTGGCCGAGCTGATCTACGAAGAGGTAAAAGCCCTGCCCGAGCAGTTAGCTCGCGAGGTTCTCGATTTCGCGGGCTATCTTCGCCACCGTCAGAACCGCGCAGACTGGCGCGATCTTCTCGCGGCCCAGTCGCGCTCGCTCGAATCGATGTGGAACAACAACGAAGATACCGTCTGGGATGATGCCTGAACGGGGCGACCTCCTTCTTATCCCGTATCCGTTCACCGATCTCTCGGCCAGCAAGCGCCGCCCGGTGCTGGCGCTGACGGCGGCCGATGCCTACGGCGATTTCATAGCTTTGCCCGTCACCTCCCGCCCGCGGCCGGAAAGCGGTATTCCGCTGTCGCAGGACGACATGGAGCATGGCAGTCTGCCGGCGGTGAGCTGGATACGGACCGACCGGATCGTGACACTCAATGGCAGCCTCGTCGTCAAGTCGGTGGGCCGTGTCCGCGAACGGCTGGTTGCCGAAGCCGTCGAGCGGTTCTACGCAAGAATTCGGGGGCCGCAATAACACCCTGCTCCGCGCGTCAGGAGCGGCAACGTTCCGCAACAAGCGACACCCTTTCCTGCTGAAGGGCCGGGCGATGAACAAGGCTGACAAACCCGAGAAGCTGGAGCTGGCTTCGTTCGATGTCGCGGGGGAGAAACGGGCGGAACTGCTTCGGCTGTTTCCCGAGTCGCGCACCGAGGGCGGAAAGATCGATTTCGACCGCCTCAAGCGCGCGCTCGGAGAAACGGTCGATCCCGGCAAGGAGCGCTATGGGCTCAACTGGCCGGGTAAGGCCGACTGCTTCAAGACGATTCAGGCGCCGAGCCTTGCCACTTTGCGGCCCGCGCCTGAAGAGAGCGTGAACTTCGATACGACGGAAAATCTCATCATCGAGGGTGACAACCTCGAAGTCTTGAAGCTGCTTCAGAAGTCATATCTCGGCAAGATCAAGATGATCTACATCGACCCGCCCTATAACACCGGAAACGATTTCATTTACCCAGACAACTACGCCGAAAGCCTTCAGACCTACCTCGAATATACGGGCCAAGTGGACGCGGAAGGCCGCAAGTTCGGCACCAACACCGAAGCGGATGGGCGCTTTCATTCCAAGTGGCTGAACATGATGTACCCGCGGCTCTATTTGGCGCGGAATCTGCTAAAGGACGAAGGCATTATTCTTATAAGCGTCGATGATGCCGAGGTAGACAATCTGCGCCGCATATCGGCTGAAGTCTTTGGCGAGGAGAATCTCGTTGCATGTATGGTTTGGGAAAAGGGGCGAAAGAACGACGCAAAATTAATCTCAGTCGGGCATGAATATGTATTGGTTTACACTCGCTCGATTGAACGTCTTAAGGAGCTCAAAACAGTTTGGCGCGAGGAGAAGCCTGGGGCGCGCGAAATTTGGGATGAGTATCTTCGCCTTCGCGCAATGCATGGCCCGCATGACAAATTAATCGAGCGGGACATTCAAATCTGGTTTCAAGCACTTCCGAAGACTCATCCGTCAAAAAAGTGGGCACGGTATCGTCGTATCGACAAAAACGGCCCCTGGCGCGACCAAGACATTTCATGGCCCGGTGGCGATGGGCCGAAGTACGACATTATTCACCCGAGGACCAAAAAGCCTTGCAAAACACCGGAACGTGGTTGGGTCTATGCGACACCCGAAAAGATGCAACAGATGATTGACCTTGGAATCGTTGAGTTTCGCGAAGATCACACTGAACCACCGCTTCGTAAGGCACACATTCGACCTGTTTCATACGAGCTCGACGATTCGGAGGAAATAACCGAAGAGGTGGAGGCGGCGGACGACGAAATGGCAAACCAGGTCCGAGGCAGCTATTTTTACAAACAATCCCAAGTGTCAGTGAAATACCTGCGCCAACTAATGGGCGCCAAGCTTTTTGATAATCCGAAGGACCATGAGGAGATCAAGAAGTTGATTTCCTACATGATTGGCAATATTTCAAACGAGACGGTGCTGGATTTTTTTGCTGGATCAGGAACTACAGCGGAAGCCATCTTGCGGCTCAATCATGAGCGGAACGTCGACCATAAGTTTATCCTCGTTCAAATGCCCGAAAAGTGTAATCCAAAAGATAAAAGCGGAAAATCGGCTTTGGCAGCGGGTTTTATGACGGTCGCTGACATTGCCAAGGAGCGTGTTCGGCGAGTCATTAGCACGCTTGAGGAAGGAAATAGCGGCCAACTACAGTTTGATACGAAGAAGCATGATATGGGTTTCCGCGTATTTAAATTGGGTGAATCGAATTTCAAAGTATGGAGTGCTGATGCCGCGCGGGATACGCAGCACCTTGAAAAACAACTTACCCTCAATGTCGATCATCTACGCGAGGGACGTAAGGCTCAGGACTTTCTATACGAAATCCTTCTCAAGAGCGGCTTTCCGCTAACGGCACTCGTCGAGAACCTAATGCTTTCAGGCAAGCAGGTCTTTAGTGTGGCAAACGGTGCGCTACTTGTTTGCCTCGAGCGGGAATTGACGCTCGATCTTATTCGCGCGATGGCGGATCGAAAGCCGGAACGTGTGGTCTGTCTGGACGAAGGATTCGCCGGCAACGACCAGCTTAAGACAAGCGCCGTACAGACGTTCAGAACCAAGGGTGTCGTGTTCCGCACGGTCTGATCACTCATGAAAATTCAGTTCGACGCAAACCAGACATTCCAATTGGACGCCATCGCGGCCGTCACCGATCTATTCGAGGGGCAGCCCCAAGGTGCGCCAGAGTTTGCGGTCATCAAATCCATAGTGGGCGGGGAGTTGTTCGCAGGTCAGGAGCGCAGCGAGCTTGGACTTGGCAATCGGCTCCTGGTCGCCGATGACAAGCTCAAAGCCAATACGCGTGCCGTTCAGGCGCGGAATGACATCGAAGCGGCAGATGAGGCCGCATCGTTGGACGCGTGGGAAATATTCGACGCGGCTGCGAACACGCCTCGCGTGTGTCCCCATTTCTCCGTCGAGATGGAGACAGGCACGGGCAAAACCTACGTCTATCTTCGAACGGTTTTTGAATTGTCGCGCCGCTACGGTTTCAAGAAATTCATCGTCGTCGTCCCGAGCGTTGCGATCCGCGAAGGCGTTCTCAAGAACATCGAGATCACGGCGGATCACTTCCGCGCGCTGTACGACAACATGCCGTTCGAGCATTTCGTCTACAGCGCCAGAGACTTAAGCAAGTTGCGCCAGTTCGCTGTTGGCAACACGCTGCAAATTCTCATCATCAATATCGACGCGTTCCGCAAAAACTTCATAGGTACTGAGGAAGAGCGCAAGAGTAACGTCATCTATCGCGAGAACGACAAGCTCTCCGGACGCCAGCCTATAGAGTTTGTGCAGGCAGCACGGCCCATCGTCATCATCGACGAACCGCAATCTGTGGACAGCACCGAAAAATCGCAGGAGGCGATCAAGTCACTCAATCCGCTGTGTACGCTGCGCTACTCGGCAACGCATCGCAATACGTACAACCTTGTTTACCGGCTCGATCCCGTTCGGGCATTTGAGCTTCGGTTGGTCAAGCAGATCGTGGTGGGCAACGCTCGTGGCGATGGCGCCACGACCGATGCTTACATCACAGTGCAGGACATCGTGCACAAGCCGACGATCCGCGCAAAGCTGCGCATTCATGTCCAAACCGCCGATGGCGTGAAAGCGAAGACTGTGAACGTCAAGAATGGTGACGACCTTTCCGTCCGCTCCGAGGGGGTGGCCGCATATGCGCAAGGCTACTCTGTTACAGGCATCAGTGCCGAGCCGGAGCGCGAGTTCATCCGCTTCAGCAATGGGCTCGAATTGCGCAAGGGCCAGGAAACCGGCGGCATGCGGGAGGATGTGTGGCGCAAGCAAATCCAGAAGACCATTGAAAAGCACTTGGAAAAGGAGCTGCAGCTCCACAATCGCGGCATCAAGGTGTTGAGCCTTTTCTTCATCGATCGAGTGGCGAACTATCGGGACTACGATGAGGCGGGAAAGCCCGTCAACGGCAAGATCGCCCGCATGTTCGAAGAGGAATTCAAGGCGCTTGCGAAGAAGAAAGATTACGCCGTTCTCGACTGGCTCAAGGAACCGCTGGACAAGCTGCACAATGGTTATTTCGCCAGCGACAAAAAGGGAGTTCTGAAGGATACCAAGGGTGACAGCCAGGCCGATGACGATGTGTACAACCTGATCATGAAGGAGAAGGAACGGTTGCTCTCGCCCGAGGAACCGCTTCGCTTCATCTTCAGCCATTCCGCTTTGCGGGAAGGCTGGGACAGTCCCAACGTTTTCCAGATTTGCACCCTGAACGAGACGCAAAGCGCGATGAAAAAGCGGCAGGAAATCGGCCGTGGCCTGCGCCTGCCGGTGGCCAGCGACGGCAAGCGTGTGTTTGACGATTCCATCAACAAGCTTTTCGTCATGGCGAATGAATCCTATGAGGAATTCGCCCGCACGCTTCAGAAGGAATACGAGGAGGATTGCGGCGTCACTTTCGGGAAGGTTCCCGCCACGGCTTTCGCGAAGCTTGTGCAGGTTGTGGACGGCGAGGAAATGCCCATCGGCAAGGTGAGCGCCGAGGTAGTACGGCAGGCGCTCGTCGCGCAAAAGATGCTGCAAGCGGATGGCCGCATCGGGACAGCCTTCGAGCCGCGCCGGCTCGATTTCAACCTGATGCTTCCTGCAGGTTTTGAGGATTTGACACCAGCGGTCGTCGATCTTCTTTCATCCTATCAGATTGAACGGCACATCCGCCGCGAGCGGGACGAACGCAGTAACCGGCTCAAGAAGGAAGTCACGCTCAGTCCAGAATTCCAGGAATTGTGGAAACGCATCAAACCCAGGACAACCTATCGGGTGGAATTCGAGACAGACGCGCTGGTGCACCTTTCCATCGCCGAACTGAGGCGCATGGCGCGAATCGAAGCGCCGTCCGTCACTGTCACGGTAGGGCGCATCGAAATCAAGAAAGCAGGAGTCGAGGGGCAAGCCGAGTCTGTGGTTCGCGAAGAGATAGTCCCGTTCACGCATGGGCTACCGGACATTCTCTCCTATCTGCAAAACGAAACCGAACTGACGCGTTCGACTCTTGTCCGTATCCTGAAGGGCTCGGAGCGGCTGGGCGAATTCTTTGCCAACCCGCAGCGCTTCATGGACCAGGTGGCGTCGATCCTGAAACACGTGCTGCATCGGCTGCTTGTGGACGGTATCAAGTATGACCGGATCGCCGGTTCCGGCCCGGAAGCCGAATGGGAAATGCTGCTCTTCAAGGACGAAGAGTTCATCAACTTCCTGACGGCGCAGGAGGTCAAGAAATCGATCTACCAGTTCGTGCCCTACGATTCGGAGATCGAGCGCGAGTTTGCAAAGCGCCTGGACCAGCGCAGCGATATCCGTCTGTTCGTAAAACTGCCCGACTGGTTCAAGGTCGACACCCCAGTCGGCACCTACAATCCCGACTGGGCCATCGTGAAGCATGAAGACGAAACCGTTTATCTCGTGCGCGAGACGAAGGGAACGAAGGATTATCTGAAGCTGCGCACGTCCGAAGCCGACAAGGTCCGCTGCGGCCAAAAACATTTCGAGGCGCTGGGCGTATCCTTCGACGTGGCCGTCAGCGCCAACGAAATCTGACGAAGCGGACAGTTCCGCAAACCGGTGAACCGGAGTAACGATATCCCTCCGAAAGTCTTTCTGTTCGCCAGCGGCGCCGAAGGGACGCCGGGCCGCATCGCGGTGAAGGTCATCAACCACTTCGGCGACGAGGTAATGAAGGTGTTTGGGGTGTGAGAGTATGGCCTGTTGGTGGTGACGCGTTTTCCTTATTTGTCATGGCCCGCGACTACGGGCCACCCAGGTGAAATCTGCTCCTTGCTGAAATTGAGGCTCAAAATCCTTGCTCTTT
Organism: Rhizomicrobium sp.; assembly: GCA_036511745.1. Lineage (GTDB taxonomy): Bacteria > Pseudomonadota > Alphaproteobacteria > Micropepsales > Micropepsaceae > Rhizomicrobium. Next base: position 38,908 of record DATCBQ010000064.1, read on the forward strand.
TCGAAATTT
>DATCBQ010000065.1:0-37004 GCA_036511745.1 Rhizomicrobium sp.
TTGCCGGCCGCCGAAGCGCCGCCGCGTATAACGAGTTTCGAGTAACACCCGTCGAACGAATGGGACGCCGCTTCAGGCGTCCGGGAACCGATGAGGCAAGACGTGTTTCAGAAAAATTGGCAGGAACTTATCAAACCACAAAAGCTGCGTGTTGAGGCGGGTCATGACCCGGGCCTCTTCGCGACACTCGTTGCCGAGCCGCTCGAACGCGGATTTGGCCTGACGCTCGGAAATGCACTGAGGCGGGTACTTCTTTCCTCGCTGCAAGGCGCGGCCGTGACGTCAATTCAAATCGAAGGCGTGCTGCACGAGTTCTCCTCGATCGCCGGTGTGCGCGAAGACGTGACCGACATGGTCCTCAATGTGAAGCAAATCGCGCTGCGCATGCATTCGGAAGGTCCGAAAAGGCTTTCATTGCGCGCGACCGGCCCTGGCGAAGTAACGGCCGGGCAAATCACGGCAGTGGCGGATGTCGAGATTCTCAATCCCGACCTCGTGCTATGCACGCTGGACGAGAAGGTGGATTTTCGCATGGAACTGACGGTCGCGACCGGCAAAGGCTATGTGCCCGCCGACCGCAATCGTCCCGAGGATGCCCCTATCGGTCTGATGCCCGTGGATTCTCTGTTCAGTCCGGTCAAAAAGGTCAGCTACAAGGTCGAGAACACCCGTGAAGGGCAAATTCTGGACTACGACAAACTTACCCTGAACGTGGAAACGAACGGCGCGGTCTCGCCGGATAACGCGGTCGCCTATGCCGCGCGCATCCTGCAGGACCAACTGCAGGTCTTCATCAACTTCGAAGAGCCGCGCGAGCGCGTTGCGGAAGAGGCAAAACCCGATCTCGCCTTCAATCCGGTGCTTCTCAAGAAGGTGGATGAGCTGGAGCTGTCGGTCCGTTCGGCCAATTGTCTGAAGAACGACAATATTGTCTATATCGGCGATCTCATCCAGAAAACGGAAGCGGAGATGCTGCGAACACCGAATTTCGGCCGCAAGTCGCTGAACGAGATCAAGGCAGTCCTGGCGGAGATGGGTCTGCATCTGGGCATGGAAGTGCCCGGCTGGCCGCCCGAGAACATCGAAGAACTCGCCAAGCGGTACGAGGACCAGTATTAATTGCCGCACCGCGGCCGATCCAGTGAGACAAGATCATGCGACATCGCAATCAGGGCCGAAAGTTAGGCCGTACGACTGCCCACCGAAACGCCATGTTTGCCAACATGGCTGCGGCGCTTATCAAGCACGAACAGATCAAGACCACATTGCCGAAGGCCAAGGAGCTGAGGCCCGTGGTCGAGAAGCTGGTTACGTTGTCGCGTCGGGGCGGATCGAACATTCATGCGCGCCGTCAGGCGCTGGCCCAGATCAAGGACGAGACACAGGTCAGGAAGTTGTTTGACGTGATCGGCCCCCGATATGCCAGCCGTCCGGGAGGCTACACGCGCGTCCTGAAGGCCGGTTTTCGTTTTGGCGATAATGCGGAAATGGCATTCATCGAATTCGTCGATCGCGACGAGGATGCCAAAGGCAGGGATTCGGGGCCAGTGACCGGCAATGATGAACAATCCGAAAGCTCATCGTAATTCGGGCGGCAGGACAATCGGCTAGAAACAGGCGGTCTTCGGGACCGCCTTTTTCATTTTGGGGATTGTGAGATGATGCGACTGAAAATCCTGTCCTTTGTCACGGCTGCCGGCTTGCTGACAGCCTCTGCAAATGCCTTCACGGCGCAACCATCCGTGCCGCAATCAATGCCCCAGGTGCAGTTGACATTCGCGCCCGTCGTGAAGCGTGTCGCTCCTGCGGTGGTCAACGTCTATTCCCAATCGGTGGTGCAGACGGCAGTGAATCCGCTATTTGCCGACCCTCTGTTTCAACGCTTCTTTGGCGGATCGCCGGAATTCCAGAAACGCGTGCAGCAGTCGTTGGGCTCTGGCGTGATCGTGCGCGGAGACGGTGTGATTGTGACCAACAATCACGTCGTACAAGGCGGCCAAAGCATCGTTGTGGCGCTCTCAGACCGGCGCGAATTCAAGGCGCGCGTGCTTCTTGCCGATCCGCGCACCGATTTGGCCGTGCTGAAAATCGATACCAAGGGCGAAAAATTGCCGACCGCGGAATTCGGCGACAGCGACAGAATATCGGTGGGCGATATCGTGCTGGCCATCGGCGATCCCTTCGGAGTAGGCCAGACCGTGACAATGGGAATCGTATCGGCGCTGGCGCGGACCCAGATCGGCGCGAGCGACTATCAGTTCTTCATCCAGACCGACGCGGCCATCAACCCCGGCAATTCCGGCGGCGCGCTGATCACCGCCGACGGCAAGCTCATCGGCATCAACACGGCGATTTATTCGCGTACCGGAGAATATTCCGGTATCGGCTTTGCGACGCCTGCCAATCTTGCGCGCCGCATTGTGGAAGGCGCGCTCGGCGGCGGCGTCAAGCTGCCCTGGCTTGGGGCGGATGGCCAGCCGGTCACGAGCGAGATCGCGCAAACCCTGGGACTTTCGCGTCCCGGTGGCGTCCTCATCAAGAGCGTTTATCCCGGCGGCCCGGCTGCGAACGCGGGTATCAAGGCTGGCGAGGTCATACTCCAGGTCGACGGGACCGGTATCGACGACATGCAGGGCCTCAACTACCGAATTGCAACGTCAAGGCCTGGCGGAATCGTCAGACTGAAGGTCGCGCAGGGATCGGAAGCACGAGAGGTTTCCGTCGCTTTGACGTTGCCCCCCGAAAACCCGCCTCGCGATCTCAGCACGATAGCAGGGCGCAACCCTCTCACCGGCGCCAAGGTGGAGAACCTCTCTCCGGCAGTCGCGACGGACCTGCAGCTTGCCTTTTCGGCAAGAGGGGTCGTCGTTGTCTCGACAACGGCAAACACCTATTCGTCCAGTTACGGCCTGCAACCGGGCGATATCGTCCGGTCCATCAATGGAGTCGACATCAATTCGGTTGCCGAACTCAAACGCTCGCTCGATTCTGCCAGTGGTCATTGGGACATGGTGATCGACCGTGGCAATCAACGCGTGAGCCTGTCCATCAGCGGGTAGCACTACCGAGCCGGCAGTGGGGGCTGAAGTCGGCGCCAAGACGCGCTAACCTGGTCCGATGTCCGATCTCTTCGCAGCCGGCGGCCTCGAGAAAGACGCGCCACGGCCACTGGCAGACCGCCTGCGTCCGAAGACGCTGGGCGACGTCGTAGGCCAGGATCAGCTGCTTGGGCCAACCGGCCCGATCGGGCGCATGGTGGCGCAGGGCCGCGCCCATTCCATCATACTTTGGGGACCTCCGGGGACCGGCAAAACTACCATCGCGCGGTTGCTCTCGCACGCCTTCGCCCTTCACTTCGTACAATTGTCTGCCGTCTTCTCCGGTGTAGCCGATCTCAAAAAAACATTTGAGGCCGCGCGCGCGCGGCGCAAGACGGGACAGGGCACATTGCTCTTCGTCGACGAAATCCATCGGTTCAATCGCAGCCAGCAGGACAGTTTCCTGCCAGTTGTAGAAGACGGCACCGTCATTCTGGTTGGCGCCACGACGGAGAACCCGTCTTTCGAATTGAACGGCGCTTTGCTTTCGCGCGCCCAGGTTCTTGTGCTGCGCCGTCTCGACGATGCGGCGCTCGAAATGCTGCTGGAGCGGGCCGAAGCGCATTACAGCATCAGGTTGGCCCTCACCGAAGATGCTCGAACCAGTCTGCGCGCGATGGCCGATGGCGACGGGCGCTATCTGCTCAATCTCGTGGAGGAGATCGCGACCCTCAATCCGTCGGCCCCCCTGGATTCCATCGCGCTGGTTGCAGCGGTACAAAAGCGCGCACCGCTTTACGACAAGAGCCGCGAAGAACATTACAACCTCATCTCCGCTCTGCATAAATCGATTCGCGGGTCCGATCCGGACGCAGCGCTGTATTGGCTCGCGCGCATGCTGGCAGGGGGCGAGCAGCCGCTTTATATCGCCCGCAGGCTCGTGCGCGCGGCGGTCGAAGATGTCGGGCTCGCCGACCCTCAAGCAGTCGTGCAGGCACTCACGGCGAAGGATGTCTATGATTTCCTGGGCAGTCCGGAAGGGGAGATCGCGCTTGTTCAGGCCGTGATCTATGTGGCCACCGCGCCAAAGTCGAATGCCGTCTACAAGGCGCATGGGGCCGCCCTGCGCGCGGCAGGAGAATATGGATCGTTGACGCCACCGGCACATATTCTCAATGCCCCGACGAAACTGATGAAAACGCTCGGCTACGGCAAAGACTACCAATATGACCACGCAGCCGAAGAAGGCTTTTCCGGACAGAATTATTTTCCGGATGGCATGGACCGCCAGGCACTTTATCAGCCGAAAGACACCGGCTTCGAGCGCGAGATTGCAAAGCGGCTCGAATATTGGGCAAAACTCAGAGCCAACAAGAGCCGTCCACCCGGAAAGTGACCGCGCCAGGGATCCTTTCGCTGCTGTTCATCTGGCATTTGTCGCTGCAACTATGCGCGAAGAGGTTGAAGGGAACCTGCTCCAGAGCCGTATCGCGTCAATCTGGCGCTGTCCGACTTTCTCCATATTGCACAACCTTGACCTTTTCCATGGTCACGAGGCCGCTTCCCATCATTTCGTCGAGAATCGGCAGGAAATCGTTGATCTTGTCTTCCGCGTCCACCATCTCGATTACCAGGGGGAGGTCTTCCGACAGACGCAGGATTTTCGCGGTATGCACGCGGCTCGATGGACCGAAGCCCATCGGCCCGCGCAACACCGTCGCGCCCGCCAAATGCAGCTCGCGTGCCTTCATCACGATGGCTTCATAGAGAGGTTTGCCGTGCAACCTGTCGGCTTCGCCGAGGAATATCCGCAGCAGAACGGCGTCCTTGGGTACCTGCATTCATGCCCCCTTCAGCTGGTTGAGCGCGGTCGCCACTGTTGCGCCGAGCCAGACGAAAAACATGCACAGAACAACCGAGCCGACAATGTTTCCCGTGCTGTAAAGCCACTCCCTGTCGTTCATCAGATTGAGCGTCTGAAGGCTGAAGGATGAGAAGGTCGTATAGCCGCCACAGATGCCGACCATCACGAATTGCCGCGTCGTTCCGCTGACGAGAAAGCGTCCGTCGGGTCCGGTCAGCGTCGCGAAAAACCCGATGATGAAGGATCCTGTGACATTGATGACGAGCGTTCCCCAGGGAAATGTCTGGCCGAAAGCATTGGCAATGACTCCCGAAAGGAAATATCGCGCCATCGTGCCTATGGCGCCGCCGGCGGCTACGGCCAGGTACATTTGCAACGGCATTCGGCGATTCCAGTAACAAAGAGGTCCAAGCGTAGGCGGCGGCCGCCGGTCTTCCTAAATCTTTCCCCGCGCGCCGTCACTGCTCCTCGCGCGCCATGGCCTTGGCCTCGATCGCTTCAGGATCGTCGGTGATCGCCTTTAGGTCCGGCTGGAACCATGTCTGTGCGATCAATGTCGGCACAACCGCGCTGCCGATTACGGCCGTGACCAGGATCGTGTATTGCGTCCGACCGATGATGTGATTGGCTAGGCCAAACAACGCGGAAATCGTGCCGAAGGTCAGACCGGTGGACATCAGCAGCGTTGTATACATGCCCTCGCGCGGACTGAATTCGTGATAGCGCGTGAGAGGCAGGATTCCGACGAATTTCGTTATCATCTTGATGGCAAGAAAAATGAGAATGAGGCCGATTGATGCGATGACAGCATGCCACTCGACCAGCGAGCCGGCCTTGAGAAAGTAGAATGGCGTCAAAATCGAGAATGCGATGATCCGCATTCGGTGCGACAACTCCTGTTCAGAGAGAAACGTGGGCGCCAACGCCATGCCGACAAGGTAGGCTGGCAGAACGGCCTCGCTGCCGGCCACGCTGGCAAGGCCGCCAAGGCCAAGCAGAATGAGCGAAACGAATTTGGTCTGCGGCTCGCTCACCCTATTGCCAAGGCTTTTGAACAGCCACGGAGCATAGCGCGCGAGGGCGACCAGCACGAGAGCCGTCACGGCGCCGAACAGCAGCAGCCAGAGGTCGTAATGGGCGAAGACGATTCCCAGCGCCAATACAGTTCCCAAGTCGTTTATGAAGCAGGCAGCGAGGATGATCTTTCCAAGTTCCGTCTTGTTGAAGCCTGTGTCGATCATCACGGCGTAGACGACCGCGACGGATGTGGTGGAAAGCGAGATGGCCGCGAGCTGCGCCTGCGGCCAGGGCCACGCGATCATCCAATGTGCGAAGGCGAGCACGCCCAGATAGGGCGCAAAAAAACCTGTGACGCCGATGCTCATACTGGACCAGAAATGCTTCCTGACGATGCGCGGATCAATTTCCGTGCCGGCCAGGAAGGTCAAAAGAATGGCGCCGAAACCCGCGAGGAAATTCACCCAGTCGGTGACATGCAGGCCGATCGAATTGCCCGCAACCGCGCCCACAACAATCTCAATGAGCGCTACCGAGATCGCCACGCGGATTGAAATGAGAGACGCTGCCAGCGCCAGACCCAGCCAAAGAGCCGATTGAAGCCAAACGCTTGCCATGCCCACTCCGTGCCAATCGCTTGGTGACGCTTGGCACGGGAGCGCAGCCCTCGGCTGGCTAAAAACGCACTCCCGCCGCGTCATCCTTCCGCGGTAGGGGTCATCAGCCGTCTGGCCTTTGGGGCGCTCGGGCGGTTAAAGGGGAACCCCATCCCCTTTGCAGGAGTAATGCTAAGTGACTTCGTCCGACTGCGTCAACCTCGCGGAAGCGCCATGAGCGGCGAAAAAAAAATCGTCATCGCCGACGACGACGGCATCCGTCTCGATCGCTGGTTCAAGCGGCACTATCCGGCACTGGGTCACACGGTGCTTGAGAAGTTGCTTCGAACAGGTCAGGTGCGCCTGGACGGCAAGCGGGCGAAGTCTGGGGACAGGATTACGGCCGGACAAACCCTCCGCTTGCCTCCGCAAGTTCAAACGATCCACCAGTCGAAATCGGCGTTATCCACAAGGAATTCGAATGAATTTCCCCAGCCTGGGGACAAAGAGAAACATTTAACGGAAAACATTGTTATTCATATGGATTCTTCTGTCTTGGTGCTCAACAAACCGGCCGGCCTTGCGACGCAGGGAGGCAGCGGCATTCGAGAGCATGTCGATGGTCTACTTGACCTTCTCAAGTTCGAGAAGAAGCAACGTCCGCGTCTCGTACACAGACTGGATCGCGACACTTCGGGCGTGCTTGTCGTCGCGCGGACTGCCACCGCTGCCGCGGCGCTCAGCGAATCGCTCAGGGAGCGCGATGCCTCGAAAATCTACTGGGCTTTGACGAACGGCGTGCCCAACGCCGAACGCGGCACTATCCGATCGGCACTCGCGAAGGAGGCCGGTTTCGGGCCGCGCGGTCGCAGCGAAAAAGTGGTAGAGGTGGAAAAGGACGCGGAAGGCGCCAGGTACGCCGTGACCGACTATGCCGTGCTGGGCCGGGCCGGCCAGGAATTCGCCTGGGTCGCGGCCAGACCCGTCACCGGCCGGATGCATCAGATCCGTGTGCATCTGGCGTCCGTTGGAACGCCGATTGTCGGCGATTTCAAATATGGCGGCAGCGAAGTTCGCGGGCGCGGCGAAATCGAAAACCGCCTGCATCTGCATGCGCGCTCCATAGACATCGCGAATCCGGGGGGAGGGCGCCTTCAGGTTACGGCACCGCTGCCCGCACACATGCTTCGAACATGGGCGCTTCTGGGATTCGACGCAGAATATTGCGGCAATCCGTTCGCCGCAAAAAAGCGCAAGTGACCGGGCGCGCAACAGCGAAATTCTACAAGAAGGTCTCGGTTTCGGGGCAGCGCGACGGCCATTGTGTTCTGCTGGACGACAAGACCATAAGGACGCCCGGCCAATCGAGCCTTCTCTTACCGACAGATGCGCTGGCGGAAGCGATCGCAGAGGAATGGCGCCGCCAGAGCGAGCACGTCAATCCGGCGCGCCTGCCGCTGACGGGGATCGCGTATGCCGCGCTCGATCTGATACCCAATCATCGCCAGCGTGTAATCGACCACATTCTGGCATTCGGACGTAGCGATCTTCTTTGTTACCGCGCCGAGACACCCGCGGAACTCGCCCTGCTGCAGGCGGCGACTTGGGATCCGCTTCTTGCCTGGGTCGCTGATGCGCATGGCGCGATGCTTCAAACCGGAGCAGGCGTATCGTTCATCGATCAGCCGCCTGGCGCATTGCTCGCTCTCGAAAGACTGGTTTCTCCGTTGGGCGATTTCGATCTGGCGGCGCTCGACCGCGTTGTCTCGCTCGCGGGATCGCTCGTTATCGGCGTGGCTCTGTTGAAGGGACACCTCGTTGCATCGCAGGCTCTTGCCGCGGCGCTTGTCGACGAGATGTTTCAGTCGACAAAATGGGGCCGGGATGTCGAATCCGAGGTCAGGCGCGCGCACATGCTGGCCGAGCTTGAGGCCGCAGAGCGCTTCTTCCGGCTTTTGTAGGCTCGCAGGCTTGACCCCCGGAGCGGCGCCCCACAGTCTGATCCATCGATCCGGATTCTCCATGAAGCCCATTCTCCAGGAACTCGAAGAACGCCGCCAGCGCGCCCGGCTTGGCGGCGGCGAAGCCCGCATCAAGGCTCAGCACGACCGGGGCAAACTTACCGCCCGCGAGCGCCTCGAATTGCTCCTCGACGAAAATTCCTTCGAGGAGTTCGACATGTTCGTGGAGCATCGCAACACCGATTTCGGTGCCGAAAAGAACCGCATTCCCGGCGACGGGGTGGTCACCGGCTGGGGGACGGTCAACGGCCGCATGGTGTATGTGTACGCCAAGGACTTCACCGTCTTCGGCGGTTCGCTGTCCGAAACGCACGCGCAGAAAATCTGCAAAATCCAGGACATGGCGATGCAGAATGGAGCACCCCTGATAGGGCTGCTCGATGCCGGCGGCGCTCGCATTCAGGAAGGTGTTTCGAGCTTGGCCGGTTACGGCGAAGTGTTCAAGCGCAATGTGCTAGCAAGCGGCGTAATTCCCCAAATCTCGGTGATCATGGGTCCATGCGCGGGCGGCGACGTCTATTCGCCCGCCATGACCGATTTCATCTTCATGGTGCGTGACACCTCCTACATGTTCATCACCGGTCCCGATGTGGTTAAGGCGGTAACGCAGGAGGACGTGACGCCCGAACAGTTGGGGGGCGCGAAAGTACACACGACCAAGTCGGCAGTTGCCGACGGCGCTTACGAAAACGATGTGGTCGCGATCGAGGAAATACGCCGGCTCTACGATTTCCTGCCGCTCAACAATCGCGAAAAGCCGCCGCACTGGCCCACCACCGACGATCCGCGGCGCGAAGAACCTTCGCTGGACACGCTGGTGCCGGACAATCCCAACAAGCCCTACGACATGCGGGAACTGATCTTGAAAGTCGCCGACGAAGGCGACGTCTTCGAAATTCAGGAAGCCTATGCGCGCAACATCATCACGGCTTTCGGCAGACTGGAGGGCTCCACGGTCGGCTTCGTCGCCAATCAGCCGATGGTTCTGGCAGGCGTGCTCGACTCCGATGCCAGCCGCAAGGCGGCGCGGTTTGTGCGCTTTTGCGACTGCTTCAACATTCCCATCATCACGTTCGTCGATGTGCCCGGGTTTCTTCCGGGGACGGCGCAGGAGCATGGCGGCATCATCAAGCACGGTGCCAAGCTGCTGTTCGCATTCACCGAGGCAACGAGTCCCAAGGTTACGGTCATCACCCGCAAGGCCTATGGCGGCGCCTATGACGTGATGGCGTCAAAGCATATGCGCGCGGACGTGAACTACGCGTGGCCGACGGCGCAGATTGCCGTGATGGGCGCCAAGGGCGCCGTGGAAATCATTTTCCGGCAGGACATCGGTGACGCCGAAAAGATCAGCGCACGAACGAAGGAATACGAGGACCGGTTCCTCAACCCCTTCATCGCGGCCTCGCGGGGCTACATCGACGATGTCATCCGGCCGCATTCCACGCGCTGGCGCATCATCCGGGCGTTGCGCATGCTGCGGAACAAGCAGGTAGCGCAGATCTGGAAGAAGCACGACAACATTCCGCTGTGAGGCCCCGCGCCTGCTACTTTCCGCCCGCCCAGGCGCAACATTCCATTTCGACGGCGGCACCGAGCGCCAGGCCTTTCGCGCCGAACGCGGAACGCGCGGGCAAACGGTGTGGCCGAAAGTAGGTGACGTAGACGCTGTTGAATGACGCCCATTGGGCCATGTCGGCCAGCATTACGGTACATTTGAACACGTCGTCGAAGGAGCGTCCGTTCGCGTTGAGAATGCGGGCAATGTTCTCCATCATCTGCCTTGTCTGACCTTCGATTCCGCCCGGAGCGAGTTCCAGCTTGCCGACAAGATTTCCCAATTGTCCCGAAAGATAGAGGATGTCGCCGACTTTCACTGCGTCGGAGAACGGCAACCCCGCCGTCTTCGTGCCATGCGATGAGATAAAATCCATGCTCGCCCCCCTTTTGAAACCTGCCATTGTTGCGCGCCAACCGGGGCCGGAGTCCAGTGCCCTTATCCTTCGCATGATTGTTTACGGGAGCACCGGAAGTTTCTAGAATCCTTCTGTTTCAAGGCCGCTGGGCGGCCGGGGGAAATTGTGTTCCGAAAGATACTGATCGCCAATCGCGGAGAGATCGCGGTTCGCGTTATCAAGACTGCCCGGCGGATGGGTATCAAGACGGTCGCGGTCTTTTCCGAGGTCGACAGGAACGCGCTGCATGTCGAGATGGCCGACGAGGCCGTCTTCATCGGTCCGTCGCCGTCGGCGCAATCCTATCTTGTCGTCGATAGAATCGTTCATGCCTGCCGCTCGACCGGCGCCGACGCCGTACATCCCGGCTACGGATTTCTTTCCGAACGCGTTGCCTTCGCCGAAGCATTGGCGAAGGCCGGCGTAACATTTATCGGGCCCAACGCCAAAGCCATCGCGGCAATGGGTGACAAGATCGAATCCAAGAAGCTTGCGCTGGCGGCCAATGTCTCGACGGTACCCGGCTATGTCGGTGAAATCCGCGATGCCGCGCATGCGCGCGCCATCGCCGCGCAAATCGGTTATCCGGTAATGGTGAAAGCCTCTGCCGGTGGCGGAGGCAAAGGTCTGCGGATTGTCCGCGCGGAGACGGACCTGGCGCAGGCGATCCAATCCTCTCAACGCGAGGCAAAAGCAAGCTTTGGTGACGACCGGCTTTTTATCGAGAAATTTGTTGCAGAGCCGCGCCACATCGAAATTCAGGTGCTGGGCGACAAACACGGCCATGTGATCCATCTCGGCGAACGCGAGTGCTCCATCCAGCGGCGCCATCAGAAGGTGATCGAAGAGGCACCCTCACCGTTTCTCGACCCGGCCACGCGCCAAACGATGGGCGAACAGGCAGTCTCGCTTGCCAAGACCGTCGAATATGACAGCGCCGGAACCGTCGAGTTCATCGTCGATGCGAATCGCAATTTCTTTTTCCTGGAAATGAATACGCGTCTGCAGGTCGAGCACCCGGTTACGGAACTCGTTACCGGACTGGACCTTGTCGAGCTGATGATCCGCTCGGCAGCCGGCGAACAACTTTCGCTTGGGCAGAGCGATGTGAAGCTCACCGGTTGGGCAATCGAAGCGCGCGTCTATGCCGAAGACCCCTATCGCGGTTTCCTGCCTTCGACAGGTCGCCTCGTGCGCTATCGTCCGCCAAATGAAGGCAGGTCCGGCGACATCAACTTGCGCAACGACGCAGGCGTTTACGAAGGAAGTGAAATTTCGGTCTATTACGATCCCATGATCGCCAAACTCTGTGCGCACGCGCCTACGCGATCGCAGGCGATCGACGCTATGGGTGACGCGCTCGACGAATTTCGCATTGAAGGCATCCATCACAACATCGATTTTCTCGATGCCATCATGCACAATTCGCGCTTTCGCGAAGGCCGGCTCACCACGGGCTTCATTGCGGAAGAATTTCCCGACGGTTTTCGCGGGCAGCCGCTCGACGACCACCAGGCGCGCCGTTTCGCCGCGGCCGCCGTGGCCACGAAAATCCTGCGCACCAAACGGGCAAGTCGGATTTCGGGAGCGCTTAACGGCGTTCTTGCTCCCGGAAGGAATTTTCAAGTCACCCTGGGCGATCAAACGCTTACAGTCGCGAACGCATGTCTTGTCGATGCCGAGTTCGCCGCAACAATCGGCAGTGCGCATTACACCGCGCATGTTGGCTGGCACCCTGGCGATGCGATCATGCGGATCGGCGAAGATTCGCGATCCTCTGCCATGCAGATCGAACGCCTTCATGGCGGTTATCGGCTAAGGCAGGGCGGTACATCCGTGTTTGTTACGGTGCGCAGCCGAACTGCCGCGGGGCTTGCAGCGTTGATGCCGAAAAAGACGGCGGCGGATACCTCGAAACTGCTTCTCTGCCCCATGCCGGGACTGGTGGTCTCGGTCAATGTGTCGCAAGGCCAGCAAGTCAAGATCGGCGAAGCGCTGGCCGTGGTTGAAGCGATGAAAATGGAAAACGTGCTGACGGCAGAGCGCGACGGCACGATCGGGAAGATCAGCGCGAAGAAGGGCGACAGCCTGGCGCTGGACGATGTCATCCTGGAATTTGCCTGAGATTTCAGCGCTGCAGGTTGGCGAGCGCGACGGCGCGGTCGAAGACCGGATCGCGGCGTGCGCTATAGTCGGCGAAAGACAATCCGATTGTTTCGTTCGGCGCGAGTGAGTTCACGCGCACCGGGAACAACCAGTTCAGCCAATAGCACTTGTCCCAGTCCGTACAGGGGCGCGAATAATCATGCATCCCCGTCGCGTAGTGAACGCACAGTTTTGCGTGAGGAAGGCAGCCCGCATTGCCCTCGGCGTAAAAGGCCAGACGATCTCCGACCGGCTCGCCCAGAATTATCGCGCGCGAACCTGCCGCCTGCTTCACGAAAGAAGCGGTTGTAATTGTCGCCGAAAACGTCTGCGGCCCGGTCAGGATGTAAATATGGCCCTGCGGGGCGAGAAAGTCGGGCAAATGCGAAGCAAAATGCGCCGTATTCGTGTAGTCGCCGCCGGTGCTGAACCGGAGGTCCAGAATTATATTGCGAGGCGGCCGGGCGCGCATTACGTCTGCTGTGGCCGAGAGGAAATCGCCAATGCGCTGTTCGTCAACGTTCTCGATCGCCTTCAGCTGAATGAAAAGGGTGTGACCGGCACCGATCCATGCACGCCGGAATGCATCGTTGAAATCGCGCAGCGGGAGCGGCAAACCGGCATCGGACGCAAAATATCCGTGCCAATCCAACGGTTCGTCTTTCATTTTCTGGGGCGACAGCCAGCGCGTCATCTCATCATGCGGTTCCTTGTCGCCCGAGAATTCGCCAGGCAGCACGCGTTCGGCAATGGCGCCGTTTCGCAGACGAAACGTCCATGTGGTGCTGTCGGGACTCGCGCCGATCCGCGCGCCATGAAGTATCTCCGGCGATTGCACATAGATCGCCGCAAACGTGCTGCGCCAGCCCACTGTGCCGCCATGCAACCGTTCCAGCGCCGCTATTACCTCGTGTTCCGGGCTGCCTTCGATTTGTTCGACTCGCGCGCCCAGTAGGTCGCTATAGGCAGATTTGGCGCGCAACACGTAGAGTCCATCTTCGAACAGGGCGACGCGGATCGGGATATAATTGAATTGGCCGTTTTCGTCGCTGTAAAGCGTCGTGTGTCCGTTATCCGCCAGCGCAGTGATGCGCATCAGTGCGACGCGGAAGCGGCCCTTGTCGAGGGCTGTCTGTTCCAGCGCGAGTGTGGCAATCCGGTCGTTCGCTTCCTTCCTTGCTCTGGACGAAAACGAGCGGTCCATGCCAATAAGCCGCCCGAATTGCGTGATATCCTGCTTTTGCGCTTCCAACGCGTTCGCGGCTTGCGGAAAGCGGCTTGTCGGCGGGGCGGGATTGAACTTGTGAAAGAAATAGAGCGTGAATGCGCCCGCTGCCGCGACCAGTAAAGCCACCGCCCCCAAAGTCCAAAATCCAACGCGTAATATTTTGTGCCGTGTCACAGTCGCTCTCGCCATGGCCCATTCCCGACCCTAGATTGTTGAATTGCATCATGCCAGACAGGATTTCTTATGGCCGATGAAGGCGAGCTCACATCCTTGCGCCTGCGTATCGAAGGGTTCGTTCAGGCCGTTGGCTATCGGCACTTTGCCATCGGGGAGGCGCGTCGACTTGAAGTCGATGGCTGGATACGCAATCTCGCCGACGGGACGGTCGAGGTGTTGGTGTCGGGCAGCACCAAAGCCGTGGAGGAATTCGTCGGTGCATGCATGCGCGGCCCCGAAGGATCGCGCATAAAAAATGTCGAGTTGCACAAGTCGGAGCCGCCGACCGAGAAGGGATTTTACCGGCGCCCTTCGACGTGACTGCCGCGAACTGCAGTCGGCACGCCGGAATATCCGAATACGTTGTCAAAGCTCGTTTTCAGCGTCGCGTCCACTTCGGCCATCGAGGCGGGAACGCCCAGCGCCGCGAGGCTCGTGATCCCGTGCCCGCGTATGCCGCAGGGCACGATACCGGCGAAATGCTCGAGGTTGGGACTGACGTTCAGGGCCGCGCCGTGAAACGTCACCCAGCGCCGCAGGCGCACGCCGATAGCGGCGATCTTGTCGTCACCGCCATTGTCACCCCCCACCCAGATGCCGACACGACCCTTCCGCCGTTCGCCCCTGACGCCAAAATGTGCCACCGCGTCTATCAGGCATTGTTCGAGATTTCTGACGAATTCTCGCGCATCCTTGCGGCGTCGATTGAGATTCAACAGAACATAGATCACCCGCTGGCCGGGTCCGTGATAGGTAAACTGGCCGCCGCGGCCAGTCCGGAAAACGGGAAATCGCGCATCCAGCAGATCGCAATCGCGCGCGCTGGTGCCGGCGGTATAAATGGGAGGATGCTCGACCAGCCAGACCAGCTCGCTGGCGGTACCGTCGGCGATTTCCGCCACCCGCTGTTCCATGAAGGCCACGGCCTCGGGATAGGCGAGCAGCCCGGCATGCACGCGCCACTCGACGGACGAAGGAACTGCTATTGTTGCCGCCAGGTTCAAACCGTCACCGGTGCTGAAACGATATTCATATAGGACGGAGGCGGTAGCCAAAGGAAGACTTCCGCTCCTGCGTTCAAGCTGCTAAACGCCGCCCCCGTGCGGTCGTGGCGGAACGGTAGACGCGCTAGCTTGAGGTGCTAGTGGGGCAACCCGTGGAAGTTCGAGTCTTCTCGACCGCACCAGTCTTCGCTGCTTGCAGGGCTTCCGCTGGCAAGCCAGCCTTCATCCGGCATCGAAGGGTGTCCTGCGAAGCCTTGGCGAAAAGGCACTGTGGCGTCGTATTTTGAGGCCGTTGGCATGATCCGCAATTCCTATCCTGAACTGGATTTCGGTCTGGGCGAGACCGCGGACATGCTTCGCGACAGTGTTCGCACCTTTACCGGCGACAGGATCGCTCCGCGCGCCGAACAGATCGACCGCAGCAACACTTTCCCGCGCGATTTGTGGCCGGAGCTGGGAGCGCTGGGATTGCTCGGCATCACGGTGGAAGAAGAGTTGGGCGGTAGCGGCCTGGGCTATCTCGAGCATTGCGTAGCGATGGAAGAAGTCAGTCGCGGCTCGGCGGCTGTCGGCTTGTCCTATGGCGCACATTCCAACCTCTGCGTGAACCAAATTCGCCGCAACGGCAGCGATGAGCAGAAGCGCCGCTATCTTCCGGCGCTCATCTCTGGCGAGCATGTCGGCGCTTTGGCAATGAGCGAGGCGGCCGCCGGTTCCGACGTCGTTTCCATGCGTCTGCGCGCCGAGAAGCGCGGCGGCCGCTACATCCTCAACGGAACGAAAATGTGGATCACCAACGGTCCGCATGCCGACGTGCTGGTCGTTTACGCCAAGACCGATCCCGACGCGGGGCCGCGAGGCATCACGGCCTTTCTCGTGGAGAAGCCGTTTAGAGGCTTTCGTGCCGCACAAAAGCTCGACAAGCTCGGCATGCGCGGCTCCGACACCTCAGAACTCGTGTTCGAAAATTGTGAAGTGCCTGAAGAGAATGTTCTGGGCCGCGAAGGCGATGGCGTGCGCATTCTGATGAGCGGGCTCGATTACGAGCGGACAGTGCTGGCAGCAGGATCGCTAGGGATCATGCAGGCCTGTCTCGATGTCGTCGTCCCATATCTTCACGACCGCAAGCAGTTCGGCCAGCCCATCGGCTCGTTCCAACTGATGCAGGGAAAACTTGCCGACATGTACGTCACGCTTTCGGCGACGCGCGCCTATATCTATGCCGTTGCGCGCGCCTGCGACCGGGGACAAACGACGCGCAAGGATTCTGCCGGCGTCATCCTTTATGCGGCGGAAAAAGGCGTGTGGATGGCGCTGGAGGCAATTCAGTGTCTCGGAGGAAACGGCTACATCAATGACTATCCCACGGGCCGTCTGCTGCGCGATGCCAAGCTCTACGACATTGGCGCGGGAACGACAGAAATCCGCCGCTGGCTGATCGGAAGGGAATTGTTTGAAGAGTCGAACTGATGTCGCTGCGCGCGAACGGCCGTTCCGCTATAGTCTCTTGATCGCGAACGTAGGGTGAACGCAGCGGTTTGAATTTATCCGCCGCACAAACTAATGGACAGGCCGGCAAGGAGCGTTTCAATGGCGTCAGACGAGGTCGTGATCATATCCGCAGCGCGCACGCCGCTGGGCAGTTTTCAGGGCGAGTTGTCGCCTTGCTCGGCCGCCGAGCTGGGCGCAGTCGCGATCTCCGCCGCAGTTTCGCGAGCCGCAGTCAGCCCGAGCGATATCGGCGAGACATTGATGGGGTGCGTGCTTTCCGCCGGACTCGGCCAGGCTCCGGCGCGGCAGGCGTCGCGGTTTGCAGGGCTTCCCGACGGCGTTCCCTGTACGACCATCAGCAAGGTCTGCGGTTCGGGCATGAAGGCGGTGATGATTGCGGCCGACCAGCTGGCGCTCGGCCGCGCGGATATCGTCGTGGCGGGCGGCATGGAGTCGATGTCGAACGCGCCTTATCTGCTTCCCAAGGCGCGCGGAGGCTATCGCCTCGGTCATGGTGAAGTGAAAGACCACATGTTCCTCGATGGACTCGAAGACGCCTACGAACACCGCCTGATGGGCAGCTATGCGGAGGATGCCGCGCGGCACTATCAGTTCACGCGCGCCGACCAGGACGCTTACGCGATCGAGTCGCTGATGCGCGCCAGGCGGGCGCAGGAGACAGGCGATTTTGCGACTGAAATCGCGTCCGTGAAAGTCCCCGGCAAAGCGGGTGAAATCGAAGTCGCGCTGGACGAACAGCCGAGGCGGTCCGATCCCGCCAAAATTCCAACGCTGAGGCCGGCATTCGCGAAGGACGGAACGGTGACAGCCGCCAATTCCTCGTCGATATCGGATGGCGCCGCTGCGCTGGTGCTGGCGCGCGGCGACGTGGCCGAGAGGCGCGGCCTGAAACCTGTCGCCCGAATCGTGGCGCAAGCAAGCCATGCGGCAGAGCCCCGATGGTTCACGACCGCGCCTGTCGGTGCGATCCGCAAAGTGCTGAATCTTGCCGGGTGGACCAAGGACGATGTCGATCTGTTCGAGGTCAACGAAGCATTCGCCAACGTGGCGATGATCGCCATGCGCGACCTGGGCCTCGACCATGCAAAGGTGAACGTCAACGGGGGCGCCTGCGCGCTTGGCCATCCGATTGGCGCCAGTGGCGCACGCATCATCGTGACTTTGCTCAATGCGCTCAAGAAGCGCGGCGGGAAGCGCGGCGTAGCCTCGCTGTGCATCGGTGGCGGCGAAGCCACCGCCATGGCTGTGGAGCTGCTGTGAGAGCTGCTTTCCTTGCCCTCAGGCGGCGGAGGAATGGGGTCCGCGCATGAGCGTTCTCAAATCGGAAATTGCAGCCCGCGATTCGACGTTCAAGACCAACGCGGCTGCAATGGCGGTGCTGGTCGCCGAGCTTGATCGGCGCATGGCCCTGGCCGCGCGCGGCGGCGATGAGCGCGCGCGCAAAAGGCATACCGAACGCGGCAAAATTCTTCCGCGCGAGCGCGTCGAGCGCCTGATCGATCCCGGCTCGCCGTTTCTCGAGCTTTCGCCGCTCGCCGCCTTTGACATGTATGAAGGCGAAATTCATGCGGCCGGCATCATCACCGGTATAGGCCGGGTCTGCGGGCGCCAATGCGTCATCGTGTGCAACGACGCAACCATCAAGGGGGGCACCTACTACCCCATCACGGTCAAAAAACATTTGCGCGCGCAGGAGGTGGCCCGCGAAAACCGGCTGCCCTGCATTTACCTGGTCGATTCCGGCGGCGCCAATCTACCCAATCAGGCCGAGATATTTCCCGACAAGGAGCATTTCGGACGGATATTCTTCAATCAGGCAACGATGTCCGCCGCCGGGATTCCGCAAATCGCGTCGGTCATGGGTTCGTGCACGGCAGGTGGCGCATACGTACCCGCCATGTCCGACGAAACCATCATTGTCAAAGGGCACGGCACAATTTTTCTCGGCGGTCCCCCTCTGGTGAAGGCAGCGACCGGCGAAGTGGTCAGCGCGGAGGATCTTGGCGGCGCGGACGTGCATGCGCGCATCTCCGGCGTCGCCGATCACTTCGCGAATGACGACATTCACGCCCTGGCGATTGCCCGGCGCATCGTGGCAAACCTGAACGTCGCAAAGAAACCAGACATCGTTCTCTCCACCCCGAAAACCCCGCTGTACGATCCCACCGAACTGGACGGCATCGTGCCGCCATCGCTTTCCGTGCAATACGACGTGCGCGAAGTGATCGCCAGGCTGGTCGACGGTTCGGAGCTGGACGAATTCAAGAAACTCTACGCCACGACCATCGTCACCGGCTTTGGCCGCATCGAAGGGATGCCGGTCGGCATCGTCGCCAACAACGGAATATTGTTTTCCGAATCCGCTCTCAAAGCGGCGCATTTCATCGAGCTTTGCTGTCAGCGCCGGGTGCCGTTGCTGTTTCTGCAGAACATTGCGGGCTTCATGGTCGGGCGAAAATACGAAGCGGGGGGCATCGCAAAGGACGGCGCCAAGTTGGTGACGGCAGTGGCGTGCGCGCAGGTGCCGAAGATCACGCTCATCATCGGCGGCTCTTATGGTGCGGGGAACTACGGCATGTGCGGTCGCGCCTACGGCCCTCGCTTTCTCTTTTCCTGGCCCAACTCGCGCATCTCCGTCATGGGCGGCGAACAGGCCGCAAGCGTGCTCGCGACCGTACGGCGCGAAGGCATGGAAGCGCGCGGGGAGAACTGGAGCGAAGAGCAGGAAAAGGATTTCAAAGCGCCGATCCGCGAGCGCTACGAAGCGGAAGGCAATCCGTATTTTGCTACCGCCCGGCTTTGGGACGACGGCATCATCACGCCTTCGAACACCAGGCGTGTTCTGGCGCTGGCGCTTTCGGCCTGCCTCAATGCTCCCATTCCCGATACGAAGTTCGGCATTTTTCGGATGTAGCATGTTCTCGAAACTCCTGATCGCGAATCGCGGCGAGATCGCCTGCCGCATCGTTCGGACGGCCCGGCGGATGGCGATCAGGACGGTCGCCGTTTATTCGGATGCCGATGCCGGGGCCATGCATGTTGCGATGGCGGACGAAGCGTACCGCATCGGCCCCGCGCCGGCGCGCGAAAGCTATCTCGATGGCGGCGCGATCCTCCTGGCCGCGCGCGCGAGCAATGCCGGTGCGATTCATCCGGGCTACGGATTTCTTTCCGAGAACGCGGAGTTCGCCGAAGCCTGCGCCGATGCCGGCATCGTCTTCGTCGGTCCGCCGCCAGGCGCGATCCGCGCCATGGGTCTGAAGGACCGCGCCAAGGTCCTGATGGAGAAGGCCGGCGTTGCCGTCGTGCGTGGCTATCTCGGAGACGATCAGTCCCTCGACCGGTTGACTCGGGAAGCAGCGAAAATCGGCTACCCCGTGCTCATCAAGGCGGTGGCCGGTGGCGGCGGCAAAGGCATGCGCCGGGTAGACGGCCATGACGGTTTCGCCACGGCGCTGGACGGTGCAAAACGCGAAGCGCGGTCGGCCTTCGGCGACGACCGCGTGCTGGTCGAAAAATACGTGAGCCGGCCCCGGCATGTCGAAGTGCAGATCTTCGCCGACACTCATGGTCATGCGGTGCATCTCTTCGAGCGCGATTGCTCCCTGCAGAGGCGCCACCAGAAGGTGATCGAGGAGGCGCCTGCGCCGGGCATGAGCGAAGCCATGCGGGCGCACATGGGCGAGGCGGCGGTGAAGGCCGCGAAAGCCGTGGGTTATGTTGGTGCGGGAACCGTCGAATTCATCGCCGATGCCTCGGACGGACTGAAGCCCGACCGCTTCTGGTTCATGGAAATGAATACAAGGCTTCAGGTCGAACATCCGGTGACGGAAGCGGTGACCGGCCTCGATCTCGTGGAATGGCAGCTGCGCGTGGCTGCGGGTGAAGAGCTGCCGCAGCGCAAATACGCGCTCGCGCCCCATGGTCATGCCATCGAAGCGCGACTTTACGCGGAAGACGCGCGCGCCGGATTCCTCCCGTCGGTGGGTGTGCTCGAACGCCTGCGTTTGCCGGCGCCTCGCGACGATCTCCGCGTCGATGCGGGCGTTCGTGAGAACGATGCGGTGACCGTCTACTACGATCCCATGATCGCCAAGGTTATTGCATGGGACGAGACGCGGGCAGGCGCTGCGGCGAAGCTTGCGGACGCGCTGGCGCAAACGCAGATCGCGGGCGTTCAGACCAACGCCGGGTTTCTTGTGCGAACGCTGCGCCATCCCGATTTCGTGGGCGGCAATATCGATACGGGTTTCATCGAACGCCACCGCGGCGACTTGATCCTCGCCAGCGAACCGGGAGCGGAGATCTTCGCCCGCGCCGCCCTGTTTCTCGTTGAAGAGCGCAATGAAAAGTTGGTGGACCGCGATCCGTGGAGCGCCCAGGACGGATTCCGTTTGTCCGGCGAAGCGCGCGAAACAATCGACTTCCTCTCGCATGCCGTTCGCGTGCAGGTCGAGATCGTTCATCACCGCGGCGGCGCCCTGACCTTCAGCGTGGCGGGAGCTGTCGTCAGAGCCGCATCGCGCGCAAGCGGCATGCGGCTGAACTCCGGCGAGATCGCCATCATGCAGGACGGCGAAACCTGGGCCGTCAGGCTGGCCGATCTGTTCGCCGCGACGGAAGCGGCGGCCGCCGCCACCGACCGGCTGACGGCTCCCATGCCGGGAAAAATCGTGCAACTGCTGGTCAAGCCAGGCGAAACCGTAAGGGAGGGACAACCGCTTGCCGTGCTGGAAGCGATGAAGATGGAGCACACGCTCAAGGCCGCCGCGGACGCATGCGTGGAGAACGTCGTGGTTGCCGCGGGCGAGCAGGTCGGCGAGGGCGCTATCGTTCTGCGGTTTGTAAAGGTACAAGGCGCCGCGGAATGACGTTGCATTTGATCAAGCTTTGCGTCGGCGCGGAGTCGCTTGACAGTCTCGCGAAGTGGCAGACTCGCCGGTTGGCCGAGCTGAAGAAAAGGGGAAAAAAACTCGAGCTAGTCCATGTGACGCGCCAGACACCCAAGCGCGCCGACGACTTGCTCGAGGGCGGTTCGCTGTACTGGGTGATCCGCGGCTATATCGCGGTGCGACAGCGGCTGATCGATATCCGGCCGGCGAGAGCCCGGGACGGGGTTCCCCGCTGCGGTCTTGTCTACGACCCCGAACTCGTGCCGACCCTGCGCCGCGCCCGTCGGCCGTTTCAGGGCTGGCGATATTTCAAGCCGCAGGATGCTCCCCCCGATGCCCGCTCGCTCAAAGGCGGTAAAGGCCTTCCGGAAGCCTTGCAGATCGAACTCGCCGAACTCGGCCTTCTGTAAACTCCAGCGACTTCTTCCAGATCGTCAAACCGCCATGTTGTCGATCAACCGCGTCTTGCCGACGCGCGCGGCGGCGAGCACGCGGGCAGGCTCCCGGGCATGCCGAAGAGGGGCAAGCGTTTCTGCGTTTCGCACCGCTACATAATCGACGGCCTCGAAACCCGCTTCGAGAAGCGCTTCCAGGCCGCCGGCCTCGGCCTCTGCGACGCAGTCTCCCGAACGCGCCCTGCCAGCGACATCCTTGAGCATGAGATTGAGCGTGCCGGCAATTTTGCGCTCGTGTGGGTTCAAATAGACATTCCGCGACGACAGGGCGAGACCGTCGGCCTCTCTGACGATCAAACCGCCCGCGATCTCGATCGGCAGCGCAAGATCGCGCACGAGCCGGCGCACGACGAGGAGCTGCTGAAAGTCCTTTTCGCCGAACATGGCCATATCGGGCAATGTCGCGAGAAGCAGCTTTGTCACGATCGTTGCCACACCCGCGAAGAACTGCGGCCGGAATTCCGTTTCCAGTCCCAGTGCGGGTCCAGTCACTTCGACCCGGGTGGCGAACCCTTCCGGATACATCTCGCTGACAGGCGGCGTGAAAACGAGATCGGCCGTCGGACCGAGCTTTTCCAGATCGCTTTCCAGCATTTTGGGATAGCGGTCGAAATCTTCGCCGGGCGCGAACTGCGCCGGATTCACGAAAATGCTTACCGCAATCCTGTCGCAGCGTTCCCGCGTCTGGCGCACGAGAGCCAGATGGCCTTCATGCAGCGCGCCCATGGTAGGCACGAGCCCGACGCGCGCACCCTCCTTGCGCCAGGCGGCGATGCGGCTACGCAAGGTGGCAATCGTCGTAACAATTTCGGGCGTTTTCATGCGACAGAGATTAGCCTTGTCGCCATCCTCGCGCTAGAAAGGCGCCGCGATTCCGGCCCGTTGCCCCATGACCCTGTCTACCTTGCGAAAAGCAATTTCCGAAGCGTGGCTTGCCGACGAAGAGACGTTGGTCGTCGAGCTGATCGAGAGGGCGCGACTGTCGCCCGCCGAGCGGGCTGCCACCGATTCCCTGGCGCGCGAGCTGGTGCAGCGTATCCGCGCCGCCCGCGACAAGCGAAGCTCCGTGGACGCCTTCACCCAGGAATATGCGCTCTCCAGCGAAGAAGGCGTCGTCCTGATGTGCCTGGCGGAGTCGCTGCTGCGCGTGCCCGACGCGTCGACCGCCGATCGCCTCATCCGCGACAAGATCGGCAGCGGGGATTGGCAGCGCCATCTCAACCGTTCGGACTCGGCGTTTGTCAATGCTTCCACTTACGGGCTCCTCCTCACGGGGCGCATCGTCACACTCGAGGAAACGGCAAAATGGGACCTCGGCGGCATCTGGCGCCGGCTTGTCGCGCGCTCCGGCGAGCCGCTCATCCGCCAGGCTGTTATTTTTGCCATGCGCATTCTGGGCGGCCAGTTCGTTCTTGGCCGCACCATCGCCGAAGCACTCAAAAAAGCGCGGCCATACATCGCGCAGGGCTACCGCTTCTCCTTCGACATGCTCGGCGAAGCCGCCTACACGAAGACGGATGCCGCCCGCTATTTCGCGTCCTATCGCCATGCGCTTGCCGCCATCGCGACGGATCTGCCGGATCGCATGGCGCCGATATTCGAACGGCCGAGCATCTCGGTAAAGCTCTCCGCGCTGCATCCCCGCTACGAATGGGTCAAGCGCGAGCGGGTGATGGAAGAGCTGCTTCCCTCGCTGGTGGACCTTGCAAGGGAAGCGCGCGACGCCAACATCGCCTTCACGATCGACGCGGAAGAATCCGAGCGCCTCGATCTCATGCTCGACATTTTCGAAGTGATGGGCGAGGCGCAGGCGCTGCGCCGCTGGGACGGTCTCGGACTTGCGGTTCAGGCTTACCAGAAGCGGGCGCTGCCGGTGATCGCGTGGCTTGGCGATCTTGCGGGCCGCCAGCGCCGACGCATTCCCGTGCGTCTGGTGAAAGGCGCCTACTGGGATACGGAGATCAAGCGCGCGCAGGAGGGCGGACTTGCGGACTATCCCGTCTTCACCCGAAAAGCCGCGACGGACACGTCCTATCTCGCATGCGCCCGCGCGCTTCTGGCGACCGAAGCGATCCTGCCGCAATTCGCAACCCATAACGCGCATACCCTGTCTGCCATTCAGGTTTTCGCCGGCCATCGTGTCGATTTCGAATATCAGCGCCTGCACGGGATGGGCGAGTCTCTCTACGAGCTTTACCGCGATGTGAAGAAGGCAGCACGGGTGGGGCCGGCAACGCGCATTTACGCGCCCGTCGGCAGCCACGAGGATCTCCTGGCCTATCTCGTACGGCGCTTGCTTGAGAACGGCGCCAACACCTCTTTCGTCAACCGCGTGGCCGACGAGGAAGCGCCTGTCGACGATATTATCGCCGATCCCGTCGAGCAGCTTGCAAGGGCCCATCCACGCCGCAGCGCGCGCATTCCCGTGCCCGCAAATCTGCTTCCCGACCGGAAAAACTCGGCCGGTTTCGTCTGGGCCGATCCGGCGGTGAGCGATCTGATTATTGAGCGCATGCGCGCCTCCCTGAAGACACCGCAGGCGGCAGGACCGATCCTCAGCGGACAGATGCGCAGCGGCCCTACCCGCGAGGTTCGCGATCCGTCCGATCGGCGGCGTATCGTCGGCACCGCCGTCGAAGGCGGCGAGGCGGAAGCGCGCGAAGCGCTGGCGCTGGCGCACGACGCTCAGAAGGATTGGGACAGCGTTGGCGGAGAAATGCGCGCCGGGGTGCTTGAGCGCGCCGCCGATCTTTTCGAAGCGGAACGCGCGCATCTGATGGCGCTGGCCGTGCGCGAAGGGGGCAAGACACTGCCCAATGCGCTGGGCGAAGTGCGCGAGACGGTCGATTATCTTCGCTATTACGCATCGCGCGCGCGCGCGCTGTTCGCAGAGCCCATTCGCCTTCCCGGACCCACGGGCGAGGAAAACGAGTTGACCCTGCATGGCCGCGGCGTCTTCGCCTGCATTGCGCCGTGGAATTTTCCGCTCGCCATCTTTACGGGACAGGTGGCGGGTGCGCTGGCCGCAGGCAATACCGTTCTCGCCAAGCCCGCCGAACCGACGCCGCTGATTGCCGCCGCGGCCGTGCGGCTTCTGCATCGCGCCGGGGTTCCCCTCGATGCGCTGCATCTGCTTCCGGGCAGAGGCTCGAAAATCGGTGCGGCGATATTCGGCGACGCGCGACTGGCCGGGGTCGCACTCACCGGTTCCACGGAAGCGGCCTGGGCCATCAACCGCACGCTCGCCGCGCGCAACGGCCCACTGGCGCAGCTGGTGGCCGAGACGGGCGGGCAGAACGCGATGATCGTCGATTCCACGGCGCTTCCCGAGCAGGTGACGCGCGACGTGATCGCGAGCGCCTTCGACAGCGCGGGCCAGCGCTGCAGTGCCTTGCGTGTGCTGTTTCTCCAGGAGGATGTCGCCGACCGTATGCTCGAGCTCATCCTGGGCGCGATGGACGAGCTTGAGCTGGGCGATCCGTTCGATCTCGCCACGGATATCGGGCCCGTGATCGATGAAGCTTCGCGCGAAACGCTTCAGGCTCATGCCACGCGCATGACCCGGGAAGCCACGCTTCTGCACAGATTGCAGCTTGGGCCCGAGCACGAACACGGTATTTTTTTCCCGCCGCATGTGTTCGAGATCGACTCCATTGGCGTTCTCGATCGCGAAGTGTTCGGTCCTGTGCTGCATGTCGTGCGTTACGCCGCCGATAAACTCGATGCCGTGTGCGACGCGATCAACGCCACGGGTTACGGCCTTACTCTTGGGGTGCATAGCCGCATCGACGAAACGGCCCGATTTGTGCGTTCCCGGACGCATGCCGGCAACACGTATGTCAACCGCAACCAGATCGGCGCCGTAGTCGGGGTACAGCCGTTCGGCGGAGAAGGACTGTCCGGCACCGGGCCCAAAGCCGGCGGCCCGCATTATCTGCAGCGATTTGCCCTCGAACGGACTTACACCGTCAACACCACCGCGGCCGGGGGCAACGCCGCGCTGCTGAGTTCGGAGCGGGAGGGGTTGTAGATCGCGTGACCGCTCACACCCGACTCGTCCAATGATGGGCCTGAATGCGAACCGATGGGCGAATAACATAAAGTGCAACCCTCCGGTCCGGTGAAACGTTTCCTAGGCAGGTGTAACGGAATTTGCCTGTCCCTGAAGGAACCAGCCATGAAATTGCTAGCCATTTCAGTCTTTGCCGTGACGATGCTCGCCAGTGCTGCGGCGAGCGCCCAAGGCGTCGGAGCCGGCGTCAATGTCGGCCCAATTGGGGCGGGCGCCAACGTCGGAACCGGCGGCGTGGGCGCGGGTGCGCATGTGGGCCCCGTCGGCGCCAATGTGGGCGTCGGAGGGTCCGGCTACCACCGTGTGTGCCATGGCGGCTGGTCTTGGCACCACCATCACCGCTATTGCCGCCGCTGGTAAGCCAAGTACCGGCACCGGGCGACCTATTGCGGTTTGCGGAATCGGAACGTGAACTGAACTGAGCGGTGCGGCGCGAATCTGCGGCTAAAAGACCAGCAGCGGGTGCGTGCCGTGCGGATCACGCAGGACATCGCTTGGCGCCATCGAAGTGGAATCCCCAGCCAACACCTGTGACTTCACGAAAAGCCGGCGCGATGCGGTGTAGTTTTTCCGTGCCGCCCAGGCCGGTGCCCGGTTCGGCGACATGCGCGGACTGATGCTGCGAACGCCTGTCAGCGTGACACCCGCCACGACTTCAGTGCCTTCAGGGTGTTGTCGACATGATGGTCGGGGTCGAGGTCGGTGAAGGCGTAGATGATGCGGCCGTTCGGGTCGATGACATAGGAGGTGCGGTTGGCGTAGGCCAAATTGTCGAGGAGCACCGTATCCCAGGATTTCATCACCGCTCCGTCCGTGTCCGCTGCAACAGGAAATTTGCTCTGGCAGACCTGCACCGAGAACTTGTCGAGCGTTGCGATATCGTCGTGACTGACGCCGATCACGCTGGCGCCAAGGGCATGAAACTGGTCGATGGCAGCAGCGAATTCGTGCGCCTCGATGCTGCAGCCCTTGGTGAAGGCCTTGGGATAGAAATAGACAACGACAGGGCCTTTCTTCTCCGCATCGGCGAGTGAAAACGTGAACTGTTTGCCGGCTTCGGATGCCTGAAGCGTAAAGTCTGGTGCAGAGTCTCCCACTTTCAGCGTCGCGTGCGCAGGCACAGCGAAGACGCTCGCCAACAGGAGCGACAGCAGCAATCGTCTCATGATATCCCTCGCCGGTGTTCGAAGTGACTATACGCCAGGATGTCCAATTGGCATATACGCTTCGCCCAAATGCCCTCCCTGCGCAAGAAGGGAGCGGCAACGCAGCCCAATCGTCCCTGCATGGTGGCTCTGCGTCCTTCGACGGTGTTCTGAGGAACTCTCGAAACAGGCAACCGCAGACAACGCATTTCCGACTTCATCCCATCCTGCAAGCTCTATCTTGCCAAGCTGCGAGTGCGGGGCTATTTCGAATTTGGTTTAGCGGTTACGTCTCTTTCCCGGAACCAGCATCCAGCCGCACAGCGGCGAGACACGATCCGCAAGGGATCCGACACGGAGGCATTTGAATGAAAGCGCTGGTGAAATCCAGGCCGGAGGAAGGCATCTGGCTCGAGGACGTGCCGGAGCCCACCTATGGCATCGACGACGTGTTGATCAAGGTGCTGAAGACCGGCATTTGCGGCACCGATGTGCATATCTACAATTGGGATTCCTGGGCTCGGAAAACGATAAAGCCGGGAACCGTGGCCGGCCACGAATTTGTCGGTCGCATCGTCGCCGTCGGCAGCAATGTCCAGGGTCACAAGGTCGGCGATCTCGTCAGCGCCGAAGGCCACATCGTCTGCGGCCATTGCCGAAATTGTCTGGCCGGCCGCCGGCATCTCTGTGCCAACACCCTGGGCGTCGGTGTGAACCGCAATGGCGCCTTTGCCGAGCTTGTCACCGTTCCCCAGCTGAACATCTGGCATTGCGACACCAAGGTGCCGCTCGATGTCTATGCCATCTACGATCCGCTGGGCAACGCCGCGCACACCGCATTGTCGTTCGATCTGGTCGGCGAGGACGTGCTCATCACCGGCGCGGGGCCGATCGGGGTGTCGGCAGTAGCGATGGCGATCAGGACGGGCGCGCGCTATGTGGTCGTCACGGATGTGAACGATTACCGCCTCGGCCTTGCGGAAAAGATGGGCGCCACCGCCGTCGTCAACGTCGCCAAACAGGACCTGCGCGAAGTGATGAAAAGTCTTGGCATGAATGAAGGGTTCGACGTCGGGCTGGAAATGTCGGGCAACCCGCAAGGCCTTCGCCAGATGATCGATGCCATGGCGCATGGCGGCAAGATCGCCATGCTGGGCATCCAGGCCGGCGAAACCGGCACCGACTGGGACGCGGTGGTGTTCAAGGGACTCACCATTCGCGGGATCTACGGGCGCATGTTCGGCGAGACCTGGTACAAGCTCACATCGATGATCCAGAGCGGCATGGATATCGGCCGCGTCATCACGCACCGCTATTCCTATAAGGATTTTCAGGAAGGCTTCGATGTCATGCGGTCGGGCAATTCGGGAAAGGTGATTCTGGACTGGAGCGAATTGTGACTGCCGCCCTTGACGAAAGCCTCGGCGCCGACCTGTCGGCGATGGAAAAGGCAGGAACTCTGAAGACCTTTCGTCACATCACCGGCCCGATGGATACCGAAGTGACGATGGCGGAAAAATCCGGTCGCGTGCTGGTCCTGTCGTCCAACAATTATCTGGGCCTTGCCGATCACCCGGAGGTCGTTGCGGCCGGCCGCAAGGCGCTGGAGGAATACGGCGCCGGCACGGCGTCCGTTCGCTTCATCTGCGGCACGTTTTCCATCCACGATGAAATCGAGAAAGCGCTTGCCAGGCTTTCGCATACGAAAGGCGCGCTGACCTATGTCTCCTGCTGGACGGCGAACACGGGCCTGATTCCCGCCATCGCGGGCGAGAAGGATGCATTGGTGTCCGACGCGCTCAATCATGCCTCGCTGATCGACGGCTGCCGCGGCGCCCGGGCAAAGCGGCTTGTCTACAAGCACTCCGACATGGGGGATCTGGAAGCGAAGCTCGCCGACGTGAAGGAGTCCCGGCGCATCTTCGTCGTTACCGACGGCGTCTTCAGCATGGAAGGCGACGTCGCGAACCTGCCGGATATCATCGCACTGGCACGCAAATACAACGCCACGGTCGTCCTCGACGATTCGCACGGCACCGGTGTGATGGGCAAACACGGACGCGGCACTGCGGAGCATTTCGGCGTCGAAGGCGAAATCGACATCATCACCGGCACGCTGGGCAAAGCGTTAGGCGGTGCCGCGGGCGGCTATGTCGCGGGCTCGAAAACGCTGATCGATTTTCTCGGCCAGGTCTCGCGCCCGCAATTGTTTTCCAACGCTTTGCCGACCACCATCGCCGCCAGCGCCATGAAGGCCATCGAGGTCCTGGAACGCGAGCCGCAGCGTGTCGCACGTCTGCACGCGATCACCCGCAACATGCGCGATGGCCTGAAAGCGCGCGGATTCATGCCGCTCGATGGCGAATCCGCCATTGTGCCGATCATCGTCGGCGAGACCGCCTTTGCCATCCGCATGAGCCAGGAATTGCTGGCCGAGGGCATTTTCATCACCGGCTTCGGCTACCCCGTGGTGCCCGAAGGCGCCGCGCGGCTGCGTATCCAGGCCTGCGCCGCGCTCACCGACTCGCAGATCGATTTCGCGCTGGCAACCTTCGAGAAGGTCGGCAGGAAGCTGGGTGTGGTGGGGGGACATAGGTGAGGCAGCGTCCTGCCTGATACCATCGCTTCCATGATTCGGGCCGAACCGCAGGTCGAGGTCGTGCGCGTCGAGGCGCGAGGCGCGCATACGATTGTGTTCGGCAACGAGAAAGGCGGTTCCGGCAAGTCGACGGCCGCGCTGCATGTCGCGGTGGCCCTCGCGCGTTCGGGCTTCCGGGTCGGCGCCATCGATCTCGATCTGAGACAAAAGAGCCTGTCGCGGCATCTCGAAAACCGCGCGCAATGGATGGCGCGCGGCGACCGATTGCTGCCGTCACCGGAAATCGTCTCGATAGCGCGCTCACAGGCACGTTCGCTGGATGCGCAGGCCGAAGAGGAGACGGCGGCTTTTGAGCGGGCGAACGCGGAGGCGCGGGCGCGCTTCGACTTCCTTCTGATCGACACACCCGGCGCCGACACCCGCGTTTCGCGCCTTGCCCATGCCTGCGCCGATACACTGGTGACGCCAATGAACGACAGCTTCGTCGATTTCGATCTGCTGGCCCGCGTCGATCCGGCAACCCTCGAAATCAGGGGGCCGAGCGTCTATGCGGATTTCGTGTGGGATTGCCGCAAGAAGCGCCTGATGGCGCGCAAGCCCGCGCTCGACTGGGTGGTGATGCGAAACCGCATCGCCTCCACCGAAGCCCGCAACAAGAAGCGGCTGGCCGTGGCGCTGGATACCCTGGCCGAACGAATCGGGTTCCGCATCGCGCCCGGTTTCGGCGAACGCGTGATCTTCCGCGAACTCTTTCCCATGGGGTTGACCATGCTGGATTTGCCGCTTCCCGGCCTCGATGTTTCGCTGTCCATTTCCCACGTCGCGGCACGGCAGGAAGTGCGCGAATTGATTGCGACGTTGAAACTGCCTGGCGCGTAAATCCCCCGGTTGCCCCGCGAGGCTTGGAATTTGTGCGGGGAGGGCCAACATAGAAACCTCGAGAGGGAAGGTCATGGCGGAAAAGCTGCCGGCTCGGCGCTCGTCGGGGCGCGAAATCGATGCGTTTTTGAAAGCCGCTGCGCGCACCCCTGCGCTTGCGCAGGCCAGAGGCCGGCTCGTTTTCGCGATCGACGCCACGATGAGCCGTGCGCCGACATGGGAGACGGCTAGCGAAATCCAGAGCGAAATGTTCGATGCGGCGCAGGATGTCGGCGGCGTTGCCGTGCAGCTCGTGTGGTTTCGCGGCCGGGGCGAATTCAAGGCGAGCCGCTGGACGACCAGCCCGGCAGCGCTCGGCGCGAGCATGCGCGAAGTGCGGTGCGCGAGCGGTTTCACACAACTGCGCCGCGTGCTTTCGCATGTGCGGATGGAGGCTGCCGCGGCCCGCGTGGGTGCGCTTGTCTATATCGGAGACTGCTTCGAAGAGAATGCCGACATCGTGTTGAAGGAAGCCGGCGCGCTGGCGTTGCTTGGCGTTCCCGCTTTCATGTTTCACGAAGGCGGCGATCCGAACGCCGCGGCGGTGTTTGACGAAGTGGCGCGGCTGACGCACGGAGTCTATGCGCGCTTCGATGCCGGCGCGGCCGGCCGTCTGCGCGAGTTGTTGCGGGCAGCCGCCGTCTATGCCGCCGGCGGCGCGGTCGCACTTGCGGACTACGGCAAGCGCCAGGGCGGCGAAGCAAAGCGGCTGTCGCGCGTCATCTCCGGGCCGCGCTGAATGGGCGCCCTCGTTCTGGGTGGGCTCGCACTTATTGTGGCGATCGCAATGCTGCGCTGGTTTGCCGGCGCCAACACGAAAGCCCTGCTGAACGGGCTTCGCTGGTTCGGCGTGGGGGCTCTTCTGTTGGCGGCCATCGGACTGGCGGCCATCGACCGCGTTGCTCTGGCCATGCTGGCAGGCAGCATGGCGTGGGGATTGTTCACGGGTGGACATGCCTGGCCGGGAGGCTGGCCCGATTTCCACCGCCGAAGGAGCGCTTCCGGCGCCAGGAATACCACGGCCAGCCATGTGAAAACGCAGTGGCTGGACATGGAGCTGGATCACGTCAGCGCAGAGATGACCGGCCAGGTTCTCAAGGGCGATTATGCGGGGCGGTCGCTTGGCGATTTAAGCAGCGCGGAGCTTGACGTCATTCGACGCCAGATTGGCGCCGGCGATGCGGAAAGCCTGAGCGTTCTCGAAGCCTACATCGAACGCCGGTTCGGACCCCACTGGCGCGAAGCATCCGAATTTGCAGCGCCGCCCCGAAGCGGCATGTCGTTGGCGGAGGCGCATGCGGTCCTGGGGTTGCCGATGGGCGCCTCGCCGGAGGACATCCGTGCTGCCCATCGCCGCCTGATTCTCCAGAATCACCCCGACAAGGGTGGATCGAGCTATCTCGCCGCCAAAATCAACGAAGCCAAGGATATCCTGCTGGGAGCCTAACGCTGTACCAAAGCGGTGAAACAGGTCTGTCCACGCTCGGCAAGCTTTTGGCAAACCTCGCGGGCTTCCCGCTCCGCAAACGGTCCAAAACGGGCGCGGTAGAGGGTGTGGCCTTCCGTCGATTGGAACGCCAGCACCTGGCGATCCGCGCTTCCCAGCACATCCCTCGACCGCTCGGCATAGGCGGCCAATTTGGATTTCGCCATGGCGGCGTCGCCGAATGCGCCGATCTGAATCGACCACTCGCGTTGGGCAGAAGCGCTGGAATCATCACCCGAGAGACCCGGCTCCACGGCTGTTGCGGGCAGAATTGCCGCCCGCGGTTTTGGCGTTATCGCAGGAATAGCAACGGTCTGTGGCTGATACGATGCCACCACGATCGGCGGTTTCGGTGACGGCGCAACGTCTTGCGGAACGAATGCCGGCGGCGGTGCGGCGGGAGGGATCGCGGCTTGCCGCAGCGCTAATGGCTGTGGCAGCAAAACGAACGCCACACGGGCATTTTCCGGTGGTTTGGGCGGCGCGTTCGCGCCGGAACGGGCAGGTGGAATGAACAAACCCGTCGACGCTGCCGCGCTGCCGGAAAGGTCGCTCTTGTGCGTGTCCAACTCCGGGTCTGGTCGCGATTCCGCGGCGTCTTCATCGTCCGCGGCGGCGGGGAAGGTTCCCCGGATCGCCATGTTCATTTGCGGCGGAGCCGCCCGCGTTTTGAGAATCGACAAATTGCCCGGGAGCTGAAAGCCCGCGATAACCGGCGCGGAGAGCGAATTGGAGGCGATCGCCTCCCACGGAACATTAGCCCGCGCGACAAGCTGCGGATTCTGGTTGATCGAGGCGAAGGTCGTGTCAAGGAGCTGAATCATTTCGACATCGCGCCGGCGCGCGGTGACGCCGCCCATGACCACCCCGATGACATGGGCGCCGTTGCGCACGACAGACGAGACAAGATTGAAGCCCGAGGCATTTGTGTAGCCGGTCTTGATACCGTCGGCGCCGTCGTAACGTCCGATCAGATTGTCGTGCGTGAAATGGGTGATGCCGCGATAGCTGAAGGACGGCGTGGAAAAATAGTGGAAATACTGCGGAAAATCGTAAGCCAGGTGGCGCGCCAGAATTGAAAGGTCGCTCGCGGTGGTGATCTGCAGCTCGTCCGGAAGACCGGATGCATTGTGATAAAACGTGTGCGTCATGCCCAGCGTACGCGCCTTGGCTGTCATCAGTTCCGCAAAGTTGCTTTCCGAGCCGCCGACGGCTTCGGCGATCGCGACTGCGATATCGTTTGCCGACAGCACAACCACCGCTTCGATTGCGGTTTCCACCGGCACAGTGCTTCCTGGCCGGACATGCAACTTCGTGGGCGCCTGAATCGATGCGTGCTCGGAAATGGGCAGAGGGGTTGCGAGTGTCATCTGACCACGCTTGAGCTGCTCGAAAAGCAGATAAAGCGTCATCATTTTCGTAAGCGACGCAGGGTGGCGCAACTCCTCGGCGTTCCTGGAATACAGGGTCTTGCCTGTCTCCCCGTCGATAACCATGGCGGCATCTTTTTCCGGCGCTGTCCAATTGACCGCCATGGGCTGCCAGCGCCGGCGGTAAACAAAGGATCGGACTGGTGCGGCTGCCAGGGTTTGCCAGTGAGGCCGGTGTACGGAGGCCCGGGCAGGCGCCAACGCCATGTGCCGCCAGTGATGGTGGTGTCGTGCGGCTCGCGCTGATGCGCCCCCCGCGAAACCGAACAGAGCCACACCCAACAAAACCACAGTCGCGATCACGCCGCTCCTGGCTCGCGGTCCTATCATTTCCTACTCCAGTTTACGCGACCCACCCGCGCGGGGATAAAAGCAAATCACCAGCCCCGGTGCAACGAAAAACGCGAATACACGTTAAGTATCCGGGATTTAGTAAGTGTTAAGATTTCCGTGCTTGTTCGGGCACGAGGTTCGCGTTTCGTAAGGGCGCGCCCAAAACCCGCCAAGATGCCCCCTCTTGACATCGACTATGCTGCACCGCATATACGTTATGTTGCACTGCAACACGCGCGCTGATCCCCCTGCAGTGCGCCAACCGTTATGGAGATCAGAACAATGGCGAAAGCTAAAGCAGTCCACGGCAGGATCGACGGCACGGAAACCATCGAATCGGCGTTCAAAAATGGAACGCACGCCGTAAAAAATGGCTTTGAAAAAGCCTCCAAGAACTACGATCACGCCATGGGCTATGGCCGCGACACGGTCGAAGCCTATATGCGGGCCGCTAACGCGGCCGGCAAGGGCGTCGAGACCTTGCAGAGCGAATTCTACTCGTTCTCCAAGCAGTCGGTCGAAGACTCGATCGCGGCGACGAAGGCGCTCATGAGCTCCAAGTCCGTTCATGAAGCCTTCGAGCTTCAATCCGATTTCGCAAAGTCTGCGTTCGACTCTTATGTCAGCCAGATGAGCAGGGTCGGCGAGATCATGCTTTCGGCGGCGAAGGGTACGTTTGAGCCGCTGCAGAGCCGCGTTCAGGCGTGGGTCGATGTCGTGGAAAATTCCCGCGCCGCGTGATTTTTGCGCACGGTAACGTGAAAGCCGCTCCGTCCCCTACGAAGTGGCTGAAAAGGGTCCGAACCTCAGACGGTTCGGGCCCTTTCGCATTCATGAATCCACCCGGACATTTTCACGCGTCAAGCATGTGCCTATCTTAGCGTTTGCCTTGGTCGCCCCGTTTGCCGTTAATCTGTGGAGCGACATGGTTCCGTGAGTGCACCTGTGCCGGTTGATGACGCATGAGCGACAAAAAGAATGGTCGATCGGGCCAGAGCAACGGGGTCGGTGCCGGCACCGGCGTGGCGAGCAAAACCCGGCCCAAGACCAAGCGGCCGAGCCTCTACAAGGTGCTGATCCTGAACGACGACTACACCCCCA
Organism: Rhizomicrobium sp.; assembly: GCA_036511745.1. Lineage (GTDB taxonomy): Bacteria > Pseudomonadota > Alphaproteobacteria > Micropepsales > Micropepsaceae > Rhizomicrobium. The sequence continues at coordinate 35,028 of DATCBQ010000065.1, forward strand.
TGGAGTTCGTCGTTCATATTCTGGAGCGGTATTTCAACAAGATCCGCGATGAAGCGGTACAAATCATGCTTCACGTGCACCGCCACGGCGTGGGGATTTGCGGCGTATTCTCCTACGAGGTGGCAGAAACTAAAGTTGCCCAGGTGATTGAATTCTCCCGCCGCCATCAGCATCCTCTACAATGCACCATGGAGAAGGAGTGAGGTCTCGATGCCGTCGCTGTCGCGAAGCCTGGAACAGGTTCTTCACCGCGCCATCAAGATGGCAAGCGACCGCCATCACGAATACGCCACGCTCGAGCACCTGCTGCTTGCGCTGACGGACGATTCCGACGCGGCCCAGGTCATGAAGGCCTGCAATGTCGATATGGAGGCGCTCAAGCGCTCGCTGGTCAAATATGTCGACGAGGAACTGATCACGCTCGTCATTGAAGACGGCCAAGACGCCAAACCGACCACCGGATTCCAGCGTGTCGTGCAACGCTCGGTGCTGCATGTTCAGAATTCGGGACGCGACGAGGTTACGGGCGCCAATGTGCTGGTCGCGCTTTTCACGGAGCGCGAAAGCCACGCCGTCTATTTCCTGCAGGAGCAGAATATGACGCGCCTCGATGCCGTGAGCTACATCAGCCACGGCATCGCCAAGCGGCCCGGCATGACCCAGCAAAAATCCGCGCGCGGCGCCGACGAGGACGAAGACGGCGAAAAAGTCGTCAAACAGGGAACCGAGGCGCTCGAAGCCTACTGTATCAACTTGAACGAGAAGGCGAAGGCGGGGCGGATCGATCCTCTGATTGGGCGCGACGCCGAAGTCGAACGCACGATCCAGATCCTGTGCCGGCGGCAGAAGAACAACCCGCTTTTCGTGGGCGATCCGGGCGTCGGAAAGACGGCCATTGCCGAAGGCCTCGGGCGCAAGATCGTCAAGCGCGAAGTGCCGGACGTTCTGAAGGCGAGCACCATCTACGCGCTCGACATGGGGGCGCTGATTGCCGGGACGCGCTATCGCGGGGATTTCGAGGAGCGGCTGAAATCCGTCGTGAAGGAACTCGAATCGATACCGGGGGCCATTCTTTTTATCGATGAAATCCATACCGTAATCGGCGCCGGCGCCACCAGCGGCGGTGCGATGGACGCGTCGAATCTGCTGAAGCCGGCGCTGCAGGCGGGAAGCCTGCGCTGCATCGGCTCGACCACCTACAAGGAATATCGCCAGTATTTCGAGAAGGACCGCGCGCTCGTCCGCCGCTTTCAGAAGATCGACGTTGCCGAACCCACCGTTGCGGACGCCATCAAGATCCTCAAGGGCCTCAAGCCGTATTATGAGGAATATCACAAAGTCCGTTACACCGCGGATGCGATCAAGGCGTCGGTGGAGCTGGCGGCAAAATACATCAACGACCGAAAGCTTCCCGATAAGGCCATCGACGTCATCGACGAAGTCGGCGCCTCGCAGATGCTGCTGCCGGAGTCGAGACGCAAAAAGGTGATCGGTGTCAGGGAAGTCGAGGACGTCGTCGCCAAGATGGCACGCATTCCGCCCAAGTCGGTTTCGAAAACCGATACCGAGGCGCTTCGCACGCTCGAAGCCGACCTGAAACGCGTCGTGTTCGGTCAGGATCAGGCGATCCACGCGCTTTCATCGGCGATCAAGCTCGCGCGCGCGGGCTTGCGCCAGCCTGAAAAACCCATCGGCTGCTATTTGTTCTCGGGCCCCACGGGAGTGGGCAAAACGGAAGTCGCAAAACAGCTTGCCAGCGTCCTCGGTGTGGAGCTGCTGCGCTTCGACATGAGCGAATATATGGAACGCCATACCGTATCGCGGTTGATTGGCGCGCCGCCCGGCTATGTCGGCTTCGATCAGGGCGGCTTGTTGACCGATGGCGTCGACCAGCATCCCCATTGCGTGCTGCTGCTGGACGAAATCGAGAAAGCGCATGGCGATCTGTTCAACATCCTGTTGCAGGTGATGGATCAC
>DATCBQ010000066.1:0-6233 GCA_036511745.1 Rhizomicrobium sp.
TTCCGCCAGCCTTGCGGCAGCAATGCCGTTTCAAACCAAAGCATGCGCCACCGGTTGCAACCTCATCGCGGTAGACATAAGAGACATTCCTGCGCGCCGCGCCAAGCCGGGAGAAAGAATGCGCTGCGACCGGATTTGGCACAATGCGCGCCTCGCTACCCTGGCTACGGACCGGCCGGGACTGGGCGTGATCGAAAACGGCCTGATCGCCTCTTTGGATGGCCGCATTGCCTATGCCGGAACGCGGGCCGATGCGCCGGCGCTCGAAGCGCGCGAACAAATCGACTGCGAGAGCCGATGGATCACGCCGGGTCTCGTCGACTGCCATACGCATCTGGTTTACGCCGGCAATCGTGCGCGAGAATTCGAATTGCGCCTCGATGGCGCAAGCTACGGGGAAATTGCCCGGGCGGGGGGCGGCATCCTTTCCACCGTTGCGGCCACGCGAAGGGCCGGCGAGGATGAACTTGTTTCCAGTGCGCTTCCTCGGCTCGACGCATTGATCGCGGAGGGCGCGACTACCGTCGAAATAAAGTCGGGCTACGGGCTCTCGCTCGAGCACGAACTGAAGCAGCTTCGGGCGGCCCGCGCGCTCGGCAGATATCGCAGGATCGACGTGGCGACGACGTTCCTCGGCGCCCATGCGCTGCCGCCCGAGGCGGACGGCGACGCGGACGCCTATATCGACACCGTTTGCCGCGAAATGATTCCCGCTGTTGCGCGCGAACGTCTTGCCGATGCCGTCGATGGCTTCTGCGAAACGATTGCCTTTTCGCCCGCGCAGATTGCGCGCGTATTCGAGGCGGCACGGATGCACGGACTGCCGGTGAAACTGCACGCGGACCAGCTGTCGAATGGCGGCGGCGCCGCATTGGCCGCACGCTACGGCGCGCTGTCGGCCGATCATCTGGAGCAAAGCGACGAAGCGGGTATTGCGGCGATGGCAAAGGCCAAGATCGTCGCCGTGCTGCTGCCCGGCGCATTTTATTTCCTCCGCGAGACGGCGATGCCGCCGGTCGATCTGTTGCGCCGCTACCATGTGCCCATCGCGATCGCGACCGATTGCAATCCCGGCACTTCGCCGCTCACTTCGCTGCTTCTGACCATGAACATTGCCGCGACGCTGTTTCGCCTCACCATCGAAGAATGTCTCGCGGGCATCACGCGCGAAGCCGCCCGGGCGCTTGGACGTCTGGCACAGATCGGCACCATCGAGGCCGGCAAGCATTGCGATCTGGCGATCTGGGACATCGAACAACCGGCCGAGCTTATCTACCGGATGGGATTCAATCCGCTGCATGCGCGGGTGTGGAGAGGCGAATGACCGAAACGCCGGCATGGCTTTCGCTCACGCGCGGAGACGCACCTCTGATCGTTTCGATGCCGCATACCGGTGGCGAGATTCCCGCGGCAACGCAGGCCCCGCTAGCCTCGCCGTGGTTGGCGCGCAAGGACGCCGACTGGTGGATCGACCGTCTTTACGATTTTGTCCCGGCGTTGGGAGCAACGCTCATGCGAACCGCGATCTCCCGAACCGTCATCGACGTCAATCGCGATCCCGACGGAAAATCGCTGTACCCGGGACAAAACACCACCGAGCTTTGTCCCACCACCACCTTCGACGGCGAGCCGCTGTATCGCTGCGCTCTTGAGCCCGATGTCGGGGAGATCGCTTCGAGGCGTGCGCGCTATTTCGATCCCTACCACGCCGCCATCCAGGCGGAGATCGCGCGTCTTCGCCAAGTTCATACCAGGGTTGTGCTGTTCGATGCGCACTCGATCCGCTCGCGCATACCGCGACTCTTCGATGGCGAGCTGCCGCATTTCAATATCGGGTCCAACAGCGGCGCCAGTTGCGCGGGGAAGCTGACGGCTGCCGTCGATGCCGCGTGCGCAGGCACGGCGCTGTCGCGCGTCACCAACGGTCGCTTCAAAGGCGGTTATACAACCCGGCATTACGGAGATCCCGGCCACGGCGTTCACGCCGTGCAGCTTGAGCTGGCCATGCGCGCCTACATGGACGAGCCTGACACCCTCTTCGCCGACAACTGGCCATCCCCGTATGAACCACGCCGCGCCGAATCGCTGCGTGCTACGCTCAAGGATGTTCTTCAATCCTGCATCCGGTTCGCGCGCGGAGAGAAACCATGAATCGCCTCGACAATTCCCGCTCCGTCCGCGCTCCGCGCGGCGCTGTGCTCAATGCCAAAAGTTGGCTGACGGAAGCGCCGCTTCGCATGCTGATGAACAATCTCGATGCCGAGGTCGCCGAACGCCCCGAGGAATTGGTCGTCTATGGGGGAATCGGCCGCGCCGCGCGCGATTGGCAATCTTTTGACTGTATCGTGGCGACGTTGAAGCGCCTTGAAGCGGACGAAACGCTGCTCGTGCAATCGGGCAAGCCGGTCGGCGTCTTCAAAACCCACGCAGATGCGCCGCGGGTGCTGATCGCCAACTCCAACCTCGTGCCGCATTGGGCGACATGGGACAAGTTCCACGAGCTCGATCGCAAGGGACTCATGATGTACGGCCAGATGACGGCCGGAAGCTGGATTTATATCGGCAGCCAGGGGATCGTGCAGGGCACCTACGAGACCTTCGCGGAGCTTGGCCGCCGGCATTACGGCGGCGATCTCAAAGGCCGCTGGATTTTGACCGCGGGCCTCGGCGGCATGGGCGGCGCCCAGCCGCTGGCGGCGACGATGGCGGGGGCCTCGATGCTGGCGGTCGAATGTCAGCCGTCGCGCATCGAGATGCGCCTGCGCACAAATTATCTCGATGCCCAGGCACAAACGCTCGACGAAGCGCTGGCGATGATGGACCAATCCTGCCGCCAGAATGCGCCGCTTTCGGTCGGCCTGCTCGGCAACGCGGCGGAAATATTTCCCGAGCTGGTTCGCCGCGGCGTGCGACCCGACGCCGTCACCGATCAAACCTCGGCGCACGATCCGCTCAACGGCTACCTGCCGAAAGACTGGACGCTGGCGCAATGGGAGCAGGATCGCGCCAGCGACCCTAAGGGTGTGGAGCGTGCGGCCAGGCAATCCATGGCCCTGCAGGTGCGCGCGATGCTGGACTTTCAGCGAATGGGCGTGCCGACATTCGACTACGGCAACAACATCCGCCAGATGGCGCTGGAAGAAGGCGTGAGCGACGCGTTCGCTTTTCCCGGCTTCGTGCCGGCCTATATCCGGCCTTTATTCTGCCGCGGCATCGGACCGTTTCGCTGGTGTGCGCTGTCGGGCGATCCGGAAGACATTTATCGCACCGATGCGAAGGTCAAGGAACTACTGCCGCATGACGCGCATCTGCACAACTGGCTCGACATGGCGCGCGAGCGCATCCGCTTTCAGGGCCTGCCGGCGCGCATCTGCTGGCTCGGTCTCGGCGATCGCGACCGCGTCGGACTCGCGTTCAACGCAATGGTCGCACGCGGCGAATTGAAGGCGCCCATTGTCATCGGCCGCGATCATCTGGATTCCGGCTCCGTCGCTTCGCCCAATCGCGAAACCGAAGCGATGAAGGATGGTTCGGATGCAGTGTCCGATTGGCCGCTGCTCAACGCGCTGCTCAATTGCGCGAGCGGCGCCACCTGGGTTTCCATTCATCATGGCGGGGGCGTGGGAATCGGCTACTCGCAGCACGCCGGCATGGTGATCGTCTGCGACGGCAGCGAGGATGCCGCGCGCCGCATTGCCCGCGTTCTATGGAACGATCCCGCCAGCGGCGTCATGCGCCATGCCGATGCTGGCTACGAAATCGCGCTCGATTGCGCGCGGGAACACAACCTCGATCTGCCGGGGATTCTCAAATGAACCTTACGGACATTCCGGCGGCGGCAATTCATTGTGGGTGCCCCATGAGAGGAGCCAACGCCGAATTTTTTCATAGGGAATCGAACGGTCGGCATCAAGGTCGGCAAGTCCTTCATCGACGGCGGCCAGATAGGCAGCAAGCTCTCTGTCGTCCTGCTCGACGGTGGTGGTTTGCCCTGTCATTGGCGTCTTCATAAGTACATCCAATCGCTCTGAAAATATTGACTCGCGCTCCCCATTTGTCACGGCCCGCGAGGCGGGGCGCCCAGCTTGGATTATGGGATCTTCCCGGCAAACTCCCTCCGCATCAGTATGAAATCGAACGCGCTGCCGACGTCACAACCTGGGTGGGCCGCCTTCGCGGGCCATGACAGTTGAATTATAGACGGGAGAAGAAAACTACCCTCCCAAAGCCTGCGCCAAATCCGCGATCAGGTCGTCCGCATCTTCCACGCCGCAGGACAGCCGCACCAGCGAATCCGAGATGCCGAGGCGCGCGCGTTGTTCGGCGGGAATCGAGGCGTGGGTCATGATGGCGGGGTGCTCGATCAGGCTTTCGACGCCGCCAAGGCTTTCGGCCAGCGTGAACAGCCGGCAGCGCTCGAGAAAGCGTTTCGTGCCGGCGAGATCGCGCTTGAGCACGACCGTCACGATGCCGCCGAAACTGTTCATCTGCCGTTTCGCCAGCCCGTGCTGCGGATGCGATTCAAGACCCGGATAAAACACCCGCTCCACATCGCCGCGCCCCTCCAGCCAGCGCGCGATCTTCAGCGCGTTGCCGCAGTGGCGTTCCATGCGAAGGGCAAGAGTCTTCAGTCCGCGCAGCGCGAGGAAACTGTCGAACGGCCCCTGGATCGCGCCGACGGCGTTCTGCAGGAATCCCAACCGCTCCGCGAGCGCCGGATTTTCCCCCACAATGGCGCAACCGCCCACCATGTCGGAATGGCCGTTCAGATATTTTGTCGTGGAGTGGACGACAATGTCGAAGCCCTGCTCGAGCGGACGCTGCACATAGGGGCTTGCAAAGGTATTGTCGGCGGCGGCGAGTGCTGCGTGTCGCCTGGCAAGCGCGGCGATGGCGGAAAGATCGGCCAGCCTCAGCAGCGGATTGGTCGGCGTCTCCACCCAGATCAATTTGGTGCGCGCCGTGCACGCCGCTTCGACGGCATCCATGTCGCTCAGATCGACGAAGCTGAACTCCAGCGCGGCCGAACGCCGCCGCACGCGGTCGAACAGGCGGAAGGAGCCGCCATAGATATCTTCGCTCGCGACCACATGATCGCCGCTCGCGAGCAGTTCGAGCACGGTGCCGATTGCGGCAAGTCCCGAGGCAAAGGCGAAGCCCTGCGAGCCGCTTTCCAGATCCGCGATGCAGCGCTCGAACGCCATCCGCGTCGGGTTCTGGCTGCGCGCGTAGTCATATCCCTTGTGCACGCCGGGGCTTTCCTGGGCGTAGGTGGAGGTGGCGTAGATCGGCATCATCACCGCGCCCGTGGTGGGATCGGGGCTCTGGCCGGCATGGATCGCGCGCGTGGCAAACGCGAGCCGGTTTTTGCCCTGGCTCACCATGAGAGCATTTCCATTGACCGAGCTGTATTGGACAATCCGCAAGATCGCAGGCGACCCGACAAAACGCTTGCACGCGGAGACGCGGCGCGCACCAAATTGTCATGGCCCGGCCGAGCGGAGTGAGGTCCGGGCCACCCAGTTGACGGCGGAGATGATCCACCTGGGTGGCCCGCATTCGCGGGCCATGACAGGTTTGAGAAATTGTTCCGCGGCTCCGCGTCTCCGTGTGAGATTTTTCTTTCCTGATTCCTCATGGGCGCAACCGCAGATGATTGATCAGATCGATGCGGGTGATGAGGCCGACGAATGTCTCGCCATCGACCACGATCGCCACTTCGTTGCGCTCGAAGACAGAAGGCAGCACGTCGAGCTTGTCGGCGATCTGCACGGTATGCAGCCGCGTCGTCATCGCCTTGTGCACCGGACGGCGAAACCGCTCGGCGCGCTGCGCCTCCTCGCCTTCCACAAAGGCCAGAATATCGCTTTCGTCGAGAATGCCGACGATACCGTCGTTTTTGACGACGGGTAGCTGCGAGACATCCGACGAACGCATGCGGCTGTAGGCCACCAGCAGGGAGTCGTCAGGCCCCACCGTGACCGTGCCGCCGCGATCGAAGCGCCGCGCCACCAGATCGCGCAAATCGCCATGCAGCTCGCGCTCGGCGAGCCCCTGCTCGATCACCCAGTAGTCATTGTATACCTTGGAAAGATATTTGTTGCCGCTGTCGGGCACCAGCGTGACCACGCGCTTCATCGTCGTCTGCTCGCGGCAATACCGCAGCGCCGCGGCCAGCAATGTTCCGGATGAGGAGCCGGCGAGAATCCCTTCCTTCGCCAGGAGCGCCCGCG
>DATCBQ010000067.1:0-2468 GCA_036511745.1 Rhizomicrobium sp.
TTCATCGGTTCGCATCCTTTCGATCATCACAGAGTTCTTCGCGGCACGATCTCGCGCTTTTCAAGGCGAATCCCTGAACGAATGCTGTGGAGTGTGGCCGCCCCAGGGATCGTTCGACGAAGGCGCACCGTCCCTGCGAGCGTGCCCGTATATCGGCGCAACACGCCGCCGGTCAATCCCGATGCTCACGCGGAGACGAGGAGAACGCGGAGCAATGCCCGGGTCGCGCAGAGCGCCAGACGGGATCACAGGCAAGATCGTGGATGCGGCCTTCAACCCTCCTCTTGAGGGAGGGTCGAAAAGTTCGCAGAACTCTTCGGGGAGGGGTGATGGCGAAAGTTACGGATGCAGCAACATTACCCCTCCCCGAAATTCGTCTTCACGCTATCGCGCGAAGCCAAATGTCGACCCTCCCTCAAGGGGAGGGTTGAAGCCCTCCGCGTCTCCTGCTCTCCGCGTGAATCATTTGCCGGGACAATCGAAAATCCAACTCGAAGACCCCGTCTGTTCACGCAACCTCATGTTAGTAGATAAATTTGCGATGATTCGGAACATTCCCCGGACAGTCCTGCTGCGCCCCGCGCCGTCCGCGATGGCGCCCATGCCCTGCATGTCGTCGCCAATCCGCTGGCCGAGGAATTCTATCGCGCTTGCGGGTTCGCGTATTCCGGCGAGGCACAAACGCGGTTCGGCACCGCGCGAACGATGCGCGCGATGTTGGGCGACGCTCCGTAAGGCGGCCCAATTTGACGCAAATGCGCCGCCATTTCCTCACGGATTCTTTCCGCGCGTGGGTGAGGATGCATCCAGCGCTGCATTGCATTCCGGTGTTCCCCCTTGCCGGAATGACGATCCCCACGAGCGCGACTTTGGAAGCGGCGGCTGCACGAGGATGCAGCCGCCGCTTTTTCATGCGCGTGCCGACTCGCCGGGATGACGACCCGGCCGCTGCGGCAGAATCGCAATGCAGCCGACGATGAACACGGCGATGACGGCCGATGCCAGCGGGCGGCTGAGGGCAAGGCCGCCTTCGTGGACGGGCTTGTCGAAGAAGTCTCCCACCGTGGCGCCGAGCGGGCGGGTGAGGATGAAGGCGGCCCAGAACAGAAGCACGCGCGAGATGTTCGTCCGGAAATAGGCCGCGGCAACAACGGCCAGCGCGGCGGCGAACACCAGCGCGCCGCCGCCGAACCCGAGCCCGGAATCCGCCGCCCAGTCGCCCAGCGCCGTGCCCAGAGTCTGCGAAAAGGTGATGGCCGCCCAGTAGAACGCTTCCGTTCTTGGCGAGCTCACGGTTTCGACCGCAATGGTGCCTTCCGAGCGGTACCAGAGCGCCAGAACGGTCATGACACAGACGAACAGCAACAGCGATCCGCCGGCATAGCCGATGCCGATCGAACGGTCGGCGAAATCGGCCATCGTGGTGCCGGCTGTCGTGGAGGCAACGATGGTCGCCCAGTAGAGAAAGGGGTAAAAGCGTTTCGCCAGGATCTGATAGACGACGAGCACGATCAACGCCGCGAGGAAGATCGTGGAGCCGACGAGATAACCCAGCTTCATCGTCATGGTCACCGTGTCGCCGCCGGTTTCGCCCAGCGTCGTGGCGGCGATCTTGATGATCCAGAACGTCAAGGTGACGGCCGGCACTTTGCTCATGACGGAACGTGTGACGGAATTGCTGCTCACGGATTCCTTTTCCTTCCTGCTGTGCCTGGAACGATGTTGTGCATGCTTCGCCCGGTTAAACGAGGGGACCGAAAACGGAACCCGCTAGAACGTAAACTGGATCGCTGCATACCACGCGTTTTGATCGTTCGCCGCCGCGTTCTGGATTCCGGGTCCGAGATAGGCCATCAGGTGATAATTCTCGTTGATGTCGTAGATGAATCCGGCGCCGATGCCGGTGGTCGCGCCGCCGCCTCTGGTATCGGCGGTTTGATGAAAGAGTTCCGCGCCAAGCTGCAGATCGGGCAAAATCTTGCGCGCGAGCACCCAGCCGGCCTGGCAGAAATTCTGCGAGTTCTCTCCGCGGTTAAGCTCGCAGCCGCCGCCGCCGAACATCGACCAGTCGCCCCAATCCTTCTCGATCCACACCGGCAGAAAAAAGGACGTGTGCCGCGTTCCCGCATAAGGCCAGTCGCTGGGAAGGAAGAGGCGGGGAAACACGGCGACGTCGAAACCGAAGTCGCTTTGATGCAGGAAACGATACTTGGCCGCCAGCGCGATATTGCCGAGGCCGGCGGTGGTCTGCGCGGCCGCCGGGCTCTCGTAGCCCAGCGGCATAACGGCGGTGAGCTGCAGATCGGGAGCCGCGCCATAATTAAAGTCGATGCCCGCTTCGCCCGCCGCGCCGTCGCGCGTCGTTGTTCCATCCGTATAGGCGTAGATTTCGAAATGTTGATAATCGGTGGGTTCGGGATCGTCGGAGATGTAGGGCGGCCCGGCAGCGGCATGCCCGATCTGCAGCG
>DATCBQ010000068.1:0-2135 GCA_036511745.1 Rhizomicrobium sp.
CAACGTCTCCGCATCGAGTTTGGGATTCCACGGACCGACCGCCCTTCCTTCGTCGTCCAGCACGCGGATAAGCGCATAGGCGAGATCGGAAATCTCGCGATGCTGCACTGCGGTGTCCGGCCGGCGCACTTCGCCCGCGTGGGAGAGATCGAGGCCGCTGAAATCCGGCCGGTCTCCCGGGCGCTGTGCCGGCTCCGGGATATGCAGGCTGAGCGGCTTTCGGTTCTGCATGGGAAAAATCGTCTCGCGAAGGCAGGCGGGAACATGGGAGCGGCCTGAGTTATGTCGGCCCGGCTCGGCGCGTCAAGAACCGTCGGGGACAAAGCGTCTATGCGGCGCGGCGGCGGCCATGCGCGAAGGGGGCGGCCAGCTTCAAATCGTCCACGAAACGGGCGAATTCGCGTTCCCTGTCCGCCTGCTTTCATCCGCAGCAGATAAGAGGGATGGATGGTGATCATGGCTTTGGCATCCCCGACGAGATCGACGATGCGGCCGCGATTGCTGCCGATGGGCATGATTTTACCGAACACCGATTGCGCCGCGCTCGCAGCGACGATGTGATTACGCTTTCGGCGCGATCCCTTCCTTCGCCGTTTCGATGGCGCGGCGAAAAGCGACGGGATCGGCGATGTTGGGAATTTCCACCGCGTCGATGCCGGTGCCTTCGATGCGCAGGTGGCCATAGCCGAAAATGCGCCCGAGGAAGGATTGCGTCACCCGCACCCCTTCGATGTTGGACAGCGCGATCTCGTTGGTCTTCAGCGAGAACAGCCCCGTCTTCTCGATGAAGCGCCCCGTCGTGACACCGATCTCCGTCGTCCACATCCGGATCATCATGGAAAAGAAAATCCAGATGCCGATGAGGAACCAGCCCAGGACAATGAGGGCGAGCCACGCCTGCAGCCGGTAAATCCAGTGAAATTGCGCCCGCGCCACCAGCGTCTCATGGGCGCCGAGCGATTGTTCGATGTAGCTCATGGGGAAATTTACCGCCCCGTCGTGCGAAGAGCAAATCCGCGCGCTTGCGCGCCATCCCCGCTTTCGCGAGGATGATGGTTGTGAGTACAATCAGGGAATAGCGGAAGGGGAACCCCATGTCGGGAAACGCCACGAAGCTGCCCGTAAAAACGCGCGAGCTTCACAGCCATCATTTCGATTCCACCATCTGGAACGAATTTGCCTTCCGCGACGACGACATCGTCATCGCCACCTACGCCAAGTCCGGCACCACCTGGGTGCAGCAGATCGCGGCGCAGCTCCTGTTCGAAGGCGCCGAACATCTGGCGGTGGCGGAGATGTCGCCCTGGCTCGATCTGCGCGTACCGCCGAAACCCGTCAAGCTTGCCGCGGTCGAAGCGCAGACCCACCGCCGTTTCGTCAAGACGCATCTGCCGGTGGACGCGCTGGTGTTCTCGCCGCGTGCCAAATATCTCTATATCGGGCGCGACGGGCGCGATGTCGTCTGGAGCCTCTACAATCATCACGCGAACGCGAATGCGCTGTGGTACGAAGCGCTCAACGATGCGCCGGGGCGGGTGGGGCCGCCGATCGGCAAACCGGGCGACTCCGTGCGCCGCTATTTTCTCGACTGGCTGGAGCAGGACGGCTATCCGTTCTGGTCGTTCTGGGAGAACGTCGCTTCGTGGTGGGACATTGGCGCCCTGCCCAATGTGATGCTGCTGCATTTCGCGCAGCTGAAGGCCGACCTGCTCGGACAAATGCGCCGCATCGCGGAATTTCTCGGCATTGCCATCGACGAGACGCGCTGGCCCGCGATCCTGGAGCATTGCGGCTTCGACTACATGAAGGCGCACGCCACCGACAGCGTGCCGCTGGGCGGCGCCTTCTGGGATGGCGGCGCGCAAACCTTTGTGCACAAGGGCACCAACGGGCGCTGGCGCGAAATTCTCACGGCCGACGACAACGCCCGCTACGAAACCCTGGCGCGCGAAAAGCTGGGCGAAGACTGCGCCCGCTGGCTGGCGACGGGGAAGACCGGGTAGATAGAAGCACACCCGCCATTTTTCGTCGGCTCGACAGTTTCGCTGGTAACAGCGATTCTTTCAGCGATTGCGCGAACCGGCGACGCGCCGCGCGAGGCTTTTCCCCAGCAACAACAAGGCGTTGGCGCAAAC
>DATCBQ010000069.1:0-3912 GCA_036511745.1 Rhizomicrobium sp.
CGTATTGCACCTTGAACTGCTCCATCCCGGCGGTGAATTTCGCCAGCGCCGCGCCGGTCACGCCGCTCGCCTTCTTCTGCTCGATCATCATCCTGGCGTAGCCATCGGCGAAATCGATATGCGCGAGCGCGACCGCCGTTTCCCAGGCCACGACATAGACGACGCTGGCGACGAAGCTGATCCCAAGGCCAAGGCCGAGCGCCGGCCAGAACCCGATGACACCGCCGAGATCGACGTCGCGATGGCGCTTGACCGCGACGAAGACCGTGCTGAGGGCGATGAGCATGATCGCGTAGCCGATCGCCATGCTGTAAAGCAACTCATGGCCGTACGTCGTCACCACCAGGGCGGACAGCGGGACGCCGACGATCAGGCCAGCGACGACGCCGTAGGACAGAATCTTCCGGAACATTTGTTCACTCCCCTCGAACAGGTTGAGCCGTCATCAATCGCGGGCGCCGCGGGCCAGGACAATCGCCCAAAAGGGTGATTGGGACGAAATCACCCGGAATTCTTAAAGCGCCTCAGGGCACGATCCCCAACGCGCGGGCCTTGTTGATCGCGTCCGTCCGCCGCCTGGCGCCGAGCTTTTCATAGACCTGCGCCACATGGGTCTTGACCGTGTTGGGGGAGACGTTCAGGCGCTGCGCGATCTCCTTGTTGGAGCGCCCGGCGGCGAGTTCGCCCAGGACCGTGAACTCGCGCGGGCTTAGCCCCAGGGCGGCCCGGGCCTTCGGGTTCCCGTCGAAACCCGCGGGCTGCTTCGGCGCGGCGAAGACGCGTGCGCCGATATAGACGCCGAGCGCGAGGAATCCAGCCGCCATCAGGAAGATGGTGATGTCGCCCGAATGGGCGCGGGCCACGCGCTGGTAATCGAGCCACTGCAAGCCAAGCGTTCCCGCCGCCAGGAATGCTCCGTAGAAGATCGCCCGCTTCCACATCGGCCAGCCCCTCGACCTGGCGTCTATAGAACGGATTGAGTGACAGGACCAATATTTACCGTCGGCTTGAGTAAACGTTGGTCCCATCACTCAAATAAGAGCGGGCATTTCCGGACTGCTGTAATATGTATCTGTCGCCGTATCGCCATGCTTTGAAGGGCTGAGATGGACCTCGCAACCGCGCTCAACATCGCGACCACGGTCGCAATCGTCGGCGGCGTCATTTTCGGCGCGTGGCAGATACGCATCGCGAGACGCGCGCGCGAGACCCAGATTTCGCTGCAGCTGGTCGAGATGTTGCAAACCCGCGATCTGATGGAGGGCCTGAGCTCGCTGTACGACCTGCCCGAAGGCCTCGGCTGGAACGAGATTCAGTCACAGCTCGGCGATCGATGGTTTTCTGCTTTCGCTTGCATCAATGCGCTGGACGGACTTGGAATCCTTGTGTTCCGGCGCGAAGTCTCGCCCCGGGTCGCCGACGATTTTTTCCATCATGCGGTTGCGGAGGTCTGGAAGAAGTCCCGCACGGCGATTCTCGAACGGCGGCAAATGCCGGGCCGGGAAACCGCCTTTCAATTCCTCGAATGGCTGGCGGAAAGCCAGGCGGCTTTTCGCGAAAAGCTGCCGCCTCGCAAACGCAGCGCCTATCCCCTTGCACAGCGCTCCGGTGTCGCTGCGGCACCCCCTGTTTGAGGTAATGCGATTTTCAGGAATTCGCGAAAGATTTCGGTGACAATACCAACGTTCCCCGCGGCCATCGAGCATGACGCAGGTTGTAAACACCGCCTAGAATACAGGGAAATGAAATGCATTTCCCAATCGCTCTCGCCGTTGGAGTGAACCCCGAAAGTGAGACAGCTAAATTGGTGACAGTTCTCCGAGAGGAGAACCGATGGCCAAGGTTGTTCGGCTCATGCTCACCTCCTCGTGCGCATTGACGAATTATCGATCGGGGAATATATATTGTTCCTTATTTGTTCCTGCAAGCTGGTGACAGGGTGATTGATGAACGATGCAAGCAGAGAGCTTTCGGCTCTGGCGACGAGGTTATCTCCGTCCGAGCGTTTGAAGTTGGTCGAGCAGCTGCTCGACAGCTTGGACGCTCCCGATCCGGAAATGGATCGTGCGTGGACAACCGAGGCGGAGGATCGCCTGGCCGCGTATCGACGAGGCGAAATCAGCGCGATTCCACTCGCTGATGCGATTGCGAAATACAAAGACAAGTGACGATCAGGCTGCTTGCCGTCGCCCGGGCCGAGTTGGATGAAGCGGTCATATGGTACGAGGCGCAGGCGCGCGGCTTGGGCGAAGTTTCCTGGCAGAAGCTCTCAAAGCCTTTCGCCTTATCGAACGCCATCCGCAGGCATGGCATCCACTGACGGATCTTATCCGTCGCTGCCGTCTGACGCGTTTTCCATATGGCGTAATTTACCTGCCCGATGGTCCGGATATTCTCGTTTTGGCGGTCGCACACACGCATCGTGCT
Organism: Rhizomicrobium sp.; assembly: GCA_036511745.1. Taxonomy (GTDB): domain Bacteria; phylum Pseudomonadota; class Alphaproteobacteria; order Micropepsales; family Micropepsaceae; genus Rhizomicrobium. The sequence continues at coordinate 2,428 of DATCBQ010000069.1, forward strand.
CCCATGTACTGGCGGGATCGCATGGAGAATATGGCGCAAGAGTAGAAATTCGAATCAGAGCGAGAACCGCCCCGTAGTGCTTTGCCGCTGACGACAGGCAGGCCATCGCCCATTATACGGGCGCCGAAAATTCACTGACAGAAGCAACATTACCCTCTCGGCACACTGCAACAGGGAAATGGTCCTCCGTCACCGTTCTGTGTCGGCGAAAGAATCCAGGGACGCCATTGCACAGGACCGGTCAGAGCTCGGAATTATGAATCATGTTCCTGTATTCCTGCCTGCAACATTTAACCTGTCGCCGAATTACCGTGTCGCCGGATTAACGCTTAAAGATCAGTGGCGACAGGATTCGCGTCCTGTCGCCACATTTCACCGATCTCGATTCGCAGCCAGCCGCTGCAAATCCACGTGATCTATTGATCCAACGCCGCTGTCACGGGTGGTGCTCCCCTGGGGGCCTCGGCGCCGTCCGAGACGAGCGTGTACGTGCCCGACTCCAGCTCGGTCAAAGTTACGCCGTCCGTCGTTTCAAAGAGAACCCACGATCCGCCGGTCGCGAGCGGATAGGATAACTGAATCACAAACTGAATTCCGGGTTTGGCAGTGAATTGTACGCCGGCCACGATGGCGTCGCCGACGTTTTTGACTTTACCGATCTCGCCGCCGCCGATGCCCGCTTCGCAACTTGCGTCGTCCGTTCCCGCGACAAGAGTGCCGGTGATGGTCATGGTTAACTGGTCGCAATGGCCATCCAAAGTGATGACGTGGGTATGGGTTCTTGCGGACGCACCCGCGCTCGATGCGATGAATGCGGCTGCGGCCAGTGCCAATAATGTTTTCATGCGTTGTTCCCCTTCTAGCACGCAGGCCCCTTGCCTGCATTGACGCTGAGGGACCTTACTCGATTTCCCGCAATGGCATCAACAAACGCCGAGACGCGAGGCGTCTCTGACAGGTTCCGGATATTGTTGATAGGAATCAGGGCTGTCGGAGTGGCGCGAACAGACAGAAGGATCGAATACGGAATAGGATACGGCGACAGGTTAAGTGCAGCAGTTGGGACTGTCGCGTCGGGCCAGATCGATGCAGGCGGTCCTGGCCCCGACCGCCGCTTTCATGGATGCTCGACGGGGTTCGTTGTAAACACCGCCTGATTTCGGAAGGAGACGCGAGCCATGGACCCTGTCACGGGCGGTTGCCTGTGCGGCAACGTCCGCATTGTGGCGCAGGGACGCCCATACCGGGTCGGCCTTTGTCACTGTCTCGACTGCCGCAAGCATCATGGGGCCCTGTTTCACGCGGCCGCCGTGTTCCCTGAAGGCGCGGTGACGATCGCTGGCGAAACACGCGACTACGCCGGGCGGTTTTTCTGTCCGCGCTGCGGCTCGTCCGTTTTCGGACGCACCGCAGACGAAATCGAAGTGAATTTGGGAACCCTGGATGCACCAGACCAACTGATGCCAACCTACGAAAGCTGGATCG
>DATCBQ010000070.1:0-4062 GCA_036511745.1 Rhizomicrobium sp.
GACACGTCCCGAACTCGATCGCGACACTGCGCATACGCCTCAGCGTCGCCCTCGCCAGCAGATTATCGCGATGCCCATGCTGCGCAACTCCAATACACAGAAACATACCACGCAGAACTTTGTGACGCAGTAGTACTAGGAGGCGTACCTTGAAGCCCCGGTTTTTCCTGTTCCTGACAATACTGTTGACGGTTTCGTTTTTTCTGGCCGAGAAGAACTCCGCCGCCGCCCAGACGGCACAACAAATTGAATGGTGCGAGGGCAAGAACAACGCATCCGCCGATCAGATCATTCAAGGCTGCACGGCCCTGATACAAACACACGCTTATGACGGAAAGGTATTGGCCAAGATCTTCAGATTGCGCGGCAATGCGTATCTTTATGCCAAGGGATCACATCACGAACTTGACCCTGCCATTGCCGACTACAGCGAAGCCATCAGGCTCAATCCGCAGGATGCGTCCGCGTTCTATGGCCGCGGCGATGCATACAAGGTGAAAGGCTATGGCACTCCAGGCGGTGCCGCGAAACGATTTATCGCGCTTTCGATCAAGGACTTCAGCGAGAATATTCGGCTGAATCCCAAACCGACCGCGCTGCATTATATCAATCGCAGCAATGCCTATAAGCTCAATGGTGACTATGAACTGGCGATGGGCGATCTCAACGAAGCGCTGCGGCTGGACCCCTTGGACAAAGAGGAAGCGCTGGTCAATCGTTGCAACCTTTACGCCCTTCTCAATCGATGGCCGGAAGCACTGGCCGACTGTAACGAAAGCCTGGCGCGAAAAGACAAAGCCGATCAAAGTCCGGACCGTGGCCCGGATTCAATGAACGCGCGCGGATTCCTTTTTCTCAAAATGGCAAAATACAAGGAGAGCGCGACCGATTACGACGCCGTGCTGCAATATCCCAAATTGAGCGACTATCGCCGCGCGGATGCGCTGTATGGACGTGGCATGGCCCGGCTCAGGAACGGAGACGTCGCGAACGGCAATGCCGACATCGCAGCGGCCAAAGCGCTCAATTCCCATGTTGCCGAAGCATTTGCCCGAGACGGGATAAAATAGTCCGATTTTGGCGGGCGAGCTTCCCGCATCTCGGTTCGGCCTCGATGCGGAATTGTCTTAAACCGCACCCGGCGGTCTTGTTCGCGCGCTCAACGCGCCATGCTTTTGGCGAGCGCGTCGAATCCCATCAGGGTGCGCACCAGGTTCTCAAAATCGCGCAGCGGCACCATGTTGGGACCGTCCGACGGCGCGTGATCGGGATCGGGATGGGTTTCGATGAACACGCCGGCAACCCCGACCGCGACCGCGGCGCGCGCCAGCACGGCTACGAATTCGCGCTCGCCGCCGGAGGAATCGCCCCTGCCGCCCGGCTGCTGCACCGAATGGGTCGCATCGAAGATCACCGGCGCGCCGGTGCTGCGCGCCAGGATCGGCAGCGCCCGCATGTCCGACACCAGGGTATTGTAGCCGAACGAAACCCCGCGCTCGGTGACCAGCACATCGCGATTGCCGGCGCCGGTGATCTTGGCGACCACATTGGCCATGTCCCATGGCGCCAGGAACTGGCCCTTCTTGACGTTGACGACCTTGCCGGTGGCGGCCGCCGCCAGCAACAGGTCGGTCTGCCGGCACAGGAACGCCGGGATCTGCAGCACGTCGACGGCCTCTGCCACCTCGGCGCATTGCGAGGCTTCGTGGACGTCGGTGAGCACGGGCAATCCCGAGGCGCGAATTTCGGCAAAGATCGGCAGCGCCTGCTTCAGCCCAATGCCGCGCGCGGCGGATACGCTGGTGCGGTTGGCCTTGTCGAACGAGGTCTTGTAGACGAGACCGATTCCGAGCCTCGCTGCGATCTCCTTCAGCGCCGAGGCCACTTCGAGCGCGTGGGCGCGGCTCTCCAGCTGGCACGGGCCGGCGATGATCGAGATCGGCAGATCATTGCCGAATTTGACCGATCCGGCCGATACCACTGGTGCTACTGAGATGTTGGCGTTCAAGACGTTTTCCTTTTTCGAACCGGACCATGCCGGGCAGCGGCGAACGGATCAACCCACTTTGGGCGTTTCGAATATCAGGGTGGCGCCATGGGCCACGTGGGACGCTATGACGATGTTGCCGATGTGCTCGGAAGGCGTCATGCCGCCCTGCCCGAGCGCAGACATCAACACGGCCTTGTCGCGCGACACAAAACGTATCGCCGCGAGCCGGGCGCCGCGCGTCAAATCCGGCGGCTCTACCGCAAAATGCTGCCGGTAGGCGGTGGAATCCATCACCTGAATTACGCCCCGCGGCGTCGTGACGGTGATCCCGTTCGAGTTGGATTTCACCTCGCCCTCGCCGGTGAATGCACGGAAGAAGGCCGCGTGATCGGCGGGATTTTCGGCGACCATCGTTACGCCGGCGATGCCTGCAACGCCGTTTGGATGGCTCTGAAACGCCGGATTCCAGAAATTCTCGGGATAATGCTGCTGGCAGGTGAAGTATCCGATCCCGGGCGCCGTGGCATCGGTCGCGAACGCCAGCGAAAATCCCACCTTGACCGTTGAACCGTCGGGGCGCCTGGCCTCGCGCTCGAAATCGAACTGATCGAACCGACCGATGCCGGCTTTATGGAAGGCGGCAACGTCCGCGGCCGCGCCCTTGCCTTCCAGCACCAGCATCGACAGGCCCTCGTCACGCGTCAGGAAGTCGCGCGTGAAACCGCCGAACGAAAACGATCCAGCCGCCGGAGGCACGATCAGCTCCGGCTCGCCGACCGCGATCAATTCGATGAAGCATCCCGGGAATTGCACGATCCGGTTATGGGTGCCCCAGGGATGGCGGTTGCGCGCGCCGACGATGAAGCCGGCGCGGCGATAGCATTCCGCCGCCGCGTCGAGATCGCGGACGGCGTGCACGATATGATCGAGACCGCGAGGCATTCGGCTATACCCTGTGCCTCGAAACGCCGGTCACTTCACCGATGAGAAGGAAGTCGGCACCAGCAGCTGGTTGAGGATGTTGCCGACAATCTGGCCGTCTGCCTCGGTTTTCGCGCGCGCCGAAATCCAGTCAGGATCGCTCTGGAAGGCTGCCCATTTCTTCTCGCGGTCGGCGAGCGATTCCCACGCCAACAGATAAGTCAGCTCCTGGTTGGATTCGCCGACATAGGTGGTGAAGAAGCCAGCCTGCTTGATGCCGTGCTTTTCCCAAAGTTTTAGGGTGACGTTCTCAAACCGCTTGAGCAGCGCCGGCAGCCGGCCCGGCAGACAACGATAGACGCGGGTTTCGTAAATCATGGGTTTCCTCCGTTTCTTGCGGGTGCGTTATAGCGGGTGCTTTCCAGGCTGTCTTGAGGGGATCATCACAGGGTAGCCCTGCCTTTGGCTTGACCTGCGGCACAACAGATTGTATATACAATAAATGGCTGATTTCGATCCGGCCAAGGAAGCGGCCAATCTGTCGAAGCATGGCGTGTCGCTGGCGCGCTGGGTCGATCTCGATATGAAGGTGACTTTCATCGACGACCGCCGCGACTACGGCGAGGTCCGCTATCGCGCCTACGGTTTTATAGACGGCCTCGGGTATTATCTGGCGTTCACCAACCGAAATGGGCGAGTGCGGCCGATCAGTCTGCGACGCGCGCATGCGAAGGAGATGAGGCGATATGTCCCGTAAAAAATTGAAAGAGCCTGTTTTCGACGATGACAACCCGGAATGGTCCGAGGAGGATTTCGCCAAGGCAAGGCCTCCTGCCGAAGTCCTGCCTCCCGAATTGCTCGCTCAATTCAAGAACACCCGCGGGCCGCAGAAGGCGCGGACGAAAGTTGCGGTGTCGATCCGGTTAAGTCCCGAAGTGATTTCCCATTTCAAGGCCAAGGGCCCCGGCTGGCAGTCGCGGATCGACGACGCGCTGCGCAAGATCGCCAAAAAAGCGAGTTGACGCGAGCTACACCAACCGGCTCCGCACCACCGCGGCCTCGATGAACGACGCGAACAACGGATGCGGATCGAACGGGCGCGATTTCAGTTCGGGATGGAATTGCACCCCGATGAACCAGGGATGGTCCTC
>DATCBQ010000071.1:0-30792 GCA_036511745.1 Rhizomicrobium sp.
CAATTGTGGAACTGGAATCTATTTCGGCAAATACAAGTTCGCCTCCACCAGCGCGAATCCCGGCGTTTCGCTCACGCATTGCCGCAACAGCAACGCATGTCCCGAGCCGTAGAAGACGACGACGCGATCGCCCGCACGCGCGTGCTGGATCAGGTTGGCGCAGATGTAGAAATTACGCTTGTACCAGGCGGCGAGCAGGTCGGCGCCGGGCTGGGTGGCGCCGGCGCCCACTTTCAATGTCGTGCGATAAAAGTCGTTGCCATGCGCGACCAGCGCGGGATCGTTCATGTGGCGCAGTGCTGCGCCGATCGTGCCATGCGCCAGGATTTCGTTGATCTGCGCAATGTCCGCGGCGACGCCGGCGTTCGCCTCTTCGAGCAACTTTTCCTGTCCGTGCGCCTTCGCGTAGGCATCGACGGCGTCATAGGGAAACTCGCCCTCCACATCGATGCCGTTGACGGATGACGCGTGCGCGAGCTTCGCGAGGCGAAATCCCATCTGCACCACTTCGTTGTGCGACGGCGGCAGGGTGCCCGCGAGATACGCCTTGTAGCGCGTCGTTGTCGTGTCCGCGTCCCATTCGACATCGACCACCGTCGGTTCGAAGCGCGCGATGCCATTCACGACGGCCGCGATTTCCGCCTGCCGCTTCGGCGCCAGCACATCGTCGGCCGTCACGTCATGCAGGTCGCGATTGGGATTGCTCATGTGATAGGTGCCGACGATCATCACGGGAATTTCCGGCACCGGCCGTTCGGCAAACGCCGGCGCGGCAAAGGCGAGAGCTGCGGCGGTGGCAAGGATGGCGAGCCGCATGACGAACACTCCGGGAAGCGACGCTTTATCCATGACCTCTTCTAGTGCCGCGGCATGCAATTCCCGCAGCCGCGCCATAACGCAGGCGCGGGTATCTCTCAAATTGTCATGTACCGATTGGATTCCTCGAACGGGTTGCCGTAGCCCGTCGAGCCGACATCGCGTTTTTACTCTGACCCGCAGTTCTCGTACTTCCCGCAGTCGAGGCTGTGAAGAAATTGAGCACTTCTGACGCACCAGCCGATTCCCATATTGAAAAGAATCGCAATGCGTCGAATTGAGCACATTATTGCTCGTCGGTACCCCCGGGATTCCGAAAAGAATCGTAACAAAGCCTGTGCGACAATCTTGCTCAATTTCCACAGCCTCAGTCGCGGGCCATGACAACATTTGGAGCGTGCGAGCGATTCCACCCAAACCAATTCGCTCTAGATCATATCCAGTCCCGGAAACTGGGACTCGCCTGTGATGCAGCTCCACAGGCACACGGCGACGCCCGGGTCGCCAGTCCACAAGGAATAGCGGCCGCGGCCGTTTGCGCGCGAGGCTTCGCGCGTTTGGGCGATCGATGTCGCCGCGAAGCCACGCGCCCGCTCCAGCCACAGCGTGTCGCCCGTTCTCTTGTAGAGCCTTAGCAGCGCGAACGCATTGCCGCCGGTGCCATGACAGAAATTGGAGCCCTTCTTCAGCGGCCCGGCCGCCCAGGTCAGGTTGCCGCCCTCGACCAGCAGGCGCTCGAACGCCGGCGATGTGAACGGCGCTTCGGCAAACGTCATCACCATTCCGGGTGCGCCGTGACAAAGCTGGCACAGCATCGCCGCGTCCGGCTCATCGGCGTTGGCGGGCCAGTTGGCGCCGCCGTCCCCAAGCTTTGCGGTCGCCGCCAACGTCTGCATGGAGACCTCGGCTGTCGTGTTCTGCTGTTCCGGCGTCAGCCAATGCCAGCCTTTCATCAACGCGAGCATGTTGCCGGCGAAGCCGTGCACGGGGCCCAGAAAGCGTTTGCGCTGACCGTAAATCTCCTGCTGCCACACGCGGTATGCGCCGGTATCCTCAAGATCGGCCAGCAACCGTGCCGCCTGCGCGCGATACAGTGCTTCAAAGCGCGCCTCGCCGGTCAACGCATGCATGAAAAGACAAACGAGCATGGATCCGGGAGTACCCCACATGAGTTCGAGCAGGGGCAATGCGTTGTTGTCCGAGGCACGCTGGTAGATGCGGTCCGCGGTTTTTGCATCGGGCGCAAGACGCATCGCGACGAGATGCGTGCCGAGATCACCCATCAGCAACGAACCATAAGCGCCCAGCGGGAAATTCTTCAGCCAGACATTGTCGCGTTCGACCATAGCGGGCAGCGCAGGACGGAAATCGAGCGCATAATCGATCGCGCCTGCGCGTTTGAGATAGTCAAGTCCGAGGATCACTCCGGTTGCACCCATGTACACACCGGCGGCGCCATCGGGCACGCTGTCCATCGGATGCGAAGGCCACAAGATTTGGGGATCGAACCGCGACAGCGCCGACGACGCGATCTCCAGGATTGCCGCACGCGCGTCGTCTTCGTTCCATGGTGCCGCGCGAAGCGCTTCGTGACGATCCTGCTGAAACATGGCGGCGCCCCTTGTGAGGAAAGAGATTTACCACAAAGACACAAAGAGCAGGAAGATTCTTAGTGTCTGTCCGGCGACTTTGCGAGTCGCGAGAATCGGTTGACAGAGGCAGCGACTTGCAAAGGCAGGAATCTGTTGTGATTCCTTAGGGCACCGATTCGTTTAGAAGGTGCCCATGTGGACGGCCGAAAACCGCCCCCGCTACAACCGCGACAAGCTGCGTTATCCGAGCGATCCGAAATACAGTGACATGAACTGCAATTTCCGATTGATGCCGCGTCGCGCGCGCCTTGAAGAAATGTATTTCGTGTCACCATAAATTTATCAAGACCCGCGCGCGATGGCGTATCAGCCCTATTGGGCGGCCAGAGCGCATGTTCTATCGATGCTCAATCGCCGCGAAGATGCCTCCGCCTCCTACGAGCATGCCATTGCTCTGGAGACGGACAAGGGTGTGAAGGATTTCCTGAAGCGGAAGATGCTCGCCGTACTTCGCCCGACGACAATTCAATAGACGCCCGTGCACAACGCAAAAGAATTTGCACGCGGAGACGCGGAGCCGCGCAGGACGTTAGTCGGGACGGGCGCGCAATGGCGCGATGATCGGGGCAAGCGTCAGCGCGCGCGACATCGCGAGCACGAGCATCGCGGTTCCGGCGAGGCCGGCGGCGAGCGCGACAAAGCCCAGGCTGTATCCGCCCGATGCCTGTTTCAGCCAGCCCATCAGATAAGGGCCCGCGAAGCCGCCGAGATTGCCGATGGAATTGACCAGCGCGATTCCCGCCGCAGCCGCCGTGCCGCCGAGAAAGGATTGCGGCAACGTCCAGAACGTCACGAGCGCGGCATAGATTCCCGCTGACGCAACCGTCAGCGAAAGCATCCGCGCCACATCGCCATGCAGCAGGGCTGCCGCGACAAGTCCGCCCGCTGCCGCCAGGGCCGCCAGCGCGGTGTGCCACACGCGCTCGTTGCGCGCATCGCTTGAGCGGGCGCAGACAAGCATGGCGGCCAATCCCGCCACATAGGGCAGCGCGACCAATACGCCGGTCATCGCGTTCGAATACCCCATGCCCGCCACGATCTGCGGCAGCCACAACACCAGCCCGTAAGAACCGAGCACGATTCCAAAATCGCCCAAGGCCAGCAGCCACAGGCGGCAATCGCCGAGCGCACGGCGCAGGTTTCCCTGCGGCGGCGCATCGCGGGAAAGAGCCTGCGCAATCACGGTCTTTTCTTCCGCCGTCAGCCAGCGCGCCGCCGAGGGCCGATCCGGCAGCCAGCCGAGCACGACGAATGCCATCACACAGGACGGCAGGCCTTCGAGCAGAAAAAGCCACTGCCAGCCGTGCAGGCCGAGGATGCCGTTCATCGACAGGATCGCGCCGGAGGCCGGCGACCCGATCACGCTCGAAACCGGAATGGCGGCGAGAAACAGCGCGTTGAAACGCGCTCGCGAAGATTGGGGAAACCAGTAGGTGAGATAAAGCATGATGCCGGGAAAGAACCCCGCCTCGCACACCCCCAGCAGAAAGCGCAGCGCCGCAAAGCTTACCGGCCCGCGCGCGAACGCCATCGCTGCCGACACGAGTCCCCACGACAGCATGATGCGGAAAATCCACAGCCGCGCGCCGACGCGCTCGAGGATCAGGTTCGACGGCACCTCGCAGAGGAAATAGCCGATGAAGAAAATGCCGGCGCCGAAGCCGAATATCTCCGGCGAAAGCGCGAGGTCGCGGTTCATCGACAGCGCCGCGAACCCGACATTCACGCGATCGAGAAAATTGGTGACGTACAGCACCCCCAGAAACGGGATCAGCCGCCACGCCGCCCGGGCGAAGACCTTGTCTGCAATGGGCATTGAAATTCCGGACCCGCGCCTTCGACAAAGCCATATCGAGACAGGCGAATCGCTTTGTCAAACGGCATCCCGGTTTCCAGGGAGCCGCACGGGCACTCTACTTTGACGATACGACCGGGCGGCTGAAGCCCGGATCGGACGGTAAAGGTGCCGGTTGCCCCCGGCGTCTCGCGAAAGTCCGGTGGCAGTTCGACGTGACCTGGGATCTGTTCGCTCTTACTTCCGAGCGCTTCGTCGGAATGCTTCCCAGGGAGTTTAGCCGGTTCAAGCCGAGAGCCGTAGCTGCAAACGCAGGGAACGGAGTTTCAGCTGATGCCACGGCGTCGCTGGGAGCCGCCTGACGTACTGCCATCCCGGGTTCGGGTCGGGTACATTGGGCTCCGAACAGGACGCATTGCTTTGGAAATAGGGTGTTTCCCGATTCATGTACGCGTTGTTTGGCGGCTGTGAACGAGCGCCAGGAAGTCGGCTACGCAAATTAAATCGCTACGCTGCTTCTCCTGGTAAGAACTCTGCAGCGTGCGCGGCACCACAAGCTGCAGATGTTCGCTTTTCATCTCGGCTGTTATCCGAGCGATCCGAAATACAGTGACATGAACTGCAATTTCCGATTGATGCCGCGTCGCGCGCGCCTTGAAGAAATGTATTTCGTGTCACCATAAATTTGAGCGCCGATAATGTCTCGTTACATCGTTGTGCACTGCGATTCTTCTCCGCGGCTCCGCGTGAGATGTTTTCCGGCAGAAAGGACGTTAATCGGGACCGGCGCGCCAATGGCGCAGCACGCAATCGCGCGAACGGAACAAGGGCAACGGGTATTCGATTGAGTCCGGACGCTGGTGACGCGGCGGAATGCCCGTCGTTTGACATAGCAGGTTCAGGCGCCTGTAACTGAAGCATGGCTGCGGGCGATCCCACGGGCGTCCATTGGAGTGACGGCGATATCGATCTTATCGTCGCCGACTATTTTGCTATGCTGAACATGGAGCTTGCGAGCCAACCTTACGTCAAATCACAGCACAATGCGGAGATGCACAAGCTCACGGGCAGAACACGCGGCTCGATAGAGCGCAAGCATCAGAACATCAGTGCCGTGCTGCGGGAACTGGGTTTGCCTTGGATATTCGGCTATAAGCCTCTGGGAAATTATCAAAACGCGCTGATCGCCGGCATTGAGCGGTACTTGTCGGCAACCCGCATTCCTTCGCTCGTTCCCGAGCCACCGATGCTCGAAGTGGCCGCACCGAAGCCTCTGTATGTTGAACTCCCCCCAATTTTGCAGCAGCCCGCGCAAGCCAAATCAGACTATCTGCATCGGCTCGTTTCCAAATTCGATCCGGCGGCGCGCGATGCGCGCAACAGAGCGCTGGGGCGTCGCGGCGAAGAAGCGGTGCTTACTTCCGAACAGGCGCGGCTTCGCGCCGTGGGGCGAACCGACCTTGCGCGGAAAGTCGATTGGGTTTCCGAAAGACAAGGCGACGGCGCCGGTTACGATATCTTGTCCTTCACCGAAAGTGGCGAAGAGCGGTTGCTCGAAGTCAAGACAACGTTGGGATATGCATTGACGCCCTTCTTTCTGTCCGCCAATGAGCACTCACTGTCGGAAGAGCGGCCGACGAACTTTCGCATTTTCCGTCTTTACGATTTCGCGCGCGAGCCGAAGGCCTTCGAAATTGCTCCTCCGCTCACGGATGCGCTGTATCTTCGAACGGCGAACTATCGTGCATCATTCAGTTAGCCGAAGCCAGATCACAAGCGTGGCGTAGCATCCTCGGCATCCGCATTGCGCATTGCATTTCTTGCGTTGCGCATGCTGATTGCCAGATTGGGCCAGCTTACGCTGACATCCTCAATCTCCACGTCATGCAGTTTGCCCACCGAGAACGGTCCGAAGAATTCTTCGGGTTGCCCACTTTCGGGGAAAATCTCCGCGCCCTCGAACATGCCTTCAATGTCGGACAGAAGCGCGCGCAAGGCGCGCCGAATGTCAGTGTCAGTGCCCTTCCCGCGGTTGCGGCTCATGGCGATCTCCTTGCATTATTTTATCCGGGATTGGACGGCAGTTCCCCGACAAGGTTATTGTTCCTCATTTGTTCTGTCAACCCGAGCGGTTGTCATTCCCCGTGATCGCGCCTTGCGCATAACCACCGAAACTTTCACCGTGTGAGATAACGAGATGAGCCGATTGCGCTCGCGGGAGCTCCCGGACTGTAATCCGGGGGAAACGGTAGCGCTTCGCAAAGCCATACGCTGGATTCTCGCTGGCGCGAGAATGACAACGAGGATTTGACTCGCGCAACCGCTCGCGTTCGCGCGCGGATGCGCGGGCTGCGGTTTTCAATTCTCCGTCTTGCGCCAATCGATTGCCGCCCCTGCATAATCCGGCAAACCGTGCGCGAAACGTTCTGCGTACGGAATAAAAGCCTTGCGCCGTTTGATCAAACAGGCTATGGTTTCTGTCATGTGGGGATGCTGCGCCGGGCTGGTTCGCTCCGGGCCTGTCTGCTCCGGGCCTGTCTGCTCCGGGCCTGTCTGCTCCGGGCCTGTCTGCTCCGGGCCTGTCTGCCCCCCTCTTTGCAAAATATGAACCGTCCATCACCGCGCGCGTCGTCCGCTGCACGGAATTTCTCCGGCAATCGCTGCCGGATTCGCTGGTTGCAGAGGCAGCGCCGGCCGGCACGATCGCTGATAAAATCGCTGTTGGCAGCGAAGGCAAACAACGCGACGGCCGCGCTGCATCGTTGATCATCGCTGATAAAAATGGCTGATAGCAGCGAATGGGCCGCCAGTCGGGGGGCGGTTTGTCCCGCTGTTATTGGCCGCTGTTAAGGCCGCTGTTCCGCGAGCGTATTGCGATCCCGGAGCGGGGCACCGCCTTCGGCCAGCAGACCCGCCATCGCGGTTTCGATGCGCTGTTCCAGGGTGGCCATGAAGGCGCGGCGCTTAAGGCCGGGCGGAATCGCGGGCAGGAACTGCACGATCACCTTGCCGGGGCGCTTCAGAAAACCGGCCGGGCCCGTCCAGTAAAGCCCGGAATTCAGCGCCACCGGAATGCAGGCGCGGCCGAGCTGCTCATACAACGCCGCGACGCCGGGCTTGTAATCGGGCGCGGCGCCCGGCGATTTTCGCGTGCCTTCGGGAAAGATCAGAATGCTCTCGCCGCGATCGACCGCCGCGCGGGCCCGCGTCGCCAGTTGCCGCAGCGCGGAAATCCGCGCCCGGCGATCGATGAAAATGAACCGCAGCTTGAGCGCATACCAGCCATAGAACGGCACCAGCATCAGGCCGCGTTTCAGAACGATGGTGACATTGCCCAGCAGCAGAAACAGCGCCAGCGTATCCCACATGCTCATATGCTTGGCGGCGACAAGCGCACCCGGCGGCGGAATCTCGCCGCGCACTTCGCAGGAAAGCCCGGCGATCGTTCGCAGGCCCCACAGCTGGCCCCTGCACCAGGCGCGGGCCGCGAAACGCACGAAGCGCCGCGGCAACAGCAGCGCCGGCAGAATTCCCACATTGAGCGCCACCGAAAGACCCACGAACCAGAGAAAATAGACGGCGGAACGAACGAAAATCATGACCGCGGCCGCGCCGGCGGGAACAGTCCATTCAGCGTCGCGCTGGCCAGATATTTTGTGTATTCCCATGGCAACACCGCGAAGGCGAGCGGGCTGTGCCACCAATCGCGCAGATCGACCTTTTCGGAGGCGACGGGATACGCGATGAGCCTGACGCCGGGCATGCGCGCGGAAAATTCCAGCAGGCTGCGCGGCATGTGATAATCCGCGGTGACGACGACAAGGCTGCGATAGCCGTGCGCCCGCGTCCATTGCGCGGCTTCGGCGGCGTTGCCGTGGGTGTTGGTGGCCTGAAATCCCAGATCGACGCAGCAGTCGAAACGCCGCGCGCCATGCAGGAGAATGCGAAGCGCCTGCTTGGTGGTGGTCGGGTGGACGCCGGTGATCAGCAGGCGCCGGCCGACGCCCTTTTCGAACAACGCCGTTGCCGCATTGAGCCGCTCTTCGCCGCCCGTCAACGCGACAATGCCGTCGGCCTGCACGCTCTTCGGCGTCGTGCGGGGAAGATGATTCAGAAAGACGAAAAATCCCGCGACATAGGCGAGCGCCAGCACCAACGCGATAGGTGCGCCCAGGCGCGGCCGCCTGGTTGCTCCCGATGCCTGCGAGGGCGAGGTTTCGCGCGCGTTCATCGGGGTCGGAGCTTACAGGTCCGGGACGGCGGCAAGCGAGAGCGCACTCAATAGATTCGCCTCAGTGCCGCCAGCACGGAAAGCCGCGCCGTCGCCCAGGCAATGGCGCCGGCGCCGAGCGGCACCGCGATCAGCCACGCAAGCTCCGCCGGATGCAGCGTCAACGGCGGCAGGAACGCAACCGGCTCGATGCCGGCGAACTCCAGCCCCCCCGCCGCCACGAACAGCGCCGCCGCAAAGGCGCTCCCTACCGCGCCGGCGCCCAGCGCGGACACCAGATAATGCCGCTCGAAAGCCCGCGCAACGAATCCGGATTGCGCGCCCATCTGGTGCAGCAGCGCCACGATTTCCTGATGCGCCTGCAGCCCGGCGCGGGTGGCGAAGGCCACGGCCGACGCCGTCGCCAATGCAATCAGCCCGAGAATTCCGTAGGCGCTCCACACCAGCGCGTCGGCCAGTGTCTTCAACCGAACAATCCAGCGGCTGTGATCGTCGAGCAGCGAATCGGGAGCTGCGCGATGGAGCATTCGCCTCAATGCCGCAAGATCGATTCGCGACCCCGGCAAAAGAGTAACGTCGATCAGGCGCGGCAAAGGCAGATCGGCCACCACCGCGCCGGCGCCAAGCCACGGCTCGACAAGCGTTTCCGTCTCGCCCTGGGAGAGCGCCTCGGCGCGCACGATCCCGCCTGTCGCGCGCAAAACGCGCAGCGCCGCGTCGGTTTCGTTCGTCAAAGCCGGTTCGGGAAAGCCCTGCTCCGGCGGCAAAACCTGCACCGTCAGCTTTCCCGAGAGGCCCGCGCGCCAACCCTGCGCCGCGCGGTCGGCAAGCAGCGAGCCGCCCAGCGCCAATGCCGCCAGAAACGCCATTACACCAATGACGACCTCCAGAGGCGCCGCGCCGGCTTCCCGCGGCAATATTCGCCCCCGCTTCACCCGCGTCATGGCTTTGCCGCTCTCAGTTCGACCAGCCGGCCATCCACCAGCCGCATTTCGCGCGCCCGTCCCCGCTCGATCAGCGAACGGTCGTGGGTTGCAATCAAAACCGTCGTCCCCAACCGGTTCAATTCGCCGAACAGACGGATCAGGCGCTGGCCGATTTCCGCATCGACATTACCGGTCGGCTCGTCCGCCACCAGCAGATCGGGACGACCCACCACCGCTCGCGCAATGGCCACCCGCTGCTGTTCGCCGCCGGACAGAGTGTGCGGCCGGGAATGGAGCCGGTCCCCCAGCCCGACCCAGCCCAGCAGTTCTTCGACGTCGTGGGCGTATGCGGCAGGTCTTCTTCCCGCGAGGCGGAGCGGCAATGCCACGTTGTCGAAAGCCGACAAATGATCGAGCAACCGGAAATCCTGAAATACGACGCCGATCCGCCGCCGCAGGGCCGGAAACGCCGAGCGCGACGCCGTGGCAAGCGCATGGCCGAAAAGCGTGATCAGCCCGCTGGTCGGCGGATTGGCCATGATCATCAGTCGCAACAGCGTCGTTTTGCCCGCGCCCGAGGCGCCGGTAAGGAATGTGAAGGAGCCGGGATCGAGGGTAAACGTCACTTCGCGCAGCACTTCGGGGCCCGAACCGTAGCGCATCCCCACATTCTCGAAGCGCAACATCGCCCAAACCCACAGCTATTTCGGGATTGCCGAAAGCGCGTGCTTAGGCCTATTTTTGCCGAAAGGCACGCGTTCCGCGGAATGATTCTCAGCTGTCCCCAGTGTGCAACGCGATACCAGACGGATGCAGCTCTTTTCGGAGCTGAAGGCCGCAACGTCCGCTGTGCAAAATGCGGAAATACCTGGCATCAGACACCACCTGCCGAACCGATTGAATCCGATCCGGACCCTCCGCTGACCGTCGATCCGGAACCTCGCGGGACTGTCGAGCCGCCCCCTGCTCCCGATGAACCTCAGCGACCCGCCTATGTCCCCGCGCCCTATGCGCCCGCGGCGGATGCTCTTCGCGTACCGCAATCGGCAGTCGCCGAAGACGCATCGGGCCCGATCGACCCGGCGGGCGTGGCGCTCGTTGCGGTCGGATGGATTGCATTGGCCGCGCTCATCGTCGCCATCGGCTGGTCGGCGTTGCGCTTTCGCCAGGAAATCGCAACGCTATGGCCGCAGACGGCATCCATTTTCGCCGCCCTGGACATGCCGGTGAACACAACCGGGTTTGCCATCGCAAACGTGCATTCTCGCAACCAGACGGAAAACGGTCAGACGGTTTTGGCGATCACGGGCCGTTTGACCAATATCACTTCGCACGAACTTTCGGTGCCGCCGCTCCGCGCGACGCTGAGCGACGACGACAGCCGCGTGCTTTACAATTGGAGCTTCTCCGCAAACGTGCCGACGCTTGCGCCCGGCCATGGCGTGAATTTTGTCACGCGGCTGTCGAGCCCCCCCATGGGTGCGCGTCACCTTCAGATCCAAATCCCCGAGACTGGAAAATGACAGCCGCGCTGCTCTTCACCGAAGAGCAGATCGGCGCTCGCGTGGATGCTCTGGCATAGGGGATAGCAGCGACGAATGACCGCCCGGACATCGCGGCGCCGATATTGGCCGGCGCCTTCGTCTTTGCCGCCGATTTGCTCAGGGCGCTTGCCAGGAGAGGTCTCTCGCTGCCGGTGGAGTTCCTTTGGCTGCGCAGTTAGTGGTCGAGGTCGGCACGAAACTGGTGGTATTGATCAACTTTGAAATCACCATGACGCGGAACGCCTAGTGATGCGAATGGCTCTATCTGGTAGCGCCTCGCAGCGGCGATGACGACGTTCATAAAACCGTGCATTGCTTCCTCAATGGAGTGCCACGGCTCTTGAAGCTCAGACTCCAACCTTTCAATGCGCGCAGCCAATCGACCTTCCGCGTGCCGTACAAAAGTCATGAACGCCAGATTGGCGTCACCCGATAATTCGTCGATTTCGTCCTGCGTCACAAAGTCGAAAATGTTCATTGGCTCGGCCTATCCAACCTTCACGAATCAATGTCGCGAAGCGTGACTAGCGTCCTCATCTCCACAGCAAACCCCGTTTCAGCGGGAACGTGAAGGCTATTATTTAGCGTGCCGCGTTTTCCGACATAGCTGGAGGCGGTGGTAAGGGCTGACCGGCTTGTGTGGCATCCAGCGCCGCCTCGGCAGCCTGAGAATAGTCGCCCCAATTCAATTTCCTCTCGATGACCAATAGTTGAAGATTATTGAGCGCCGTTTGAAGGTCGCGTGCGCGAGCAGCCGACCTTGGGTCCAGTTTGGTTATCGCATCGAGATGGGCATCAAGGCATTTCGCAGATTCGCCGGCAAAGTCACTCAGAGCGGCTGCTTCGGCAGTCGTGGCGAAATGCTGGTTGGCCTTTTGGCTCAGCGTGTAATGCCTTGTAGTCGCGGCGGCGAGATACGGTAGTATCACTATGTACTTGGGATTGTTACGCACGTTTGTACTGCACTGTTTCATGTCCGCCAAGATTGAAGCAGCTTCGGCTTTCTGCGCTTCCATCGTTTCCTTGTCGTTTTTTCCGGTAACCACCCAGCCTCTCGCCAACATGCAGTTGTTGAAGTCTCCCGCCTGCCGTATGGCGTCTCCAATCGCAGCACCCGTTACAGCACCGGCTACGTAGCCGGGCGATCCTTGGGCGTACACTGATGTTGTGTCTCCCGATGCCACGATGCGGCATGATGCGGACGCTTCATCGAATGTTCCGACTGCGTTGGGTCCCGGTGCCCACATATTCCCTGCGCAACCAGCCAGAACAGCGCCGAGCGCGGCGGTAGCCGCGAGAGTTTTCAATTGCATGGCTTTCCCCTTCGACCAGAAAAAAGGCGTGAATCCTTTGATTTGGCTAGTGGTACTAGAAAATTATCTTCCTGCAATCCTGTCTAGCGTGGGAAGGTGGGACTCTTAGCGGATCAGCTTCCCAGCACCCTTTCCCGTCAAATTCGTCATCGGCGTCCTGATCCCCACCGCAAAGCCGCGCTTGGGCGGATAATTGAACGTGGAGTCGCCTTCGTCTTTTGGTGTCTCCCGCACGATCTCCCAAAGCATGTATTGCCCGGGCCCCTGAAACGACCGTAGCCGTCCAGCAGCCTTCTGCCCGCGCAGCGCAACGCCCACACGCTTCGACATTAGGTTCTGATCCTGCTTGTCCAACGCCCGCTCCACGATCAGTTCAAAGGCAATATCGCGTGTGGTGAGCGGCTCCGTGGCACGCCGCAAGACGCTGTAGATGAGCCGCATCATCTCGCCCCTCTTGGCCCAATCCTTGGGCGGACGGAAGGCGCGAGGCCGGATAGTTTCGATTTCCAGCTTTGGGTCAAATTGGAGCAGCGTGGCGTCGAGGTTTTCGAGATCGACGACCATCTGGCGTAGTCGCTCGTGGGTCTCCTCGATCTCATTGGTGAGTTTGGCCCGGCGTTTCATCAGGCCGTTGATCACGGGATCGGTCATGGCTGCCTCGCCGGTTGCCGGGAAAGGTTAGCAATTACCGAGCCTTAGCGGCAGGTGGGTTTAGGTGTGTCAGCGCCAGAATGGCGAATATATCCACAACTGCGGGTACCGCCGGGACCGATGATTGAGGGGTGCCACGCCCTGCTCATCGATGGCGTTCTCGATCATGGTCGCACGCTCTCCCGTGCCACAGACGTTCTCAAGGAGTCGGGCGCGCGACGGGTCACGACCGCGGTCGCCGTCGATAAACGTCGCGACGGCGCCCTGCTTCAGGCGGATCATGCCGCCTTCGCGCATGTGAATCGCTTTGTCGTCGGTTACGGGATGGACGAGGCCGGAAAGGATCGCGCGCTGCCGTACATCTCCTCCGCGAATTGAGCGATCAGAACACGCGCAGGAGCCTGTCGATATAATCGAGTTCTTCCCTGGGGCGACCCTGTTCGGAAGCGCGCCTGCGCAATTCCTCCAGAATCGAACGCGCGCGCGCGATTGCCGATTGATCCGGAATTTTTACATCGCCACCGAGTCCGCCTTTTGAACCCGCTGCACGGCCAAGCGGGTCGTCGTTGCCCTGCTGTCCGTCCTGATTCTGCCCATTGCGCTTCATCAATTCCTGCGCCAGAGCGTTCGACGCCTGTCGCAGGGCTTCCAGCGCATTCTTCTGCGCCGCGCCCGCACCATCGAATGCACCGGCGCCCAGTTGAGACTGCGCGTCACCCATTTGGCGGCCTGCCTCGCCCAACGGTCCTGGCTGCGGCAATCTCTGCGCACCGAGGCCTTTGCCGATTTTGTCGAGATCGTCGCGCAACTTCCCCTGTTGCCCGGCGAGGCCTTTGGCGCCGCCGTCGTGCGGATCGCCGGCGCCCTGGCCCTGGCGAAAACTGCGGTCGAGCAACTGCCGCTGCTTCCCGATCAAATCGCCCAGGCCTCGAATCGCGTCGCTCAGCGCCTTGCCGCCCGGTCCGCTACCCGGTTCGCTACCCTGCCCGCTCACGCTTCCGCTCAGGTGCAAATTCTCAAGCAAGCCCTGCAACAACGACAGCATCTGCTGAGCCTGGGCACGCGAACCGGACTGCGCCATTTGTTGAATCGCCCGTAGCAGCGCGTCGAGATCTTCCGCTTTGAGAACCTTGGCATGCGGAGGAAGCTGGCCGCCGGAACGAGGTGCGTTCTGCGCCAGCGCCTGGATATATTTTTGCAGGGCCTGACGATAGCGATCGAGCAGGGCATCGATGACGCTTTGGGGCGCTCCTTGAGAAAGCGCCTGGCTCAGAAGCTGTTGCAGCTGACGCAATTGTTCGGCCGCCGACAGAACACCGCCGTCCTCGATCGCCACCGCAGTTTGCCAAAGCAGGTCCTGGACCCGCGCGACATCCTCGGCTCGCTGCGTTGTCGTCAGGCTCCAGTAAGCGGTGCGCAGGGACAGGTAAACGCCCGGCTGGTTGGCGTAAAAATGCTCGGGTGCGATGGTCAGCGCATCAAGCACGCGTGCCACGCGTTCGCGCGCATGCGGTTCGGCAAGGGCGAGGTTCTGCCGTTGCTCGATCAACGCCCGCGCCAGCGGGTTGGTGAAGACGCGCGCGGGAAGTCGGAAGCGCGCCGGCCTGCTCAGTCCGATCTGGCCTGCGCCGTCCCTGGCCTCAAGCGTGATTTCGACATCGAGCCCGGCAAACGGTTCTCCCGTAAGATCGCGATAGACGGTCTGCAGCACCGTTTTGGCGGATGCAGACGACAAGGGCAGATCTACCGCAAGTATGGCGCGGGATTTTGTCGATACGCGCAGGGGCCGGATCAGCGCGCGCGCGCTGACGACGCCGTAGTCGTCGGCCGCGGTAAAGGCAATCTTGACCGCATCGCGATCCGTCTTGCCCGGAGGTTCGGCAAAGGCGATCAGAGGCGGATTGTCGGCAACGGCTTTTATCCGCCAATTGCCGAGCAGACGACCGGCTTCGCGGATAGCGACAGCGGTGTCCTGTGTCAGCTTCGCATTGGCGCCATACTCGCCGGAACCGCCGCGAAACAGCGCTGCAGCGCCTGCCGGCCGGGGATCCAGCGAAAGTTCGGGAAGTGTATCCGCGGAATGAACCCGCAATGCGAGCTCGGAGCCGGCCGGGACTGCGACCGGCGACGCGCTTCCCTGTCGCAGATAGATCGGCGCTTCCCCGATGTATGCCGGAGGATTGATCCATGCGTCCACCTGCGCGGCGACAGCGCCGCTGCTCGCCGCGGGCACGAAGGCCAGTTCAAGGCGCCGGCCCCAGTCGGTGCCCGCCGCGACAAATCCCGCAACGACCAGCAACAGCACGGCATAGCGAGCGGCGTAAGGATCTTTGGCGGCCAGACCGGGCGACGGGAGCGCGACGCGCAGGCTCGTAATGCCGGCAAGCAGGCGCTGCAAATGCGCGCGCCATAATTCTTCGGTCCGCAAATCGCCCGCTCCGACGAGCAGCCGGTCGTCGCGCTCCGTCAGCGGGCGATGGAGCAGCGTGCTGTCGCGTTCGACGCGCCTTGCGGCTTCTTCCCACCGCGGCAATCCGAAGGTGCAATATCCCCGATAGAGTGCAAACGCCGTCGCAGCGACCGCGATGAATAGCAGGAGCGCGTGCAGAGCCGCGGGAATGAAAAAGAACAGGCCCAGAAGCGCTGCGGCGACATAGGTTCCGACGATGCCGGTCGCCGGCCACAGCGCCGGCCACGCACGTTCCCAAACCATCGCCGCACGCGCCAACGCGATGTAAGTTTGGCTGCGATCAGCCTTCGAGCCAGTGCGGGAGACGATCGAATCCAACAAGTTCGTCATCGCTTATCCGCCGCCGAACAATGCTCCATGCGTCTCCCTTCACCAGTGCTTCCGCTGCCGGAGGCCGCGCATTGTAGGCGGAAGACATGACCGCGCCATAGGCACCCGTCGAAAGGATTGCCACAAGGTCGCCGCTTTTCATCGCCGGCAATTCGCGGTCGCGCGCGAACAGATCGGTGGTCTCGCAAACCGGCCCCACGACATCATAGCGCGCAAGCGGTGCCTCCGGGTCCGGTTCGGCAACCGCCACGATATCGTGATACGCGTCATAGAGGGCCGGCCTGATAAAGTCGTTCATCCCCGCATCGATGACGAGAAACGTCTTGTGTCCTCCCTCTTTCACGTAGATGACGCGCGAAAGCAGGACGCCGGCATTCGCCGCAATGAGCCGCCCGGGCTCGAGAATGAGCGAGACCCCAAGCTCCCCGATCAGCCTTGAGACCATCGCGGCATAGGCTTCCGGAAGCGGCGGCGGGGCGTTGTCGCGCCGGTATGGAACGCCGAGTCCGCCACCCAAATCCGCGCTCGCGATCGAATGGCCGTCGGCGCGCAGGTCGGCCACCAGACGCGCCAGGCGCTCGAAAGCTTCTTCGAATGCGGCGAGCTCGGTTATCTGGCTGCCAATATGAACATCAACGCCCACCACTTCGATACCGGCAAGCGCGGTCGCGCGCGCGTAGACGTCACGGGCTCTGTTTAATGGAATTCCGAACTTCGTCTCCGCAGTGCCGGTTGAAATCTTGGCATGCGTGCGCGCGTCGACGTCCGGATTGATGCGGATCGCGACCGCAGCGCGCGTGTGCAGTTCCACGGCGACGTCGTTAAGCGCCTCGAGCTCCGGCTCGCTTTCCACATTGAACTGGCGGATGCCCGCAGTCAGCGCCAGGCGCATTTCGGGTCTGGTTTTCCCCACGCCGGAGAAGACGATTTTGTGGGCGGCAATACCCGCAGCGAGCGCTTTTTTGAGTTCCCCGGCCGAGACCACATCCGCACCGGCTCCCAGGCGCGCAAGCGTGTTGAGGACCGCAACATTCCCGTTCGCCTTTACCGAAAAGGCAATCAGCGCGTCGGCGGGAAATCCACCTGCAAAGACACGGTAATGCCGTTCGAGCGTTGCGGTCGAATAAACGTAAAGCGGCGTACCGGCTTCATCGGCCAGCGCGGACAGATCGACATCTTCGGCGAAAAGACTGCCCGAACGATACGAAAAATGGTTCATCGCGAGATGGGACTGGGCGGCTGCGAAGGATCGATCTGGCCTTTGGGCGAAGGCTTCCCGTTGGGAAGATCCAGCTCGCTCTTGGTGCCGCAGGCGGGTATCCACAGCGTGAGGCCGAAAACAACAAGCAGGCGCAACATCATGGAAGTTTTTCCCGCCAGAACCGAATTTGCCCGCGAACCTGCTCTGGCGCCGTGCCGCCGAAGCTTGCCCGCGAACGGACCGATGATTCAAGCGAAAGCACGGCGTAAACCTCGGCCGTGATGGCCGGCTCGATCCGGCGCAATTCGTCCAGCGGAACCCGATCGAGCGTCAGTCCCAGTTCTTCCGCCCGCTTGACGATCGCGCCGGCCTTGTGGTGGGCGACGCGGAACGGCATTCCCCGCACACATACCAGCCAATCCGCAAGATCGGTCGCGGTGGGGTAACCGGCTTCCGCGGCCCGCCGCATGGCCGGGCGATCGACTACAACGTCTTTCATCATTCCGGTCATCGCGGCAAGGGAAAGCGCGAACGCATCCGCAGCCGAAAAAAGCGATTCCTTGTCCTCCTGCATGTCCTTTGCGTAAGCGAGCGCCAGACCCTTCATCACCATGGCCAGCGAAACGAAGCTGCCCAGGACGCGACCGGTTTTGGCGCGTACCAGCTCGGCCGCATCGGGGTTACGCTTCTGCGGCATGATGGAGGAGCCGGTCGTAAACGCATCGCTAAGCTTCACAAATCCAAATTGCGGCGAAACCCAGAAGACAATCTCCTCGGCGAGCCGGGACAGGTGGGTCGCCGAAATTACGGCCGCTGCGAGATATTCAAGAGCAAAGTCGCGCGCCGAAACCGCATCGAGCGAATTGCGCATGGGGCCTGCAAAACCGAGAGCACTGGCCGTCATTTCCCGATCGATCGGAAATGACGTACCCGCCAGCGCGGCAGCGCCCAGCGGGCATTCGTTCATCCGCACCCGCGTGTCGGCGAAGCGGCCGCGATCGCGCGCAAGCATCTCGACATAGGCAAGACAGTGGTGACCGAAGGTGACCGGCTGCGCCGGTTGCAAATGCGTGAAGCCCGGCATGATGGTTTCGGCGTGCTCTTCGGCAAGATCAAGCAGGGCAAGCTGCAGCGCCGCGAGCGCCGTGTCGGCGCGATCGCAGGCGCCGCGCACCCAGAGCCGAAAATCGGTAGCCACCTGATCGTTGCGCGAGCGTGCCGTGTGGAGATGGCCGGCCGCGGGACCTGCCAGTTCGCCAAGACGCGACTCGATATTCAGATGGATGTCTTCCAGCGATCGCTTGAACGCAAATCGCCCCTCGGCGATTTCGATGGAGATTTTGTCGAGTCCGCCCAGAATGGCGTCGGCATCGGCTTGCGCGA
Source organism: Rhizomicrobium sp. (assembly GCA_036511745.1). Classification (GTDB taxonomy): domain Bacteria; phylum Pseudomonadota; class Alphaproteobacteria; order Micropepsales; family Micropepsaceae; genus Rhizomicrobium. Next base: position 18,313 of record DATCBQ010000071.1, read on the forward strand.
TGATGCCCCTGGCTGCCAGCATCCGCGCATGGGCGCGCGAGCCGGCGAGGTCCTCCGTCGCGAGACGTTTGTCGAACTCGATGGAAGCGTTTATTTCCTCCATGATGTTCACGGGGCCGCTCCCAAAGCGTCCTCCCCACATCTCGTTTGCAGCCATGGGCGCAAAATGCCTTTCCGACGACTCCGATTGCCAGCTATTCTCGCTTTTCTCGTCGCAGCCGGCGCCGCGAGCGTTCTATATGTGATCCACCCAAGTGCTGTCCACGAAGGGCTCAGGCCGCCGCCCGAACTGGCCAGGCTCGTCCTGCAACCGGGCCATCCGCGCGTGCCCGACGTCGGATTCGCCGAGGCAGACGGAAAGCGCGAATTGCTTGCCTCGTTTCGGGGTCGGTACGTGTTGGTCAATCTCTGGGCTCCCTGGTGCGCGCCGTGCGTGCGAGAGCTGCCCCAGTTGGCGCGGCTCAAATCCGCGCTGCCGGGACTGCAAGTGCTGGCCGTCAACGTAGGGCGGGAAAACGCAGCCCAGACGGGCGCGTTTCTAAAGTCTCATAATGCGGGCGCGCTTTCCGTATATGTCGATCGGGATGTGGCCCTGATCCGCACTTTCAACACAACAGGATTGCCCTTCAGCGTACTGGTGGATCGCGGCGGCCACGAGATCGCGCGGGCGCTAGGACCCTGTGAATGGGATTCCCCGCGCGCCATTTCCTATCTTCGGACACTGACAGGGTCGCCACTCCGCGCCGCGTCGTAGTTTGCGAAATCTCCCCCAACCGTCGACGAAAAGCATCTTACCCGTGATTGCCGGAACCGGCGGCGATAGGCTCCGCCGGCGGTTCGTCAGTCGCCGTCATTGTGATATTCGCAAGGCCGGACCGTTCCGTGAGATGGATGAAAACGCCGCCGCTCGCAGGCACGAGAGAAAATCTGTAGGCATTGATGCGGGCTACTTCATCGTAATCGAGCTCAAAGCCGCCATTGCGCCACTGTCCGGAGACCGCTACCGGCAAACCCGAGCTCACATTGCGCGACAAACGCGGCGAGCCGTCGAGTCCGACGGAATGATCTTCGCCGGTTCCATCCGCGAAGCCAAAGCGGACCGATGCTTCAACAGCGGAAGGAAAGCTAAGCGTCAGCGACTGCACGCCCAAGGGATTGGCGGGCAGAAACCAGGTCTTGGCTGCAAGATAACCCGCCGCCGCCGGGAGGGGTAGCGCAGCATAAGGACGCGGTGCTGCGGCAGCGCGGGCAACTGCGCTGGCGAGGCGCGCTTCGCCCGTGCTGTTCGCCGGCAACGCAGCCTTCGACACGAACGCTCTTGCGATGAGCGGCGCGATCCTGTTGGCGTCCATGCCACCCCCGGTGACGACCACCACCGCGTTCAGCTGCGGAATAACCGTGATGCGCTGGCCGCCCCGGCCGTTCGCTTCGAAATCGTACGGTGTGTGGCCCGGATAAAGCCACATGCCGTAGCCATACTGGACTCCGGGCTGGACATTGGCATGTGGGGACAGTGCTGTCGCGAGATAAGCCGCGGGCACGATCTGCCGCCCTTCCCAACGGCCTTGATGCAGCCAGAGATACCCGAGTTTGGCGAGGTCCCGCGATTCGAGCATCAGATCGGCGAACCCGTGCGAATTGCCGTCCGGATCGGCAGGCCAGATGACCTTCGTGATTCCCAACGGAGCGAACAGCCTCGCGTGCGCCAGCTCGGATGCGCTCTCACCTGTAGCTCGCGTCAGCGAAGCGGAAACGAGCTGCATGTTACCGGCACAATAATCGAACCGGCTACCAGGCTCTGCGACAAGGGGACGGCTTAATAAATAGCTCGTCCAATGCGCACTCATCTCCATCTGCAGCAGCAGGCTGACGCCGTGCTGGGCGCTGCAATCCAGGCCCGACGTCATGCCGAGCAATTGTGCCAGCGTAATACGGGCCTTGCGCGGATCCGCAATTTCCTGTTCCGGCAGCAGCGATGCGATCGGCGAATTCAGCTCGACGGACGCATCGTCGCCCATGGCGATGCCGACAAGCGTCGAAGTGACGCTCTTCGTGATCGAGGCAACATCATGCGGCTGGTTGGCGCCAAAAGGAAAAAAGTAGGAGTCCAAGACGATATACCCATTGCGCTCGACAAGCAGACTGTGGATGGGGACGTGGTTCGCCTTTAGCGTGTCGATAGTAACTGCGAGCGCCCCGGAATCGATCCCTTGCGCTTCCGGTGTGGAGGATGGCCAGCCTGCTGTCGGCCAAACTTCGGACGGCGGCGGCGGCGGCGGCGCGCACGAAAGCAGGGCAAGACATGCCGCTATCCCTACGCCGATCGACGCGTAACGACGCAAATTTTCTCTCCGGAAACGCTCGCGCAAATTCCCGCACGCTTTCGCGCGGCGCACAAGAACAAAAGGCGCTTTGGGATTGCCGGCGCTGCTTCAGGTCAACGGGTTGGGACGGGATGCTCACCGCGGTAGTCATAAAAGCCGCGACCCGTCTTGCGGCCAAGCCAGCCCGCCTCGACGTATTTCACAAGAAGGGGGCAGGGTCGGTATTTGGAATCCGCGAGTCCCTCGTAAAGGACCTGCATCACCGAAAGACAAGTGTCGAGACCGATGAAATCCGCAAGCTGGAGCGGTCCCATCGGGTGGTTGGCGCCCAGGCGCATGGCGGTATCGATCGCCTCCACATTACCGACACCTTCATAGAGCGTGTACACCGCCTCGTTGATCATCGGCAGAAGGATGCGATTGACGATAAAGGCCGGGAAGTCTTCCGCGTAGGCGGCAGTCTTTCCCACGCGTTTGACGATGTCGAGCGCGGTCTGAAATGTTGCGTCGTCCGTCGCAATGCCGCGGATAACCTCCACCAGCTGCATCATCGGTACGGGATTCATGAAATGCAGGCCGATGAAATGTTCCGGCCGGTCCGTCGATGCCGCCAGACGCGTCACCGAAATGGAGGACGTGTTCGTTGCGATGAGGGTCTTTGCGCCAAGCCTCGGGCAGAGATCCTGAAAAATCTTTTTCTTGACGCTCTCGTCTTCGGTTGCCGCCTCGATCACGACGTCGCGGTCTTTCATGTCGTCGAGATTTTGCGTGGTCCTGATCCGCTTCATGGCGGGCTCGACGGCGTCGTCCTGAATAAGCCCGCGCGCAGCCTGGCGATGTAAATTCTTTTCGATCGCGCCTACCGCGCGGCCCAACTGATCGGGATTCATGTCCTCCAGAAGAACATCGTAACCGGATAGCGCGCAGACATGGGCAATTCCCCCGCCCATCTGTCCCGCGCCGATGATGCCGACACGCTCAATACCCATGACTTTCTTTCGACTCCATTTTTTTTGGGACTTCGTCGAGTCCCCTCCCGACGACCGGCCCGGAATTGCGACAAAAAATCCTCAATAACCCAGTTTCGTGAGCTCCTGATCCAATTCCGGAATCGCCTTGAAGAGATCGGCGACGAGGCCGTAGTCGGCGACCTGAAAAATGGGCGCCTCCTCGTCCTTGTTGATGGCGGCGATGACTTTGGAATCCTTCATGCCGGCCAGATGCTGGATCGCGCCGGAAATGCCCACCGCGATATAGAGATCCGGCGCCACCACCTTGCCCGTCTGGCCCACCTGGTAATCATTGGGGACGAAGCCCGCATCGACGGCGGCGCGGCTGGCGCCCACAGCGGCATGCAGCTTGTCGGCGATTTTCTCCAGAAGATGAAAGTTTTCGCCGGACTGCATGCCCCGGCCGCCGGAAATGATGATCCTGGCCGAGGTAAGCTCCGGTCGCGCCGATTTGGACAGCTCTTCGCCGACAAATTTGGAAAGCCCCGGATCGCCGGCAGATGATATCTGCTCGATCGACGCTTTGCCTTCGCCTTCGGGCGCCTTGAAGGCCGTGGTGCGGACGGTGATCACCTTCTTTCCGGAAGGCACCTGCACGGTTTGAATCGCGTTCCCCGCATAGATCGGGCGGCGGAACGTGTCCGGCGATTCCACGGCCAGAATTTCGGAGACCTGTGGCACGTCGAGCTTCGCAGCCACGCGCGGCAGGTAGTTTTTCCCGTTGGTCGTGGCCGGCGCGAGGATCGCATCGTATCCGGCTGCGAGACCGAGGATCAGCGTCTCCATCGGCTCAGCGACCATTTTGGCATAGAGCGGGTCGTCGGCGACGAGGATTTTTTCTACGCCGGCAATTTTGGATGCGGCCTCGGCGACCGCGCCGCAATCCTGCCCGGCAACCAGGACATGAACCGGCGCACCCAGTTGCAAGGCGGCCCCGACAGTCTTGGCCGTCGCGTCCTTCAGCGATTTGTTGTCGTGTTCGGCGACGACAAGAGAGGGCATCAGATCACGCCCGCCTCGTTCTTGAGCCTGTCGACAAGCTCGGCAGCGGTTTTCACTTTCACCCCGGCCTGACGCTTCGAGGGCTCGGTGACTTTCAGAACCTTGAGCCGCGGCGTCGTATCGACGCTGTAGTCCGCGGGTGTTTTCTCGTCGATCGGCTTCTTCTTCGCTTTCATGATGTTCGGCAGCGTTGCATAGCGGGGCTCGTTGAGGCGCAAATCGGTCGTAACGATGGCGGGCGTTTTGATCTCCACGGTCTGCAGTCCGCCGTCGATCTCGCGTTCGACCTGTGCGCTGCCGTCGCCGAGATCGAGCTTGTGCGCAAAGGTGCCTTGCGGCCAGCCGAGCAGCGCTGCCAGCATCTGGCCGGTCTGGTTCGAATCGTCGTCGATGGCCTGTTTGCCGAGAATGACCAGGCCGGGCTGCTCTGTTTCACAAATGCCTTGCAGAATTTTGGCGACGGCAAGCGGCTCCACGTCGCCATCGACCTTTACCAGGATTCCCCTGTCCGCGCCCATTGCGAGCGCCGTGCGGATGGTCTCTTGCGCCGCCTGGGGACCAATCGAGACGGCGATCACTTCGGTGGCTTTACCTTTTTCCTTGAGTCGGAGCGCTTCTTCGACACCGATCTCGTCGAAAGGATTCATGGACATCTTGACGTTCGCGAGATCGACTCCGGTCTGATCCGCTTTTACCCGGACCTTCACATTGTAGTCGATCACCCGCTTGACGGGCACGAGCACTTTCATCGGCTGCGAATGCCTTCCCCGGAGCAGCGGCCTTTGATTTTGCCTGTCGCCGAGACGCGAATTGTCCGGCCGTCTGCGGTTTGTGGTGCGGCGCAAAAACTAGGCATCAGAGGTATGGCCTGTCAATCAAGCGTTAAATCCGACGTTCGGCACTCTAGGAGCGTTGACTTCCCTTTTCATGGTGCGCCGCACAAGGAGCGGCGTTGTGCGTCATTCTGCCACGGTCACCACCAGCGGCTGCCGAGGCCGGGCGGCGGCGGTTTGTTGTCGATGGGGTCATCGGTCAACGCGCAGGGGTTCTCCCAATAGGGAATGAACGCGCGCAGGATCGGCAGTCCCTGCCCAAGCCGCACATGGAACAGCGCGATGTTTTTCGCGTACGCGATGCCGCCATGCTCGAACCATACGAACCATTCGTTGCCCTCATGTCCGGCCCGGATGAAGCGTCTCGACGGATAGCCAACCGTGACCACGTCGGTCGAATTGAATGCGCCATCCCGGGGCGCCATCACATTGTGCCACTCAAATTTGGCGTCTTCGCGCGCCGCCGGATCCATACGGACCAGCATGACGTTCTGGATTTGCCGCGGCACTTCGGAGATCGCGTTTACCTCCTGCATGCGGTGCCGGAATTTGCACTGCAGATCCGCTACCGGTGTCGGCGCGGCGCTTGCGGTTCCGGATACGAGGTTCGCGACCGTCAATGCGATCAAAAACCGTCCGCTTGCCATCATTTCAGCGTATCGAGATAGGTGATGAGATCGGCGCGCTGGCCTGCGTTGGTGATGCCTGCGAAAGCCATTTTGTTGCCGGGAACCACCTGCGATGATGAAGTGATATAGGCGTCAAGTTTCGCGTCGGTCCAGGTGAAGCCGGCGTTCTTTGTCGCACCTGAATAGGAAAAACCTGGATAGGTTCCGGCCTTGCGGCCGACGACGCCAAAAAGATCAGGTCCGATCTTGTTGACCCCGTTCTTGTGGTTGTCGTGGCAGATCGCGCAGCGGTTGAACACGACGGCGCCGTTCGCAGCGTTGCCGGCCGCTTGCGCCTGAGATGCGGTTAGTGCGGCGATATTCGCGACCAGCAACACGTAGTGAAATTTCATTGTCCCTCCCGGTTCAGCGGCACGATTGATACTGCAAGACCAAGGCACAGCGGTAGAGCGCGAACGGGTTCGGATTTGACTCCTCCTCCCGCCGGAGCTTAATAGAACATATAGGGAACAAACGTCAACGAGATGCGAGCGCAACTCCGGAAAATCGAGCGTTTGCGGACATTTCTTCCTCTTTCGGAGGAGACAAATTGGCTTGTGCCTTTGGGATACCCCCTGGCCGATGCGGCGCTCGCTGGCGGTATCCGGTGCGGCGCGCTGCATGAGGTGTTTGGGAAAGAACCCGGCCATGAACCGGCCGCGTCCGGTTTTGCGCTCGCGCTGGCGCTGAAGGCTGCGGACAAAAAACCGTTGCTCTGGATCCGGCAGGATTTTTCGGCGCTCGAAGCGGGAGAGGTTTTCGGCGCGGGTTTGCTCGAACTGGGCGCCGATCCTGCCCGCGCGCTTCTCTTCCGTGCCGCGCATGTCGAAGACGCACTGCGCGCCGCAGGCGAAGGTCTGGCTTGCGCCAGCCTGGGCGCGCTCGTGCTCGAGACTTACGGCGAATCGAAGCTGTTCGATCTGGCGCTGAGCCGAAGGCTCACCCTCGCCGCCGCGCGGCATGGCGTGACGGTCATCCATCTGCGCGCGCATGCCATGGCGTCTGCGAGTGCTGCGGAAACGCGCTGGATCGTGCGGGCGGCACGCTCGCCTTCGCACGAAGAAAACTGGGGAATACCGGTGTTCGACGCGAGCCTTGCGCGCAACCGGCACGGAACGACAGGGCAATGGGTCATGGAGTGGAATGCGGATGACAGAGCTTTCCGCGAAACGGCGCATCCTGGGTCTATGGTTGCCGCGGCTTTCGACCGACCGGCTGCGGCGGCAATGGGTGCGCGCAAGCGTTACGGATAACAGACCGTGCGTGCTCATCGCCAGGGCGCAGAACGCGATGCGACTGACGGCGGTGGATGCGAAGGCCGCCCGGCTGGGCCTGCGTCCCGGCATGGCGCTTGCCGATGCACGCGCGAGGATCCCCGAACTTGCCGTGTACGATGCCGACGACAGCGCCGACGCAACGCTTCTGGCGCGCATTGCCGATTGGTGCGAGCGCTATTCGCCGCTGGTCGCGCTCGATTCCCGCGACGGACTTCTCCTCGATGTGACCGGCGTTGCGCATTTATTTGGCGGCGAAGCGGCGCTGCTGAAAAACATCCGCCGCGCGTTCGCGAGCCAGGACTTTGCCGTGCAATGCGCGCTGGCGGGCACCGCCGCTGCGACCGCCGCTCTTGCGCGCCATGCCGACGGCACCATCGCGGCGCCCGGCGAAGATGCGCAATCTGTAGCGCCTTTGCCCGTGGCGGCGCTCGCCGCCGATCCTCTCATTTTGCACGGACTTCGCCGCGCCGGGTTGAAGACCATCGGTTCGGTCGCGGCGCGCGGTCGCGGCGAGCTTGCCGCGCGTTTCGGACAAGACTTCGTGACCCTGCTCGACCGCACGCTCGGGTACGCCGAATGTCCCATTTCGCCGCGCACTCCTCTTCCCGACTGCATGACGGAGCACCGTTTCGCCGAACCTGTCACCGCCGACGAAGTCGTCGCCTCGACGCTGCTTGCGCTCGCGACAAGACTTGGCGAAGTGCTGGAGAAGCGCGGCGCGGGCGCGCGAGCGCTCGCAGCGTCGTTCTTCCGCGCCGACGGAACGATGCGCCGCGTCGGCATCGAAACCGCGCAACCCACGCGCGACGCCGCCATGGTGGCACGGCTTTTTCACGAGCGGATGGCTGCGCTTTCCGATTCCATCGATGCAGGCTTCGGCTTCGATCTCATCCGTCTTTCGGCAACACGCACCGAACTTTTATCATCGCACGCAACGAGCTTCGACGAGAACGAAAGCGAAAAGCGCGAGGTTGCCTTCCTGATCGATCGTCTGGCCGCACGCTTCGGCGCAACGCGCATTCTGCGCTTTCATCCGCGGGACACGCATATTCCCGAAACCGCGGCGGTGGCGCTGCCGGCACAGCATTCCACCGCTTCAAAAACACCCTGGAAACGGCTGCGCGTGTCCGGCGAAGCGCCACGCCGGCCCTTGCGTCTGTTCGCCAGACCCGAGCCCGTCGAAGCGATGGCCGAGGTGCCGGACGGACCGCCGGTGCGGTTCCGCTGGCGCCGCGTGCTGCACCGGGTAACGCACGCGGAAGGACCCGAACGCATCGCCATGGAATGGTGGCGCAGCGAGCGCGGACAGCCAACACGCGATTATTTCCGCCTCGAAGACGAGAAGGGCATGCGCTTCTGGCTCTACCGCGACGGACTCTGGGAACGGGAAACCAACGACCCGCAATGGTTCGTGCATGGGATGTTCGCGTGAGAATTTTTCACCACGGAGACACGGAGGGCACGGAGAAATGACTCTCGCACATGACAGCGTTCTGAGCGATTGCATCATTAGATCGGCAATTGTGGTGCATCGGCAGCTCGGGCCAGGTCTCTTGGAATCGGCTTACGAAGAATGTCTATGTTTCGAACTCAAGCAGAGCGATATTGCATACCAACGCCAGGCACCGTTGCCTGTCGTTTACAAGACTGTTCGGCTGGATTGCGGCTACAGAATGGATGTCGTTGTCGAAGGACAGTTGATTCTCGAAATCAAATCCGTCGAACATCTTCTGCCAATTCATGAAGCACAGATGCTCACCTATCTGCGCCTTAGCGGCCTGAAAGTCGGTCTGTTGATGAATTTCAACAGCGTCGTCCTGAAGGACGGCCTGCGCCGCTTCGTGTTGTGAATCTCTTCTCCGTGCCCTCCGTGTCTCCGTGGTGAATGAGATGCCGGAGAAACACGCACACATTGCAGAATACGCAGAGATTGCCGTTACCACGAACTTTTCGTTTCTGCGCGGGGCATCGCACCCCGCAGAGCTTGTCGTGGCGGCGAGCCTTTGTGGATATGCCGCCATCGGCATTGCCGACCGCAATACGCTGGCAGGTGTCGTGCGCGCCTATGATGCGCTCAATCATCCCGATCTGCCGCCAAAGAAACCAAAACTGCTGGTTGGCGCGCGCCTCGTCTTCAAGGACGCGACGCCGGACATTCTCGCCTATCCGCGGGACCGTACCGCCTATGGCAGGCTCTGCCGTCTTCTCAGCCGCGGCAAACTGCGTGCGGAGAAAGGCGGTTGCGAACTGGCATTCGCCGATCTTCTCGAATTCGAGGCAGGGTTGCAGCTTGTCGTCATGCCGCCGGCCCACCCCGGAATCGAAACCGCCGAAGCGCTTGCGCGCCTGGGCAAAGTTGCGCGCGGACGGCTATGGCTGGCGGCATCCATGCTGCATCATGGCAACGACCAACGTCGCCTCGTAAAACTGCGGCACATGGCGGCTACGGCGCGCATCCCGCTTCTTGCCGTCAACGACGTGCTGTATCACGACGCAGAACGTCGCGCGCTGCAGGATGTCGTCACCTGCATCCGCGAACATGTCACGCTCGACACCGCAGGACGCCTGCTGGAAGCCAACGCAGAACGGCATTTGAAGCGGCCGGAGGAAATGACACGTCTTTTTGGCGAAGCCCCGCAAGCCATCGCCGAGACCATACGCTTCGCGGATCGCATAGAGTTTTCGCTCGATCAACTCAAATACAATTATCCGGAAGAGCCCGTTCCGCCCGGCAAGACGGCACAGGGTCATCTCGAAGACCTCACCTGGGCGGGCGCGATCGAGCGTTACGCCAAAAGGATACCCGTAAAGGTGCGCGCGGCGCTCAAGAAGGAGCTTGCGCTCATCGCAACGCTCCAATACGCGCCTTATTTCCTTACCGTGCATGACATCGTCAATTTCGCCAGGGAACGGAAGATTTTGTGCCAGGGCCGCGGCTCCGCCGCCAATTCGGCCGTCTGCTACGTGCTTGGGATCACCTCCGTCGATCCTAACCAGATCGATTTGCTGTTCGAGCGCTTTATTTCCGAGGAACGCAAGGAACCGCCGGACATCGATGTCGATTTCGAGCATGAGCGGCGCGAGGAAGTCATCCAATGGATTTACGAACGCTACGGCCGCCATCGCGCTGCGCTCACCGCCACCGTCATCTGCTATCGGCCACGCAGCGCCATCCGCGAAGTGGGCAAGGCGTTCGGACTCACTGCAGACGTGACCGCCGCGATCTCCAGCGGGGTGTGGGGTAGCTGGGGCGAAAGCCTGAAAGTCAAGGAAGTCGCGCAAGGCGCGTTCGATCCGAACAATGCCGCGATCGCGCGTGCCGTCGAATTCGCCAATCGGCTGATCGGCTTCCCGCGTCATCTGTCGCAGCATGTTGGCGGCTTCGTGCTGACGCAGGACAGGCTCGACGAAACCATACCCATCGGCAATGCCGCGATGGACGATCGTACCTTCATCGAATGGGACAAGGACGACATCGACACCTTGCGCATCATGAAGGTGGATGTGCTGGCGCTCGGCATGCTCACCTGCATCCGAAAGGCGCTCGACCTGATCGCGGAGCATGGCGGCCCGCGCTACGGACTTGCCACCATCCCCCTCGAAGATCCGGCCGTGTACGCCATGCTGTCGAAGGGCGATTCCGTGGGCGTTTTCCAGGTGGAAAGCCGCGCCCAGATGAACATGCTTCCGAGGCTGAAGCCGAAAGAATTCTACGATCTCGTCATCGAAGTGGCGATCGTGCGGCCCGGCCCCATCCAGGGCGACATGGTGCACCCCTATCTGCGCCGACGCAGCGGCAGGGAGGCGGTCGCGTTTCCCGCCCCTTCGCCCGAGCACGGGCCGCCCGATGAAATGCGCCAGGTGCTCGGCCGCACGCTCGGCGTACCGCTGTTTCAGGAACAGGCGATGAAACTCGCCATGGTGGCAGCGAAATTCACGCCCGACGAAGCCAATGGCCTGCGCCGCGCCATGGCGACGTTCCGCCATGTCGGCACCATCCACACCTTTCGCGACAAACTCGTCGGCAACATGGTCGCGCGCGGTTACGACCGCGACTTCTCCGAACGCTGCTTCAGGCAGATCGAGGGTTTCGGCACCTATGGTTTTCCCGAAAGCCATGCCGCGGCGTTCGCACAATTGGTCTATGTCTCGGCGTGGCTCAAGCACCATCACCCCGCCGCATTCGGTTGTGCGCTGCTCAATGCGCAGCCGATGGGATTCTATGCGTCGGCCGAGATCGTGCGCGATGCGCGCGAGCACGGCGTGGAGGCGCGTCCTGTAGATGTCTGTTTCAGCGCCTGGGACAACACGCTTGAGGGCGGAAAGAACGGCGCGCTCGCGCTACGCCTCGGATTACGGCAGATCGACGGATTCAGAGAGGAATGGGCGGAAGCTCTCAGGCTCCTCCCCTGCGAGCGAAGCGAAGCGGGGGAGGTGGCTTGCGACGCGAAGCGGAGCAAGACGGAGGGGGCCCGTCAGGCTCAGATTTCCCCCCTCCGCCTCCCCCGGTTCAAACTGTCACCCATCACCCCGTTCGGACACGGCACCTCCCCCGTAAACGGGGGAGGATCAACTATCGACAACCTCTCCCGTCAGCTGCCGAAACGCGCGCTGATGCTGCTGGCGGAAGCCGATGCGTTTCGTTCCCTCGGCCTCGACCGGCGCGAGGCGCTATGGATAGTCAGACGCATCAGCGGCGAGGACGAATTGCCCCTTTTCGCCGCATGCCGTGCCCGCGTCGAGCCGGAAGAAACGAATGCGCCTTTGCCGGCGATGCCGCTCGGCGAACACGTGCTGGCCGACTATCAGACGGTGCGCCTTTCGCTCAAAGGCTATCCCATGCAGTTCCTGCGCGAGATGTTTCGGAGCGAACGCGTGGCGAGTTGCGCAGAGATCGCGGGCGGGCGCGACGGCCAGAAGGCGCGGTGCGCGGGCGTGGTGCTCGTTCGTCAACGTCCCGGAGAAGGCAACGCCATCTTCATCACGCTTTCCGACGAAGCCGGCATCTGCAATGTGGTCGTATGGGCGCGCACATTCGAACGGTTTCGCAAGGAAGTGATGGGCTCGCGGCTGCTGCTCGTCGAAGGGCGCATCCAGCGGAGCCCCGAAGGCGTCGTGCATCTCATGGCGGAGAAGCTCACCGATCGCACGCAGGAGCTCGACCGTCTCTCCGAAGACAGGGCCGCGCCCCCGTTCTCCCGCGCCGACGGCCCCACCCATGGCGAGCACGGCTGTCCGGGGAACGATTCACTGTGACGCGGGTACATGCCCGGCCAAATCTGCGCGAAGCAGCTACTTTCTGGTTGTCGAGACTCAGGAAGTAGAAAGGCCGGGCATGCGCTACAGCGATAGCATTTTTGGACACT
>DATCBQ010000072.1:0-5100 GCA_036511745.1 Rhizomicrobium sp.
AAGGGTTGCAGCGATGGCCCCATAACGGGGACAACGCTCCTCCAGTCCACCTTTCCCGACCCGCAAACCGAACGAAAACCGCAATCAACTGCCAACCCGCACATACAGCGACTTCTGCAAAGCCCTCGCCTTCGCGGGCCATGACAATCAAGATAATTACTCCGCGTGACGTTCTTTCCGGTCCGTCTAACGTGCAAGGCCGACATTCCTCAACGCTTCGGTTGCGCGCCGTTCGCCCACGGCCGCATCGCGCGTGTTGAGGATGGGTGCGCGCAGGATTTCGCGCGCGGCTTCATCCGGTCCCAGCAGTTGCAGCGAATCGAGGATGGCCGCCATCGCGGTTTCGGCGGCGCGGCCCGCGCCGTCGTCGATCTTGACTGCTATTCCCCATCCGCGTTCCGGAACGATGGCGGCATAAACACCCTCCGCGCCGGTCTTCACCGCGACCCGGCCCTGGGCGGCGCGCATCAGGATCGTGCAGGCCCGCCCGGTTCCCGCCACCAGTTCGGGATGGGCGATCATCGCCTCCACGATTCGGAGCATCGCGCGGGCGCGAGGCTCTGCAAGATCGTCAGGCCGGGCGAAGCGCGCGAGCGCGCGGGCAAATCCCGAAAGCGGCAGCGCGAAATTCGGAGCGGTGCAACCGTCCACGCCCCAGGGCAGTTCGCGGTCGATGCCCGATAATTCGCCGAGCGCCCTGGCAACCGCCTGCTGCACCGGGTGATCGTGTCGCTCGTAACCCTGGGTGGCAATGCCCCAATGCCGCGCCAGCGTGAGGAAGCCGGTGTGTTTGCCGGAGCAGTTGTTGTGAATGCGCGTCGGCGCTTCGCCGCGCCTGACCATATCGCGCCAGACCGGCTCGTAGCGCACCGGATGGGGGCCGCAGGCAAGGTCGGCTTCGCCAAGACCGATCCGCTCGAGCCACGCCGCCACCCGCGCCGTGTGCATCGGTTCTCCGGAATGCGAAGCGCAGGCAAGGGCAATCTGTTCCGGGCCAAGCCCGAACGCATCTGCCGCTCCCGACTCGATCAGGGGCAGCGCCTGAACCGGCTTCAAAGACGAACGCGGGTAGACGGGCGCGTCGATATCGCCCAGCGCAAAGACGATTCCGCCATCGGCGTCGACGATGGCGATGGCGCCGCGATGGACGCTCTCGACCAGCGGACCGCGGGTGATTTCGACGAGGACGGGGTTGGTCAAGCTCGGCTCCGCAAGACGGGATTTCCGGACTGATACCGCACAAGGAAAAGATATGCAGGCCGCCGGCAACCGGAAACACTTTCACGGACGAATATGGTCTGTATAGTGCGCCCGCACCATGACTCCGGCTCTTTCCATCTCGCATCTGCGCAAGGTTTATCGCAGCGGAACCGTCGGCATCGAGGATATCTCGCTCGAAGTCGCGCCCGGCGATTTCTTCGGCTTCCTCGGTCCGAACGGCGCCGGCAAATCGACCACGATCCACTGCATCACCGGCATCGCCAATCCCACCTCCGGCTCGATCGCCGTGTTCGGCGTGGATGCCGTTAAAAATTACCGCGATGCGCGCCGGCTGATCGGCTTTTCGCCGCAGGAATTCAACGTCGATACCTTCGCCGTCACCCGCGACATCATCGACTGGATGGGCGGCTATTTCGGCATCCGCGCCAAACAGCGCCGCGCCAGGGTGGATATGCTGCTGGAGCGGTTCGAACTGACCGCCCACGCGAAGAAGAAATTCCGCGAGCTTTCGGGGGGGCTCAAGCGTCGGGTGATGCTGGCGCGCGCCATGGTCAACGATCCCGCTCTTCTCATACTCGACGAGCCCACCGCCGGCGTCGATGTCGAGCTGCGCCGCGACCTCTGGCGCTATCTGCAGGAGCTTAACGGCGACGGAAAGACCATCTTCCTCACCTCGCATTATCTCGAAGAAGTCGAACGGCTCTGCAAATCGATTGCGATCGTGGCCGACGGCCGGCTCTCGCGCCGCGGGCCGAAGGAGGAATATATTCGCGAAGCCGGCGGTCTCGAAGGGGCGTATCTGCGGGCGACCGGCGCCAAAGCCGACAGGGTGGCGGCGGCGTGAGCGCGATATCCCAGGCACGGTCGCGCCCCGCCGCCAAACCGCTCGTCAACTGGATCGGGCTCTGGACCATCATCCGTCGCGAATGGTCGCGGCTGATGCGCGTGCCGATCCAGGCCTTTCTGGCGCCGTGGATTTCGGCGCTGCTGTTCATCTTCATTTTCGGTTTCGTGGTCGGCAGCCGCATCGCCCTTATCGGCGGTCACCGCTATCTCGAATTCGTCCTGCCTGGCATCCTGATGCTGAACATCGTCAATGCCGCGTTCCTGCAATCCTCGTCGCAAATCTATTTCTCGCGCTTTCTGCGCTATGTCGAGGAAGCGCTTGTCTCGCCCCTATCCTATGCGGAGATGATCGCCGGCGCGCTGGCCATCGTGATCGTGCGTTCCGTAATCACCGCTCTCGGCATTCTCGTCATCGCGGCGTGTTTCGGCGTCACGTCCATTCAAGATTTTGAGGAATTTCTTTTCTGGGTGGTTCTGGTTGCGATGATCTTCGGATTGCTGGGCATCGTCATCGGGCTTTGGGCCAACAATTTCGAGCAGCTGACAATCCTCAACGTCTTTATCATCGCGCCGCTTTCGTTCCTTGGCGGCATTTTCAACACGGTGGGGATGCTGCCTCCGTGGCTGCGCTGGGTCGCCTATGGCAATCCGTTTTTCTATTTCATCAGCGGCCTGCGCCACGCCATGATCGGCTTCTCGGAAGCCTCGCTGGGGCTGGGCGTCGCCGTGACACTGGGACTTGCGGTGGCGATGTGCGCGATCGTCTGGCGGCTTTATTCGATCGGGTACGGTTTGCGGGAATAATGGACCGGCCCCGCGCCTTATTTCCGCATGGACGGGGCGCGCCCCCGGCTCTATGCTCCGCCGGCCGATGAACATATTAAGGCCCGAATTCTGCTTGAGAATTTGCGCTTACCATCCGCTCCCAAATTCAGAGCTTGAGGAACGCCCCATGTCCGGACTTTCCATGCATCATATTTTTGCCGCGGCGCTTTGCGGTGGATTGTTGTTGGGCAGCGCGCTGCCCGCCGCGGCCGAGGACCCCACGCTCCTCGGCGCCTCCAAGGGGTGGTTCGCCTACAGCCTCGGCAAGGGCGATGCGATGGTCTGCTATGCGCTCGCCAGGCCGAGCTCGGAGGAGCCGCGCAAGGTGAAGCGCGATCCGGCATATTTTCTCATCAACGACTGGCCCGGCCGAAAGGCAAAAGCCGAGCCGGAAATCGTCTCCGGCTATCTGTACAAGGACGGCAGCGCCGTCACGGCGCAGGTCGGCTCCGACCGCTTCTCGTTCTTCACGAAGAACGACGGCAAATCGGGCTCCGCCTGGGTGCTGGCGCAGGCCGACGAGGAACGCCTGATCGCGGCGATGAAAGACGGCGCCCAGGCGCTGGTGAGCGGCACGTCGAAGCGTGGCACGACGACTCACGACATTTATCCGCTGGCGGGGCTTTCGGACGCGCTCGACAAGATTCATCAAAGTTGCGGCATGTGAGGAGCCGCGACTTAGGCGTGACCGGGAAAACAAGTCTTATCGGCCTCGACACCGCGGCGCTGAAATCGGCGCTCGTCGAAGCGGGTGTGGACGCGAAGGCAGCGTCCATGCGCACACGCCAGCTGTGGAACTGGATCTATGTCCACGGCGCGCGCGATTTTCCCGGCATGTCCAATCTCGCCCGGGGTTTTCGCGACATCATGGCGGAGCGGTTCACGCTGGCACGACCCGAGATGGTCACGGAACAGCTTTCCAGCGACGGCACGCGCAAATGGCTGCTCAGAAGCGGACCCGGCGTCGAATTCGAAACGGTGTTCATTCCCGAGCCCGGACGCGGAACCCTGTGCGTCTCCTCGCAGGTGGGCTGCACGCTCAATTGCCGCTTCTGCCACACGGGAACGCAAAACCTGGTGCGCAATCTGACGCCCGGCGAGGTCGTCGGGCAGGTGCTGATCGCGCGCGACGCACTGGGCGACTGGCCGTCCACCAGGCCGGACCGGCGCCTGACCAATGTCGTCATGATGGGGATGGGCGAGCCTCTGTATAATTTCGACAATGTGAAGGCGGCGCTTGCCATTGTGGCCGATGGCGACGGCCTTGCGCTGTCGAAGCGGCGCATCACACTTTCGACCGCCGGAGTGGTGCCGATGATCGCCCGCGCCGGCGAGGAGATCGGATCGGCGCTCGCCATCTCGCTGCATGCGGTGCGCGATGAAATCCGCGACCGGCTTGTTCCGCTCAACAAGAAATATCCGCTGGCGGCATTGCTGGAGGCGGTGCGCGCCTATCCGGGCCTTTCCAATTCGCGGCGTGTGACATTCGAATATGTGATGCTGAAGGGCGTCAACGACAGCCTCGCCGAAGCGCGCGAGCTGGTGCGGCTGATGCGGAACATTCCCGCCAAGATCAATCTGATCCCGTTCAATCCGTGGCCCGGCGCGCCTTACGAATGTTCGGACTGGGAGCAGATCGAGAAATTCGCGGAAATTCTCAACCGCGCGGGCTACGCCTCGCCGGTGCGCACGCCGCGCGGCCGCGACATCATGGCCGCCTGCGGCCAGCTCAGAAGCGAAAGCGTGAAAGCGCGCGCGAGCACGCTGCATGCTGCGCTTCGCGTGCCAGAACCGGCGGGTGTGCCGTAACGGGTGTTTGATTGGCGTGAAGCGTCACTCACACAATGCTGTCATGGCCCGGCTGAGCGCAGCGAAGACCGGGCCACCCAGTTGGCAGCGCGGATGACCCACCTGGGTGGCCCGCAGTCGCGGGCCATGACAGAAAAAATGTTTCCGGCTCTTCGTATCCGCGTGGCGAACTCTTGTTTTGCCGCCCTATGAGCGGTTGTGTGCTTCAACGCAGCCGATATAGTCCGGCCGTTTCCGGGAGCGCGCCGTGGCCAGGGGTCGCATCAACAAGGTGGTGCTTGCCTATTCGGGCGGGCTCGATACCTCCGTCATTCTGAAATGGCTGCAGAGCGCCTATGGCGCGGAGGTGGTCACCTTCACCGCCGATCTCGGCCAGGGCGAGGAACTGGCGCCGGCCCG
>DATCBQ010000073.1:0-10236 GCA_036511745.1 Rhizomicrobium sp.
GTCAACTGCGACCGCAAAAACAGGCCGGACATATGATCGCAACCGATCCGATCAAAACCAGCGCTCAACCTCTTGCGAGAAGGGGGCCGTCCACATATGGGTCCTCGCTTGCGCGAGGATGACAAACGGGGGTGAACGCGAAAGCGTGGGCTCAGTAAATTACGGTATCATCCTCGGCAAGCGTCGCTTGCGACGCGCAGACCGAGGACCCAGCACGCCGCGCGTCGGCGGGGCGAATAGCGTAATCGGTAAACGAGAAACACGCCATTTCCACGATCTTTCCGATAATCTCGTCTGGCGCTTTTCCCGATCCGGCAATGCTCCGCGTTCTCCTCATCTCCGCGTGAGCAATTTCTGAGGAATGGCAACCCACGATGTTTGCCGGTTGGTCGCGACAGTGTTGCGCGGCATAGATGCGCATGTTGCGGTTCCCCGGACAACCACGCGCACCGCTTTGTGCGCCTTGACAGGGGCGGAAACCGCACCTTACATCCGCCGCCTCTTTGAAGGCTTAGGCAGCGTAGCTCAGTGGTAGAGCAGGGGAATCATAATCCCTTGGTCGGGGGTTCAAATCCCTCCGCTGCTACCAGTCCCGGGAAGGACAACGCCATGGCGATAAGCGTGACCGCGGCCGCTGCCAAAGCTGTTCTCGAATTTCCCCAGGTGACGCTTGCCCATATCCGCGCGGCGGCCGAAACCATTCGCGGCGCAGTCGAGCGCACGCCCACCCACTATTCCCGTACGCTGTCGAAACTCGCCGGTTGCGAAGTCCATCTCAAATTCGAGAATCTGCAGTTCACCTCCTCGTTCAAGGAACGCGGCGCGCTCAACAAGCTGTCTTCGCTGTCGGCGGAAGAGCGCAAGCGCGGCGTGGTGGCGATGTCGGCGGGCAATCATGCGCAGGCGGTCGCGTATCATGCGGGACGGTTCGGCATTCCCGCCACCATCGTGATGCCCGAGGGCACGCCCTTCAACAAGGTCAAGCACACCAAGGGGTTCGGCGCGAAAATCGTCATCGAAGGCGCGACCCTGAACGAATCCTACGGGCGGGCCCGCAAAATCGCCGACGAGGAAGGCCTCACGCTTGTTCATCCCTACGACGATCCGGTCATTGTTGCCGGCGCCGGAACCGTCGGCCTCGAATTGCTGGAAGACGTTCCCGGCGTTGAAATCCTCGTGGTTCCGATCGGCGGCGGCGGCCTGATATCCGGCATCGCCATCGCGGCGAAGGCGCTGAAGCCCTCGATTGAAATCTATGGCGTGGAGGCCGAGCTCTTTCCTTCGATGTACGACGCGCTGAAAGGCGCATCGCTGCCCTGCGGCGGCCAGACGATTGCCGAAGGCATCGCGGTAAAGCGGCCCGGCGAGCTGACGCGACCCATTGTGGAGGCGCTCGTCAGCGACGTGCTGCTGGTGCGCGAAGAAGAGATCGAGTGCGCCGTCGCAACGCTCCTCGAAATCGAAAAGACGGTGGTGGAAGGCGCTGCCGCCGCCGCCTTCGCGGCCGTCATGGGAAACCCGGAGCTTTTTGCGGGCCGCAAGGTCGGCATCGTGCTGTCGGGCGGCAATATCGACATGCGGCTGCTTTCCAATGTCATTCTGCGCGAGCTTTCGCGCGTCGGGCGCATCCTGTCGCTGGTGATCGAGATCGAGGATCTTCCGGGCTGGCTGGCACGCATTGCAACATTGGTCGGAGAGGCGGGGGGCAACATCCTGGAAGTCTCCCACAACCGCATGATGACCGACATGCCCGCCAAATCGGCGGATCTGGGGTTGGTCGTGGAAGCAAGGGACTCCGCCCACGCCGCGGAAATCCGCGCCTGCCTCGAACAGGCAGGCTTTCGGATCCGTTTACCGAAGATCGCCCCTTCCCGCCATCCCTCCCGGGTCTAGCTGCGGCGCACGGCCGAGAAACATGCGGGCAGACTGCGCGCGGTCGATATCCCGCGTTTAAGCCGTAACTCACACCTGTCGCAGCGCGTGCTTGCGCAGATGGCGGTCGGGCGCGAGTTGCTCGGGGCGCGAGTGGCTGCTTCGGTTCTTGGCCTCCGCCGCGCGCCGGGATTGCTGCTCGCCCACCAGCTCGAGGATTTTCAACTCCTGGCTGGCGGTCGCCAGTTCCGCCTGGCACTGCGCCCGCTCGCGCGCGATCTCATGGACCGTGGCATGCAGGTTGTTGCGTCTTGCCTCGATGGATCGCAGGAACGAGGGAAAGGCGAGGCGCCCGATATCGGAATCATTGGCGCGTTGACGTTCGCGCGCCACGTTGTCTTCGAGATCGGCAAGCTTGCCTTCGAGATCGGTGCGCATGGTCTCCAGGATCGCCAGCCGGCGCTGGAACTCCTCCACCTGGAAACGCCTGTTCCGCAACACGGTGTCGCGCCGCTTCATGGCGTAAGACCTTTCGGGAGAGGAGCGAAAATGCCCGGCTCGCGGGGTGGGCCGGCGGCGCCCACGCGTGGCCCTGGCCGGAGCGGCCGGCTCCCGGCCTGTCCCTCCAGGGCCGACGATGCCGCTCGGCCTGCGGTTTCCCTGCGCAAAGGTTGCATTTTTTGCCTGACACTCATGAGGGCTCTTGCTTCATTTTGCCCGGAAGGTTTTAAGTGCTGGTAAACTTAACGAGACGAATCAAGGGGATGGCAGGGCAAAGGCTCACCCTTTGGTCAGGGATGTCTCCCGGGGATGAAGGCTGGGGCTTTGGCGCAAGTGGTTGTTAACCATTTCCGCTTACCATGTTGCGTCGGTTAACCACGGCCTTGCTGGGGCGGGCCGCGAAAGAGGTTCGGAAAAATCATGCGCGTGCTCTTGATCGAAGACGATAGCGCAATGGCGCGCAGCATCGAGCTGATGCTGCGCTCGGAGGGCTTAAACGTCTACACAACGGATCTCGGCGAAGAGGGGATCGATCTCGGCAAACTCTACGACTACGACATTATCGTGCTCGATCTGCAGTTGCCGGACATGAGCGGCTTCGAAGTGCTGAAGACGCTGCGGCTGGCCAAGGTGCAAACCCCCGTGCTGATCCTGTCGGGCAACGCCATCGTGGAAGCCAAGGTGAAAGCGCTGGGGTTTGGGGCCGACGACTACATGACGAAGCCCTTCCACAAGGACGAGCTGGTAGCGCGCATCCAGGCTGTCGTGCGCCGCTCGAAAGGACATTCCCAGTCTGTGATCACCACCGGCAAGCTCACCGTCAATCTCGATGCCAAGACGGTGGAAGTCGATGGCGGCCGCGTGCATCTGACCGGCAAGGAATACCAGATGCTGGAGTTGCTTTCGCTGCGCAAGGGCACGACGCTCACCAAGGAGATGTTCCTGAACCATCTCTATGGCGGCATGGACGAGCCCGAGCTCAAGATCATCGATGTGTTCATCTGCAAGCTGCGCAAAAAGCTCGCGGCGGCGACGAACGGCGACAGTTACATCGAGACCGTGTGGGGCCGCGGCTACGTCTTGCGCGATCCCGCCCAGGAGCAGGCCGCGTAAGCGGAGCTGGCTGGTTCTTCGCTTGCGCGAGGATGACATTTGTGGTCAGGGCCAGATCTGCGCGCAATAAATTTTGCGGTCATTTCCGCGAAAGCGGGAACCCAGTCGCCGCGTGACCCGCTCAAGCAGCGGTAGCGCTTCGCAAAGCGCGACGAAGTGCGAACTCGAAAGAAGCACGGCCTTATCCACGATCTCGCCGATAACCCCGTCTGGCGCTTTGTTCGCCCCGGCAAAGCTCCGCGTTCTCCCCATCTCCGCGTGAGACATCCTTTTTTTGCGCTGTGCGCCACGAGCGGGTCAACGCAAGACAAGATTTTTCACGCGGAGACACGGAGACGCGGAGAATCCGTCAGATTGCGAAATCTCCGGGGTCATGTCCCACCGCAGGGGGACGAACATTGTCGCGCGCGGGCGCGCGTTCGAAGAAAAAGCGGTCCGCACCGTTACCTCGCAGATCGCGCCGCGCGAAAACGCGTGTTCCGCGGCTCCGCGTGGAACACTCTTTCTACGCGGGAGCGACAGCCACGACATGCGCCGCCGCTACTGTCGCAGTGCGCAGCTCAGGATTTTGCTGTGATAGCCGGAGGCGATCAGCAGGCGGTTGCGCAGGGGCACGCCGGCGGTGACGGCGCCGGTGTCCGTTGCCGACCAGACGAGCTTCGCGGAGCGGGGAATGCCCTGGGCATCGAGTGCGACCCGGAACACTTCCGAAGGCGACGACGCCGTGGGGTTGGCGCGATCGCCAAAGAGGTCGGGGAGTTTCGCGCGGCCGGCGACGAACAGCGCGCCGGCTTCGCTCGCGTCGAGATTGCCGACACCCGAAGGCACCGGCAATCGGCCCGCAAGTTCGAGATCGCCGCTGAAGATATTGCGCGCGTAGGTGCGAATGTCCCTCCCGGTCGTTTCCGCCACATAGAGATGCGTACCATCGGCGGATTCGCCGATGCCGGCGGCGAAGCGCAGATCGCCGGCGGCGATACGGAAATCCGATCCGTCGAAATAGACAATGTCGGCACGCGGCAGCAGCAGCGCGTTTTCGAGCGCTGCCCACAGGCCCGTTTTGCCCGTGTGGCCGTTGGTCGCGTAGAAGCGCCCCTTGTCGACCGCCGCAATGCCGGCGGGGCTTACCAGCAAATCGCCCGCCACCGCTTCGCTCTCGTGCAGGGCAATTTTGGCAATGGCCGGGTCCGAGACCGCGAAGATATCGACCACGGGCTTTCCATGCGCGGGCCGGTTGATCGCCATCAGGGTCAGCGAGCCGTCGGTGCCACGAAAAAGCGCGATGCCGAAGGGATGAAAATCGGCTGCTGTTCCCGAGAGCCTGACGGCCGGCGCGAGCGCGCCAGGGCGAGACACGTATAGTCCGTCGGCCGGCGAGGGGTGCGCCGGCCATGGCCGCAAGTCGGTTGCGGCAATGAACAGGGCATTGCTCGGCGCGTCGTAGCGCAGGTCCTGCACACCGGCGATGCCTGGGATCGGTTCGGGTTGCAGGCAGGCGACGGGCGCCACGTCCGTGAACACGCCCATCGCGTCCAGCGCGCGCAGGGCGATTGCCACCGCGCCCACCAGCAGGACAGCGAAAAAGACGATCGCGATCCGGGACCGGCGGCGCATGATTCCGGTTCCCGCCTAACCCGCCAGCGCCAGGCCGCTCGTGAACTGAAGATCGGCCATGCGCGCATAAATGCCGCCCCGCGCCACCAGTTCGGCATGGCTGCCTTCCGCCACGATGCCTCCGCGATCCATCACCACGATGCGCTTCAGCCGCTGGATGGTTGCCAGCCGGTGCGCGATGACGATGGTGGTGCGGCCCGCCATCAGATTGTCGAGACCTCTCTGCACCAGCCTTTCGTTCTCGGCATCGAGCGCGCTGGTCGCCTCGTCGAGCAGCAGCAGCGGCGCATCGCGCAGAATGGCGCGGGCGATGGCCATGCGCTGGCGCTGGCCGCCCGAAAGCGTGGTGCCGCGCTCGCCCACCAGCGTCGCATAGCCGCTCGGCAATCTTTCGATGAATTCGGCCGCGGCGGCGGCTTCGGCGGCGCGGCGCACATCGTCGTCGCTTGCGTCGGGCCGGCCATAGCGGATGTTGTCGGCAAGCGTGCCGGAAAAGATCACCGGGTCCTGCGCCACCACCGCGATGTTGGCGCGCAGCACTTTCGGGTCGAGCCGCGCGGTGTCGATGCCGTCGTAAAGAATCGCACCGGATTGCGGCGCGTAGAAGCGCAGCAGCAGCTGGAAGACGGTCGATTTGCCGGCGCCCGACGGCCCGACCAGCGCGATGGCTTCGCCGGGCGTCACGTCCAGCGAAAAGCCCTCAAGCGCCGCCGCGTCGGGACGCGAAGGATAGTGGAAGCGCACATCGCGGAAGTTTACCGCGCCGCGGGCCGGGATGGGCAGCCGCGCCGGGTTTTCCGGCGCCTTCACCTCGGGCTCGACATGGAGCAGTTCCATCAGCCGTTCGGAGGCGCCGGCCGCGCGCTGCAGATCGCCCCAGGTTTCGCTCAGGGCGCCGACGCCGCCGGCCACGATGACGGCATACAGCATGAATTGCAGAATCTGGCCGCTGGTCATCGCATGGGCATGCACGTCGCGCGCGCCGATCCAGAAGACCCCGATGATGGCGGCAAACACCGCGAACATCACCGCTGCCGTCATCACCGCGCGGGCGCGCGTGCGCAGCACCGCAACGTCGAAGGATCGCTCCACCGCGTGGCCGAAAAATTCCCGCTCGAGATCTTCGTGGGTGAATGCCTGCACCGTCTGCACGGCATTGAGGGTTTCGCTGGCGCGCGCGCTGGTATCGGCGACGCGGTCCTGGCTGCGCCGGCTCAGGGCGCGAACCCAGCGTCCGAACAGGATCAGCGGCACCATCACCAGCAGCACCGCCGCGATGACAAAGCCCGACAGCTTGACGCTGGTCACGACCATCAGCGTCAGACCGCCGACGAACATCACCACATTGCGCATGGCGATGGAGACCGACGAGCCGACCACCGTCTGGATCAGGGTGGTGTCGGCGGTCAGCCGCGACAGCACTTCGCCGGTGCGCGTCACTTCGAAAAAGGCCGGCGTCAGGCCGATCACATGATCGAACACCGCCCGGCGGATATCCGCGACGACCCGCTCGCCCAGCCAGGTGACCAGGTAGAAGCGGGTCGCGGTGGCAATGGCCATCGCCGCGACCGCGACGAGCAGGGGCAGGAAATAGGTATCGAGGCGGGCAACCGCGGCGTCGCCGAAGCCGTGATCGATGACGTTGCGCGCGGCCGCCGGCAAGATCAGCGTAGCGGCAGAAGAACATAAGAGTGCAAACAACGCCCCGGCAATAAGCAGACGATACGGTGACAAGAAAGGAATAAGCCGGCGTAATGGCTCCAGCGAGCGGCTCTTGGTGCGCGCCGCCGCAACCCTCTTAATTTCGGTGGCGAATTCTTCGCCGGATTGCGCCATGACCAGACCCCGTAACCTTGCCCGGACCCTATATCGCGCCGACCCCGCTCGCGCGAAAGGGACCCATCGTCGCGCGTGTTTCCTTTGGGCGTTGCCGAATAAATCGGTTGCTACTGGTACTGATATGGTATATTTTGGGGATGATGATGCAGGGAGGCGGAACCGCAACCTTGAGACAAAAGGGGGACGATTTTCCCTCAGTCAGGGAAAATTTCAGGGCAAAAGCGCAAATGTCACCATTATTTCTATTTTCCATTTAATTACAATAGCTTAGTAGCAGGCGCGCGACCGACTCAGGGAAAGATCAGGGAAAACGCCTGAGCCTTCAGGCCGCGGACCATTCCTTGGGAATCGGCGTCGCGCGCTGGTTGGTCAGGATTTTGGCGATCCGCGCCTTGTCGGCGTCGGAAAGCGTTGCGGGATCGATCGACAGCCCGGCGCCCGCCTCCATGCCCTTCCCGACCGCGGGCCGCGCGGCCATCGCTTCCAGCCAGCGCTTCACATTGGGGAACTCCGCGATCTCGAAGCCGCGAATCTTCCACGTCGCGGCCCACGGATAACAGATCATGTCGGCGATGGTATATTCGTCCGCCGCCAGCCATTCCTTCCCGAACAATCCCAGTTCCATGACGCCATAAAGTCGATGCGCTTCGTTGTCGAAGCGCTTGATGGCATAGGACAAATCGCCATCCTTCCCCGCCGCCACTGCGCGGTGGAAATTTCCCTGCTCGCCAAGCTTGGGACCCTGATTGGCCATCTGCCACATCACCCACTGGATCACGTCGTATCGCTGGCGCGTGTCTCGCGGATAAAACCGGCCGGCTTTTTCCGCCACATACATCATGATTGCGCCGGATTCGAAGATGGCAATCGGCGTGCCGCGGCCGGTCGGTTCCGTGTCCACCAGCGCCGGCATGCGATTATTGGGCGATATCCTCAGAAAATCCGCGGCGAACTGGTCGCCCTGGGCGATGCGGACCGGCTTCAGCGCATAGGGCAGCTCACATTCCTCGAGCAGGATGGTGACCTTTTTCCCGTTCGGCGTCGGCCAGTAATAGAGCTCGAGCATGGCAGTTCTCCGATTGCGATCGAACGGAACCTAGTGGCCCGGAGGAGCCGTTCCAAGCCGCCCAAACGGAACGACGCGGTTTTCGCTGTCGTGGCCGATGTCGGCGCGGCCGAGATACGCAATGCCCGCTTGCGCGCACCAATGTTCGGCCACTTGTTCTTCCGTCTGACAAAACGGCGGATCGTTCGGCGGAATGGCGCTGCATCGCCCGAGTCGGATGCCGGCGACATCGCGGATCCGCGAATTGCCCGTGATGTGAAACAGCGTGCGGTCGATGCGGTACATGTGCTCGGACACTTCCTCCAGCATCAGGACATGACCGGCGAGGTCGGGCGCATAGGGCGTTCCCAGCAGATGCGACAGGATGGTCATGTTGAAAGCGGCAGACTTCGTTGCCGGCAATACGCTCGGCTCCAGCGCTTGCGGCGCGCGCCCTACAATCCACGACAGGGCGCGGGCAATCGCAGCTTCGCCGCCATCGCGCGCGAGATCGGCCGGCATCGGGCCATGCGCCACCTGCGAAAATCCGTTCGCGTACAGCGCGCCAAGAAGGAACCCGGCATCGCTGTAGCCGACATACGCCTTGTCGCGCGCCCGTTCCGTCAACTCGGGCAGGACGCGATCGAGAATGCGAGCGGCGCCATACCCGCCTCGCGCAATCCACACCGCCGCTATATCCGGATCGTTGGCAACCTCAAGAAACGCTGCGGCGCGCGCTGCGTCGTCGCCCGCAAAGTGGCCGCACGAAAGATGGCATTGGGGATGAAAATACAGCTCGACGCGATCGCCGTAGAACTTTCGCGCAATTTCCGAGACACCATCGGCCAGCGCCGGCTCGATGCGCGACGCCGGCGCGACAATGCCGATCTTGATCTTTACCGCGGTCATGCTGCGCGCGCTTGTCACCCTGCGACGACTGGCCTTATAGCCTTCGCGGATGGAGGCGAACAAAGCCTATTTCTTTTGCGGCATCGGTGGCAGCGGCATGCTGCCGCTTTCGCTCATCGTCAAGGCGAAAGGGTATCCGGTTGCCGGTTCCGACCGGGCGCTCGATCAGGGCCGCACGGGGGACAAATTCGCTTTCCTGCGGGCGCGCGGCATCACCCTCTTTCCCCAGGACGGCAGCGGCATCACCGGGCCCGATCAGATCGTCGTGACGTCAGCGGCCGTCGAGCCGCAGGTGCCCGATGTTCAGGCCGCCACGCGCGTCGGCGCCAGGCTGATCCAGCGCGCCGAGCTGCTCGCCGGTCTTTTCAATGACGCCCCGCTTGCAATCGGTGTTGCCGGCACCAGCGGCAAATCGACAACCACGGGGATGATCGGCTGGATTTTGCGCCAGACGGGACGCGATCCGACCATCATGAACGGCGCGGTGATGAAGAATTTCATGACGCCGGAGGTGCCGTTCGCAAGCGCGGTGGTAGGCGGAAGCGATATTTTCCTCAGCGAGGTGGATGAGAGCGACGGCTCGATCGCGCTTTACCGGCCCCGGATCGCCGTCGTGAACAATATTGCGCTGGATCACAAATCGCTCGATGAACTGCGCCGGCTCTTTGCCGATTTCGTCGCCGGCTCCGAAACGGCGGTGCTGGGAATCGACAATGATGAGACGGCGGCTCTCGCTTCCCGCCGGGCGTCGGGGAAGCTTTTCACCTGGAGCATTGGCAGTGCTGATGCGGATTTGTCCGCGCGAAGTCTCGAGCCTGCGCCCGACGGCATCGCTTTCGACGTCTGCGAGCGCGATACCGAATCTCGCATGGCGGTGCGATTGCGCGTACCGGGCCGCCACAACGTCGCCAATGCGCTTGCGGCGCTCGCCGCTTGCCGGGCGTCGGACGTTTCGCTGGCGCAAGCCGCGCAGGCACTTTCAAATTTTTCCGGGATTAGGCGGCGGCTCGAAACGGTCGGCATTGCTGGTGGTGTCATCGTGATCGACGATTTCGCGCACAATCCCGACAAGATTGCCGCGACCCTGCAAACCCTTCACGACTTTCCCGGCCGGTTGCTCGTGATGTTCCAGCCGCATGGCTACGGACCGCTGCGGCTGATGAAAGATGCTTTCATCGACTGCTTCGCGGAAAATCTGGTCGAGCGCGATGCTCTTGTCATGCCGGACCCCATCTATTACGGCGGCACGACCGAGAAGACCGTGACAAGCGAAGACATCGTGCGCGGCGTGATTGCGCGCGGCCGCACGGCCTTCGCGTTTGCGACTCGCGCCGAATGCGGCA
>DATCBQ010000074.1:0-3307 GCA_036511745.1 Rhizomicrobium sp.
CCTCAACAACTCGAACTTCGTCACCGCCTGCGACAATGTCTTTTCGCTCTCCGCGGGGGCGAGCGTCGGCGCCGTGCCGCCGCCTTACGCCTCGCACATCTATCTCTCCGGCGCGATCGACAGCCTGAAGCTGTGCGGCAATGTGTATTATACCGACGCCACCAACCGGCAGGTGGTGTTTCATCCGGGCTATGATTACGACGCCGAGCTTGTGGGCTCCCAGCTGACGAACATCGACATCTCGGAAAACGCCGCGCCGGCGGATCTGGGCGTGTTCTCGCCCAGCGCGATCGCGCTCGGGCTGCAGGCCGCGGTCACGATCCGCGATGCGTGAATGGGCATGGCATCCCCACGCGCGCGACCTGTCGTATGCCCGATCCTACTTCTTCTCCGGCGGGTTGGCGATCAGATAGGGCAGGCCGTTGTTGATCGAAGGGGTTTCCGCCCATATCGTCGGATCGAAGCCGGCGGGCAGCCCGGCTTGCAACTGCGTCGTTGTCAGCCCCGTGATGCCGGGATCGTTTTTGATGTTGCCGGCGCCGCGGCCCAGTTTTGCAAAGCCGCTCGTCGTCGTATCCCAGTATGCGCTTGCAATGCTGCCCGGCGGCGAGGTGTCGTCACCCACGTAACCGCCCTTGTCCGGGTTCTTGTTGGTGGCCTTGAGATACCCCGTGCCGTAGGTTTGCGAGGTGGAGGCCGCCCGATTGTGACCAATGAACGTGCCGATGGCGCTGTCTTTTCCTGCCGTCACGGCGCCGGTTGCATACGACTCCGTGATGCTTCCCTGGTTGTAGTCCACCACGCCGCCGGCTCCTCCGCTCGCGCCGCTCTTGACAGCGCCTGTGGCATAGGACTGCGTAATGACGCCATCGTTGCCACTTACCAAGCCGCCATTGGAAGCGAGTCCCACACTGGTCACAGAGCAGCCCGCGCTCGATAGCGTGATGGATCCCACGTTAGTGTAGGCCAAACAGCCGATCGCGCTACCATTCGTATTATCAGATTGGATCGAGCCTTCGACGGATGCCCCGCTGATCGCTCCATCGTTCCGGCCCACCAGGCCGCCAACGAAGATCCCCTGGCCGTTGATGCGAAGCTTCCGCAGAGCGATATCGGCGAGCGTTCCTCCGCTCTCGTTTCCCGAGCCGATTTCGGCAAACAAGCCGACATAGGTGTTCGTGTTGGCGGGTGCCGTGATCGAAAGATTCGAAATCGTATTGCCGAGCCCCTCGAAATTGCCGGAGAATTCGGTGGGGATTGGCGAGTTGGAATAGGTCCCGTCATGGGAAGCGTCGTAATTGTTCGCAAGCGCATAGTTGCCGCCCGGGTTGGCGGCGATGGCGGTGGCAAGCGCTGCGATGCTGTTTTCGAGCGTATAGGCGGCTCCGTTGACGGAGAGCGAACTCGCCAGATCGAGAAAGGAGACGTTCGCGCCGGAGGAGAAGCTCAGCATGCCGCCCGCGCCGCCGCCATTTGTCAAGACCGACAACCCGCTGGCACCATTCACGGCAATGGGCTGGCTGACCGCAACCGAACGCCAGGCATTGAAGGACAATACGCCCGTGCTCGTCCAGCTTATGCCGGCCTTGACATCGATATCGTCGGCCTGAATCCCGCCTGATCCCGTCGTCGTCACAGTCGCATTGCCGGACGCTAGGAGGGTTTCGAGATCGGCGACGTTGAGAACGGCGTTGTTCGCGGTCGGCACACAGACTCCGTTTGCACAACTCATGTTCTGCGTGGCGGCGGAGGAAATCGTAACCGCGGCAAAGACCTGTCCTGCAACCGGGGAGAGCGCCAAGACGATCAACGCGATTCCGCTACTCCGTCGCGCCGGAAGACCACTCCGCATGGCGCCCGCGGAACAGCGCAACCATGAACCGCTCGTGCGCCCGTCGGTTAAGCACCTTGCAAGACAATCCGCCGCCGTCATCGCGACCACCCTCGTTTGCTGCCGGATAGACTTTATCACGAGACCTTCCACATCGCGAATCCGATTCCGCCAACAGTCACAATAGCTTGCATTATCTTTCGTCGCGGAACCGTAGGATTTCAGGTATTGTGCGTAACGCCGCTGTCCACAGAAATTGCGTCGCCGCAGGATTGTCGGGCTCGATTTCGAAATCGTAATCTTTCATTTCTTGTGAAGGCGAATCGGCATTCGAGCACAGCTTGGAAAATCGAGCGTGAGCTGTCTGTTCGCGGCCAGCGGCGATATTTCTGCTGAATGGGGGCGACGATGAAGAGTTCCGGCTGGCTGGTGGCGCTTTTGTGTGTTGTTGCCGTACCCGCCATCGCACAATATACGGAACCGACGGTTCCGAACCTGCGATCAAGCAGCTATGGCGGCTCAGGCGTCACAATCACGCTCCAGGGCTGGAATGCGGCAAACGACGGCGGCGGAGGCGTCCTCTACAGCGACAGCACCGCCGGTACATGCACGACATCGGGTAACGGGACCATTTCCGGTTCGAATCTATCTCTGATTACAGGTATATACGGCCCTTTCAATTGGTCGGATGTAGCGCTCAACACCTTGATCAATAGTACCGGGTTCGGCATCACCAACGATCGGGTCGTTGCGTTCAATGCCGCAAGTGGAACGATCACGCTGTCGGTCGCGGCGGCTTCGTCCGGCTCAGGCGTTTCTTTCTCGGCCAATGGCGACAACGGCGGCACGTCGTTTGTCCCCACTACTTCCTATTGTTTTCACCGCGTCAGCCAGACCTACAGTCAGTTTGAATGGGGCACATACGGCGATTGCTGCGGCATCCACGCGCATCCCGACACGTTTCCGCTCCAAAACTGGATCAATGCGCCCCAGTCCCACATTGCCGTGCCCGGCAATTTTGAAATCACCGCGCCGCTAACCTGCGAGGGCGCGATCGGCAGTTTCTCGGGACCGCCGCGCAGCGGGGTCAACGAAACCGGCATTGAATTGCCGCTGTTCATGATCACGGCGAACAATTCCTCGGGAGCGTTCACCGGCAATGCCATGCTTGAGATGGATAATACGGCCGGCGCGACGGGCGGCTGCGCGATTCACAATGTGGGTCTGATCGCCGATGGAAGCGGAAACTTCGACACCGTCGATGCCTATGGTCAGGCGGATCTGGTGGATGGATCGTTTCTCTACGGGGGAAATGTCAATTTCCATTGCATGGGTGCCGGCGAGGACGTGCAGCTCTTCGACAGCTTTGTCACCTCGTCCGTGAACGACGACATCGACAGCAACTGTCCGGACTTCCGCGTCGAGCGCAACGTCATCGCCCAGGCGGGCAGCGGCGCGAACAATTCGGCGGTCGGC